>DATKPA010000056.1:0-81940 GCA_035524355.1 Phycisphaerae bacterium | reverse complement strand
GCCGCCTAAAGATGGCATGAGCAAAAAAAAGAGGCGGTCTCCAGGTCGGGTCAAGGTAAGCTCGCCCGAAAGAAAGCGTCGTAGCGCTTTCGCGTTTGGCCGTTTAAGCCAAGGAGACCGCCCATGAATACTGGCAAGGATATCGTGTTGGTCGTGGATTATCACGCGGAAAACATCGTCTATCGGTGGTTCAACGAGGCCACCGGCGAGGAGCTCGCGGGGAAGTATTCCACCGGTCGGGAAGAGATCCTGCGGCAGGTGGAGGAGGCCCGGTCGGCGGTTGTGCCCGACGGGGAGGTGGTGTGGATCATGGAGTCGACCACCGGGTGGGCGCGGGTCAAGGAGTTGCTGGAGGGGAAGGTCCGGTTTGTGCTGGCCAACGTGTTGCAGATGCCCTTGCCGCCCAAAGCGCGGCGGAGGAAGACCGACAAGATCGACACGGGGCGGCTGCTGCGGGAGTATCTCAGCGGGCGTTTGCCGCAGTCATTTACGCCCGCGCGGTGGTGGCGCGAGGTGCGGCGGCTGGTGGATTTCCGGCAGGACCTGGTGGAGCGTTCGACGGCGCTCAAGAACCAGGTGACCAGCCTGCTGAGTCACGAGACCTGGCGATCGCGGGAGAATCTCTGGTCGGGCAAAGGGCTCAAGCGTCTGGCGGCGGCGGAGCTTTCGCCGGGCGACCGGGCGCTGGTGGCGTTGAAGCTCCAGCAGTTGGAACTGCTCGATTGTCAGCGGGCGACGATCGAGAAGGGGATGCAGGAGATCTACCGGCAGTGGCCCGAGGCGCAGTGGGTCGATGAGATCCGGGGAATCGGGATGATCATGGCGGTGTCGATCCTGGCGCATATCGGTCCGATCGAGCGATTCGCGACCGCCGAGGACTTGATCGGGTACGCGGGGTTGGCGCCCGGGACCCGTCAGTCGGATTCGACACTGCATCACGGTCGGATCGGCGGCGGCGGGACCGACGGGCATCTGCGGTATCTGCTGATCGAAGCGGCGACATGGCTGTGTCAGATTCCGCGTTACCGGACAACCTATGAACGGATCGTTCAGCGGCGTGGCAGGCGGATTGGGCGAATTGTGGTGGCGCGGATGGTGCTCAGGAGCATTCACAAGATGCTCACGGCGCAGGTGCGGTTTAATCCCGGCAAAGCGGCGTGAGCGTCAAGGGAACCAAACGACCACGACGGGCCTTGGGCCGGCCGGGCCTCCCCCGCCCCCCATGGCTGTGGCAAGGAGAGAAACGCGAATGGAGCAATGAGATTGGAAAGGTCCAACGCTATCGAGCGGATATGGCACGGAGAGCGTCTTTCCGCCATGAGGGCTTGACCCTCCTCCTGAAGAACACGCCTCCGCTGCCTCCGAAACCATAATCGGCCATTGAGCCGCTATAGAAGGATGAACCGACTCGGCCGTGGACTTTTGAAACTGCAAATGGTGACTTGACAAGGACCGCCTACTCATAGAAGGCGGGACTCCAACCGGGACGCGCAAGAATTGCGTGAGGGCGGCGTAAGTCCTTAGAATGGGGCCGATAAAGATTGCGGTCTCAGTGATGGAAGCGCCGATAGGAGTTTGTAGTGTGTGGCCGGGACAGGGGTTCCGGTCATGTGCTTTTTGGGAGTCGTCGAGCGCGGCGGAGCTAACTCCCCGGCCCAAGGGCCGGGGCTAAACGGGATTGGCCTTGTTCAAACTGCTGGTCATGTTGGGTACGTTTCTGCTGATCGCGCTGTCGATGCTGGCGCTGCGGCAGCGGCGGCTGGAGATGACGGCGGATTCGGTGCGAATCCACGATGAAATCCTGGCGCGGCGGCAGACGCTGCTGGATCAGCGGGTGGAGATTTCGAAGCGGACGAATCCGTGGGCGCTGGCCGCGGGATTGAAGGCGGCCGGCATGGATACCGGCGGCGCGCTCGAGGCTCGTCCCAGCACACAGACTCCGTCTCAGCGGACCGGGGCGGCGAGCTCCGGTGTCGAGACGGATTTGCTGGCGCCGGTGATGGGCGATAGCGGGCATCCGAATCCCAATCGGCCGCGGTAGTGATGGAGCGCAAACCACCGGATTTCCATCCGGTGCTCCCCAGGGTAAACGCAGGGACGGATCGGAACTCAATGGACGGGATCAAACGAACACAGTGGCTGGCGAGCGTGATGCTCATTGCGACCGCGGGTGCGCTGGTGGGGTTGCTCGGGCGCGTGGCGTGGCTGGAGAAGCATGTCACCGACGATTATCGCGACCGGATCGCGCGGCAGAACACGGCGGAAATTCCGATCATGCCGGACCGGGGGGCCATTCTTTACGCGGATGGAACGCCGGCGGCGCTCTCGGTCCGCATGTACAACCTGTTCGCCGATCCGGGCTACATCGTCGATCCGGCGGGGAAGCTCAATGCCCTCAAAGATGAGGATTTGAGCAAGGCAAAGGACAGGCTGGTGGAGGCGCTGTCGCCGCTGGTGAAGAAGCCGGCGGATGAACTGCTGTTTGAGATCGAGAAGAATGCGACGTTTTCCGACGGGCGTCCGCGGCGGTTCATGTGGCTGGCGAAGGAAGTGGATGAGGATTTTTACAATCGCTTCCAGGCGCTGAAGGAGAAGATGCACGAAGAGAGCCGGGAGGCGGAGAAGCTGTCGAACAAGAGCAAGGATCCGCTGGTGCGTGCGGAGCAGGGGCAGAAGGCGAGCATTCTGTTTCACACGCTGGATGGTGTGGGGTTTGTGAAGTCGATGAAGCGGGTTTATCCGCTGGGGGAACTGGGCGGGAATGTGATCGGGTTTGCCAACAATTATGAAGGGGTGGACGGGCTCGAGCATCAGCTCGATTTCATGCTGCGGGGGATTCCGGGGTCGATGTATGTGACGAAGGATGCGGCGCGGCACACGCTGCTGATTCAGGATCAGCGGTACAACGCCCCCGATGATGGGCGCGATGTGTGGCTGACGATGAACACGGTGATGCAGGGGATCGCGCAAGAGGAATTGAAGCGGGCGGTGGATGAGAAGGGAGCGGAAGGGGGCACGGCGGCGGTGATGGATCCGTACACGGGGCGCATCCTGGCGATGGCGAACTATCCGTTTCTGGATCCGTCGGATTTGAAGGGGTCGCCGGAGGAATCGCACCGGAACAAGGCGGTGACCGATCCGTTTGAGCCGGGGTCGATTTTCAAGCCGTTCATCATGTCGTGGGCGCTTGAGAAGCATGTGGTGAAGCCGACGGATGTGTTCTTCGGATACAACGGCGTGTTTCATGACCGGACGGGGCGGACGGTGCGCGACGATGCGGGGTACGGGGCGCTGACGGTGCACGATATTCTGGTGAAGTCGAGCAACATCGGGATGACGCAGATCGGGTGGAAGATGGGGGCGTCGATGGTGCACGAGGCGGTGGTGACATTTGGGTTTGGATCGCGGACGGGGGTGGAGTTGCCGGGGGATCAGAAGGGGATTGTGCCGCCGCTGTCGAAGTGGAATGCGGGGCAGTTGACGTCGACGAGTTTTGGTTATGGTGTTGCGGCGACGCCGTTGCAGTTGTTGCGGGGGTTTGCGACGTTTGCCAACGGTGGGTACCTGGTGACTCCGCGGGTGATCAATGCGCTGGAGGAGACGAGCGGGAAGACGATTCCGTGGACGGATGTGACGGGGGCGCCGTTGCAGCGGCAGATTTTGAGTGGGCAGACGTGTGCGACGATGCGGGGGATCATGGTGGATGTGCTGGGGCCGCAGGGGACGGCGCGCGGGGCGAAGAGCAAGCTGTATCAGATGTACGGAAAGACGGGGACGGCGCACATTGCGGCGGGCAGCGGCGGGGTGCACGGGCATGGGTATGCGGCGAGCGATTACAACTCGAGCTTCTTGTGCGGGGCGCCGGTGGATCATCCGCGGCTGGTGCTGATTGTGACGCTGCACAAGCCGCGGCATGGGTACTTCGGCGGGACGGTGTCGGCGCCGGCGGCGGTGGCGATCATGGAGCGGTGCTTGATGTATCTGCAGGTGCCGCCGGATGCGGTGCCGGAGACGGTTGCGACGGGCGGTGCGGCGCATGGCATTCGTCATTGAGATTGAAGTGAACCACAGAGAACACAGAGGGCACAGAGGACGACGGGATTCGAAATGGGGCAATAGCAGTCGTAGGGTTCAATCGGTTCTCTGTGATCTCTGTGTCCTCTGTGGTTTATTTTTGGCAGCTCGTAGCAGGCGGTAGCGATGCGGTTCAGCGAACTCATTCAGAGGATTGGCGGGCGGGTGCAGGTGATGGACGTGCGCGCGGGGGGGGCGGGGGGTGGGGGTGATCCGGAGATTCTGCGGGTGTGCGAGGATTCGCGGAAGGTGCGGGCGGGGGATTTGTTTGTGGCGCGCGGGGGGACGAAGACGAGTGGGGAGCAGTTTGTTGCGGATGCGATTGCGAAGGGGGCGGTGGCAATTGTTTCGGAAGAGAGCCCAGGGATTGCAATCCCAGGGCTGGAGCGGGAGGGGGCGTTTGCGCGGGTGGGGAATGCGAATTTGGCACTGGCGCTGTTGGCGCATGAGCTCGCGGGGAATCCCACATCCGGGATGAAGATGATCGGCGTGACGGGGACGAAGGGGAAGACGACGGTGGCGTATTTGATGCGGTCCGTTTTGAAGGCGGCGGGGAAGAAGGTGGGGATGGTGGGGACGGTGGAGATTGATGATGGGGTGACGGTTGTGCCGGCGGAGATGACGACGCCGGGGGTGGTGGAGTTGGTGGAGTTGTTTTCGCGGATGAAGGCGAATGGCGTGACGCACTGCGTGATGGAGGTGTCGAGTCATTCGCTGCACCAGCATCGCGTGGCGGGGATCGATTGGGCGGTGGCGATTTTTACGAATTTGACGGGGGATCATCTGGATTATCACAAGACGATGGAGGAGTATGCCGCCGCCAAAGCGATGCTTTTCCAGGGTTTGAAGGGCGGGGCGGTAGCGGTGATCAACGCGGATGATTCGTATGCAACACAGATGGTGCGGGATTGCACTGTAAAAGTATTGCGTTATGCGCTGAACGGCGCCGCGGACTGGACGGCGGCGATTCCGACCATGTCAGCTTCCGGAATGGATATGGAGATCAAAGGGCGCGACGGGATTTCGCAATATTTCGCAAGCCCGCTGGTCGGGCGGCACAACGCATACAACACGCTCTGCGCGCTCGCCGGGGCGGATGCTCTTGGGATTCCGCTCGACAAGATCATCGATGGGTTGGATGAAATGGAGGGCGTGCCCGGACGGTTGCAGCCGGTCGTGCCGGAAGGTTGGGGGCGCCAGGGTATGCGCTTTCAGGTCCTCGTCGATTATGCCCACACGCATGATTCGCTTGAAAATGTGCTGCGGGCGGTGCGGACGACGATGGGCAAGGGGCGGCTGATTTGTGTATTCGGGTGTGGCGGCGATCGCGATCGTACGAAGCGCCCTAAAATGGCGGCGGTCGCCGAGACGTTTGCGGATCTTGTGATCGTCACCAGCGACAATCCCCGGACGGAGGATCCTCATGCGATCATTGCGGAAATTCGGACGGGCTTCAGTTCGAATGCGAACGGGAAGGTGAAAGTGGAACCTGACCGCCGGGCAGCCATTCGTACGGCGATTTCGATTGCCGACAGCGGTGACGTGGTGCTACTTGCGGGGAAGGGGCATGAGAATTATCAGATCATCGGGACGACGAAGCACCATTTTGATGATGTCGAGGAGGCACAAGCGGCCTTGAAGTTGCGTGAAGAGAAATAAGGAACTGAATGGGCATGCCCATGCCCCCCCCGGGGCCCCTGCCCCAAGGGCATGGCACCCGGCTTGGATACAAGGAAACAGCAGTGAAACCCTGGGAAATCGAAGAAGTGCGGCGGGCGGTGAAGGGGAAGTGGTTGACGCGCGGGTCGCGGCGGTTCAATGGGCGCGTGGCGACGGATTCGCGCAAGGCGGGGGAGGGTGATCTGTTCGTGGCGATTGCGGGGAAGACGCATGATGCGCATGCGTACGTGCGGGATGTGATTGAAAAGAAAGTGGCGGCGGTGATCGTGCATGCGGAGCCGTCGACGGAGGTGCTGGCGGCGGCGCAGGGTGGGGATGTGGCGATCATTCAGGTGGATGACACCGTGGCGGGGTTGAATCGGCTGGCGGCGGCGTATCGGGAAGGGGGCGGCAGCGGCGGAGGGGGAGGGGGGGGGATGCGGGCGCGGGTGATTGCGGTGGGGGGGTCGAATGGGAAGACGACGACGAAGCGGATCATACAGGCGCTGCTGGTGGAGAAGTACGGCGAGAGCGCGGTCCATGCGAGTCCGAAGAGTTTCAACAACAACATTGGGATGCCGTTGACGCTGCTGGAGGTGGAGCAGTCGCACGATTTTGTGGTGCTGGAGATTGGGACGAACGCGCCGGGCGAGATTGCAGCGCTGGGCGAGGTATGCCGGCCGGATGTGGCGGTGATCACGAATGTGGGGCTGGAGCATCTTGAGAAGCTTGGGGACCTGGAGGGAGTGGCGCGGGAGGAGGCGTCGATTGCGCCGTTTGTGGTGGAGGGGGGGACATTGGTGTTGCCGGCGGATGCGCCGGAGTTGCTGCAGTCGGTGAAGAGCACGCAGGCGCAGCGGATTCTGGTGGGGAAGAAAGATGCGAATGTGGTGGGGGAGTTGCAGGCGGATTTGATGGTGACGGATGTTGTCGAAAGCATGAGCGGGACGACGTTTTCGATCAATGGGCGCGGGACGTTTCATTTGCCGCTGCTGGGGGAGCACAATGCGGTGAACGCGTTGATGGCGGTGGCGGTGGCGCGGCGGCTGGGGATGACGGATGAGCAGATTGCGGCGGGGCTCTTGAAGGTGGCGCCGGCGGAGATGCGGCTGGAGCCGATGAAGGTTGGGGGGTGGTCGGTGATTAATGATGCGTACAACGCGAATCCGAGTTCGATGGAGGCGGCGCTGAAGACGTTCGCGCGGCTGCGCGGGGATGGGACCGGGGGGGGCGGGAGAAGAGTGGTGATTCTGGGGGACATGCTGGAATTGGGGCCGTCGAGTGAGACGATGCATCGGACGATCGGCGGGATAGTGGGGGCGTGGAAGTTCGATCTTTTCATTGCGATCGGGCCGCAGATGAAGTTTGCGGCGGCGGTGGCGAAGGTGAGTGGTGTCAAAACGGTGCATTTCATGGATACTGCTGCGGCCCGCGCGGCGGTGCCGGGGCTGCTGGAGCCTTCGGACCGGATTCTGCTGAAAGGATCGCGCGGGATGGCGCTGGAGACGATTCTCGAGGCGCTGCGGAAGAATTCGCCGCCCGCTGTGGTCTCGGCGTGAGGTTCAAGGAAGAATGCTCTATCTGCTTTATAACTGGTGGACGAATCACGCCGACGGGATGTTTGCCGGGGTTATTTTTCGCGCGGCGGCGGCGATCATGCTCAGTTTTGTCACCGTGCTGCTGTCGGGCAACCGGGTGATTCGGTGGCTGCTGAAGCAGAAGGTGGGGGATCGGCCGGAGTTTCATAACGCGACGCTCAACGAGCTGACGAAGCACAAGGGGAATACGCCGACGATGGGGGGGATCATGATCATCGGGGCGATCCTGGTGAGTTGCCTGCTGCTGGCGGACATTCAGAATTTTTATGTGCGCATGGCGCTCTTCTGCATGGTGTACCTGGCGTGCCTGGGGGCGGTGGATGACTGGCTGAAGCTGACGACGGCGCGGCGGAATCCGGGGTCGCGCGATGGGCTGCTGGCGTATGAGAAGATGCTGTTCCAGGTGGGGCTGGGGGTTTTGCTGGCGATATTTATTTATAACCATCCGAACCATGTGTATGCGGGGCCGGGGCTGGTGGGGGAGACGGTTCATCAGATGATTGAGAACGCGCACCATTTGAACTGGCCGTTCTTGCCGTCGGATATGTCGATACCGGCGTGGTTTTTTGCGGTGTTGACGGTGGTGGTGATCACGGGGAGCAGCAATGCGGTGAACCTGACGGACGGGATGGACGGGCTGGCGGCGGGGTGCATGGCGATCGTGGCGTTTGCGTTTCTGGCGCTGGCGTATGTGACGGGGGATGTGCGGTGGTCGACGGTGCTGCACTTCAATCCGGTGCAGCATACGGGGGAGCTGGCGGTGGTGTGCGGGGCGATTACGGGGAGCTGCCTGGGGTTCCTCTGGTACAACTGCAATCCGGCGCAGGTGTTCATGGGGGATACGGGGTCGCTGGCGCTGGGCGGGGTGATCGGGTATGTGGCGATTGTGATTCGGCAGGAGCCGATGCTGCTGTTGATCGGGGGGATTTTTGTGCTGGAAGCGTCGTCGGTGATGATGCAGGTGAGTTATTTCCGGATGACGGGGGGGAAGCGGATTTTCCTGTGTAGTCCGATCCATCATCATTTTCATTTGAAGGGGTGGAGCGAGCAGCAGGTGGTGGTGCGGTTCTGGCTGATCAGTGCGCTGTGTGCGGCGTTTGGGATTGCGACTGTGAAGTTACGCTGATAGCAGGGAAGCTCGATGAAGGATCATCCTGATTTCGCCCGTTTCCTGACGGCTATTACGCGCACTCATTCGAAGACGATTGCATTCAAGGGTGTGGCGTATCGGGCGTGCAGTCCTGAATATGCAAATTCTCGGGATCTGTTGAGCGGGGAAGGCGCCCGAAAATCTGGCGGGCGTTGGAATGCGCCCACGAGTTTCCCGGTCGTTTATCTTGCCCAAAGGATTGAGGGTGCAATCGCAGAGACTTTGGGAGTTGCGGGCCGCTATGGGTTTGATCCGGCAGCGCGCTTGCCAATGACCTTGGTTGCCATTGATGCAACTCTTGAACGTGTGTTGGATTTAACCGATGCGACGGTGCGAAGGGCATTAGGCGTGACCATTGCGCAGATGAACGGATGTCCTTGGCGCGCTGAGAATGCCGCGGCGAATGAAGCGCTCACTCAAGCGATCGGGAGGGCGGCGCAGGAGGCCGGGCTAGAGGGAATACTGGTGGCGTCGAGCGTGAAGCGAAGGCTGCGGAATATCAACGTGTTTCCGAAGAACGTAAGTTCCGCGGGCGCACTAAGAATTCGCAGTGCTGAAAAATCGCCTCCTCCTCCGGCTCCGGGGGTAATATGAAGTTCTTCATGAAGTACTTCTTGACTTCGGGTTATTCGCGGTCGATACTGATATATGAGTTGAATCCGGAGGGTTTTGATGGTCACGACGTTCAAAGAGTTTCGTCGCGCAGGGAAGATCGCCGCTGGAGTTGCGCAGGTCCAAACGCTCACGGCTGGCAGTGCGGTGGCCGCGCTGCGTGTAGCGCTGGGTATGCCTCGCACCAAGTTTGCGCGTCTGGTCGGGCGCACTGAACGAGCGGTCATCGACTGGGAAACGGGCAAATCCCGGCCGCAAGGTTTGAGCCAGCAGCGTGTGCGGGAATTGGAGCGGCTTACGGAAGCGTTGAAGGGGCTATTTGATTCCAAAGTTTTGGGTGCGTGGTTCGACACGCCGAACAAGGCGTTCGGGGGGCTGAAGCCTGTGGAGATCATCGAGCGCGGCGAGAGTGATCGTTTGTGGCAGATGATTTTTGAATTGCAGTCGGGCAGTCACGCGTAGCGGCATGGTGGCCATTTCGTCAACGATCGAAGCGGCCCACGTGTGCTTTCGCGCAGGCTGCGGAACGATGTTTGACCCCCTTTCTTCCCCCCCCTTTCTTCCCCCAATTCCCCACAATCCACCTTCCACTCCCGTTCACTCCCCGCCCAGCTTAAACCCCAGCACCGCATTCTCTCCCGACACCGGCCCCTCCGCACCACGCCGCCGTCGCGATGTCACACACAAATATTCCCCATCGGTCCCCACCGTCGAATACAACTCCGAACCCGCCGACGCGACAAACTTCACCACCGTCTCTCCCTTCGCCGCATCCACTCCATACACATGCCCATCGCCCGCCGCAAACCACACCAACCCCTTGCTCAACACCGGCTCACTGTAAATTGCCTGGTGCTTCCCCTTCTCATTCACCTCCGTCTCCACTTTCCACGCCAGCTCTCCCGTCCCCTTCTTCAGCGCATACAAAAACCCATCGCACGAAGGCACAATCACCAACTCCCCCATCACCAGCGGCGTCGACACAATCCGGCTCTTCGTCTTGTATTTCCACTCCACCTCCCCCGAAATCTTCTCCAGGCAATACACATAATCATCCTGCGTCCCCACAAACACCCGCGAGGCATCAAACGCCGGCGCACCCCAGATCCACCCCTTCGCCGTAAACGCCCACTTCCGCTCCCCCGTCGCTGCATCGCACGCAATCACCCGCGACTGATCAAACACCGACAAAAACACCATCGTCCCATCCGTCGAAATCCCCGTCGGCCGCGCCGTCCGCGCCCCCATGCGCGCATTCTTATCCGACTTCACCCCCTCCTCGATCATCGAATGCTTCCACTTCTGCTCCCCCGTATTCCGATCCAGCCCATACAGAATCCCATCACTCCCCCCGACAAAAACCATCTCCGACACCGCATCGGCCACACAATCCCCTGTCCCCTCCGCCACGTCCAGCCGCCACGCCACCTCCCCCGTCCCCTTCTTCAATGCGGCCAACCCCTTCAATCCCGCCGCGTACACCAGCTTGTCATCCACGACCACCGACTCTACTCGGTCCGGCACGTTCGCCGTCCATACCTTTTCATTCTTCCCCGCATCCACCGCCCGCACCGCCCCTGTCGAATCCCCAAAATACACCACCCCCTTTTCCACCGCCGGATCCGTCAAATCCGCCGGCTCCCCATTCACCTCCTCCGCCTTGTAATGCCAAACCTCCTGCAATGCCGCCGGCTCGTCCGCTCGAACCGCCACCACGCCGATCCCCCCCATCACAACCACCACCGCCATCCCCATCATCCGTCTCCCGCATCGCATCAAGCACCTCGCGTTCACCCAGCATCTTCCATCACCGCCCCACACGCCGCCAGCAAAAAGTTTATAATAAACTCTTGGTCAATTGTTCGATTCCGGGGTGGGGTCGTGGAGGTTGTTGAGCGGGGGGAGAGTGATCGGTTGTGGCGGACGGTTTTTGAGTTGCAGTCGGGGAGTCATGTGTAGAGGGGTGACGCCGATTTGAGAACGGTCGATTCGGGTCAGGCGGACTGAGCTCGGAACGATGTTTGACCCCCTTTCTTCGCCTTGAGGCGTTGATCGCCCCGTTGGGGCTCAGCAATGTTGCTTTGGTTGGTTACCCGGGGTTCCCTTTGGTCACCCCGGGCTATTGTCGCGGGCCCCTTTGGGGCTTTTCCTTGGCGCTGGCGAGGTGTTGATCTTCGCCTTTTGAACGTCGTGCGCTGCGGTGAGAACTCGATCGGAAAGTGGGTCGTCGGCGACGGTGGCTAGTCGCGGCTATCTGAATCTTCGCTCAAATCCCATTCGTCGGGCGTAAACGCCAGGAATGTTCCGGCTCGATGAACGGACTCAGCACCGTACTCCTCGTCCAGCGCGTCCCAGATCCGTCGCTGCCTCTCGGAATCGGCCATGCCCTTGAACGAGTCTGAGATGATAGAGCCGCTGACCTTCGAACCGGCTGACTCGAGGGCAAAGCGGGGGGCCTCCAGTTTGAGCCTCTTGGTGAGTGCTGATTGAATTTCGACTACGGCATCCTGGACTTTTGACATAAGGCCTCACATCGTTTGATGACCACAGAGCAGGCATCGTAAAACTCGGATGCCGCCTGCTTGATCGTTCGCTTGCCTGTCACCTCGCCGAGTTGATACCAGCGAGTTTCCACTGCCCGCGAGGACTCAAATCGCATGTTATTGTACCACAGGCGCGCTACACGCTGAACGGCGGTAATGAGCGGGTCGTCGGGGCCACCGGCATGCAGCAAACCGAGATTGCGGACATTCGTAAGCAGCTTGCGCAGGTCGTGGCCTGTATCGAGCGACTTTTTGCCTTGCTGAATCTCGGGATCTGCCTTCCAGAGCACAGCTCGCAAGGCGCCCTCTGCACCTCTGCCGGCAAGATACGCGCTGCCGCCGAACGCCTCGTTTCGAAGCAGAATGAAGGACTCGCCGATTCGATCAAGAGCGCCTTTCCTATAGTCCGCCTCTCCCATCGCCTTCGGTTTCTTGGATTCGTCAGCCATCGGGCCCTCGTTGCGCGTCGGAATGAGAATCACGCACTAATGATTTAATCGTCTTGGGAAAGCGTGGAGAATACTCAACCAAAAAAATTGCGGCAACATTTTTCAAGTCCGTTCCTGCCTTTGCTGATGGCGAGTTTCAGCTCTGCCCGCACTTCCCTTTGCGGCTGATTGTGCCGCGAAAAGGCGAGTCGGTTCGGTGCCACATGCGTGATGGGAGCGTCCCGTCCGGTGGGCGGGGGGGAGCGCTCGCCTTTGGCTCGCGGCTAAACTTTTTGGGCGTTCTTTGAGGCGTCGATCGCCCCGTGGGGGTTCGGCGACGTTACTTTGGTCGGTTACCCGGGGTTCCCGCCGGTCACCCCGGGCTATTGTCGCGGGCCCCTTTGGGGCTTTTTGGGGGGAGAATTCGGGCGAAAGGGAGCGGGATGTGGCGGGGAGGGGGAGGGTTGTGGGAGAATTGTGGGCGGAATTACGTAAAGGCGGGCTGAGCCTGATAATATGTGCAGGAATTGCGCGGAAAACGTCGAAAAGAGGGGTGAGAGTTTGTTTGAGAAGCAAGAATCAAGAATCAAGAAGCAAGAAGAACGCGGCGTCATGAGGCTGGCATGCCGGTAACGAAGGGTAGTTCAGGGTCGGTGTGGCCGGCGCGGGTGAGTTGGCCGCGGCAGGCTGCTGCGCCGGGTGGGGGGGGGCGTTCGCCGTTGGCGGCGGTGCCGGCGTTGGTGCAGGCGCATCCGGTGCGGGCGTATGTGGGGCGGTCGCGGTTTGTGTTGTCGCCGTTGTCGTTGACGCTGGATCAGTTGTTGTTTTTGATCACGGCGGCGCTGCTGTGCTTTGGACTGGTGATGGTGCAGAGCGCGGATGCGCGGATTCGGGCGATGGCGCCGGGGGGGAACTGGTGGGTGGAGGTGGTCAACAGCAAGAATGCGGTGCATGCGGCGATTGCGATCGTGGCGATGACGCTGATCTGGCGGGCGGATTATCGCCGGCTGGCGGGGAATGGGGGGGGGGCGGGGGGGGCGATGAAGCATCTGTCGCTGCTGCGGTCGCCGTCGACGTGGCTGCTGATTTTGACGATCGGGGCGCTGGTGGCGGTGTTGACAACGCCGATGGGGAAGGAGATCAATGCGGCGCGGCGGTGGCTGGCGCTGGGGCCTTTCGGGTTTCAGCCGTCGGAACTGGCGAAGCTGTCGCTGGTGTTGTTTGTGAGCGCGTATGCGGTGCATTACCGCGACGAGGTGCGGAGTTTCGGGATGGCGGCGGTGCCGCCGATTCTGTTTGTGGCGGGGCTGGCGGTGTTTGCGGTGAAGCCGCAGATGGTGGCGTCGGTGCATTTCTTTGCCCCGGAGAATGATGCGGGGGGGGGGGCGATTCATCTGCTGCTGGCGAAGACGGGGGTGGCGGTGGGGTGCATTGTTTCGGGATTCTTTTTGTGGTGGCTGGGATTCAGTCCGAAGGAGTGGCGGTGGGGGTTTGTGCCGCTGGTGGTGGGGTTTGGGATGTGCGCGGCGCTGGTGTTGAAGGAGGACTTCGGGACGGCAGCGCTGATTTCGGTGGTGGTGATCGTGATGATCCTGATGGCGGGGTGCCGGTGGTGGCACGTGGCGATGCTGATACCGCCGGGGGTGCTGGTGGTGTGGGCGGCGATCTTTCGGGATCCGACGTCGTTCCGGTATCGGCGGATGATGGCGTTTTTGAATCCGTTTGCGGACATGAAGGGGGCGGGGTATCACCCGGCGGAGTCGCTGCTGACGATTGCGAACGGCGGGTTCTGGGGCGTGGGGCTGGGAAATGGCATTCAGAAGATGGGGTATCTGCCGGAGGATGATACGGACTTCATCTTCGCGGTGATCTGCGAGGAGCTGGGGTTCTTTGGGGCGATGATGGTGATTGCGTTGTTCGTGGCGTTTGTGGTGATCGGGTGGCGGATTGCGTCGCGGTGCCAGCATCATTTTGGGAAGATGGTGGCGTTTGGGATCACGGCGATGATCGGGCTGCAGGCGGCGTTCAACATTGCGGTGGTGACGGTGACGGTGCCGACGAAGGGGATTGCGTTGCCGCTGATTAGTTCGGGGGGCACGGGGTGGATCATGAATGCGATAGCGATTGGGGTGTTGATGAGCATTGAGCGGGTGAATCGGCGGGAGATTGCGGCGAAGCAGATGGGCGAGCGAGCGGCGGAACCGGCGCTGGGGTTCCCGGTGCAGGTGACGCCGGTGGCGAATGTGGTGGCGATGCCGACGGCTCCAGCGGTACCGGTGGTTCCGGCGGCGCCGGTGAAGCAGGATGCGGCGGCGTGAATGACGAATGACAAATGATAAATGACGAATCAAATTCGAATGACCAATGACTGAATGACGAAACGGGGGGTAACTTTATAGGGGGCGAGTTGGGGGTGGGAGCGAGAGCACATTCCGGCGATGCCATCGCCGGCTTTATTGGGTTGCGATGGAACGCGTGTGAGAAAGCAGGGATGCGAATGACGACGGTTGTGTGGCCCCATCGGGCGAATCCTTTGTTGGGCATGATGAGTCAGGCTTCGGATACGAGTTCTTCGCGGGCGGTTTCGACGACTTCCAAAACGCTGCGCGTGGTGATGGCGGGTGGGGGGACGGGGGGGCATTTGTATCCGGGGTTGGCGGTGGCGGAGGCGCTGCGCTCTTTGGCGGAGGCGAAGGGGATGGGGTTGGAGTTGACGTGGGCGGCGACGCCCCGGGCGGTGGATCAGCGGTTGCTATCGGGGTTTGGGGAGGGGTATGTGAAGCAGCCGGTGCAGCCGTTGGTGAAGTCGATTGGGAAGTTAATTGGGTTTGTGAAGGGGTGGCGGGAGAGTTGTGGGATTTGGGGTAGGCGGTTTATGTCCCCGGAGCAGCGGCCGGATTGTGTGGTGGCGTTGGGGGGGTATGCGGCGGGGCCGGCGGCGTATGTGGCGGGGAAGCGGGGGGTGCCCGTGGTGTTGTTGAATCCGGATGCGTTGCCGGGGTTGGCGAATCGGTTTTTGATCAAGCGGGCGACGACGGTGGTGACGCAATGGGCATGGGGGGCGGCAGGGGTCGGGGGGCGGGAGTATGCGAAACATATTAAGGGGAAGGTGAAGGCGCTGGGGTGTCCGATTCGGGCGGAGCTGGTGGGGCGGAGTCGGGAGGAGGGGGCGGCGCGGCTGGGGATCGATGCAGGGAAGAAGACTCTGGTGGTGACGGGGGCGAGCCTGGGGGCGAAGACGATTAATGAGGCGGTGCTGGTGTTTTTGGAGACGGCGGCGCATCGGGAGGCGCTGGTGGCGGGCGGTTGGCAGATTGTGCACCTGGCGGGGGTGGAGCAGGCGGAGGGGGTTCGGGCGGCGTATGCGAAGTGGCCCGAGGTTCATGTGAAGGTGATTGATTATTGCGATGATATGGCGAGCGTGTGGGCGGTGGCGGATGCGGCGATTGCGCGGGCGGGGGCGAGCACTTGTGCGGAGCTGACGGCGTGCGGGGTGCCGGCGATATTGCTGCCTTATCCATTTCATAAGGACATGCACCAGAAGGCGAATGCGATGGAACTGGTGCGGGCGGGTGCGGCGTTTATTGTGGATGACGCGAAGGAGGCGTCGGCCAATGCGTCGGCTATAAAACCGGCGTTGGAATCGCTACTCTATGATGAAGAATTGAGAGATCGCATGGCGGAGGCGGCTCGAGTGGTCGGGAAGCCCGGAGCAGCGGTAGAAATAGCGAAAGAAATTTTGGCCTTGGTTGGTGAATCGTTGCGATAAAGAAAGACGAGGGTATAGGGTCTGGGGTTCAGGGTATGTGGTCGTGCGACTGCTCCCTGCCCGGCGCTTGAGCCCGTTTGAGAGCACATTCCGGCGATGCCATCGCCGGCTTTATAATTCCGCATGGAGGCGGTTGTAGATGCCCCCGATTATTCAGACGAAAGCCGTGATGTATACCGTGAAGGATTTGATTCACACATTGAACCGCCGGGCGGAGACGACGCCGTTTACAGGGAGGGCGGTGCATTTTGTGGGGGTGGGCGGGTCGGGGATGTCGGGGTTGGCGCAGATGCTGCTGAACTTTGGGGCGCGGGTGTCGGGGACGGATCGGGAGACGTCGGCGGTGACGCGGCGGCTGTCGGAACTGGGGGCGAATATTACGAATGAAGAGACGGCGGCGGGATTGCCGGAGGGGACGGAGATTGTCGTTCACTCGGCGGCCATTAAGGCGGAGCATCCGGAACTGGTGGAGGCGCGGGCGCGGAAGTGTGAAGTGTTGAAGTACGCGCAGATGCTGGGGCGGGTGATGGCGCTGCGGAATGGGATTGCGATTGCGGGGACGCACGGGAAGTCGACGACGACGGCGATGACGGCGCACGTGCTGTTGTCGGCGGGGAAAGATCCGTCGTTTGTGGTGGGGGCGACGGTGCCGCAGTTGGGCGGGTCTTCGCGGTCGGGGAATGGGGATTATTTTGTGGTGGAGGCGTGCGAGTATGACCGCAGCTTTCACAATCTGCATCCGCGGATCGGGGTGGTGCTGAACATTGAGGAAGACCACCTCGATTACTACAAGAACATTGATGAGATCAACGAGTCGTTCGCGACGTTTTTGAACGGGGTGGAGCCGCACGGGGTGTGCTTGATCGCGGCGGGGGATGAGAATTGTGCGAAGGCGGCGCGGAATGCAGAGGCGCTGGTTGAGACGTATGGGATCGACGTTGCGGCGGATTGGCAGGCGACGGGGATTCGGCGGTTCCAGGGGAAGGCGCATTTCAATGTGAGCTACAAGGGGAAGAAGATGGGGCGGCTGACGCTGTCGATCGCGGGCCGGCATAATGTTGGGAATGCGACGGTGGCGGCGGCGATTGCGACGCACTGCAGTGTGCCATGGGATCAGATCCAGGCGGCGGTTGAGAGTTTTCGTGGGGCGGATCGGCGATCGCAGTTGATGGGGCAGTTGCCGGTTGGGGAGGGGCAGGTGACGATTATTGATGATTACGGGCATCATCCGACGGAGATTCGGGCGACGCTGCAGGCTTTGCGGGAGCACTATCGGCCGCAGCGGTTGATCTGCGTGTTTCAGCCGCACCAGCACAGCCGGACGCGGTTTTTGCTGAATGATTTTGCGGGCAGCTTTTCGCATGCGGACGTGACGATCGTGCCGGACATTTATTTTGTGCGGGACTCGGAGGCGGATCGGAAGGCGGTGAACTCGGCGATGCTGGTGGAACGCATCAAGGAGCACGCGCGCGAGGCGATTTATATCCCGACGTTCCAGCAGATCACGGAACATTTGATGAAGAACATGCAGCCGGGCGACCTCATTGTGTCGATGGGCGCGGGTCCGGTTTGGGAAGTAACTGATGAGCTGGTACGAAGAATTCGGGGAGCAGGTACGGCTTAACGTACCGATGGCCCCATTGACGTGGTTTGGCCTGGGCGGTCCCGCGAAGTTTTATGCGACGCCTCGCGATGTGGGACAGCTCCAGGCCATCGTTGCGCGCCTGCGGGAGAACGAGATACCGATCTATGTGCTGGGGAGCGGGGCGAATCTGCTGGTGAGTGATGCGGGGGTGGATGGGGCGGTGATCGGCCTGAACACGCCGGAGTTCAAGAAGTTTTCGATTGGCGTCGATGGCGACAAGACGAAGGTGATGGCGGCGGCGGGGAAGGATGTGCAGAAGCTGATGCTGGAGTGCACGCATGCGGGGCTGTCGGGGTTGGAGTGTCTGGCGGGGATTCCGGGGAGCGTTGGCGGGGAGATCAAGATGAATGCGGGCGGGGCATTCGGCGACATCGGGTCGGCGGTGCAGTCGGTGACCGTGATGGATACGAACGGGCAGATTTATGTGCGGGAGAAGGATGATCTTGTCTTCGAGTATCGCAAGTCGAACATAGCGTCGAAGTTTATTTTGAGCGCGACGTTTGGGCTGAGTGAAGATGATCCGCAGCGGATCATGACGAAGGTCAAAGAGATCTGGATGTACAAGAAGAATTCGCAGCCGCTGGCGGATAAGTCGGCGGGGTGCATTTTCAAGAATCCTCGCGGGCTGTCGGCGGGGGCGTTGATTGATCAGGCGGGCCTCAAAGGGCAAACGCTCGGGGGCGCGGAGGTGTCGATGAAGCACGCGAATTTCATCACCGCCAAGAAAGGCTCGCAGGCGGCGGATGTTCTGGGCTTGATTGATCTGGTGAGGCAGCGTGTGAAGGAAAAATTTGACGTTCAGTTGGAAACTGAAGTTGTCATTTGGTGAAAGCGGTTCGCACTCCCCGGCCCAAGGGCCGGGGCTAAACAGGATGGAAAATCATGGACGATCGGAAACTGGATATTACGTTGCTTTGCGGGGGGATTTCTGCGGAGCGCGAGGTGTCGCTGCTGACGGGGACGCAGATTGCGGAGGCGTTGCGGACGGTGGGGCATCGGGTGTGGCAGTCGGATATTTCGCCGGCGGATTTGTCGGCGCTGGATCATAAGCCGTGCGATCTGATTTTTCCGGCGCTGCACGGGACGTTCGGCGAAGATGGACAACTGCAGAGCATTCTCGAGCAGCGGAATGTGCCGTTCGTGGGGTCGGGAGAGGCGGCGTCGCGGCTTGGCATGGACAAGGCGGCGACCAAGAGTTGCCTGCTGGAGCACGGGATTCCGACGGCGAACTGGCAGGTGGTGTATCAGCACAAGTTCAAGGAAAACTGGACGCCGGCGTCGGGGATCGGGTATCCGTGCGTGATCAAGCCGATCAATGAGGGGTCGTCGGTGGGGTGCAGGGTCTGCGTGACGCTGGAGGAGGCGCGGAAGCATTTGAACGAGACGTTGCCGAAGTTCGGGGCGATGCTCGTGGAGCGGTTTGTGGATGGGTTTGAGCTGACGGTGGGGATTCTGGATGGGAAGACGCTGCCGGTGATCTGGATCAAGCCGGCGACGGAGTTCTACGATTACGAAGCGAAGTACACGCGCGAGGATACGCAGTACGTGTTTGATATTCCGCTGCCGGAGAATGTTCTCGAACAGGTTCGGAGCGCGGCGGAGCGGACGCACAAGCATGTGGGATCCCGGCATCTGTCGCGTGTCGATGTGATGGTGGAGAAGCGGACGAACGAGGTGTTCGTGCTGGAAGTGAATACGATGCCGGGGTTCACGAGTCATTCGCTGGTGCCGAAGGCGGCGAAGAAGGCGGGGATAGCGTTTACGGAATTGTGCGATCGGTTGGCGCGGATGGCGCTGCGGGATGCCGCGGTCATTAAGGAGCAGACCCTCTAACAGGCTGCTCAGAACGGATGAATGGCCACGAAGGACACGAAAAACACGAAAGGGTTCCAGGGCTTAGCGAAGAGCTTCTAAACGGATTGGTATGTTTTTTGGGAAGAAAAACAATTTCGAGGGCAGGGAGCGGGAGCCGCGGTTTTATGAAGTGCCGTGGATTCGCAGCCTGATCCGGCTGTGCGTGGTGCTGCTGGTGATTGCGGGGCTGATTGAGTCGTATCATGCGGTGAAGGCGTATGGGAACCGGGTGGTGCGGGACGAGTTTACGGAGCAGGCGGACGGCGCCGGGGGCGTGGGGGTGGAGAAGATCGCGCTGTCGGCGGAGTTGAAGAACAAGCCGGCGTGGCTGGACAAGGCGATTCTGGATTCGATTTTTTCGGAGACGCAGAAGTTCGCGGCGCGGGACCAGGCGACGTACAACCGGCTGCTCAATCCGCTCGACAAGGATGTGCTGAAGGAGATCGCGGAGAATTACACGGGGACGGATGCGAGCGGCGTGAACCACTGGACGCTGCGGGACAATGCGTGGATCAGGAAAATCACGGAAGTGCGGCGGGTGGTGGCGAAGGACGCGGGGGGGCGGAAGTCTGAGACGATTGAGATTTATGCGGAGTATCGGCAGCCGGCGGCGTGGGTGCAGTATGGGGACAAGTTCTACCTGGTGGATGGGGATTTTGTGCGGCTGCCGGGGGAGTATTCACGGGCGGATCGGGATGCGACCGAGGGGCTGATGGCGATCACGAATGTCGATCTGCCGGATGGTGTAAAGAGCGTTCCGCAGCCGAGCGAATCGTGGCAGACGGAGGATCTGGCGGCGGGGATGAAGCTGGTGGATTTGCTGCAATCGCAGCCGTTCATGAAACAGATCGCGACGATCGACATGGCGAATTACAAGGGGCGGAAGGATTCGCTGAAGCCGTGGATTCTGCTGAATACGACGTTTCAGGCAGCAGATGGGAGTCCGCGCGTGATCCGGTGGGGGCGTTCGATCGGGGATGAGAAGTTCTATGAAGTGTCCGCAGCGGCGAAGGTGCAGGCGCTGAACGAAATTTTTCTGCGCTTCGCGCGGATCGATGCGAATCATGATTACGTGGACATTCGCACGGAGCAGGTATTGCTGCCGAAGGATCCGGAGCCGCAGACGGCGGATGTCACTTCCACAAATTAAAGCATTGAGTCATCGGGTCATTGAATCATTGATTCTGGCCGCGCGCGCAATGGCTCAATGATCCGATGATCCAATGACTCAATCCCTTCACCCGACGCCTGCCACGGTGCCCGCCACTTCATCCTTGGGCCGCGTCTTCCACCGCCGGTGAATCCAGAGGTATTGGGTGGGGTCGGCGCGCACGAAGTCTTCGATGCCTTTGGTGTAGCGGGCGGTGATGTAGTGGAGTTCGTCGCGGTACTGGTCGCGGGGGAAGTTCTGCCAGTCTTCGGGGTGGATGATGTCGCTGGTGCCGATGTCGAATTCGAACTTGTCGCCGCGGCGTCGCGCGTAGCCGACGACGATGGGGACGTTGTGCTGGATGGCGAGCAGGCCGATGGATTTGTAGGTGCTCGCCTGCCGACCAAAGAAGGGGACGAACATCCCCTTGGGTCCGGCGTTCTGGTCGGCGATGAATCCGAGGACGCCTTTTTTCTGGAGGACATCGAGTGCGGTGGTGGTGACGCCGCGCTTGGAGAGGATGATCTGGCCTTTTTTCTCGCGGACGCCGAGGAGCCAGGAGTCGATGTAGGGGTTGTCGATCGGGCGGGCGATCGAATACGTTTCGAAGCCGAGTGTGGCGAGGGTGTAGCCGAGGATTTCCCAGTTGCCGTAGTGGCCGGTGAGCATGATGGCGCCGCGGCCGCGGAGGAGGATTTTGAGGGATTCGGAGAGGCCGTCGAGGTGGACGTAGCGGTGCCAGCTTTCGACATTGATGAGTCGGGTGGTGAAGAGGACATCCATGACGAGCTCGATGAAGTGCTGCATGGAGCGCTCGGCGATGTACTCGAGCTCGGCCTGGGGCTTTTCGGGGAAGCTGGCGCGGAGGTTTTCGAGGGCGCGCTGGCGGTGTTTCCTGTCGATTTTGTAGAGGAGTCCGCCGACGGCGCGGGCGGTGCTGAGGTTGGCGTTGATGGGGAAGAGGCCGAGCAACATGGCGGCGGTGCGTGCGCCGAAGTATTGCGAGAGATTGACGATTGCGCTGCTTTGGCCCATTGGCAGATTTTACAGCGTCATTTACCGCAGAGCCACGGATATCGTGCAATGAAGTTGCGGGGGTTACAATTCCCCCGAGGAGATGCGTCATGTACACGGCACTGACTATTGCAGGATCGGACTCGATCGGGGGCGCCGGGATCCAGGGCGATCTGAAGACGTTCACGGTGCTGGGGGTGTATGGGATGTCGGTGATCACGGCAGTGACGGCGCAGAACACGTCGGGCGTCTCGGGGGTGGAGATTCTTTCGCCGGAGATCATCACGAAGCAGATTGATGCGGTGGCATCCGATTTTCCGGTAAACGCGGTGAAGACGGGGATGCTGGCGAATGCGGAGATCATCAGCACGGTGGCCGAGGCGATTCGCAAGCATTCTCTGGACAACTATGTCTGCGATCCGGTCGTGTACTCGAAGACGAACGTCGAGCTCCTGGATGCGTCGGCGATTCACACGTTACGCAAGGAACTCCTGCCGCTGGCGACGATCGTGACGCCGAACCGGATGGAGGCGTCGATGCTGGCGAATATGGATGTCGTGGACATTGGGAATGTTGCGGGGGCGAAGAAGGCGGCGGAGAAGATCATCAAGTCGGGCGTGCGGTCGGTGATCGTGAAGGGGATCAACCTCGGAGATACGATCGTCGACGTTTTTTTCGACGGGGACCACTTCACGGAATTCCCGGCAAAGCGACTGAAGACGAACAACACGCACGGGTCGGGGTGCCTGTTTTCCGCGGTGATCACGGCGATGCTGGCCCAGGAAATCGAACTGCTGACGGCGATCGACCATGCGCGGTCGTTTGTGTCGCAGGCGATCGAGCATCATGTGAAGCTTGGCAGCGGCATTCGTCCGGTAAATACGCTGGCGCTGATTCCGCATTAGGGAAGAAGCAGGAATCGGGAAGCAGGAATGAAGAAGGAGGAAGGGGCGGCGGGGTGGTTTGTTATACTGCGGGTCATGAGTGGAAGGGACACAAGCAGTCCGGCGGAGATTCTGGCGCGATACGCCGGAGGATTTTTCCCGCTCTACGATTTGGCGGATCGGTTTTACTGGGAGCGGCTGTCGATTCGGGCGGTGATTCCACTGACTTCGGAAGTGACGGCGCATGCGAAGAAGATGGCGAAGCGCGATGCGCCGCGGTTTCAAATCCGTTATACGACCTCGCTGGAGCTGATCATCGCGGCGTTGCAGAACGAGCGGATCAAGCGGCGGAGCTGGGTGCGGACAGAGGTCGCGACGATCTACCGGACGCTGCATCGGGCGGGGCTGCTGCAGACGGTGGAGGCGTGGGATCCGGAGACGGGGACGCTGGTGGGGGGGCTGTTGGGGTTGGTGCTGCCGGGGGTTTTCGTGGCGGAGACGATGTACGGGGTGGCGCCGGACGCGTCGAAGGTTTGTCTGTGCCGGCTCGTGGAGGATGCCTTTGCGGCGGGGCACAAGATGATTGATGTGCAGACGCCGCACCATCTGGATGAGAACGGCCTGCCGCGGGCGCGGCACGGCACGACGCCGCATCCCTGCGTGCGACTGGGGGAAGAGGTGATCACGCACGCGCGGTTCATGCGGTGGATGCAGGCGGCGATGAAGGAGAGTTTTACGGGGACGCTGACGGAGTGGCTGCTGGTGTCGTCGGAAATTGCGCGGGCCCGCACGGAGGAAAGGGCAGCGGGGCTGGCGGGGATTCCGCGGGAACATTTGAAGGCGGCCTGGCCGATGCTGCGGAATAATTTTTCGGGGGCGGTGGCGGAGCAAGTGGATTTGCTTTTGCAGTAGGGGTGATGGATTTTGTCGTGGGGCCTCGAGACTGGATGGGGGGCGAAACCGTACCTATGATGACCGTTTGTGAATTCGCGGCGTCCCGTTGCGACGGCGCTAAACGGGTTGTTTTTTGGATGATTTTCGATGTTGGCGAAGCGGATTATTCCCTGTCTGGATGTGGATCGTGGGCGCGTGGTGAAGGGGGTGAAGTTTTTTGATCATGTGGATGCGGGGGATCCGGTGGAGCAGGCGATTTTTTATGACCAGTCCAAGGCGGACGAGCTGGTGTTCTATGACATCACCGCGAGTCATGAGGGACGCGGGATTATGGCGGATGTGGTGCGGAAGGTGGCGGACAATGTGTTTATGCCGATCACGGTAGGGGGGGGGATTCGGACGCTGGAGGATGCGACGCGGTTGATCCAGGCGGGGGCGGAGAAGGTGAGTGTGAATTCGGCGGCGGTGAAGCGGCCGGAGTTGATTGCGGAGATTTCGCGGAAGTTCGGGCGGTGTGCGACGGTGCTGGGCATCGACGCCAATCGCATTACGATTGATGGCGTGGAGAAGTGGCATGTGTTTGTGAACGGCGGGCGGGTGGATACGGGTGTGGATGTTTTGGAGTGGGCGAAGCGCGGGGAGGAGTTGGGAGCGGGGGAGATCGTGTTGAATGTGATGAATGCGGATGGGATGAAGACGGGGTATGACCTGGAGATGACGGCCGCGGTGTCGACGGCTGTGACGATTCCGGTGGTGGCGTCGGGCGGGGCGGGTTCGCCGGAGCATATGTGGCATGTGCTGCAGGAAGGGAAGGCGGATGCGGCGCTGGCGGCGTCGATTTTTCATTTCCGGGAGTACAGCGTGGCGGAGGTGAAGAAGTATCTGGCGGAACGGGGTGTGTGCGTGCGGGCGGGATGACGAAAGTTTAGCCGCGAGCCGGAGGCGAGCGCTCTCACGTACGGAGAAGACGGATGATTCACGGATATCACGTCGTGCTCGGGGCGTATGGGTTCTGGCTGCCGAACGACCCGCGCGGGTCGTGGTCAACGTATGTGGGGTCGCGGAAACTTTATCAATTTGGTGCGGCGACGAAGACGAGCGCGAGACGGTCGGTGGCCCATCGAGAACATGACGTGGGGTGGCGCATGGAAGCGAAGACCGCGTTGAAGAGGCCTGCGGTGAAATTCAATGGCATACAGGCGCGCGCGATTGGGCGAGGGTTTTGGGAATTCATGCGGCGGAACGCATTGACGTGCTGGGCTTGTGCGGTCATGCCCGAGCATGTGCATCTGGTGCTGGGCAGGCATGAATATCTGGTGGAGCAGATGGCGAATTTGCTGAAAGGAGCGGGAACACGGGCATTGCTGGCTGAGTCCTTGCATCCATTTGCGGATCAGCGTGATGGGAAGGGGAAGTTGCCGCATTGCTGGGGGGAGGGCGGATGGTATGTGTACCTGGATGATGAGCGGGATATTCGGCGGGCGATTTCTTACGTCGAGGGGAATCCAGAAAAAGATGGATTGCCGCAGCAGCGGTGGTCGTTTGTGGAACACTTTGAAGGGCTGCGACGGGCGGGAGAAGAAGGGGAGCGGCCCTTCTCGATCGAGCGCGGGAGCGCTCGCCTCCGGCTCGCGGCTAAACATTTATTTTCTGGCCACTGCAAAAATGCCGAAGGCGGACGTGCTTCCATGCTCTTGAAAGCACGCCCGCCTGGCTAGGGTACGTTTCGGGTCAGCTGTTGACGGGGTGGTTGGTGGCAACGGGAGCCTTGACGTAGACGTCCTTCCCTTTCTTGCCGCTGTTCAGCTTGAAGTAGATGAGGCCATAGATGCCCCATGCCGCGGCGATGCCGAGTGCCCAGTAGGGTTCCTTCCAGCTCATGCCGTTCACGAAGAAGGGGCCGACGAGATAGAAGACCATACAGGCGAGGTTGGCGACGAGGCCGAAGATGGGGATGAACATGTGCTTGATGCCGTGGAAGGTATGGTGTTCACGGAAGGCGACGATGGCGACCCAGTTGGTGAGCATGTACAGGACGAAGGTGCCGAAGTTGGAGATGAGGGTGACGATGAGCATGCCCTGGGGAATGCCGGCGGCGCGATCGTGACTCATGAGGCCGAAGGAGTACCAGAAGTTGTGGGGGAGAGCGGCGATGGTGGTGTCGGCCTGGGCGGCGCCGCCGCAGAAGTTGAGGAAGACGGCGATGACGCCAATGACCATGGAGAGGAAGGTAAGGGTCCAGACGGCCTTGATGGGGGTGGCGGTTTTGCCGTGGAGGAGGCCGAAGGTTTCGGCGACTTCACCGTCGCGCCCCATGGCGTAGGTGACCTGGGCGCCGGTGTTCAAGCAGGAGAGGGTGGTGCCGATGAGCGCGAGGAATACGGTGGTGGCCTGGATCATCATGAACCACCATCCGGCGCGGGAGGAGCCGAAGAAGTACATACCGGCCATCTGCATCATGTCGCCGATGGGGGCGGCGGAGCCGCCGGCGTTGCCGATGCCGTAGTTGCTGTTGAGCATGTACTTGGCGGCGAAGTATTCGAAGAGGTAGCAGATGGCGCCCTGGATGACGAGGGAGAGGAGGACGGCGCGGGGGATGTCGCGTTTGGCGTTCTTGGCCTGTTCACCGAGGGCGGTGCAGGATTCGAAGCCGACCAAGATAAGGATGGCGACGCAGGCCTGGATGAAGGTGTAACCGATGCCGTGGGGAGTGACGACATCCGCGGCGCTGGCGAAGTATTGGCGGGTGGGGAGATTGTTGGGATCGGTGGAACCGGCGTTGGCGACGGGGGTTTTGTAGTCGTCGAGGGTGGCGGGGACCATCTGGGGGTCGTACGTGGTTTTGCCGTCGGCGGAAGCGGGTTGGGTGGTGGTGGCAACGGCGGGGGCTGCAGCGGCGGCTGCAGCGGGTGCGCTGGCGGAGGGCGGCAGGAGGTAGAGGAAATTACCGTTGGCGTCTTTGGCCTGGACCATGTCGGTGGCCATGCCGGCGGTGATTTTTTCACCGGTGCTCGTGACACCGTCAGCGGCCGCGATCACGTAGCCGGTGGTCTGGGGGCCGTGATGAAGGCGATAGCCGATGGCCATGACGGCGAAGACCATCAGCGCGGAGATCTGGATGACGTTGATGGCGGTGTTGACGGCGGTGGAGCCGGTGATGCCGCGGGAGGCGATGTAGCCGACGAGAAGTGCGAAGATGACGCAGCAGAAGGCCATGAAGAGCGGGGCGGGAACGCCGGTGTTGATGATGTTGGGGAAGATTTGCCCGAACATATAACCCATGACGATGCCGGTGACGCCGACCATGACGCCGGGGTAGACCCAGTAATAGAGGTGGCTGGCCCAACCGACGATGAATTTGGCGATGCGCGCGAACTTGTAGGCGTGCGTTTTGGAGAGGAATGCCTGTTCGGCGTAGAAGTAGGAGGAGCCGGCACCAGGATAAATCCTGGAGAGCTCCGCATAGCTCACGGCAGTGGCGAAGCAGAGGGCGAGCGCGAGGAGGATGCCGAACCACATATCGCTGGGCGCCATCGGAGCACCGTAAAGGCTCTGGAGCGCGAATGTGAGCCAGAGGAAGGCACCAGGCGCAATGAGCGCCATGGCGTTGACGGTCAGGCCGGTGAGGCCGAGCGTACCTTTGGTGGGTGCTGGGGAATCAGCCAAGGGAAGACTCCTTATAGAGAAAGCAGCGACAATGCATTGACCACTGGCGAATGCGGCGAGCCGCGAGAAAGGGACAGTGACAGGATGGAAAGCCTGAATCAAAGCTCGTACCGCGAATGAAGGAGCGAGTTTTCTCGTGACCAGGGCCGATGTAAGCGATGATGAGCGTGGGGTTTGAGAATGGGATTTAATCGCTGGTGCGCCGTGGCGACAAATGGGAGTTCGCGCATGGAATGTGCGAGCGGATCGTGAGGAGAATGCTGACCATAATAATGGATTCTTGGAACTTTGCACTTTGCAAAGTTCAACCCCCATGGCGGTACTGGGGGAAACGCTGCCTCTAGAATAGGCAGTGGAGTGCGAATCGTAGGCAGAATGTCCTTTGAATGCGCAGTTGCCTCAATGGATGCGCGACGGGTGGGAATCCACGTGGACCCGGCCGGAAACCTTGACTCTTTCTTGATGTCGTTGGTGGTCTTTTTGATGACTTATGTATTAGGAGCGTTGACGGTGTCTCGATAGCTTGGCGTTTGCGAATACGCACAAAAGGTTGAGGTGCATGAAACGCATTTTTTATTCCGAGGAATCGCGGCCGGGGGGATTGGCGGCGGCGACGCCGGAGGAAGCCGCTGTCGGCGGGGCGGGGTTTGCGGAACTGGAAACCGACAGCAACAAGGGTGCGGGAAGTGCGGGAGGGATCATTGCGTCCCGCAGTGCGCGGATGCGGCGGGTGATCGATCGGGCGCGGCAATTGGGATTTGATCATCGCTCGGTCCTGGTGGAGGGGGAACGCGGCGCGGGGAAGAGCCTGCTGACCCGGATGATGCATGATGCGGAGCCGCTCGAGGGGGGGGGGTATGTGACGCTGGAATGCAAGGGGATTTCCCCGGAGAAACTGATGCGGGGGATGAAGCGGGCGGCGGACGTGGTGTACGAGCGGGGTGGCGGGGCATCCACGATTGTCCTGGAGGATGTCGATCATCTGCCGTCGGCGATGCTGAACGACCTGGTGCAGGCGCTGGTGTGGCGGCCACAGTTGTTGTTCGGTGCGGAATTGGATGGGGCACGGCTTATCGGGACGACGCGCACGGAGACGAGCGCTCTGCTCCAGTCGCGTGGGTTGAGCGAAGACCTGGCGGCCAGGTTGCGCAGGCTGGGGGCGGTCGTGACCGTGCCTCCCCTGCGCGAAAGACGCGAAGACATCGTGGTGATGGGCGAGCGGTTTCTGCGGAAGCAGGCGGAGGAGGATGGGCGCGAAGAACTGAAACTGGCGCTGCCGGCACGGCAGGCGCTGACGGCCTATCACTGGCCCGGAAATGTGCGGGAGCTGCGAAGCATCGTGGAGCGGGCGGCGGTGGTGGCGCGGAACGCGACGGTGGACGTGGCGGACCTCGCCTTGCCGCTGGCGAGTGATGCGGCACCGCTTTGGCCGGAGGGCCGCCCTTCACTCGATGCGCTGGAGCGGATGTACATTCTGCGGGTGATTCGGGAGTGTGCGACGCTGGAAGAGGCGGCGGCGATTCTGAAGGTGGATATCACGACGCTCTGGCGGAAGCGGCGGCGGTACGGGATATGACCCCGTGCGCGGGGGGCTGGGGGGGGGGGCGGAGACCCTTCTTTCTAGGGGAGGGAAGGCGCTGAAAAAATGCTTATTCCTTGACGGGTCATGCATGCCATGTGGACATTGGACGTGCTGATCGCGGCGATCTCGCGCAGGGGAAAATTCCCGTGTGAAGACATATTCGGCGGCCTGGAGGGGGGGAGGTGATCAAAAGCGGGCGCAGACAGGGGGATTTGAGCATGCCACATCCCAACTGGAGAGGGGCTTTGATTTTCGGGATATTCAGAAGAATGACAAACGGATTCTCCTGCCCGGCTGTGGTAAGGGAGGAAAGCCGGTGCGAAGTATAGGAGAATTCCCAAAAAACAGATCGGGATTATTTGACCGTCTCCCTAGGTTCCCTTAATATTCGGAACTCTCCTGAGTTCGTACGCTATTTCACAAATAGCGTAACGCTCCAAGGCAGCACTTTGGAGCCGGGAATTCAGGCATCGGTGAGTGGCTTCCAAGCGATATCAGCGGCAGTCCCGCAGTTTTTACCGGAACGTTCTGACGACGGATCTGATCGAATGGACCTGAAACCCCTGTTCGTATTTCCCCGATGGTCGAACAAAGTCGTCCTGGGATTGCTCGTGTTTTTCCTCACATTGCCGGTGTATGCAGGGCTGCTCGTGCCATACGCGCTGGGGCCGGTGACACTGAACGTCGGCTA
Source organism: Phycisphaerae bacterium (assembly GCA_035524355.1). Taxonomy (GTDB): domain Bacteria; phylum Planctomycetota; class Phycisphaerae; order WQYP01; family WQYP01; genus DATKPA01. Next base: position 52,727 of record DATKPA010000056.1, on the reverse strand, counting down.
CATGCCGACGCAACCGGTGCCGTACTCGCACGCACTGCACGCCGGTCAATTGGGAATTGATTGCCGTTATTGTCACAACACGGTGGAGAAGGCGGGTTTTGCGGCGTTGCCGCCGACGGAGACGTGCATTAATTGTCACCGGTCGATCCGGCCGAACTCGGCGAAGCTCAAGCCGGTGTTTGATTCGTACAACACGGGCATGCCGGTGAAGTGGGTGAAGGTGCACGACCTTCCGGACTTTGTGTACTTCAATCATGGGGCTCACGTGAACGCGGGGGTGTCGTGCGTGGAGTGCCACGGGCAGGTGAACCACATGGATCAGGTGGCGACGGTGAAGCCGCTGAACATGGCGTGGTGTTTGCAGTGTCACCGCGACCCCGTATCGCACATTCGTCCGAAGGACCAGGTGACCAACCTCGATTGGCAGCCGGAAGTGAAGCCGGGCGAGACGCTGGAAGAAGCGAAGCGTGAACTCGGCAGCAAGTTGACAGAGAAATACCACATCAACCCTAGCGTGGATTGCGTGACATGCCATCGATGAACGGCAAGAGCAGTAAGCAAGGACCCCAGTATTGGCGCAGCTTGAACGAGTTGGCCGACAAGCCCTCGTTCCGCGAGTTCGTCGAACGGGAGTTTCCGAATCGTGCGTCGGAGTGGTTCGGGGGCTCGCGTCGTGCGTTCCTGAAGATCATGGGCGCGTCGATGGCGCTGGCGGGTCTGGCGAGCTGCCGCCGCTGGCCGGCTGAGGATCTGGCGCCGTATGCCCATCGTCCGGTCGGCCGGATGGATGGCGTGCCGGTGCATTATGCGACGGCGTATGAGGTGGGCGGGTTCGGGGTGGGCGTGATCGCGGTTTCCGTGGATGGCCGGCCGATCAAGGTGGATGGAAATCCGCAGCATCCGCTCTCGAAGGGGGCATCGGATACCTATTTGCAGGCGTCGGTGCTGAATGTGTATGACCCGGACCGTTCGCGGACGCCGGTGTCGCGCGAGGGCGGGAATCGCACGGAGAAGAGCTGGGAACAGTTTGCCGTTGCGGTGAAGGGGCTGGATAAGACCGGTGCCGGGATGGTGATTTTGACGGAAGCGTCACGGTCGCCGTCGGTGGCGGCGATGCGGAAGCAGTTCTCGCAGGCGCAGTGGTTCGAGTACGAACCGGTCAGTTATGACAATCAGCGGGCGGGGATGATGTCGGTGGCGGGCCGGCCGCTGGTGGCGGTGCCGCAGCTCGACAAGGCGAACGTGATTGTTTCGATCGATTCCGATTTCCTTTCGGGCGATCCGCTGAGCATCAAGTACAACCGCGATTTTGCGGCGGGACGCCAGCTTAAAGATGGCGTGACGAAAGACAAGACGATGAATCGGCTCTTCGTTGTGGAGAGCGGGTTCACCATCACCGGGTCGATGGCGGACCATCGGCGTTCGGCGAAGCCTTCGGAAATTCCCGGCGTGCTGGCGGCGATCGCTGCGAAACTTGGCGCGGGGTCGGGCCCGTCGCTGAGCAGGGAATTGGCCGAGTTTGTCGATGCGGTTGCTGCGGCGATCAATCCGAGCGTTCCCGGCGATGAAGGCAAGGCGGTCGTTGTTGCCGGGCATCATCTGCCGCCGGAAGTGCATGCGGCGGTCGCGGTGATCAACTCCCTGCTGCGGGCGCCGGTGTCGTATTACGACCAGCCGGAAGACCCTCGCGGTGAGAAGGGGTGGACTCCGCATTCGGAACAGATCAAGGCGTTTGCCCAGGCGGCGGCCGGCGCGAGCACGGTGCTGATCCTCGGAGCGAATCCGGTGCTGACGGCGCCGGTCGACCTCAACATCACCGACGCCATCAAGAAAGCCAAGACCTCGATTCACGCCGGATTCTTCGAAGATGAAACCGCGACGGCGTGCACCTGGCATGTGCCGCTGGCGCATTACCTCGAAGCGTGGGGCGATGTGCGTTCCTTTGATGGGACCGTGTCGATCGCCCAGCCGCTGATCGAGCCGATCTTCGGCGCCAAGAGCGTGATTGAATTGCTCGCGCTGCTCGCCGGCAAGGAACAGGCGGGGCTCGACATCGTGCGCGAGACGGCGAAGAACGATTACCTCAAGGGCCGCTATTCCGAGTGGAACTGGAAGCAATCGCTGTTCAACGGCATCGTGGCGGAGAGCGCTCGATCGCCGCAGAAAGTCGGCAGATTGAACGCGTCGGCCCTCGGCAAGCTCGAAGGGGCCAAGGGCGGGGACATTGAGCTGGTTGCCTTTGCCGGTCCCGCTTACGACGGCCGCTACATCAACAACGGCTGGCTGCAGGAACTGCCCGACCCAATGACACGCGTCACGTGGGACAATCCGCTGCTCCTCTCGCCCGCCACGGCTGAAAAACTCGGCGTCGATACCGACGATGTCGTCACCGTCTCCGCAAACGGCGCATCGATCGAAGCGACGGTTTACGTCATGCCCGGCCAGGCCGACGGCGCCGCCCGACTCGCACTCGGCTACGGCCGCAACGGCATCGGCAGCATCGCCGATGGCGTCGGCTCCAATGCCTACGCCCTCTTCAAAACCACCGACGCCGGCTTCACCACCGTCACCCTCGCCAAGACCGGCAAGGTCAACAACCTCGCCTGCGTGCAGGATCACCACATCGTCGATCCGGTCGGCAAAAACCGCCTCGCGAAGCTCGTTCCGGAACTCGTCGTCGAAGGCACGTTCCAGGAATACCTGGCGAATCCTTCGGTCGGCGCCCGCAAAGTGCTCAGCCTTTCCATGTGGAATGAGCACAACTACGACAACGAGCCCGGCAAGCCGTACCTCCACAAGTGGGGCATGGCCATCGACCTCACCACCTGCACCGGCTGCTCCGCTTGCGTCGTGGCCTGCCAGTCGGAAAACAACATCCCGATCGTCGGCAAGGAACAGGTCTACCGCGGCCGCGAAATGCACTGGATCCGCATGGACCGCTACTTCAAGCACGATCCCGCCAATCCGCAGGCCGTCCACCAGCCAATCCTTTGCATGCACTGCGAAAACGCCCCGTGCGAATCGGTCTGCCCCGTCGCCGCGACGACCCACAGCCTCGAAGGTCTCAACATGATGACCTACAACCGCTGCATCGGGACGCGCTACTGCTCGAACAACTGCCCCTACAAGGTGCGCCGATTCAACTTCTTCGACTACAACTCCGGCACCCGCGAAAACCTCTACACCCCGAACCTCATCCGCGCCGACATCAACGAACTGCACAAAATGTCGAAGAATCCGCAGGTGACGGTCCGTTCCCGCGGTGTCATGGAAAAGTGCACCTACTGCGTGCAACGCATCGAGAATGCCCGCATCGAGCTTCGCGCGGAGAACCGCGGCGACGCCGACAACGTCCGCATTCCCGATGGCCGCGTCGTCACCGCCTGCCAGCAGGCCTGCCCGACCGACGCCATCGTCTTCGGCGACCTCAACGACAAGAACTCCCGCGTCAGTAAGCTGCACGAGCTGGCCCAGACTTACGGCCTGCTCGATCCCGAATTGAACACCAAGCCTCGCACGCAGTATCTTGCGAAAGTGCGCAATCCGATCGAGTACAAGGAAGGCGCCAAGAGCGGCTTGGACTACGAACTGTATCACGACGAATCGATCGAAAAGAGCGGTTCGCCGACCTTTGCAAACCCGGCCCAGGGCCAGGTTGAATAACGAGTTTTGCTAAGACGAAGCGCTTAGTGCCTAGGACGTGATATGACAGCGATTCCCATGAACGAGACTCTGCCGGCCAGCCCGTACGATCGGCGCGAGATCGACAACACGCAGAACGATCCCGCGCACCGCTCGCCGCTGGTCGTCGGTGGATCGGACAATTTCCACTCGATCACCGAGAAGATCTGCTACGTCGCCGAAGCGCCGCGCCCGCCGAAGGCCTGGTACATCGGCTTCGGCGTCGCGTTCATCTTCCTGAACATCATGGGCGCGATGATCCTTTATCTGCTCTTCACCGGCGTCGGCGTGTGGGGCATGAACCGCCCGAACATGTGGGCGTTCGACATCACGAACTTCGTGTTCTGGGTCGGTATCGGTCACGCGGGAACCCTCATTTCCGCGATTCTGTTCCTTTTCCGTCAGAAGTGGCGAACGGGCATCAACCGCTTCGCCGAAGCGATGACGATTTTCGCCGTCGTCTGCGCGGGCACCTTCCCCGGCATTCACGTCGGCCGCGTCTGGTTTGCATACTGGCTCTTCCCGATTCCGAACCAGATGGCGATGTGGCCGCAGTTCTTCTCGCCGCTGCTCTGGGACGTCTTCGCAGTCTCGACCTACGCCACCGTCTCCGTCCTCTTCTGGTACATGGGCATGGTGCCCGACCTCGCCACCTTCCGCGACCGCGCCACCACCAAGTGGCGCTTCCTCCTCTACGGTTTGGTCTCCCTCGGCTGGCGCGGCTCCAACCGCCACTGGCATGTCTATGAAAAGGCCTATCTGATCCTGGCCGGCCTCGCCACCCCGCTCGTGCTCTCGGTGCACAGCGTCGTGTCGTTCGACTTCGCCGTCTCCCAGGTCCCCGGCTGGCATACCACGATCTTCCCGCCCTACTTCGTCGCCGGCGCCATCTTCTCCGGCTTCGCCATGGTCATCACTCTCGCCATCCCCGCCCGCGAACTCTTCGGCCTCAAAGACTTCATCACCATGCGCCACCTCGACAACATGGCCAAGATCATCCTCGTCACAAGCTGCATGGTCGGCTACGCCTACACGATGGAATTCTTCATCGCCTTCTACTCCAGCAGCCCCTTCGAACGCTTCCACTTCATGAACCGCGAGTTCGGCAACATGTGGTGGGCTGGCTGGATCATGTTCTCCTGCAACGCCATCTTCCCACACGTCTTCTGGATCAAGTGGTGCCGCCAGAACAAGTGGATGCTGATGATCGTCTGTGCCCTGGTGAACGTGGGCATGTGGTTCGAACGGTTCGTCATCATCGTCACCTCCCTCTCCCGCGATTTCCTGCCGTCGAGCTGGCACTGGTACTTCCCCAGCTACGTCGAAGTGCTGACGCTGATGGGCTCGTTCGGGTTGTTCTCCACGCTGTTCCTCCTCTTCTGCCGCTATCTGCCGATCGTGGCGATGGCCGAAGTGAAATCGGTCCTTCCGCAGGCGAATCCGCACTACCAGTGGCCGTCGGATGCCCACGCGGATCAGCAAGGCGAACTCACTCCCTCGGAACGGCACTGAGACACAAGGGTATAGGGTTTAGGGTATAGGTTCTATGAGTGCGACTACGACAGTGCGACCCTCCATCCCGAAGCGCGAGCCTCGGCTGTGGGGCTATCTTGCGGAATACAACACCCCCGGCGATGTCCTCCACGCCGCCGAAAAGGTGCGCGATGCCGGCTTCAAACGCTGGGACTGCATGACCCCCTTCCCCGTCCACGGCCTCGATAACGCCATGGGCATGAAGAAAACCATCCTCCCCTGGCTCGTCCTCTGCGCGGGCATCTTCGGCTTCTGCTTCGCCTGCTTCATGCAGTGGTACGTCAACAGCCCCCACACCCAGTCCGCCGCCCTCTACGTCCTCTCCGGTTACCCGCTCATCATCTCCGGCAAGCCCTACTGGTCCCTCCCGCCGAATATCCCCGTCATGTTCGAGCTGACCGTGCTCCTCTCGGCGCTCACGACCTTCTTCGGCGTCTGGGGCCTCAACCGCCTCCCGCGCTACCACCACCCGGTCTTCAACGTCGCCCGCTTCCGACGCGTGACCGACGACAAGTTTTTCATCCTGATCGAAGCCGCTGACTCGAAATTTGATCCGCGACAATCGCGGGCGCTTCTCGAAGCGACCCATCCCGCGGCCATTGAAGAAGTGAAGGACTAACCGCTCATGTCCAAAATCACCTTCGGTCTTATTCTCACGTGTCTGGTGGCCGGCCTGCTGCCTTTCGTCCTCGTCGCGCGCTCCCGCGCTTCCCGCAGCGACCGCTCCCCCATCCACCTCGTCCTCGATATGGACAACCAGCCGCGCTTCGATCCCCAGTCCACCAGTCCCGTCTTCGCCGACGGTCGCGCGATGCGCCCGCAGGTCCCCGGCACCATCGCCCAGGAAGACCTCGTCCTCCACAGCGAAATCCTCAACGATAACGACAACCCCCACCTCCTGGGCAGCGATATCAACATCAGCGATCCCTCCACCTTGGCCGCCGTCACTCTCGGCCGCGTCCGCCCGGAGAACATGAACGATCAACAGTTCGACTCGCTGAAGCCCCCCGAAAATGATGCCGACCTCGCCGCCGACAAGTCCTTCTACGTCCACATGATCCCCTCTCAGGTGAAGGTCACCCCCGAATTCCTCCGCCGCGGCGAAGAACGCTTCAATATTTATTGTGCCCCCTGCCACGGCATGTCAGGCTATGGCGACGGCATGATCAACGCCAGGGCCCAGTCGCTCATGGCCACCGGAACCGACGGCACCTCCTGGACCCAGCCCCAGAACCTCAACGAACAGAAGATCATCGACCGCCCCGACGGCCACATCTTCAACACCATCACCAACGGCATCCGTACGATGCCTCCGTACGACAAACAGATTTCCATCATGGACCGCTGGGCGATCGTCGCCTACGTCCGGGCGCTCGAACAGTCGCAGCATGCATCGCCCAAAGACGTCGCCGCCATGACGTCGCTTCAGGCAGGCAAGTAATTTTCGTGGAGTGATCCCTTTGGCTCACGCACATACGCCATCTCTTCAGCCGGAAAAGCTCAACATCGGGCCCGTCGCCACGCGCATCGGGATTCCCGCCCTGCTCGTCGGCATCCTCGCCCTCGGCATCGCCGCCATCCTCGGTCTCCGCGGCAGCGCCGAGATGCACAGCCACTTCTTCCACTCTTATCTCGCCGCCTATGCGTTCTTCCTCGTGATGACGCTTGCCGCCCTCATCTTCGTCCTCATCCAGTTCCTCGCCCGCGCCGCCTGGTCCGTTCTGGTTCGCCGCCTTGCCGAACGCATGGGCCTCAACATATTCCTCATGCTGATCCTCATCCTCCCGCTCCTGGGCGCCACCAGGGAACTCTACGAGTGGATGAGCCCCGAGGCGCAGACCAACGACCCCATCATCGTCGCCAAGTCCGCCTACCTCAATCCGCAGTTCTTCTTCATCCGCATCGCCATTTACTTCCTCATCTGGTGCTCCACCGCCGCCTTCTACGCCTACCGCTCCAAACAGCAGGACATCACCGGCGATCCCCGCAGCACCGTCCTGCTCGAACGCGTCGGCACCGTCCTGATCCTCCTCTTCGGCTTCTCCCTCACCGGCTTCGCCTTCGACTGGGTCATGTCCCTGAACCCCCACTGGTTCTCCACCATGTTCGGCGTTTACTTCTTCGCCGGCGGCATGCTCTCCATGTACTCCTTCATCGTCCTCCTCTCCCTCGCCCTCAAAAAGCGCGGCCTCATCGGCCCCATCCTCACCCGCGAGCACTACCACGACCTCGGCAAATGGATGTTCGCCTTCACCTTCTTCTGGGGATACGTCGCCTTCTCCCAGTACATGCTCATCTGGTACGCCAACCTTCCTGAAGAAACCCAGTTCTTCCTCCCCCGTGAGATCGGTCCCTGGGCGCCCATCTCCCTCGTGCTCCTCTTCGTCCACCTCGTGATCCCCTTCCCTGGCCTCCTCTCCCGGCACGTCAAACGCAAGAATTCCGTCCTCGCCTTCTGGGCCGTCTGGCAGCTCTGTGCCTGTGCCCTCGACATCTACTGGCTCGTCGTTCCCAGCCAGTGGATCAAGAAGATCCCGGAAGAGGTCGGCATGCCGGGCAAGCCGCTGGCCGAAGCGCTCAGTCACATCGTCGCCAGCAATCACGACATCTATCACCTCAGCCCCGCGCACCAGGACTTCATGACCCAGGTCGCCTTCCCGCTGCAGCCGATGTGCGTCGCCGTCACGGTTCTCTGCTTCGTGGGCATCGGCGGGTTGTACGTGTTTTCCACAATGATGGCGCTTCGCGGCGCCGCGCTGGTCCCCCTCAAGGATCCGCGTCTGCCTGAATCGCTTGCGTTTGAGAACATATAATAAACCATAAACCGCCGCCCCCCCGGTTGGGCGGACATCCGTTGAGACCCGTTATGAAAGAACATCAGCACGTGAAAACCACGCCAGGCGAAAACGTCGCTCCCGAAGTCGTTGAGCAGCCCATTCGCCCCGAGCCCGGGTCGAACATGCAGATGGATGACATCAACATCCCCCTGCTCGCCGTCTCCGTGGCGTTTTTCGCGGTATGTTTACTCATATTGGTGATCGGACTGCAGGCTTGGTTCTATCATTACGACAACGCCGAACGGGCCGCGAAGATGGTGCCCGAGGGCGACCCCAGCACGCCCTTGGGACAGATGCTCGAAAATGCCCATGCTGAGATGTATGGTAAACCTGTAGAGAACCCCCGTTTCCCGAAGGAACACGTGATGCGGATTCCCATCGACAACGCGATGGAAATGGTTGCCGAACGTTACAAAACGGAACAGGCCAGGTAAGAAAGAGCCCGAATTAGAATTAGCAATGCTCAACGCCATTCGCCACAACTTCCGTAAATCCCTTCGCGCCGCCCTCGCGGCAGCCGCCTTCGTCGCCGCGCCCGTACTCACCGCCCCCACAGCCTTGGCCCAGTACCGCATGGACACACTCCCCCCCGGCACCGGCCAGGACATGTCGATGCCCCGCATCACCGACAAGGCCGGCGCTCAGCTCCCACTCGATGACCAATTCACCAATACCGACGGCAAAACCGTCACCCTCGGCTCACTCTTCAACCACGAAAAACCCGTCATCCTCTCCCTCGTCTACTTCTCCTGCCCCCTCATGTGCGGCGAAACCCAAAACCAGATCGCCCGCTCCGTCGTCGATTCCCCCGGCGGACTCAAGCCCGGCAAAGACTACGACATCGTCGTCGTCTCCATCGACCCCGATGACACCCCCGATCTCGCCAGGCAGAAGCAGAACCACTACCTCGACATGATGAACCTCAAGCCCGGCGATCCCGCCCTCACCTACCTCATCGGCAAGGAAGACAACATCAAGCGCCTCGCCGACGCCGCCGGCTTCGGCTACCGCCGTAATTTCGGCCCCGTCTCCGATAAGTTCGTCCACCAGCCCGGCCTCTTCATCTGCACCCCCGACGGCAAAGTCTCCCACACCATCGCCGGCCTCACCTTCGACAACAACGAGCTCTACTCCAGCCTCCGCACCGCTTCCAACGGCAAGATCGGCTCCGGCTTCGCCGCCCTCGCCATCTCCTGCGGCGCCATGCGATACAACCCACACACCGGCCATTATGAAGCCAACCCCTTCTTCTGGGTCGGCACCGCCACGGGGCTCGTCACCATCCTCATGCTCGGCGGATTCCTCACCATGATGTGGCGCACCGATGTCCGCCTGAAATCGGCCCGCGCCAACGAAGCCAAAGAATCGCCCCCGAACCCCGAACGCACTTAGCCCGATCCGGAGACTTGCTGTGAGACTTTGCCAAACTCAGGATAACTGCTGATGAACCCCCTTCGAATACTCGCTGACGCTCCCATGATGCCCCCCCCGGCGTCGAACCTTGCCGCCGACGTCGACTGGGCCTGGACCTTCATCCTGGTCGTCACCACCATCTTCTTCTGCATCGTCGTCGGCGCCATGACCCTCTTCGTCTTCAAGTACCGCCGCCGCACCCCCAACGACAAGACCTCCGAGATTACCCACAACACCCCCCTCGAAATCGCCTGGACCGCCATCCCTCTCGCCATCGTCATCGGCTTCTTCTTCGTCGGCTTCAAGGGATTCCTCAACTACGACACCCCGCTCGGCAACTCCGTCGCCGTCGACGTGATGGCCCGCAAATGGAATTTCACCTTCACCTATCCCAACGGCGCTGTCGCCCCCGACCTCTACGTCATCAAGGACGTCCCCTTCGTCATGAACCTCCAGTCGCAGGATGTCCTCCACGGCTTCTACATCCCCGCCTTCCGCACCCAGCGAAACCTCATCCCCGGCCGCACCACCAACGTCTGGTTCATCGCCACCAGAATCTCCCCCACCGAAGGCTTCCCCATCTTCTGCACCCAGTACTGCGGCGATGCCCACTCCAAAATGTACACTTGGGTCCACGTCCTCGATAAGGCCGGCTGGGACGAAAAAATGAAGGAACTCGCCAACCCCTTCAAAGAAAAGGATGCCGCCGGGCACTCCCACTGGGTCCCTTACACCAAGATCGGCGAAAAACTCTACCACCAGTCCGGATGCGCCACCTGCCACTCCGTCGACGGCAGCAAAATCATCGGACCTACCTGGAAGAACCTCTACAAGAGCGACGTCCGCTTCTCCGCCTCCAACGTCCCCGGCTACTCGCTCTCTTCCTCCGATCCCGACGACAAGTGGGAAGCCTACCTCCGCGAATCCATCCTCCAGCCCGACGCCAAGATCGTCGAAAGCTACAACAACGTGATGCCCTCCTTCGCCGCCCAGTTCAGCGGCGACGCCAAATCCCCGAAGGACGAGGAACTCCGGGCCCTCATCGCCTATATTAAGAGCATCGGCAGCACGGGTTGGAAGCCGGCCACCTCGCCGGAAGATAATCCCGACCTCTACGACGCTGACAAGAATCCGAACCATCCTGAGTCCCTCGCCGCTCACGACGCGGCCCCGGCTCAGACCAAGTAAGGGGTTGTACCATGACCACGATCACACCTGATCTCGCCCGGCACGGCGGTAACGTGCCGTTCGATAACTACCTCACGCATTCCCACGGCCTCAAGTCCTGGCTCTTCAGCCTCGACCACAAGCGCATCGGCGTCATGTACCTCATCGCCGTACTCCTCTCCTTCCTCGCCGGCGGCATCTTCGCCATGATGATCCGCACACAGCTCCTCTTCCCCGATGGTGCCATCTTCACCACTCAGGCCGTCTATAAGCACTACAACCAGATGTTCACCCTCCACGGCGCCATCATGGTCTTCCTCGTCCTCGTCCCCGGCATCCCCTCCGCCCTCGGCAACTTCACCCTCCCCATCATGCTCGGCGCCAAGGACGTCGCCTTCCCACGCCTCAACCTCTTCTCATTCTGGCTCTACCTCATCGGCGCCGCATTCGCCATCGCCTCCATCCTCATCGGCGCCGTCGACACCGGCTGGACCTTCTACACCCCCTACTCCGTCGATACAGAAACCGCCGTCTCCTGCCTCGTCTTCGGCGTCTTCATCCTCGGCTTCTCCTCCATCCTCACCGGCATGAACTTCATCGTCACCATCCACAAGCTCCGCCCCCCCGGCATGACCTGGTTCCGCATGCCCCTCTTCCTCTGGGCCACCTACGCCACCGCCATCATCCAGGTCCTCGCCACTCCCGTCCTCGGCATCACCCTCCTCCTGCTCATCATGGAACGCGTCCTCCACATCGGCATCTTTAACCCCGCCTACGGCGGCGACCCCGTCCTCTTCCAGCACTTCTTCTGGTTCTACTCCCACCCCGCCGTCTACATCATGATCCTCCCCGCCATGGGCGTCATGTCCGAAGTCGTCTCCACCTTCTCCCGAAAACACATCTTCGGTTATCGCTTCATCGCCCTCTCCTCCATCGCCATCGCCGTCATCGCCTTCCTCGTCTGGGGACACCACATGTTCCCCAACGGTCAGTCCACCATGCTCGCCACCATCTTCTCCTTCCTCACCATGCTCGTCGCCATCCCCTCCGCCATTAAGGTCTGGAACTGGCTCGCCACCATGTACCGCGGCTCCATCGACCTCAAAACCCCCATGTGCTACGCACTCGCCTTCCTCTTCCTCTTCTCCATCGGCGGCCTCACCGGCGTCTTCCTCGGAACTCTCTCCACCGACGTTCACCTCCACGATACCTACTTCGTCATCGCCCACTTCCACTATGTCATGTTCGGCGGCACCCTCATCGGCTTCCTCGCCGGCCTCCACTACTGGTGGCCCAAGATGACCGGAAAAATGTACAACGAATTCGCCGGCCGCGTCGGCTGTGCTCTCGTCTTCGTCGGCTTCAACCTCACCTTCCTCCCACAGTTCGTCATGGGCTCCCTCGGCATGCCCCGCCGCTACGCCACCTACCTCCCCGTCTTCCAGCCCTACCACGTCATGTCCACCATGGGCGCCTACCTCCAGTTCATCGGCTTCGCCTTCACCGCCGCCTATCTCCTCCACTCCGTCTTCAAAGGCAAGAAGGCCCCCGCCAATCCCTGGGGCTCCGCCACACTCGAATGGACCTGCACCTCGCCCCCGCCGCACGACAACTTCAAGAAGACCCCCAGCGTCGGCGACCCCTACGACCACTCCGACATCGTCTGGGACACCGAAGTCGAAGGCTATGTCCACGATCCGTCCCTTGCCCCAACGAGCCCCTCGTCTCACTGACGTTCAACCGTTTAGCGGCGTTGCAACGCAACGCGTTTGACCCACGAAGGACGCACGAATGACCACCACCGCCACTGGCGCCTCTGAACACGACGGACACGATGAGCACGACCCCGCTCACGAACACCACAAATTCCTCGCCCACCATTTCGATACGCCCGTCCAGCAGTTCGACTCCGGCAAGCTCGGTACCTGGCTCTTTTTGACCACCGAAATCCTCCTCTTCTCCGGCCTCTTCTGCGCCTACGCCGTCTACCGCGCCAATCACCCCCAGGTCTTCGAATTTGCCCACCAGTACCTCGACAAACGCCTCGGCGCTCTCAACACCATCGTCCTCATCTTCTCCTCCTTCACCATGGCCTGGGGCGTCCGCGCCGCTCAGCTCGGTAAAAAGAATCTCTGCGTCACCCTCCTCGCCATCACCATCGCCTGCGGCGCTGTCTTCATGTGCGTCAAGTACGTCGAGTACAAGGCCAAGTGGCAGGAAAAACTCTTCCCCGGTGCTAACTACAACCCCACCGAAATGCCCAAGACCGACATCAGCGAAGAAAAGGCCGCCGGCAAACTCGCTGCCGATGAAGCCAAACTCCCCGAAGTCGCCACCACCCCCGCTCCCGCCGCCGACCTCATGAAAACCGTCGCCCCAGCGATGAACACCGCCCCCGATGGCCACATCTTCGAAGGCTCTTCCATCGCCCGCGCTCCGGTCGGACCGCATTCCCTCAACCCCGACTGGGTCGCCTCCGAAAACTCACGCCTCCGCCGCGAGGAAGCCAGCGTCGCTCGCCACGAACCCATGGACGAACCCAACAACGTCCAGATCTTCTTCTCCATCTACTTCATGATGACCGGCCTCCACGGCATCCACGTCCTCGCCGGCATGTGCCTCATCTTCTGGGTCCTCCTCCGCGCTAACCGCGGCGAGTTCGGACCCGAATACTTCTCCCCAGTCGATTTCGTCGGCCTCTACTGGCACGTCGTCGACCTCGTCTGGATCTTCCTCTTCCCTCTCCTCTACCTCATCACCTGACCCCGGCAACTTCTCTCTTCTGACTTCCGACTCCTGACTTCTGGAACAATATTATGGCTCAAGTTCACGAAACCCCCTCCCCCGCCGATGAGCACCACGTCGGCCACGTCGTCCCCTTCAAAATCCTCTTCGCCGTCTTCGCCGCACTCACACTCCTCACCCTCATCACCGTCGGCGCCTCCTACATCGACTTCGGCGAACTCAACCTCATCGTCGCCCTCGTTATCGCCGTCATCAAGGCCTCCCTCGTCGTCCTCTTCTTCATGCACCTCCGCTGGGACCGCCCCTTCAACGCCATCGTCTTCGTCGGATGCCTCATCTTCGTCGCCATCTTCCTCGGCTTCGCCCTCATCGACACCACCCAGTACCACCACAGCATCTTTACAGAGCAGGCCCCAGGCATGAAGGCCCACATTCCCATGAAGGCCGAAAAACTCCCCGGCTGATCCCCAGCCGCCCTGCAATTCTCCGACAACCACAAAGCCCGTTCACCAACGGGCTTTTTTTCTTCAACGTGATCCGCCATGCAAGATGCCCAGCTCCAATCCCAACCCCCTCCCGACCCCGATGCCGATTCCTCCGAAAAAAAACTCCACATCGCCGGCGCCGGAACCACCGGCATGGCCATCCTCATCGTCTCCCTCTCCGTCCTCTTCATCGCCTCCATCGTCGCCTACATCATCATCCGAACCCAGATGGAGCTCCGCTTCCGCGCCGCCGGCCTCCCCGAATCCTGGCCCCCGCCCGGCCTCCCCCCCATCCCCCGCACCCTCTGGCTCTCCACCGCCGTCATCCTCCTCAGCTCCATCACCATCCAGCGCGCCCTCAACGCCGTCCGCCACGACCACCGCAAAGCACTCCTCCGCAACCTCCTCATCACCTTCTCCCTCGGCCTTCTCTTCCTCGCCCTCCAGACGATGAACTGGTGCGAGTTCTACTTCGCCATCAAGCCCGGCACCCAGTTCGCCGGCCCCTACCTCGGCATGTTCTACACCCTCACCGGCCTCCACGCCGCCCACGTCCTCGGCGGCCTCATCCCCCTCGCCATCGTCACCGCACGCGCCTTCAACGAAAAATACTCCCGCAACTTCCACCCCGGAATCCGCTACTCCACCGTCTACTGGCACTTCCTCGACGCCATCTGGCTCGCCCTCTTCTTCATTATCTACTTCTGATCACTTCCCCCGCCGCCGACGCCCGCCGCCTCGGGCGGCGCGGGGCAATGTGCGCGCCAATAATTAACCCGCTCCCCTCTCAAGGTTTTGTGTTTTGAGTTTTGAGTTTTGCGTTTCGCCCACCCACTATAATCCCCCCATGCCCCCCGCGCGCCACATCCTCCACGTCGACATGGCCACCTTCTTCGCCTCCGTCGAACAACTCGACAACCCCACTCTCCGCAACCAACCCGTCCGCGCCGCCCACTGAATCGTGGCTTGGGCATCCTGCCCATGACGGCCCGCAGGCCGTTCCCCCAGGTTGCATGGATTTCCCATCCTGAATCCCGAACTCGCTGCTCTCCCCCTCACCTCCCCTCACCCTCGACCTCATCCACACCCATCGCCTTCGCCATCTCCTCCCCCGACCCAAACCCCTCCATAAATTCCTGCAACTGCCCCATCGCCTCCCGAATCCCCGCACGCTCCCCCTCCGGCTCCAGCTCCAGCAATTGCTCCATCGCCGCCACCGACCGCACCGACCTCCTCCTCGACGCCGCCCAATCCCTCTTCCACACCTGGACCAGCGAATCCTTCTCCCCCGTCCGCCTCCTCGGCATGTCCGCCGAAGACCTCGCCCCCCTCAACGCCGAAGGCCGCCAACTCCAACTCTTCGACCAGCCCCAAAACGAAAAACTCCGCTCCCTCGACCGCACCCTCGACACCCTCAACAAAAAATTCGGCCCCACCACCATCCACCGCGCCGGCACGTAACGCGGGCATCCTGCCCGCAACGGCCCGCAGGCCGTCCCCACCAAAGCCAATGTGGCATGGGCATCCTGCCCATGACGGCCCGCAGGCCGTTCTCCGTCCCACACCAAAATCGCCTATATCGCTATACTCCCCCTCATGACAACCCCGCGCAACTTCCTCATCGACACCGACGTCGCCTCCGACGACGCCGTCGCCCTCATCATGGCCCTCCGCTCCCCCGACATCACCGTCCGCGGAATCACCACCGTCGCCGGCAACGTCCCCCTCCACCAGGCCACACAAAACGCCCTCCTCGTCACCGAACTCTGCAACCAACCCACCATCCCCGTCCACGCCGGCTGCTCCAAACCCCTCCTCCGCCAACCCTCCGACGCCACCTGGTTCCACGGCAACGACGGCCTCGGCGACCTCCACTTCCATCCCACCAAACGCACCGCCCCCAACCCCACCCACGCCATCGACGCCCTCCTCACACTCTCGCGCGAACACCCCAACTCCACCCTCGTCACCCTCGGCCCCCTCACCAACATCGCCGCCGCACTCCTCCGCGACCCCTCCTTCGCCCACCGCATCGCCCGCTGCGTCATCATGGGCGGCAACCCCTGCTGCGTCGGCAACGTCACCCCCGCCGCCGAATACAACATCTGGTGCGACCCCGAAGCCGCCGAAATCGTCCTACGCTCCGGCATGAACTGCGAACTCGTCGGCTGGCACCTCTGCCGCGGCCAAGCCGCACTCAACGCAACGGAAATCGCCCAAATCAAATCCCTCAACACACCCCTCGCAAACTTCGCCATCGACTGCAACCGCACCGCCGCCGACGCCTACCTCAAACAAACCGGCGAAACCGGCATCTCCCTCCCCGACCCCACCGCCATGGCCATCGCCCTCGATCCCTCCATCGCCACCCACGCCTCCTCCCACCCCGTCAAAATCGAATGCGCCTCCGAACTCACCCGCGGCCAAACCCTCGTCGACCAACTCAACGTCTCCACCGACCCCCGCAACGCCCCCACCTGGTCCAACGCCACCACCCCCACCCGCATCATCTGGTCCCTCAACATCCCCGCCTTCAAAAAACTACTGCTCGCTTCCCTCCACCCCTGATCTTAATCTTTATCTTAATCCTAATCCCGCCGTCCTCCGCGCCGCCGCCCCAACAACCCCAAACTCCCCACCACCAGCATCCCCACCCCCGCCGGCTCCGGCACCGGCGCAAACGCCAC
The DNA here is from genome assembly GCA_035524355.1 of Phycisphaerae bacterium. Lineage (GTDB taxonomy): Bacteria > Planctomycetota > Phycisphaerae > WQYP01 > WQYP01 > DATKPA01. Next base: position 36,179 of record DATKPA010000056.1, on the reverse strand, counting down.
CCCCTCCAGCGCATCAAAACTCGGCGCCGTATACAACACCGTCGGCGTCCCCGCACTCATCGTCACATTGTGCGCCGCCGTATCCACCACCTCCTCCAGCTTCCCCACCACCGTCGACCCGCTCCCCGTATCCACCGTCACAAACAACTCCACCCCAATCCCCGTCACAAACGCCCCCGTAATCGACGTCGCCCCCGTCAACGCAAACGTCCCCTCCGCCGTCCAACTGCTCCCCGATCCTGAATACTTCGAGATCCCATTATTCGTCGTCACATACAGCGTGTCCGGCGCCTGATTAAACGACGACAGCAAAACAAAATCATGCGCCGCCGTCGGCAACGTCACCACCGGCGTATACGAAATGCTCGTGATCCCCGCCCCCGGCGTCGTCGGCGTCACCGTCGACAGCACCGTCGCCGCCGTCCCCGGCCCCACGTCGTTCCCATTCAAAAACGGCGTATCCAGCGTGTGCAACGCATACGTCTTCCCCCCAAACCCCTTGATCGACAGCGTCGCATCGCTCCCCGTCAGCGGTGCCGTCCCTCCGTTGTAATACATCCCGCTCGTCGCCCCGAAATACCAGTTCACTCCGTCCGGCGAATACGCCGCGTGCGGCTGATCCACCCCCGCCGATGCCACCGTAAACGTCGAAGGCTGACCATACACCCCCGTCCCCGAAACCGTCCCCACCCCGCGCGGAACGCTCGGACTCAACCCCAGCGCCCCCACGCCCTTCCCTGCCCACCCCGGAAACGAAACCTCCGCCCCATTCGCCGAAAGCGCCATGTTTGCAATCGGATCCATCGTCGTCGAATACAACGGACTCGCCTGTGTCGACACCGCAATCGACTGCACCAGCCCCGACGTCGGACTGATCTCCAATATGCTCACCGGTGCCGCATTGTTCGACCCGATGACAATATCGTTCCGCGTCTCATACACCACCAGGTCCCCCGCGCCCAGCCCCCACGCCCGCCCACCCATCACCACCGCGCAAACCACCACCGCCGCCAACATGCTCCGCTCAGTGCGCATAACCTTCTCCCGCTCAAAAAGTTCCTTTTCGTGTAAAAATAGCCCATCGGCTGGAACCGAAATGCCCAATCCAGCCTACACCTTAAGATAGCGACACTCCTCCATTCTTTCCGCAAAAATCCTGAAGTCTCAAAACTCTCAACAAAGGCAAATTCGCCTGCACCACCAATCTCCTGGGTAGCTCTCCAAATATCCAGAATTCCCTTGCATCCAACCAGGACCCGACCATAATACTAACATAACGTCGAAGCCGACCGCAAAAATCAAAGGGAGGGGACCCCCATGCCATCACCCGCCAATTCCCCATTCACTCATTCACTGACTCGCTTATTCGCTCACTCACTACCCTCCATCCCACCTCCCATTGCGCCCCTCCCCCGTCCAGACCTGCAGCCCATTGCACCCCTCCCAACCACTCCCGCCTCCCCCCTCTCCCCGCGCGCGCAGGGGGTGGCAAACATTCTGAGGATCTTCGGCCAGCGCTATCAAAAACGCGGTTCTTCAACCCCGACTTCTGAGGATCTTCGGCACAACCCCGCAAAATCGCCCCTCAGCTCCCCGACTTCTGAGGTTCTTCGCCCCGCCACCCCAAAAACGCCCTTCCCCCATTCTGAATTCACTGATTCGCTTATTCTGAATTCCCCACCACCCATCATTTGCCTTCCCTCCCACCCCTCCCCCACAATGCTCCCAAAGGAGCCCCGAATGCCGACGATTGAACCCCCACCCCTCGACGCCCATCTCCAATCCCTCCTCCAAATGGCCGTCAACGAAGACATGGTCGGACCAAAACACTCAGAAAATGGGGGGGGGGACAAAACCGTCGAACTCGCCATCCCCGAATCCCTCACCGCCTCCGCCACCATCGTCGCCCGCACCCCCGGCACCCTCGCCGGAGCCTTCCTCCTCGCCCCCATCCTCGCCCTCTACAAAAACCCCCCACAACTCACCCTCCTCACCCCCGATGGCTCCAAGCTCGCCCGCAACCAACCCATCGCCAAACTCCAAGGCTCCGCCCGCACCATCCTCTCCGCCGAACGCACCCTCCTCAATTTCCTTGGCCACCTCTCCGGCATCGCCACCCTCACCGCCCAATACGTCGACGCCATCGCCGACATCAACTCCACTCCCCACGGCACCCCTCCGAAAATCGTCGACACCCGCAAAACCACCCCCGCCTTCCGCACCCTCGACAAATACGCCGTCCGCTGCGGCGGCGGCCACAACCACCGCATCGGCCTCTACGACGGCGTCATGCTCAAAGACAACCACCTCCTCGCACTCCGCGAAAAACTCGGCGCGGGGGGGGCAAATCTTTCCCTCGCCCAACTCACCCACGAGCTCCGCAAACAACTCGACCCCGCGATCACCCTCTGGCTCGAAGTCGACACCCTCGACCAACTCAAAGACGCCCTCCAACCCGACTGGCAACACGGCGCCGACATCATCCTCCTCGACAACTTCACCCCCGCCCAGATGCACGAAGCCGTCCACCTCCGAAATGCCGCCCACTCCCCGGGTCACATCCCCCACTTCACGCCCCTCCTCGAAGCCTCCGGCGGAATCACCCTCGACAACCTCCGCGACGTCGCCGCCACCGGCATCGACCGCATCGCCATCGGAGCCCTCACCCACTCCGCCAAAGTCCTCGACCTCTCCATGGAATTCGAATGAAAAACAACTTCTGAATTCTGAACTCTGAATTCTGAATTGAGCACTATGAGCACCCCCTCCCACATTTCCGAACCCACCATCACGCGAGTCCTCCTCGCGCTCTGGAACCGCCCCGAGACCACCATCCAGCAACTCCTCCGCGACACCCTCGCCCCGCTCCCCGACCTCCAGGAGTCCCTCCACCAGCTCCGCCAGCGCGGCTGCCTCATCGAGCAAACCCCCACGACAATCTCCCTCACCTCCACCCCCATCTCCTGCTGGCGCGACATCCTCGAAGACTTCTCCCGCAGCAAAAACCTCCGCCTCGCCCGCCGCGTCCTCATCTACTCCAAGACCACCTCCACCAACGACATCGCCTGGCAATCCGCTTCGGCCCCCCAACGCGAAGACTCCGACGGACTCCTCATCCTCGCCGACGAACAATCCGCCGGCCGCGGCCGCCTTGGCCACACCTGGCTCGCCAAGCCCGGACAATCCATCCTCCTCTCGCTTCTCCTCAAAAATCCCGCCGCCGACACCGAGCCCAACGACCAACTCACCCTCCTCGCCGGACTCGCCACCGCCCGCGCCATCGAATCCCTCCTCCCCCACAACACCCGCCTCCAGATCAAATGGCCCAACGACATCCTGCACGCCGGTAAAAAAATCGCCGGCATCCTCGTCGAACGCCGCAGCAATCTCGCCGTTATCGGCATCGGCATCAACGCCGCCCAGTCCGTCGCCGATTTCCCCCCCGACCTCGCCCCGCGCGCTACTTCCCTCTACCAACTCACCTCCTTCCGCACCGACCGCCTCCGCGCCATCACCACCCTCCTCGAACAGCTCAACACCTACCTCACCGCACCGCCACCGCTCGACACCTGGCTCGCCGACTGGAAATCCCGTTGCCCCCTCCTCAACCAGCACATAACGCTCCGTGCCAACGACCAGTTGATTACCGGACAGATCCTCGACATCGACCCGCTGCGCGGCCTGCTCTTCCGCGACGACACCGGCGCCACCCGCTTCCTCTCCGCCCAGACCACCACGCTCGCCACCTGACGCCCACAAGGTTCGACAAATAATACGGGGGGAATTCATGCGAAAACCCGCACCGCGAAGCTGCCGCTTCCCGCCGCGTCGCACGCAGAACATGCTCGTCGCGCCTTGCGCAACACATTCATTTGTTGAAACTTAAGAGGAGTCTAAGTACCGGCGCGCATAACGACTGGGAATCTTAAGCTCCCTTGTAAGCAAGTCGATTCAGAGAGCGACGCTAATCACCGCTGCTTGCCCTGCAGCGAAGATGTGGCCCGCATGGATGCCCGCCGCCGAGCGACTTGCGAAATGAATTCTTGCGACCGTGCCACGGATGCCGCACGCCGCAACCTCAGGAATGCCTCTTGTGTCTCGAAAGGTGGTGAATGGGCATTAGTGAATAAAGGTGTGGCTCACCCCTCCAGTCGGTGGGACCGATACGGCGGAAAACCCGCCGGCAAGAGGGCTGAGCCAGAGAAATCCCGCTCACGGAAATATGGATACCGCAATATGACCCGCGCTCTGTGTTTGAGCGCCTGATCGTAAACGTCGAACCTCTTTCTTTTTTTTTGTGGAGAGAATATGAAACGCAATGCTCGTGGCTTTACCCTCGTCGAAATCCTGATCGTCGTGATCATCCTCGGCATCCTGGCCGCGATCGTGATCCCCCAGTTCACCAACGCATCCAACGACGCCCGCAACAACTCCGTTGCCTCGACGCTTCAGACGATGCGCAGCCAGATCGAACTCTTCAAGATTCAGCACGCCGACACCCCCCCGGCCACAGCCGGCTTTGTCTCGGTCATGACTGGCAAGACCAACCCGACTGATCTGAGCGCCACCGCCGCCACCGGTACCCTTGGACCGTATCTCCAGACCTTCCCGACCAACCCGGTCAACGGCTTCAGCACCGTTGCGAACGCGGCTGGCACTGCGGCGGGCTGGATCTACACCGTCACCAATGGCCAGTACACCGTCTCCGCGACCAACACCACCGGCACTGCAGCCCTGACCTACTAAGTTCTCTAAACTCTTCTCCGCTAAGAGTTTCCACTTCCGGCCCGGACGGGCTTATCCGTCCGGGCCGGCTCTTTTTCAGCCGCGTCTCCGCTACAGTCCCACCTCTCTCCGACCGATATTATGAGGTCCGCTCCAACCGGCGGCATCACAATCTTGCTTGAGAATCGGCTATATGTTGTCACACCAATTAGCTGACCATCCCTTCAACGCTTCCCCCCCCCGCAGCGGGCCTGCCTGGTGGATGCTGCTGCTGATCGGGCTCCTCGCCGCCGGCGTCTACGCCAACTCCCTCAAAAACGGATTCGCCTTCGACGATGTCGCCATCGTCGAGAACAACACGCACGTGCTCGATCTCGATTGGGTCGGCATCTGGACCGACAACTACTGGCCCAAGGCCAACGGGATCAATCCGGATTCGCTCTACCGCCCCCTGACACTCTGGACCTACCTCGCCAACCAGGCGATCACGCCGGGCATCGCCGGAGCATTCCACGCCACCAACGTGCTGCTCCACGCCCTCGTGACAGTGCTGGCAAGCATTCTGGCGTGGCGTCTCATCGGCAACCGCTGGGCGGCAGTCCTCACGGGCGTTCTTTTTGCGGTCCATCCGCTGCACACGGAAGCCGTTGCGAACACGGTAGGGCGCGCGGAGATTCTGGCAGCGCTCTGGTCGGTGCTCGCGATGCTGGTGTATCTGCCGCAGCGGCCGCTGATCGAGGAAAGGACGCCGGAGCCGCGGCGTTACTGGCACGGGATCGTGGTCGCCGCCTGCTTTCTGGCCGCGATGCTGAGCAAGGAATCGCCGGCGACGCTGATACCCGGAATTGTGTTGATCGATTGCTGGCGTGCGGCGCGGCGGACGGATCGATCGTTTCGGGTTCTCATCCGGTGGTTCGCATCGCAGGCGCTGCGTTATTACCTGCCGCTGGTTGCCGCCTTCGCGATCTATCTTCCGCTTCGCATTCATGCCAGCGGGCTGATGACGGATATCCGGCTGACCCACCCGATCGTCAATCCGCTGGTGGACGCGACGATCGCGGAGCGCATCGTGACGCCGTTCATGCTTTTTGCCAAATACGTCTCACTGACATTCTGGCCCGCCCATCTGTCGGCCGATTATTCGATGCCGAGTTTTCCGCCGACGGGCAATGTGCTGCAACCGCTCGCGGCGCTGGGAATCCTGAGCTGCCTGCTGGGGCTGATCGTTTCGATCAAAGCGTGGCGGAAGTTGCCGCAGATCGCGCTGGTTCTGTGCCTGCTGATGGCATCGTATGGTCTTGTGGCGAATGTGATTCGGATCGGCACGATATTTGGGGAACGGCTGTTCTACTGGCCCAGCGCCTTTGTGCTGATGCTCGCCGCATGGGCGCTGGTGAGCATATTCCAGCAGTTGCGGCAGGCGCAGCTTCGTGCGGTTGCGGGTTTGACGGGCTTGCTGCTGGTGACGGCAATAGGCCTGATGTGCCGGAAAACGTGGATCCGGAACACCGACTGGGAGAGCAATATCACGCTGGCGGTGGCGACGGGTCGGGACAATCCGATGAGCGGAAAGGCGTGCTCGTGGGCGGGGAGCGCGCTGGTGACGACCCGGCGGCCGGAGTTTGAAGAATTCGGTCTGATGCTGATCAAGCGTGCGATCGAGCTGGCGCCTGACTATGCCTCAGCGCGGTGGGAGCTGGCGAAGTACTACGGCTTCCACAATGACATTGGCGATTCGATCACCGCGCTTTCAGAAGTGGCGCGTATCGATGGGGGATCGCGTCTCACCTGCGCCGCGGTGGAGGCATTGCTGAAGCAGTTGCGCGAGACGGATCCGAAGACGTATATGCCGGTGCTGGAGAGCTATCAGCACGATCATGCGGAAGATGAAGCGGCCTATTTCGCGTTGGCGCTGGGCTATCACGCGCAGAAGAAATACGACCTGGCGGAGCAGAATGCGATCAAGGCCGTTGAACTTGGGCGCAAGCGGAACCGCGCGGGAGTGCTCGATCGCTTCGATGAAGCGGGGGCGGAGTGGGCGCAGATCAGATTCGACAAAGGCGACCTTGCCGGCGGCGTCGACACGATGCGGCACTACGCGTTCAACATGTGTAACAGCACGGACGCACACTGCCGTTTTGCGGAGCTGCTGATCTCGCTGGATCCGGCGAAGTTCCCGGAGGCGCTCAAGGAGGCGGAGCTGAACCTGGCGATAGCGCACAAGATCGATCCGACGAATGAGCGTGTGCGGGAATTGCGTGGGCGCATCTCGGTGATTGCCGCGTCTGAAACCGGTCTGGCCTCAGCCGCATCGCTGAAATCGCTCATGGCGCAGTTGCGTGGCGGGCAAGGAGGCATGCCATGATGAAGATGCGGGGAGATTCACGTGGCTTCACGCTGGTGGAAATCCTGATCGTGGTGGTGATCATCGGGATTCTGGCGGCGATCGCCGTGCCGAAGCTGACGAACGCATCACAGATTGCGCGGGAGAGTTCGCTGAAGGGCGACCTACGATTCCTGCGTACGCAGATCAGCGTTTATCGGGCGAATCACCACGAGATTTCGCCGGGTTACCCCGGCGGGAACGTTGCGCAGACGCCGACGCAGAATGCATTTTCGGACCAGATGACGCTCTACACGGATTCGTCGGGATATACGTCGGCCACGCTGAACGGCCCCTACATTTACGGGCCGTACCTTCCGCAGGTGCCGCCGAATCCGGTGAATGGGCTCACCACGATGAAGATGCTGGCGCCTTCGGACACGTTAACGCCGGACAACACGACAGGGTGGCTTTATCAGCCGTCGACCGGGATGATCGAGCCGAACATCGTCGGCAGCGATTCGGAAGGGCATACGTACATCAGTTATTGAACGCAGATGGGTGAGACCCCCCTGGACTCCCCGGCAATTTGCGCAGATCCGCCGGGGCGGTCGACCGCAATTCTTCCGGCCTGTGACAGTTAGTGAATCTTGTTAAATCCGCCTACTGAACTTCGAGCTGCTGCTGTCCGATACAAATGAGAGAGTGTCCCGAATTCCCGAAAGGAAGCGTTATGACTCAGAACGATCGGACGATGCGCGTTCTACTGATTACGATTGTCGCCCTTCTGGCGGCGAACCTGCTGGTGAACATGAACAACAGTTCCGGTCCGCGTTCGGCGTATGCGGACGGGATTCCGGACACGGGGGCGCAACTGCAGGCGATCGTTGATTCGGTCAAAGATGTCGGCAAGAAGGTGGACACGATCAACGCCACGCTGGAGAGCGGGGATATCACGGTGAAGATCAAGGAAGACAAGAAATAACTGTTGGGCTTATTTGCTGCCGCAACGTAGTGCTACCGGGAGGCCCCGCGCGACGCATGTTTGGCGTTTTGAATACAGGTTTGTGCCCCATCGGCATTGATGTCGGAACGCACTCAGTGCGGATGCTGCAGTTCCGCCGCAAGGGGGAGGCGCTTGCGCTTCAGGCGGCGTGCAAGGTGGAGATGGAGTCGGGGGAGGGGGAATCCGGTGGGCGGGCGCGGCTGCAGGGGGCGATCAAGCGGTGCCTCTCGCTACAGCCGTTCATCGGGCGTCGCGCGGTGATGACGCTTCCACCGTCGGCGGTCGCGTCGAAATCGATCCGTCTTCCGCAGATGCCCGATACTGATTTGCAGCAGGCGCTGAAATGGGAAGTGAAGGATCGTTTCGGATTTGAGATGGGAGAGGGGCAGATCGTCTGGTTTCGCGCCGGAGAGGTTCGGCGGGGGACGGAGGTGAAGGATGAGCTGCTGCTGTTCGCGGCCAAGGGGCAGGACCTGGCGTTGCACCTGGATGCGGCGGCGGGCGCGGGCGTGACCACTGCGGCGATTGATCTGAGCGCATGCGCGGGGTACCGGGGTGCGATGCGTGGCGGGTTTCAGCATCCGATCGGGGAGGCCGCGGCGATCCTCGATATCGGCGAGCACAGCTCCGAATTCATCATCACGCGCAACGAGCAGCTCACGTTCTACAAGCATGTTGAAATCGGCGGCCATCATCTCGATACGGCGGTCTCGCAGAAGCTGGGGATTTCGCACATCGAAGCTGCACAGATGCGGTCGCGTCTGGCGACGGATGGTGGCGGCGAGTCGGCAGCGCCGCTTGTGCAGGCGCTGCAGGATGCGATTCGCCCGTCGCTGGAAGAGCTGGCGCGGGAGCTGGACATGTGCATGCGGTATTTCGTGGTGACCTTTCGCGGGTCGAGGCCGGACCTTATCGCGCTTACGGGGCGTCAATCGAGCTGTCCGCGGATACTCGAAGCGCTCTCCAATATTCTTGGAGTTCCCACCGAAGCAGCACAGCCGCTGCGTGGGGTGCTGGATCTGCAGGATGTGGCCCGGCCGGACCGCTCGGGGGAATGGGCCGTCGCGGCGGGCCTGAGCCTTTACCCGGTGGAAGCGGCGCAGCAGGGGGCGGCGGCATGAAAACGGTGAACTTTCTTCCCGACTGGTATCGCCAGCAGCAGCGACAGGGTCGCAACCTGCGGGTGCATGTGGGGGTCATGATTCTGCTGGGCGCCGCGGCATTCGGCGCCAGATTTATCGGGGCGGAGCATGTGGCCAGGCTTGCTTCGGTGCAGGCGCAACTCGCGGAGCAGGAAAAGCTGGTCGGCGACCCGACACCCCAGCTCGAAGCGAAACAGGCGGAGCTCAAGCGGCTGGAGAATCTTCAGTTGGCCTACCGTGAGCTGGGCAACACGATTCCGATGTCTTCCGTGGTGCAGCAGGTTCTTAACGACATGACGCTCGGCATGGCCTTGTCGCACGTGAGCATCGAGGTGCATTCGGAGGCGGTGAAAGGATCCGGAATTCTTGGCGATGTGCGCCATCCTCCGCGCACGCACAACGTCGCACACATTGTGTTTGTCGGCGTGGCGCCGAATGATGTGCAGATCGCGCAACTGGTCGGGAAGATTTCCTCCAATCCGCTCTTTTCCGACATTTCGCTGAATTACACGCATACGGAACTGCTCAGCGACCGTTCCATTCGGCGGTTTGAGATTCAGATGGCGATGGATCTCGATCGTCTCGCGGTTGACGACGGCCAGGCGGATCCGGCGCACGCCCCGCCACAGCAGCAGGCGATGAGCAAAGGAGGCCGCGACCATGCCGGCTAATTCCGCGGCGACGCGCTATCGCAGGATGTTCATTGTCTCGGGCTACGGGATCATTGCCGGGGCGTTTGTGCTTTTGTGCGTGCTTCCGTACGTTCATCAGGTGGCGTCGATTCGTGCTGCGATCACGAAGCAGCAGGGGGAAATTGAGGCACGGCGCGCCGCGCAGCGGCAGCTTGAAGACGTGAGCAGCCAGGCGCGCTTCATTGAATTGCAGGTGGGCAACCACGACCGTCTGCTGCCCGAATCGCAGAACGTCGGCGACTTTATGGAGGCCCTTTCCCACGAGCGCGACAAATCGGGCATGAAAGATGGGTCGGTGCATTCGCTTCCGGTGATTTCGCTGACGCGCTGCCAGCAGCTTCCGATCGAAATCAGCGGCACGTGCACGTTCTCGCAGTTCCGCGATTTTCTGGTGCGGCTGGAGGGGATGCAGCGGATGTCGTCGGTTTCGAAACTTTCGATCGATTCGGACACGGCCATCAGCGGCGCCGTCAACGTTTCGGTACAGCTCTCGATTTACAACACCAAGGCTGCCGAGTGAGGGGCGCCGTCGCCTATGCCGCGGCCCGCGATCCTCTGGTTGATGGTTGTGGCGAGTTGTGAGCTTGCATCGGTTCTGCCGGGCGATAGCGATTCGCCATCAGCGCTTCGATCACCGCGAGAATCATGACCATTGCGAGCACGCCGGGTGTGAGGCTGGTTCCTTCGCTGCGCTTGTCCAATTGTGCGAGCAGTTCGCCGGCGGTTGTGGCGACAATCGGTGCGCGTCCTGAGCCTGAGCCGGCGGCGGCTGCCGCTTCCCGCGCCAGTTCCTCGGTGTTCGCGGCGTGCAGATCGGCCTCTTCTCCCGGCGGGTTGACAGCGAACATGCCGGCGTACTTCCCGTCGGTGCTGCGCCAGTGATACATCCCTTCGCTCCGGGTGTGATCAAGCGGCCAGCGGGGCGCGCCGGCGGATAGGGCGGGACGGGCGTTTACCACGGTGTTTTCCGGCGTTGTGACGTCGACGGTTAATCGTGAAATGGCGGGGGCGGGCAGGGATTCGGCGGAGGCGATCCGAATGGGCACGGAGTCTCCGGGTTCATAGCTCAGTGCGGTGCGTGAACGTCCGGAGTCGCCCAGTGCCATTCGCGAAGCCATGGGCACCAGGAGCACCGTCGATCCGAGATTGGACCACGCCGAGCCGGGCGATGTAAGCAGTGTGTAGATGTCGCCGACGCCGCCGGGGCCGGCATGCTCGGTGAGGACCACCTGGCCGTCGGCGAGTTTTCCCAGCGCCCGGCCGTGCATTTCACCGGGGGCGAGACTCCACCGGCCGGTGACCACTGCGGAGCGGAAGGGTTCCTGGCTGTCGAAAAGATTGGCGAAGATGTCCGACTGCAGATCGACCCAATCGAGCGTTGCGCCGGTGGCGGTCACTATCGGATCGCCGAGCGGCGCGGGAAGCAGGCCGCGACTTGCGAGCAGATTGTTGTACCCGGCTGCATTAACGCTGGGGCCGAGCACCCAGATGATGCGGCCGCCATCGCCGGCGCCGACGTAGCGTGTGAGCGAATCCGCCATGCGAGCGGAGACTTTCGGGACATCGCAGATAAAGACGGCGGAGTATCCGGCAAGCTGGGCGGGACTCGTGATGTCGTCCGCGCTGCGATAGGCTGGCTGAATCGCCCAGGGGATGGGCTTTTCCGCTGCGTCGCGCAGCTCCGAACCCTCGAAGGGGGCCAGTGCCGCCATGAAATAGAAGGCCGCAGAACGTGGCCGCGGCCCGCGCGATGCCGGATCGGCCCCGATGACCAGCACCCGCGCTTGTTTCGCCACGTCCAGCACAAGCGTGCGCGCATCATCCCATTGCATTGCGTCGCGCGGCTCTTTCAAACGCAGCGTGAAGGCGTGCGGTCCGGCCTGTTCGAGACGGCAGGGGACCCGAATGGTCGCCCGCGCGGCGGCGGTTGTTGCTGCTGGGAGCTGAACGGTCGAGACTGCGGCCGCGGGATTGGCGACAGGTTTGCCATCGACGAGCAGTTCCCATTCCATTGCCGCGGCCGCATCGCCGCTGTTGACGATTTGGGCGTCGAAGGTCACCTCGGTTCCGAGCACCGCGGCCCCGGCGCCCTCGGCGATGCCGAACGATGCGATCCCCACATCCTCGACTGGCGCGGCGCCACCGGGTTGCATCAGCACCAGCTGTACGTCCTTCGCGCCGCTCTCCTTGAGGCCGTTGAAGACTTCGGCGTCGGAAAATGCGGGACCGGCCATATCTGACACGAGGATCAGCATGCGGTTTCCTTCGGTCGAACCGGCAAGCAATGTCGCGGCGGCGTGGATGCGCTCCTTCATCGAGCGGGCCCGGCCGACCGGCTGGAGCTTGTCGAGATAGCCGACGAGCGAGGTCATGTCGCCGGTCAGCGATTCGCCGACGGCGCTGGCGCCGGCATTCGTCGGGAGGATTGCCGCTTCCGCGGGGCGAATCGTTTCCACCAGGATGCGGCGCACCTCTCTTTTTGCGGTGTCGAGTCGGGCCGTGCCGTCCTGCCGGGCGAGCATGGAGTGGGAATTATCGAACACAATGACGGCGGCGGTGGAGCGACCGGAAAAGGCGCCGGCATCGCCCGAGAAGTAGGCGTTCGAGGTGAAGCCGAAAAGGGAAAAGCCGGTGAGTGCGATGGCCAGCATCAGCGCGGCCGCAGCAAGGCCCCAGTATTTGGCCGGTCGTTCGGGTGCTGTGGGCCGTGATTCATCGGTTCCCGCGGGTCGCGATTTGGCCTTATCAATCGCCGCGGCTCCCCAGACGCCCGCCAGCACGAGCATCGCGAGTCCGCCAAGCAACGTTCCCAGCAGGGCGTAAGCCACCGAAGCGCTCCCGCCGCGAATGAGCGGATGGGCCACGGCCATGGCGATCATGGCAAAGACGGCCATGCGCAGCAGGAGGAGGAAATACTGCTGCACCTGCCGGCGGCGCGACGTTTTTTGGGCAGTGATCTTCAGAAATCGCAGTGTCGGGAAGGGGACCACGGGCGAGCGAATGCGGTTGAGCAGGTGCAGCGCGATGGGGATCGCCGCCGCCAGGAGCCCGACGAGCATCACCGGATCGGAAAAAGAGATCGCCGCGAGGATCATTCGCGTACTTTACCCCAAATGCCCCCGTGCGAGTGGCCGGTCAGGAAATCCCGCCCCTGAAGGTCCCGATGCGGTAAAAGCCGTCGGCGTCCCTGGAGAGCCGCCCGAGCCGGACGAGTTCGTCCCAGATTTCCTGAGGAAACTCGCGTGGGGGCGTGATGGATTCGATACCGCTGCTGCCGCCGCCGCTGAGCGGGCTCCGTCCCAGCCGCGATTCATCATCGAGCTGGGTGAGCTTGAGCCGCTTCTTGAACGCCTTCATTGCTTTTTTCAGTTCTTCATCCGTTGGCATGCCGCACCCTCTCAACAACGCTCAAGCAAGTCTCAAGCGAGGGGCGACATTGTACACCAGAGACCAGAGTGCCGGGGAGTTCCGCCGTTGAGGATCATCCGGGATCAGGCGGGCCCTTCCGCAAGATCCGCTTCCCGTTCGGCCTCGCCATCCTTGGATCGCTGCCGGAGGATCTCCTCCTTCAGTTCCTCGGAGATGGTGATCGGCTCGACGATGCGGAACTGCCGCCGGAAGCCCGTCGGGGTGAGTCCCGTCTCCTCCCGGAATACGGTGGTCAACCGCACGGCTGAATCGAACCCGCTCCGCTCGGCAATGACGGGCATGGACAGATCTGTATTGACGAGGAGTTCCCGCACGCGGTCGAGGCGCGCCCGGCGGATCTCTTCGAGGGGGCTGCGTCCCAGGACGGTCCGGAACTTTCGTTCGAGGCTGCGCCGCGCGACCTGGGTCGCCCGGACGACATCGAGCACCCCGATCCGGTTTCCCGCATTGTGCCGGATGAATCGCACCGCCGCGGCCAGCTCGGAATCCGGAATGGCCAGCACGTCGGAACTCTGGCGGGTGACGATCTCCTTCGCCGGGATGAGGACGGGGTCGCGCGGCGGCTCTTCGCCGTTGAGTATCCGATCGAGGAGTGCCGCCGCCTCATACCCGATTCGTTCGGCCGGCACGGCGACGCTGGAAAGCGTGGGTGACGAGAGCAGGCAGACCATGGGATCGTTATCCACGGCCAGCACGGCGATCGATTCGGGAATGGGGATGTCCAGATCGCGGCAGACTTCCAGCACGGGCCAGGCGACCGAATCCGAGGCGGCGAAGAGCGCCAGCGGCCGCGGAAGCGTCATCATCCACTGCCGAATCGCATCAAACGTATCGAAGACCTGAAGGTTATTGTCCGCCGCCCAGCGCGACATCGAATTGTAGGAGAGTTTGGCCTTCGCCAGTTCGTCGGCAAACCCCAGTTCCCGTTCGCGAGACAGATGCATGCCCAAGGTGTCGATGAAGGCGAAGTGTGAGAACCCGCGATCCAGGAAATGGCGTGCCGCAATCTGTCCGATGCCGCGATCATCGGTCCCCACGCGTGTCACGCCGGGGTTCGCATGGCGATTTGAAATATTGATCGTCGCCACGCCCTGCGCGTGGAGCACATCGGTCACCTCGCTGTAGACGAGCGTGCCGATGACGCCATTGAGATGATCGACGCGCGTGCCGGGGAACTTTTGCGGGCTGGCATCCAGCAAGTGAAAGATCCACGGGCGCGAGGGCCTGGCGTATGCGACAATACCGCGCATCGCGGCACGGGCGTACTCGTAGTGCAATTCCAGCGCAATACCCACGTGCATTGACTCCGCCATCGTCAGGCCTCCGTGTGGGTGTGGGTGGCTCCATCCGCCAGGTTATCGCTTCAAATGAAAAATGGGACCGAGACTTCAATCCCGAACGTGCGGATCGACAAGAAATGAGTTCGATGCACGCAGTAAAATTATGGCGCAAAAACGGGAAGAGGGAAAGAGACTTTTCTCATCCAGATGTTTATTTTTTTTTCAACGATTCTCTGACATTTTCTCAATCCGCGAATATTATGGATTGCATCTTCCCCTCGTTTAACATCCTGGGATGCCCCAGATCGCACAGGAGCGTCATCATGCCGTTTGATATTCAGCGGGTTCGCCTGTGCGACCACCCCCTCATTCGTCAGGCCCTTGGTGAACTCCGGCGCAAAGAGACGCCGGCGCTTCAGTTTCGCGCCCGTGTCGGCGAACTATCCCGATATCTGACATACGAAGCCGCCCGCGATCTTGCGCTCGTCGAGGTTCCGATCGAAACGCCGCTTGTGTCCACCACAGCACAGCGCGTCGACGAAGGGAAGATCATCCTCGCCCCCATCCTCCGCGCCGGCCTTGCCATGATCGAAGGGGCCATCGCCACGTTCCCGCACGCCCAGGTCCGCCACATTGGCATCTTCCGCGATGAAACGACCCTTCAGCCGGTGGAATATTACGTGAAGCTTCCCCCGGCTCTGGACCGCGACACCCTCGTGCTGCTCCTGGATCCGATGCTGGCCACCGGCGGGAGCGCCATCGCGGCGGTGGATGTTTTCAAAAAGCGCGGCATTACCCGCTTCAAATTCCTATGCCTGATCGCCGCTCCGGAAGGAATCAGAGCCGTCCAGTCGAAACACCCGGAAGTCCCGATCTACACGGCCAGCATTGACTCTCACCTGAATGAGCGCGGCTACATCGTCCCGGGCCTCGGCGATGCCGGCGACCGATGCTTTGGCACGACATGACGGGAGCGTGTTGGATATTGATTAGCGGATTGCAAATGCGAGGAGAGGCGTTTTCGACCGGAGTCACTGCCCGATCGCCTGAGACGCGGCTACCGATGCCACACCCGTCCCCGAGCCCGTTCCCGCCCGCGTCCCCCCCAACCGCGCCGCGACGGCCAGCACGATAAGCATCGCCACGACGACGCCGAAGCCCGTCAATCTCATCTCCCCACGACCGGATGCAGGCATTTTGCTTTTCATGGCTCAAATCCTTAAATCCGAGCGACGCGTCCTCGCTCTCTCGCTCCCTCCGGCAGATGGAGAGACGCGCCGCTCGGACTCCGTGTAAGAACGCGTCAGCCCAACTCGTGCTCCGCAATGAAATCGGCGAGGGTAGTTCTGCCCGGCGGTGCATTCCCCGTACCCGCGCAAGCCGCTATACTTCGCACAGTAACAGCCGGTGAGGAATCCCATGCCCGATCCGCTCCCCCCAGACGCCTTGAAAGGCCTTCGTGAAAGAATTGACGAGCTCGACCACAAGATCGTCGAACTCCTGAATGCCCGCGCCCGCATCGTCGTCGACATCGGCAAAATCAAGCACCAGTCCGGTGCGCCCGTCTATGCGCCTGACCGCGAGAAGATCGTGCTTGACCGCATCCGCAAGGCCAACCACGACGCCGGGGGGCCGCTGCCGGATTCGTGTCTCGAGGCGATTTATCGGGAGCTGATGTCCGGCTCGTTCGCCCTGGAGAAACCGCTGCGCATCGCCTTTCTGGGCCCGCAAGGCTCCTATTCGCACCTCGCCTCGGTCAAAAAGTTCGGCTCCTCCGTCGAGCACGTTCCGGTCACCGATATTGCGGCCGTCTTCAAGGAGGTTGATCGAGGTCATGCCGACCTTGGTTTGGTGCCGATCGAGAACTCGACGGTGGGGGGGATCATCGAATCGATGGATGCGTTCCTGGAGAACCGCTCGGTCACGATTGTCGCCGAGGTGCTCATCGCGATTCACTCCCACCTGCTGGCGAACTGCGCCCCGGAGGAGGTGAAGATTGTTTATTCGAAATCCGAGGCGATCAATCAGTGCCGGCAATGGCTGACGGCGACGTTTCCGACGGTCGAACGCCGCGCGGTCGCCTCTTCGAGCAGGGCCGCCGAGATGGCCGCAAATGAAAGAGGCGCCGCCGCCGTCGGCTCGTCGCTCGCCGCCGAACTCTACAATCTCAAGATCCTCTTCCAGAACATCGAGGACAATCCCTCGAACGTCACCCGGTTCTTCGTCATCGGCAAGCAGCCGGCGAAACGCACCGGCGACGACAAGACCTCCATCATCTTCACCACCGCGCACAAGTCCGGTGCGCTGGTGGATGTGCTCGACGTCTTCCGCAAGTACGGCATCAACCTGACGAACATCGACACCCGCCCCTCGCAGAAGCGCAACTTCGAGTACTACTTCTTCACGGACATGGTCGGCCATTTTGACGATGACAACGTCAAGAAGGCGCTCGTCGAGGCCAAGCAGCACTGCCTCCAACTCGCCACGCTGGGCAGCTTCCCCCGCGCCACTGAAACGCTTTAAAGCAATGCGATGGCAAACTCGAGCGGGTGCACATTCCTGCCGATGCGGATTCGGACTTACCCCGTCAGCCGCATATTTGCCGGTAAGGTTGCCCGGATGCGACGCGCCACGCGATCTCCCACCGTGGGATCCGTCCCCACCGGCGCCCGATCGTCGCCGTCACGCAGCCCGAAGGTCAATTGATAATCCAATTCTTCCAGCGCCTCGAGGTGCAGCGGCACCAGCAGGGTCCGATCGTCCAGCGTCGGCGCCGGCGGAAGTCGCGGCATATACCCCTTCGCCACAACCTCTTCAAACGTTGCAGTCCATTGCGCGATTGCCCACTGTGCCACAGCGGCTTCTTCCTCGGTGAGGAAAAGAGTTACCGCCGAAGCTGCCGCAGTCAAATTTGTCCTGGATTCACTTTCACCCACGGCGGCACCCACTCGGCAGAGACAAACTGACAAAGAACCCGCTTTTAGTATTCTCGTATCGGCATGCGGTCATAAAAACGTTGAGTCACTTTTTGTGAAGAATATTCCCGCAGCGTTGCCTGATTTCCACAAGTGCCGGGCACCCGTTTGGGACTCCCTCCCGCGCCGCGTATACTTTCCGCCATGACCCACGCCGCCGATTCCATTCATGCGCAGGACCCCTCCACCCTCACGCCGGCCATGCGCCAGTACCAGCAGTACAAGGCCCAGTATCCCGATGCCGTTCTCTTCTTCCGCATCGGCGACTTCTATGAGTGTTTCTACGAGGACGCCCGCACCGTCGCCCGCACCCTGGGGGTTGCGCTGACGGCACGTTCCAAGGGCGAAAATCCCGTCCCCATGGCGGGCGTGCCTTATCACGCCGTGGAAACATATTTGCACCGCATGGTGGCTGCCGGGCACAAGGTGGCCATCTGCGAACAGATGGAGGATCCGAAGGTTGCCAAGGGGGTGATCAAGCGCGAGGTGACGCGGCTGGTGACTCCGGGGACGCTGACCGAAGAAGCGATGCTCGACGGGCGGGAGGAGAATTTTCTCGCGGCCGTGGTAGGGGGGGGCGATGATGCCGCCGCCATCGCGGCCATCGCATGGTCCGAGCTGTCGACCGGCAAGTTCCTCACGTTCACTGGCACGCTCGCCGCCTGCACGGAAGAACTGGCCCGCCTCCGACCGCGGGAACTGATCTATGCCGAGACCGCCGACCACCGTCCGCCGGAATGGCTGGAACAGCTCCGCGCGCAGTTGAATGTCGCGCTGAGCCCCCGGCCCGCGTGGCAGTTGGATGCGCATCACGCGGCCCAGACGCTCAAGACGCACTATGCGGTGAGCACCTTCGCCGGCTTTGGGTATGAGAACGAAAAGGACCCGGCCCTGCGCGCGGCGGGCGCCCTGGTCGCTTATCTCCACGACACGCAGAAGGCCGCCCTCGAACACCTTCAGCCGCCGCGAGCCTTTGAGCACGCGCGCCATCTGCTGATTGATCCCGTTTCGCTGCGCTCGCTGGAGGTTCTCCGCACGCTCCGGGGTAATGCCGTCGAAGGTTCCCTCGTCGCCGCGGTTGACCGGACCCAGACGCCGATGGGGTCGCGCTTATTGCGCAACTGGCTCTGCTATCCGCTTCAGGACATTCAGCAGATTCGCCAGCGGCAGGATGCCATCGAGCAACTGGCCACAGCGGAATCGACTCTCGCGCAGCTTCGCGCGATCCTCTCCGATTGCTCCGACATCGAGCGCATCACGGCCCGAATCTGCTGCCGCCGGGGCTCGCCGCGCGATCTGGTCGCCCTCGCCCGCAGTCTCGAAGCCCTCGTCAACGTGAATAAGATTCTCGAATCGAGCGATTCTGAATTTCAAATTCTGAATTCTGAACTCATCAGCGAAGCGAGAAAGCTCGCCGCCCACCTCCGCTCCTTCCTTCCGGACGATCCGCCCGCCCACCTCCGCGACGGCAACGTCATCCGCGACGGCTGCAATGCGGAACTTGATCGCCTCCGCGCCCTTTCCCGCGACTCCCGCACGTTCCTCGCCGAGTATCAGTCCAAACTGATCGCCCGCAGCAACATCCCCTCGCTGAAGGTCGGCTACAACAAGGTCTTCGGCTTTTACATCGAAGTCACGAACACCCACGCGGAAAAGATCCCCGCGGACTTTATCCGCAAGCAGACCGTCAAGAATGCCGAGCGCTACATCACCCCCGAGCTCAAACAGTATGAATCGGAGATTCTGACCGCCCAGGAGCGGAGCCTCGCGCTGGAACAGGAACTCTTCGAGCAGCTCCGCGCTCACCTCGCGGCGCACGTCCAGACCCTGCAGCAGCTTGCCACCGCCGCCGCCACGCTCGACGTGACCGCCGGACTCGCCTACCTCGCCCGCACGCGCCACTACTGCCGGCCCACCCTCACCACTGAGAAAGTCCTCGCCATCACTGATGGCCGGCACCCGGTCGTGGAGCAGGCGCTGGGCGAAAAGTTCGTCCCCAACGACACCGCGTTCGGAAGTCCCGAGACCAGTGAACTCAAGACGCAAGACTCAAATCTCAAGTCTCTTCACGTCATCACCGGTCCGAACATGGCTGGTAAGTCGACCTACATCCGCCAGGTCGCCCTCCTCGTCCTCCTCGCCCAGGCCGGCTCCTTCATTCCTGCCAAGTCGGCCACCATCGGCATCGTCGACCGCATCTTCACGCGCGTCGGGGCCGCCGATGATCTCGCCCAGGGGCAATCGACATTCATGGTCGAAATGATCGAAACCGCCAACATCCTCCACCATGCTACGGAATCGTCGCTGGTGATCCTCGATGAAATCGGCCGCGGCACGAGCACGCTCGACGGTCTTGCCCTCGCCTGGGCCATCGCCGAATTCCTCGCCGACACCACGAAAGCCCGCACCCTCTTCGCCACCCATTACCACGAACTGACCGAACTCGCCGAAACCAGCAAGGCCGTCGCCAACTACAACGTCCTCGTCCGCGAATGGGAAGACCAGGTCGTCTTCATGCACCGCATCGCCCCCGGCCAGGCCGACAAATCCTACGGCGTCCATGTTGCCCGCCTCGCCGGCGTCCCCCGCAGCGTCGTCACCCGCGCCAAACAGCTCATGTCGCAGCTCACCGTCCACGTGGGCAAGACCGGTTCGCGACCGAAGGCCGCCAGCCCCACCGTCGCCCCGCAGATCGGCATGTTCGATCCTGTTGACCAGCAGGCCCTCACCCAGCTCCGCGCTCTGGACATGAACCGCATGTCGCCGATGCAGGCGTGGGAGGCCCTTCGCGCCCTGCAGGGAATGCTGGAAGGGAAGAGGGGATAACATCTCGCATCCATGACGCGACTACTGAGCACATTTATCAGGTTTCCACCCCGATTGAGTCATCCGGCAATCAGCAAAGCCGCCGAAGTTCTCCCCGTGCTGGATCAGCTACATCGCTTGGAAGTTTCGGGCACACATCGTCCCACGGTGGAAGTTCGTTTGTCGACATCGCATTGTGAAGAAGGCAGCTATCGAGTGCGTACGGGAGCTCCGGATCTTCCCGAACGCATCTTCATCAGCCGAAACGCATCCTGGCCTCGGCTCACGTTTCTGCATGAGGTCGCACACTATCTCGACAATCAATGGATGCACCCGCTCAAGCAGGGCTTTGCCAGCACCTACGACGACGATTTTCTGCTGATCAAATCCATTTGGAACGCCACAGCCACCATCTCAAACCTGCGTTGGTTGCTCAATAAATATCGCGCACGAATGGCTCTGCGTGACCGCCAGATCTTCGTTGAAACCCTTTTGGACAATGAAATCTGGGCGCGCTGTTATTCCCAATGGGCAGTCATGCGGTCAGATAATTATGTGATTTTAGGTGAGCTCGAAAACGCCTTGAAAACCGTTGGCTCTCTCGCCGGACACAACTATACTATCCAGTGGCCTGCAAAAGAGTTTACGCCGCTTGCCGAGGCTGTCGATAATCTCTTGAAGGTAAAGAAACTCATATGACCATCGCTTTGAGAAAAACGTTCGCCCGCCGAAAGCCCGCAAAGGCCGCACCCGCACGTGCTCGTCGCAAATCTTCAATCGTCCAACTCAAACGTCTGCCGGGCATGGGCTCGGATACTTATTTCGGCAAGACCCGATACACGGGGAAATGAGCGCGGATCAAGCTGAACTTCCCTTTCCTCTGCTCCCTCTTTTCCGTCCGAGACTCAGTTCCTCGCGGCACTTCCAGCAAAAAAGAATCTCCCGTCCTCCGCAGATTCTCGGGAACCGCCACGCCCTTCATGCGTCCAATCCTGCAACGTCCCCTTGCACGAGGTACCGCCATGACCCGCCGCAACCCCCTCCTCCTGGCCCTCACCTTCGCCCTTCTCTCCACTACCGCGTTCGCCGAAAACCCCACCACCCTCCCCTCCGCCGACGCCCTCGCCAAAATGCCGGTCAAGGAGATCACCGTCTTCAAAGACGGCCACGCCCTCCTCCTCCACTCCGGTAAAATGCCCACCGACGCCGCCGGCAACGTCCTCCTCGACAATCTCCCCGCACCTGTCCTCGGCACGTTTTGGCCTTTCTCCAACGACCCCAATGTCAAGCTCGCCTCAGTCACGGCCGGTACGCGCAAGATCTCCGCACCCCACACCGCCCTCTCCTATGCCGACCTCCTCCGCGCCAACATCGGTGCCCGCGTTGCCCTTCACGCCAACGACAATTATGAAGGCACCGTCCTCAAAGTCCTCGATGCCTCCAAGGACCAACCGGATTCCCCCGATCAATCCGCCCCCAATGCCCCCGCGCCATCCGCCAGCGAATTCCTCCTCCTCCAGACCGGCACCGGCACCAAGGTCCTCAACATCGCCACCATCGACTCTCTCCTCTTTGAATCCCCCGACTACAAAACCACCCTCTCGTCCGAGGAATCCCGCAACCTCCTCACCCTCAAACTCCAATGGCCCGACAACAAACCCCAGCCCGCCGCTGACGTCGGCATGATGTACCTCCAGAAAGGCATCCGCTGGATCCCGAACTACAAGATCACCATCGACGGCAACGGCCATGCCAATTTCCAACTGCAGGCAACCCTTGTTAACGAAATCACTGATCTTCATGATGTCACCGCCAACCTCGTCATCGGTGTCCCCACCTTCGCCTTCAAAGACATCACCGACCCCATCGCCCTGCAAAAGACCATCGCTCAGCTCTCCCCGTACTTTCAGCCCAATGCCGCAGCCGCGTATGGGATGTCCAACGCCATCATGTCGCAGGGCCGCATGTCCGAAAGCCGCACCCGCGATGAAGGCGGTGGAAACCCCTCCGACCTCGGTCCTGAACTCGGCGGCTCGCAGAAGAACGAGGACCTTTTCATCTTCACCGTCAATCACATCACGCTCAAAAAAGACGAGCGCATGGTTGTCCCCATCACGCAGTTCTCCGTCCCATACGCTGATGTGTACACACTCGACATCCCCTTCTCACCGCCGCCGGAAGTGTGGCGCAACTTCGGCGCCGAGCAGCAGGCCCAGATCGCCCGCCTCTTCCGCGCACCGAAGGTCATGCACACGCTCCGCATCAGCAACACTTCGGACTTTCCCATCACAACGGGCCCGGCACTCCTGATGCGCGATGGCAAGATCCTCTCGCAAGCCATGACCGAATACACGCCCATCCACGCCACTCTCGATCTTTCCCTCACCACCGCCGTCGATGTCCTCGTCAAGAAAACCGACCGCGAAACAAAACGCATCCCCAACGCTGAACGCTGGGAAGGCATGGACTTCGCCCGCGTCGACCTTAAAGGGAACATCACCCTCACCAATCACCGCGCCACGCCCATCATTCTCGAAATCTCCCGCAACGTTCTCGGCACCGTCGATACCGCCGACAACGACGGCAAACCCGAAATGCTCAACCTCTTCGAAGACGATTCCTTCCTCCCCACCGCCGCCGACGCCGACCAGCCCACCTGGTGGGGTTGGTACAACTGGCCCAACTGGTGGACCCACTTCAACGGCGTCGGCCGCATCTCCTGGAAGGCCACACTCGATCCCGGCAAAGACCTCACCCTCAACTACACCTGGCACTACTTATGGCGGTGATCACATGTGGCATGGCCGTCCCGGCCATGATGATTGAAGCGGGCCCAACGCCCGCTTCAATCATTTTTGCTCACACCCCGATATCCTCATTCCACAAGTCCGGCTTCTCCCGCACAAACTTCTCCATCAGCGCAATGCACCCTGCATGATTCAAATTCGTCAGCGCCACCCCGCGCGCCTTGAACAAATCCTCCGCCCCCAGAAAATTCTTGTTCTCCCCGATCACCACCCGCGGTATCCGATACAGCAGGCTCGTCCCCGTGCACATCACGCACGGCGACAGCGTGCTCACCAGCGTCAGCCCCGGCCAATCCCGCCGCCGCCCCGCATTCCGGATGCACACCACCTCGGCGTGTGCCGTCGGATCTCCCGTCTGCACCCGCAGATTATGCCCCACCGCCAGAATCACCCCCTTCTCATTGGCCAGCACGCTCCCGATCGGCAGCCCGCCCTCCCGATACCCCTTGAGCGCCTGCTCGTACGCCGCTTCCATCAGAAGATTCAAATCCATTCTGTCCCTTTCATTCAAGAC
The DNA here is from genome assembly GCA_035524355.1 of Phycisphaerae bacterium. Lineage (GTDB taxonomy): Bacteria > Planctomycetota > Phycisphaerae > WQYP01 > WQYP01 > DATKPA01. The sequence continues at coordinate 12,481 of DATKPA010000056.1, read as the reverse complement.
GCTTCCTTAAACTGCCCAATCCGTATGTCGCCCTTCGGCAAATGCGCAATGACCTCCAACTCGCCCCCCAACGCCTCAATGACTCGCCGCAACGTGCTGATCTGCATGTCATCCTGGTTTTCCAGCTTCGACAAGCTCGGCTGCGTGATCCCCAGCGACTCAGCCAGATCCTCCTGCGTCAACCCAACCGACTTCCGAATCTCAGCCAGCAACATCTCCGCCATCATCTCCTTCGCCTTGACCTCCGCACGCTCACGCTGCGCCGGTGTCATCTTCGCACGCAATTTCTGAAAAGAATGGTGTCCCATCAGATCAGTCCTCCTTTCCGGAGTTCCTCCAGATACTCGTCGTACAGCTTATCCGCCAGCGGAACCATCCGCTCGTAAAACCGATTGTCACCGGTCTTGTCGCCACCGATCAGAAGTATCGCCGACCGCCGCGGGTCGAACGCAAAGAACGTCCGCAATGGCCGCCCCTGGCATTGGGTCCGCAATTCCTTCATGTTCGAATGCCGCGAGCCTTTAATCGTATCCGCATGCGGCCTCGACAACTGGGGTCCCAGCACCTCGAGCAATCGAACGCTCGCGCCAATCGAAGACTGCTCCTCCTCGCTGAGCGTCTCCCACCACTGGCCGAATTCGTCCGTGTACTCGACTTGCCACATGACAACCCTTTATAACCTATCGGCAATATGCATTCAAGGCTATAACTGAACGCTGCGGCTCCCTATTTCCCCGCCTCCAGCGTCACCGTATACGTCACCTCCGACCCCTTCAACGGCACCACCCCGCGCTCCACCCACCCATTGTGATTCACCAGCCGCGGCCCAACTAACTCCAACGCACCCGCCGCATCCGCCGCGCGCACTGCAATCGTTGTCCGCGACCCATGATCATCAATCTCCACCGCATCCCCCGCCTTCTTCACCGCCAGATCCTTCGCCCCATCCGACACCAGCACTGGAAACTCCGCCCGATACCCCATCGCCACACTTCCACCGACTACTTGCGTCGTGCACTCCACCCCATCCGCACTCAGCACATAACGCTCCACCACATGCCGCCCCTCCTCCCCCGGCCCCGCCAGCACATAATCCGTCTCAAACGCCACCCGCCCCGGTGTCGCCGCGTCCAAATGCAAATCCACCGATCCCACCGCGTACTTCCCCCCATGTTCACTTCCCGAAAACTCCGCCAGCGACCGCCACTCCCCGTTCCCCTCCTTCCATGCAATCCCCGGCGCCACCGCCTCCTTCGCCGCCTCCTTCGGCTCATACGCCCGATCCCCCGCCACGCTGTCCGACAACGCCGGAAACGCTACCCCCGCCCGATGCACCCGCTGCAACCCCGTCGCGTTGTAGTGCGGATCCCCACCCGTATCGATCAGCACGTAATACCCGCCCGCCGCCGCCGCAATCTTGTGAAAGTGATCCCGCAGGTCAAACACGTACCCACCCACCTCCGAGGGAATCGCCCGCTCCCCGATTGTCTCATCCGCATGGGAATACGCCATCGCCAGCATCGCCATCGGCAGCAGGTTGTACTGCGAATGCCCCGAATACGTTTCGTACCCCAGCCGCTCTCCCGGCTCCGCCCGATTCTTGATGATCCACAACTCCCCCGTCGGCCGCACCCACCGCTGCATCGACTCAAACGCCAGATGCGCCCCACGCTTGAACATCTCCGCCAACTCCGCATGCCCCTCCCCCTTCGCCCGCCCCGCCGCAATCTCAAAAATCACCGCATTCTCCGCCTCGTTCCAATTGTGCAGCGCCGACCGCCCTCCATTCGCCCACTCCCCCGAAGGCGACAGCAACACCAACCCCGATTCCGCGCCCTCCTGCAACGACTGCTCAATCCTCTTCGAAGACTCCCCGCCATACGCCCCCTCCGCCATCATGTCCTCCAGCCACAGCCGCGAAAACGCGTCATATGCCAGCGGCGCCCCCGGATCCACAAACAGCCCGAACTCCGTAATGTCCTTCAAATGCCCCGCCAGCGCCCTCTCCAGATACTCCCACTGCGGCCCCATCTGATTCGCCGCCACCAGCCCCGCCTTCCGCCGCAACAACTCCCCGCTGCAGCTCACAATGTTCCAGTTCATCCCGATCAATTTCATGTTGTACGTCTTCTCCGGCACGATCGTCTTGAATTGCCCCTCCCACCCGCTCACCATTTCTTTCGGCGCCCGCTCCTTCAATACCCCATACCCATGCACCAGCAGCGGAATATAAAAATCCGAATGCCCATCCGCCGCCTCGTGATTCACCAGCGCCGTCAGCGCGCAGCTCATCGCCTTGCAGGCCGGCGTCAGCAGATCCTTGCGATCCGCATGCACCGCCAGCGTTCCCGCCTCCAGCGCAAACGCCGGCGTCGAATACTGCACCTCCTTGTGGCTGAACGGATCGATGATTGCCCCGTCCGCCCGCTGATACTTCTTGAAATAATCAACATCCCCCGCCATTAGCCGCAGATAATCCTCCCGTTTCACCCCGGTTGGTTGGGCAGAACTATTCTCCTTCAAGACCGCCTGCAAAATCCCCTCGGCGGCGGTTGGATGGTTTGCTGTCCCCTCGTCCGCGCGAGCCGCATCAACCATCCCCACCGCAATCGCCAAAACGCTGACTGCAATCCGCTTCACAGCAAACCCCATAGCCCGCTCCGCCTCGCCCGAGAAATGCCAAGACCGTCACGAGTGATACAGCCTCCGCACGGCGAACACAATCATGCCGGCAACTGCACTTCCACCGCTTCCCCTCCGATCCCCAGCCGCACGCGCACCCAATTTCCCTCGCGCCCCAGCACCTCCCCCATCCCTTCCGCCACGCGCTTGACCTCGCCCCGTCCTTCCGAAATCTCCCCCTCATAAGTCAAATACACGCGCCGATGATCCTGTATCCGCACCGCCGCCAGCGGCCCGCAGCCCCACTCCGCCGGCCCCTTCAGCACCCGCCAGGCCCACAATAGCCCCTCCCCACCCCAGTCGATCAGCAAATCAAAATGAGCCTCGGCAATCCCCGTGTGGTGCAGCACCACAAATCGGAAGGCCTCGCCCGCTTCCCGTGTCACCTTGTCACCTTGTCCCCTTGTCACCCGGCCACGCCCTCCGGCTCATGCCTTGCGATTCCTTCGCCCGATGATACCATCATGCGCTCCCCCGATCATTTGGAGATCTTCATGCTCACCTCCCGCACCACCAAACTGTCCGCCATCCTCGCCGTCGCCGCCTCCCTCGCCCTCCTCACCGGCTGCGAAAGCAGCCTCGAAAAATACCGCAAGCTCGGCATCAAGCAGTACAACAAGGGCGACTACGACAGTTCCCTCAACACCCTCAACAAGGCCCTCTCCTACGACCAGTTCGACGCCCAGTCCAACGCCTACGCCGGACTTATCCAGTACCGCCAGGGCAATTACGAGCAGGCCGTCTACCACTTCAAGGTCGCCCTGCAGTCCGATCCCTCCTCCGAAGAAGCCAAGGACGGACTCACCGCCGCCCTCATCAAGCTCGACAAGCCCGACGTCGCCCTCGATTACCTCGAGCGCTCCTCCGCCCTCGCGGACAAGGTCAACGACCCGCACATCGCCCAATCCGCCAGCAAAATCCCCCTGCAACTCCAAACCGAGCAGCGACTCTACAACGGCAAAGTCGCCGACCGCATCCGCATCGCCCGGGCCTACGAAAAGCTCGGCGATTACGACAATGCCCTGGTTTACTACAAAAAGGCCCTCGCTCTTAACGACACCAACACCAAGACCCTCATGGACCTTGCCGCCCTCTCCGAAAAGACCGGCAACAAGGCCGCCACGCGTGAATACCTCATTCGCGCCTACAACATCGACCCCGCCACGCCCGGCCTGACGGACGCCATGACCCGCAACGGCGTGGCCATCTCCGACGTCATCGGCCCCGGACAAAAGCAACCCGCCGCGCAGTAATAGGAAGGAGAAGTCAGAAGTCCGTAGTCAGAAGTCAGAGGATTCCATTTCTGACTTCTGTCTTCCGATTTCTGACTTCCAGATAATGACCGATATCCTCTCCAACAAATTCATTCTCGCCCTCGAGCCCGCACGCGATCAGCTATACACCCTCGCGCTCGCCCGGGAACAAACCCCTGCCAAAGCCGAGGCCGCCCTCCAGAAGTCGGTCCGCACCCTCTTCCCGGATTTCATCAAGAATCCCTCGCTCGACATTCCCGCGGCCATCGAAGTCGCTCTTACGCCTCCCGCCTCTCCGCTCACCCCGAACCCCTCACCCCTGGCCCCTCAGCACATGCCCGCCGACGTCTGGGCCCGACTCGCCGCCGCCGTCCAGCTCACCGCGGCCACGTCTGTCCCCACCACCCCCGGCACCCACGCCCTCAACCCCGATTCGGTCCTCCTCAGCCCCGACCCCCTCCTCGCCCCCAGGAAGCCCGCCCCCTTCGACGACGACGACATCCCCGCCCCCTCCCGCTTCCTCTTCGCCTCCACCATCGCCCTCCTCATCGGCATCACCCTCACGATCTACATCCTCACGCGCCCGGCGGCGCCGCGCCGGCCGCTGACACAACCCGCGACTCAGCCCATGACTTTGACAAGGTGACCCGGTGACAGGGTGACAAGGTGAATCTCCGCACAATGCCCTTCAGCTTGTCACCCTGCCACCTTGTCACCTTGTCACCACTCCCCGATTTCCGCTAAAAAGGCCCTCATGACTGAATCGCTCACCACCCTCACCTCCCGCTTCCCGACGCGCATCCATCGCCTCGACATCAAGAACCCTGACGGCTCGCTGCTGCGCCAGATCGACCTCCTCGCCCCCGTCGACCCCGACGCCCTCCTTGATGACCCCATCGTCGAGCAACGCTACAAGGCCGACAACTATCTGCCATACTGGCCCATCATCTGGCCCAGCGGCCTCATGCTGGCCACCCGCATCCTCACGGCTGAGTCCTCTCCGCCGCACCCCCCTCAAGACTCAGGGCTCAAGACTCAAGACTCTCCCCGCGCCATCGACCTCGGCTGCGGCCTGGGCACCACCGGCATCGCCGCCGCTCTCCGCGGCTGGCACGTCACCTTCACCGACTACGACCCCGAAGCCATTGAGTTCGCCGGCCACAACGCCCTCCGCAACGGCATCCCCGCCGAGCGCATCCGCGCCCTCCACATGGACTGGCGCGATCCCGTCAAAGAGACCTTCCCCTGGGTCCTCGCCTCCGACGTCCTCTACGAACGCCGCCTCCACCCCCTCCTCCTCAGCTGCATCGCCAAACTCCTCGAAAAATCCCCCCACGCCCAGGCCTGGGTCTCCGACCCCCAGCGCACCAGCGCCGAAGACTTCCCCCTCCACGCCCTCGAACACGGCTTCAAAGTCGAAACCCAAAACCTCGAAGGCGAAAACTTCGCCGGCGGCAAACAACTCGGCCAACTCTACATTTTGCGGTGGGCAAAATAAGGAGTTGCGCGCGATTTTGCGCGGGAAAGTTTGCGATGGGGATGAAAAGTGGGTTTTTGGGGTGGGAATGGGGTTTTTTGCGGGAATGGGGGTGGGTTTTTGCGTGGGATTGGGGGTCGAAACGCGTTGTTCCGCTTCGATCCGCTTCGTTGAGGGGGGTACGTTGGGGTGGATTCGAATGAGTGATATCCGTGATATCAGTGGTAGCGGTGTATCGGGTCGAATGGGTGAGAGGGCGGGCGGATGATAGGCGGGTGCGGGGGATGGAGGGGCATCGCGCCGGCGGTAGCCGGCGGGCTTTGGTGGTGGGTGTGGTGGATGTGGGCATGGTTTTGCTCCCCCGGGGGTGGGGTTTTATCCGTGGAGTAGTATACCTTACGGAATGCTAACGTCAAGTTTTATTTGTTTCTGAGTCCACTACCTCTGCTCGCGTCCACCCACCCCGTCCTCACGTTTTCGCCGGTCCAGCAATATGGCCGTTTGTTTCCGGGGACGAACGGACGGTTGCGGCTCACCTGACATTCGATATGATTCTGGTCGCACCCCATCTTTTTCCTAAAGTGGCATGGGCCCGACCGATCGCGGTCGTGGGCAAATTCAGTCGATGCGAATGTGTTAAGCAAGTCTTCGCACTCACCAAGTGCCGGAAAGCGATGGATGGGCGCATTTTTGTCTTGCTTGAGGGGTCCAGAGAATGGCCAGCGGTGGCAAGAAGCCCGACACCAAGAGGAACGACAGCAATTTCAGCCGTCTGACCCTTGGAGACATCGTTGACATGATCGCCGCCCAACTTCCGAAGGGCGTGCGAGCCGGCGAAGTGACTACTCCCGCACAGTTTCGCGCTTTCATGAGCCAAGAAATCCTGCTGCCGAAGGCGGCCGTTAATTCCCTACTGGATGCGGTAACCTCGGCTTTTCCGCCTGGGGAAGAGCCATTGCCAATCGCCGATCACCGCCCTAAGGACGATCCACTAAAACTGAATGAGATACTCGCTCTGGTACCGAAGCAGATCAATCAGCAGCAGGTCCAAGACGTTCTGAGGGCTGCGCAAAAGGATCATCCCGACGTCAGGATCTCCGCCCCTACATACCACGAAGTTGTTGAAACCAACCTTCGCCGCGCGGTCACCTCGGGTGCGATTCCCAAAGAGGAAGTGGTTGCGCTCGTGCAAAAAGCCGAGGAGAGCGACAAGCAGCATCTATTCTTGTTTGAGGTCCCTTCGGGCGACAAGCGATTGGATGACGTGAACAAAATTGGGCGGAACCTCTTCGGTGGGGAATGGCCGGATAGAACCGGGTTCCCCAAATTCATTTCCTCAGCCCCGTCCTTCAGTTGGGCTGACTTTCGCGAACTGAAAACGGCCAAAGGAAAGTTCAATGGCTGGATCTTAAAAGCCTATGATACCGGGGTGAAGAATGAAGTGCAGAATCTCGAAATGCCGGGTGGGCGCAAGATTCGGATTGAAGATCCGAGACCCCAGCGTCTCGTGTTTGTCGCCCAATGGCGACCGTCTCGCGGCCTGTTGCAAATACATGTACCGTTCGGGTTTGGAAAGATTGGAACGCTCGCTCACCTTCAAACATTCACCAGCGCACTCAAACAGGCCATGCCGATCGATGAGTTTCCGGCGTGGAATATGGAGCCCGTCCGCCGCCGCATCCGCAATCATCGAAAAGATAAGAAAGCCAATTACGTAATTACGCAGTCCACAATGCTCGACGCCCACGGGAACCGTACTCGGCTGACAAGCGCCTCCGTTTCGGAATCGCTTACAAACTCCGATGAGGCAAATAATAAGCTGGATATCGCCGCCAAGGCAGATGAGGCGCAGCCGGAAATCACAGCCCGCTGGGTTATGCCTGGCGAGGATGAGAACGATACCAGCGATGATACGGTGCGAACGCCCATGGGGTCATTCGGGACGAATGAAATCGCCTTCAGCGCCAGAGTGACGCCGGAGATAATCGAATATGTTGCCGATCAACTTGTGGAACTTGCGAAAGCAGCATCCTGAACTGAACGAAGTTTGGGATGGTCTGGCCAGGCTAGATAAGGTCTTGCATAAGAAGACCTATTTGGATGTGCGTCTTTTGCGCCAGACGGGTATTAACAATCCGCAATTACTGACAGCGGCCGTTATGGCCTTGGCGGCGACGGGCAATTACCGTTGCGTGCTTCGGGTTGAGGACCCCTACGACCATACGCTTCAAGCGGGATCGTGGGACCGGTTTGAAGACATTCCGAAGGATTTTGTTGACGAATCCGAACGCCCGTTCAAACTCTCTGATGCTGATATTGTGCCAGTCTTGATCGAGGAAAAGGCTTGATCGAGAGTCATGGACGACGCAACTTACATCATCTTGAGCCAGATTGGGAACGAGCTAAATAGCCGTCGCGGCGAGGCTAGCCGCAGTGGCCAACGCTTTGATCGTGGTGATTTCCTGACATTTGTAGAGCGGAAGCACGGGGCGGCATACGGCAAGGTTGCTCTGATTCTGTTGGCTGTAGACACCGGACCGACAACTACCCAGAACTTTTACGGAGATACAAAGATGAGCAACAACACGGTGCAGGGAAATGTCATTGGCGGCGCCGTGGGCGATGGCAACAAAGTGAAAACAGGCGATATTACCGTCGGATCTCACAACAAGAGTGAGGTGCAGTACTCGTTGCCGGACGCCTATGCCAAGTTCCTAGATCATGTAAATGGGCAAGCGGATCTGGTCGATTCCGAGAAGGAGGAAGCGAAGGATCACGCTGATTCTTTGAAGACAGAACTCGAAAAACCCGAGAAGGATCGGAATGGCGGATTTATCGCTCGCACATTCAAAAAGCTTTGCGCTGTAGCACCCGAGGCGGCCGGTCGTTTTTTTGGAAGCTTTACTGCTGCGTATATGGAGCATAGGCATCCTGGGGCTTGATCAACAGGCTCAATCTTTTTTGCCCCCGGGGTGGGGAAGAGGCTGTTGTCGGTGGTGATCCAGGTGTCTTTGTCTTTGATGATGGCTTGTGGGGGGAGGAGGGCGGATTGGGGGGTGAGGTTGGGGTGGTATGCCTTTACCGGACTGTGCGGCGCGTCATCCATTGAAAGCGCTTCGTTCAAGCGTGAGCCATTTCCCTTTCCATGCGTCGTGTCTGCTTGCTCGCCGGGTGCCTCGATTCAAAGGTCACAACCAGCTCGTGATCAAAAAACTCGGCGATCTTCCGTAGAATGCGCAGGCTGTGGCCGTCGTAATCGGCATCCTCAATCCGGCTGATCGCCGGGGCCTTCGTGGCGAGCGCCTTGGCCAAAGCGCTCTGCGACAATCCCCGTGCCTCGCGCAGCGCCCGAATCTTCCGGCCAAGGGCGAGTTCCTTGCGCGTTTTGTGCAGCTCGACGATACGCTCGGGACGGCCCTTGTAGAGCCGATCGAATAGAATCCGGCTCGCGGACGCATTTTTCTTGTGGCCAGCCATGGGGGTATCTCCCATTTAATGAGGCATCTTATTCATCGATCGGGTCGGTCGGCGGCGTGTAGGTGTGGGCCGCGCGGTTCGCCAAATACTTCTTTCGCCGTTCCAATGCCAAGGCAATGTCCGTGGGGTGGACTGCGTCTTCCTTCGTGCATCCATGGGCAATGACTGCCCGGCGCAACGTAGTCTTGCCCTCTTTGTCTTTGCGGTCATCAAAAAAGTAAAGGGGTCGATAATTCACATGCCCTTTCTTGACGCGTAACTCGTAAAGGTCCTTGCCCAGGTACTCCGCTTCGGGACGCCGGAGATCATGGCCCAGCTCCTCCAAGCGCGAGACGGCATCGAAAAGTTTGTCTTGCACCTTCGGCGGTTGACGTTCAACCCATGCAAGAAAAGGGGATTGCCCGCCTTCGGCGTAAAGGACAACATAGGTCTTGGGCATAACACTCCTTTTAGGGATAATAACAAAATTGTTACATTTCGCAATGCCGAGCGTGCCCATTTGTGAAGCGGGAGGTTTGATTTATTTATCGGCATCAGAGATGACACTCCACGTCTCAATCCAGCGAGAGCCGCTCCATCTGGGGCAGTGTTTTTTTCGCCCCGTGTGGGGAAGAGGTTGTTGCTGGTGGTGATCCAGGTGTCTTTGTTTTTGATGATGGCTTTTGGGGGAGGAGGGCGGATTGGGGGGCGGTATTGCGGCACTCCCCTGCATCAAATGCTACAATCGAACGTTCTCCTATTTCGTCTCGTCATTCGTCATTCGTCATTACGAAGTCTATGTCCCCAAAACCCTCCACTTCCTTCCGATTCTCCCCGCTGATCTGGGTCATCAACATCCGCTCGGCCTTCACCAGCCTGATGTCCAACAAGCTCCGCACCTCTCTCGCGATGCTCGGGATCATGATCGGCGTCGGGGCGGTTATCGCCATGCTTGCCATGGGCGCCGGCGCGCAGGCCCAGGTCGTCGCACGCATCAACGCCATGGGCAGCAACGTCCTGATCGTCCGACCCACGGAGCGCGGCACCGGCGGGGTGATGTCCGGCACGCAGCAGAACCTCACGGTTCAGGATGCCCTGGCCCTCCGCGATCTCCCCGATGTCGCCGCCATCTCCCCCGGCGTTCAGAACGGCGCCCAGCTCGCGCACCTCAACCACAACACCAACTCCGACATCAACGGCGTCGCCTCCTCGTACTTTGCCATCCGCAACTTCGAAGCGGAGTTCGGGCGGGTCTTCACCGACGACGAAGTCGACAGCGTGGCCCGCGTCGTCGTCATCGGACCGGTTGTGGCCGCCAATCTGTTCGTCGGCGACGACCCCATCGGGCAGACGATCAAGGTCAAAGGCATCAATTTCAAGGTCATCGGCGTCATGAAGTCCAAGGGATCCAACGGCTGGACCGGTCCCGACGACGAATGCTTCGTCCCCTACACCACCGCCATGAAAATCCTCTTCGGGCTCACCTACATCCGCGAAATCGACATCTCCGCCAACCCCGGTGTCGATCTCAACAGGCTCTCCGGCGAACCCGTCGGCACCGGCGGCTGGGGACGACGCGTCGCCGGCACCGTTCATACGACCCCGCCCGCCGAAGATACCATCGCCGGCGTCCTCCGCCATCGCCACCGCCTCCTGGACCTCAAGGACCCGGACGACTTCCGCGTGATGAACCAGGCGGAGATTCTGCAGCAGGCCTCGGACACGGTGATGGTCTTCCGCATTCTGCTGGGCTCCATCGCCGCCATATCCCTCCTGGTGGGCGGCATCGGCATCATGAACATCATGCTGGTCACGGTGATCGAACGCACGCGCGAGATTGGGACGCGCAAGGCCATCGGCGCGCACAACAACGACATCCTCATGCAGTTCATGATGGAATCGGTCATGCTCTCGGGCATCGGGGGGCTGCTGGGGGCATCGCTGGGCATCGGCCTGGCCAAGGGAATTCCGCTCATTCCTCGCTTCAACAACTTCCTCACGATCGTCGACCCCTCCTACGTCCTCCTCTCGGTGACGTTTGCGGCCGTCGTGGGTATTGTCTTTGGCGTCTATCCCGCCTGGCGCGCGAGCCGGCTCGATCCCATCGAAGCGCTGCGCTACGAGTAACCGACCGTCATTTCGATCATTAGATTCTCCCGAACTCCCCTGGGAACAGGCACGTTGCGCGCGCCGCGGGGTGATGCGACATACGAACAGTCCATGCAATTCAGTTTTTTCCACTTTTTGTTTGCATTAAGCACCCATGAAAGTGTAGATAACTTTATCCAGAGATTTGTCGCAGGCTCATCCCGGCGCGGCGACGCACAATGTCAACGGCATTGCGTTTGGCCCCGTTTATTCTTGGGCGGCCCCCCTAAAGCGTAGAAATATTCTCATCATCCTCCGCCGGCCAGAACTTCACTCAACTACGGAAGAGGACTCTATGCCCAAATACTACATGATCAGCATCCGCTCCGTTGATCGCGTCAAGGGCACCTTTGGAACCGAACAGGGGCCGATGACCTTCTGGACCAGCGATGCCGGTCCGCTCAATGACTTCAGCAGTTGGATCGAAATCCGCTCCCTGGACGACTTCAAGACCCTGATCATCGCCGCCGCCAATCAGCTTCGCGTCGTCGCTGACCCCGCGAAGCAGGAAGATCAGCAGCACGTCACGCTGATGATCCACGGCTTCAACGAAAGCTGGCAGGACGCCGCGGCGCTTTATCAGAGTGTCTGCGATACCCTCTTCGCCGGGGCTCCCGATGCCGCCGGCAATATGGGAATCTGCGTCAGTTTTGACTGGCCGTCGCGCGGCTCGGTCGCCGGCTATTTGCCCGACCGTGCGACCGTCGAGCAGTGTGCTCCGGATCTTGTGGATATTCTCGATGAACTCTACGAATGGCTTATCGACAAGCAATACGTCGCGGCCCAGGCTGCTGCCGATCCGAGCAACACAACGCTTGCCGCCCAGGTTTGCCGCGCCAAGACCTCCATCATCGCCCACAGCATGGGCAACTACCTCACGCAGCTTGCGATGTACAAGCTGTGGGTGCGGAAGAACCAGCCGCTCCTCGTGAGTTTCGTGAACCAGCTTCTGATGGTCGCCGCCGATGTCGACAATGACCTCTTCGATGATGGCGAGACCGTCACGAATACCGGCGGCGAGGGAATTGCCAACCTCACCTATCGGGTCACCGCGCTCTACTCCGGCCTCGATGCCGTGCTCGGCGTTTCCGCGTCGCTCAAGCACTTCGGCAAACGCCGGCTTGGCCGCAGCGGCCTCAATGATCCCACCCGCGTCCCTGACAATGTCTGGGCAAACGACTGCACCTCGCTCCTCCCGGGGGGTGCCAATTATCCGACCTGGCAAGTTCACGGAGTTTATTTCAATCCCACTGACGGCGCGAAAATCTTCGCGCTGATGCGTGAAGTCCTGCGGGGGATCGACCGCGGGGTGCTCGTCGCGCGTGGCCTCGCGCCCGCTCCGTCATGATGGGAATATTCTTCGCATCGCAAATGAAACGCGCATGAATCCCGGATGAATCGTGGTTCATTTTGAATTGACTCATTCACTGATTCTGAATTGGGGGGGGGGGGGGGGGGGGGGGGG
>DATKPA010000055.1:0-23867 GCA_035524355.1 Phycisphaerae bacterium | reverse complement strand
CATCCTTCCGTGGATAGGCTGACGCATCGTGGGCCTCCTTGCCGGTTCGTGACGTTATCCATTCACGTCATCGGAGGGGAGGCCCGCTTTTCTTTATCCCGCCATTCCGCCTTTATTTACGAGTTATGGAAGTGCCATTCGGGTCAGTTCCCATCTCGTCACCAAAACCAAGATCGATATGGAAACGTCCATAGGTCTTTCCGGCCAGAAAGGCCTCACAAGGGAATCGTGCCCCACCTCCCGGCGCCCCATCCAGTTCAGTCACCGGTGCTTCGATGAGGAACGTGATGTAATCTCCAAGATCGATGGCCGCCGCCGCTTGCAGTTGTTCGCGAATGGCTTGAAGCCTGTCTTTAAGTTCCGCTTCATTGGATGTCAAGCAGGACAGGTCGATGTCACGTGTGGTGCGGGCGCGTGGACGATAACGAAGTTCCATAGCATAACCACCCTTGAGCAGCCAGGGCGGATTGGGCAACACAAAAAGCCTGGCCAGAAGGCGTTCGATGACGAGCTTGAGGCGAAGGGTGTTGAGTGGCGTGCCCCGCTGCGCAGCGTGTAATTTGAGTCGTGCCTCCAGGGACGTCTTGAACGCAGCGGATGTGGCGAATGACTTGGCTATCTTGTTTCCCTATCGCGCTTGAGAAAAAGCATGTGCCAGTCGTGAAGCTCCGGGGCTGCTTTCAATTCGTTCTTTGAGTTCGGTTTCTCGAACCAGTCCACGCCGCAAGGCATCATCAACCGCTTTGGCGAGGTGTTCGTCGGTGACAGAGATGCTTGCAGCAACATCGGTCAGTGTGCGAAGCGGTGTTGTCACCGAAAATCCTTCGCGCTCTTCGATCTCTCGGGCCGACAGCCTGGCTTTGGAAATGACACACCCTTTGGGTGTTCCCTTGCGGAACGATAGCGGCACGGTCAGATGGATGCGATTGGGCAGCACGTCGCTCAGTTGATGAAGCAGCAGGGCGCTTTCGTGGGAAATGACGGCCTGTTGCTTATCCGCACGATTCCGGCTCCACAGCGCCAGCCGGATGAAATCGTCGTGTTCGGAGGTTGGAACCGTCGGCAGACGATACAGTCCGTGGCCGGCGCGATCAAAATTGCCAGCGTGAAGGTGGTAGACAAGGTGCGAGTAACCGTACCCAGCCTCGGCAGCCTGCTTGGCGGTAAAATAACCGCCTTGCGCTACCGCAATAGCGTAAATGGCTCGAAGTGATTCTTGGGTATCTCGATAGTTCACGCACAATCCCTAAAATTATTTTAAGGATTATGCTTATCGGCTCAAGGAAAGTCCAGAGACAAATGGCATTTCCAACAACGCAGCCATTTCTCCAGCTCTCTTTGCGAATGATTTGTTGGAACGCATCCGAGATCCGACAGATCGCTAACGGAACACCGAAAACAGGCAAAATGTAAAAATGTCCAGCCTCCCTGTTCTTCGTCTGGCAGTTCTACGGTTATTTGAACCGTAGCTCTACCCGGTGCCCGTGGGGTTCAAGACGCGTGACGATTTGGAGCGCACCGCGCAGTTACCTGGTATTTTATGCTCCGCAGGCAATCCAATAATACACGCAATTCGCCTGTATTCATGGGCTTTTCGTGATAGATTAGCCTGGTAGTTGGAACGGGCGGGCTCGACGGGTATGATGCCCGACACGCGTTACTTGACCTCGCATTTCCGCGATTGATCCCTTCGGTTTTGAGGTCTGCGGTTGTGTGCTCCGGTTTTTCGCATGTGCAGATTGTATTGTAAGTGCTTACAAAAAATCCCTTACCGATGTAGCTAAATGGCAGAGCAACGGTTTTGTAATCGCTTTCACGGGTAGGCGAATTCGCTGAAATCCCTGTATTCAATGGGTCTTCATACACGCCAAATTCGCCAAGTTCGCCATTTATAAGAGTAAGCGCTTGTACGCGCTTGTACACGAAACTCAAATCGCCACTTCGAGATTTTCGTCCCAGGATTGGCTCGACGGCTCGGACGTGGGCGACTTGGGTATGGGGTGAGAGATTCCGCAGCTGCATGTCTTCGAGCATGCGTTGGCGGAACGGTGTCATCGGGGCTCCGCCCGAGACGCTCACGGTCAAGCATGCCCGGCAATTCCTGCTGTATCTCGTGCAGGAACGCAAAGTGAGCTGGCGCTGCTACAACCAGATCCGTGCCGGACTGATCTTCTTTTTCCGGGTTACTCGGGCGCGACCAATCCGTCGACAGCGTACCCTGCGCCCGGCAACTGGCATTGTCCAAAGTGCCAGGCATACGCTTGTGCGCGATGGATGGATGATCGCGCTTTAGAACTGGTGCCGGTCGAATACTTCCACGTCGTTTTTACATTGCCCAACGGCACCTTGCGGGGGTGGATGGCGCTCTTCGAGATTGCGAGACTTGGAGTGATCGAACCCTTCAGCGTCTTCGGAAAATGTCCGTCGCGACGTACAAAAACAATGCCCAGGGATTTCAATCCCTGGGCTCCCCTGCAGTCTCCCTCCCTTCATCACTTCACGTTCACTTGGTAACTCAAAAAGACCACCGGCTGGCCGCCGATTAATCCGCCCACACCGACGGTATGCACACCCGGCGTCAACGGTGTGAGAAATGCCGCGGACACAATGTAGTGCGTTCCGGCGGGTATTCCGTCCGGCAATGGTCCCGTCTTTACCCCGGAGATGTACTGGTCGCTAAGCACCGTCGTTTTCCCATCCACTTGAACGATGAAGGACTCGACGCCGAACGCTTCGTTCACATAGTCCATCAAGAACTCTTGATCCGCCTTTTCGTCACGGACGTTCCTCGGAAATCCCGGAGTCGCCGCGCCCGAATCATCCACAAAAAATATTGGCAGATAGAACGCCGTTCCCGCCTTCACCGTCGCATCCCCGACCAGCACTTCCATCGCCACCTTCGGTGCCGTTTCCGATAACCCAGCCACGATCCCGGTGTTGTAAACCGCTGTCGCCTTCGCCATCTCGCTCAGGGAATACCCCTTCAATTCCGCACACGCAGGCAAAACGTTCCCTCCTCCGGCCAACGCCGCCGAGCCCCACATCAATATTCCCGCCATAATCACAGGCAACAACTTCCCGGCAGATCGAATCCGATCCATGACAAACTCCTTCCAGCAAGTAAGTGTAATCCTCGAGCCGGGAACGCATCGTCCCCTTCAGCCCACAATCATTTCACCTCACATGAAGTGAATCGATCTCACGAATAACTACGGAGCTTTTCGCGCGACTATGCGCTTTCTGCTTCCGGGGCCGAGAATTCAGGCTGACCGGCGCTCAGGGGAGTTCTTCGGCGCACGGCAGTACAGCGGGCATCCAGTAATGCTTCTGCAGCACTGCATCATCGAGAAGCCATGGTTTCCGGCGCATGTGGCGCGAGTTTCTTACGTACTTCCTTCCGATGGACGTGATGCAGAGTGCGGGGCGGTCCGCGACCACAAGCAAGGAAAGGATTTCGGTCACGTGCGTTGCTCATCGTTTGTGAGCCGAAATTGTCTTGGAGGATGAATAAACCTTCAGTTATATTTCAAAAACACACATTACGCGTTCATGTATACGCCGCTGCTTGCGAAAAGCCGTTGTTTGCAAAAGAGCCGGAATCCGTGCGGGACGCTAAGCGCATGCCACACCGAGGTGCTGTTGATGGAAAACCTGGAACGTGCAGCTGAAACGACGACGTTTGCGACGACCTCTTGGTCGCTTGTGGCAAGAGCGGGCGGGGGAGCAGGCGGAACTACCCCTCAACGGGACTCGTTAGGCGTACTACTGAAACGATATCTTCCGGCAATGCGAGCGTATCTCGACGGGCAACGGCAGGTCCCGCCCGACCGCGTGCCGGATCTGCTCCAAGGTTTTGTTGCCGACAAGATTATCGAGCAGAACCTGATCGCCCAGGCTGACCGCCAGCGGGGGAAGTTCCGGTCGTTCCTGCTGATGTCGCTCAAACGATACGTCATTGACGAACACCGGCGGAGGGAGGCGGCGAAGCGGTCGCCCGAGGGCGCGCTCACTACATTGGAAAGCGCCGCCGAGGTAGCGATCAATGATGAACCCTCTCGCAATTTTGATTTGGCCTGGGCCCGGGAACTGGTGAACGAAACGCTGCAGCGGATGAAGAGGGAATGCGAACGCTCCGGCCGTACGGATCTCTGGGAAGTCTTTGATTGCCGCGTTGTGGGCCCAGCCTTTCTTGGCACCGCTCCCCTCGAATATGACCATCTGGTGGAGCGATTCGGATTGCCCACACCACTGCACGCATCCAATTTATTGACAACCGCCAAACGCATGTTTGCCCGCACCTTGCGCTCGGTGGCGGCGGAGTATGCCGACGACGATCAACTGGTGGAGGAGGAAATCCAGGATTTATTGGCGATTGTTTCGTTGGGCCGCGCATAGTTTCCGATTTCCTTACGTAGTGCTTCCGGAGGAAGCCACTGCGGAAGTATGCAGGAGTTTACGCATGACCGGTCCGCCACAAGGTTTATCAACGTTCTTGGCGCTCACGCCAGACAGCCGCCATGCATGGAACAGGGAGGACCTTGCCTCAATTTTTCAGCACGAGATCCATGCGCCGCTTCGGCTGGCGCTCGGCGATCTTTCCGCACTACTGGCGCACGCGGTGGAGGAGTTGCCGGCCGGAAAACCCGAGCCGAAGAGCATTGAAGAATTGCTGATGGATGCGGCCCCGCCTGCCGATCTGCTCACGCTGTTGAAGCGGTTCGGACGCCGGTGCAGCCAGGAGCAAGCCAGTGCGTTGCCAAAAGAAGTGGGACTCGCACTGTATTACGCAAGCATCGGCATTGCACGGCAGAGGAAGGTCGCGAATGTCAGTTCGCTTCCGGATGCGGAGCTGATCAAGGGCTTACGGTGGGCGCTGTCACGCGACTGGATTGGCGACCAGGTGCGGCCGGTCCTGTCGGCAGCGCTGCAGACGGTGGAAGAAAGTACAGGATGCAGTAGCGCCCCGTTGTAAGAGCCTGTTTGAGAAGTCAGAAGCAAGAATAAAGAACCAAGAAGCGATACCTCGGCACTGGTAAGAATGGCCGTCCAAAGCATTTCTTCTTGCTTCTTGCTTCTCAAACAGACGCTAAGGCGTATTGCGAGAAAAGAGGAAGGATGGGAAACGGCGCGGCAGCGGTTGCCGCTGGTCCCGGCCCTTTTTCAAAGGTGGGCGATGAGCCTCGCGAGTACGACTTCGAAGCGCCGGCCCAAGGCATGGGGAAACGGCGTTGCTCGGCGGACGGCCCACGCCAGCGAGTTGTGGCGGCGCGAGCGGCCGCTGCACGCTGTTGCGTATTGCGAGCCGCTGGAGAGACGGATGCTGCTCTCCGGGGCGACGCCGGCCAACGTTGCGCTTACGACCAATTCCAGCGTTCAGCAGTTTCCGTCGGTTGCGGTTGATCCGCGCAATCCGAAGCATGTCGTTGTCAGTTACATGGACCAAAGTCTCGTGACGAGCGGATACACGGGGATCGGGGTGCAGGTGTCGAACGACGGCGGCGCGACGTGGCAGACGACATCCATCACGCTTCCAGCCGACGTAAGCCAAAGCGCTGCAAATCCGACCACGGCGTTTGATGCGCAGGGGCACGTCTTCGTCAGTTTCATGGCGGCGACTTTCCTGGAAGGGCTTCCGCCGGAATCGAATCCGCAATCCTCGGGGCCGCGCTCGGATGGATTTACCGCGGATAACGGCATCTACGTGGCGCGCAGCGACGACGGCGGGATGACGTGGAACGCACCGGTGGCGGTCGTGCAAAACGCTTTCGACGGGCAGGACGAAGTGCCGTTCGAAATGCATCCCTTTCTGGCAGTCGATACGTACCAGACGCTCCCCAACGGACAGCCCAATCCGTATTTCGGTGAGGACTATCTCGCCTGGGTGGAACTGTATCCGCCCGGCCAATTCCCGGGCGATCCGCAATCGAGCGGCGGGGGACAGTTGATGCTTGCCGTTTCCTCCGACAGCGGGCAGACATGGAGCCTCCGTCTGCAGCCGCAGGTGAGCACCGGTATCCCGGTCACGGTCCTCGGCCCGAACGATCCTTTCTTCACGGGGGAGGCGCCGCCGGCGCTGAGCGGGCAACATGATCCGCAGGTTGCCGTCGGTCCTGAAGGCGATTTGTACGTGGATTACTACGAGTTCGGCGATGACATCGTCATTCATTCCGCCAACGACGGGCACAGTTTCTCGCAATCCGATACCGCTACGAACACCGGAACGCCCTTCAACTACGGCCCCTACGCCGGTGGAAATGTCAGCGTCCTTACCCCCGGCGGCGGCAACCAGTTCCGCACTCTTCCCATGCGGGAAGTCGTTGCCGATCCCACGCGACCCGGAACCGTTTACGCACTCGACGCAGTGGAGACCTATGACGCCAACGGCGCCCTGCTCGACGTCGGCGATGTCTTCTTCGCACGCTCCACCGACTACGGCGTCACGTGGCAATACAACTTCACGGTCGGCGGGCAGATCGCGCAGATCCTCGATGATGACAACGGCGGCCAGATCACAAAGGGCACCCCGGACGACGTAAACGCCAGCCAGCAGCTCCCGCAGATCGCCATTGACTCCAGCGGTGACATTGCCGTGATCTGGTACGACACGCGGCGAGACCCGTTCAATCACCTGCTCGATGTCTACGGAACCGTGAGCACCGACGGCGGCCAGTCCTTCAGCGCAAATTTCCGACTTTCCACACAATCGTTCGATGCCCTTGCCGGTGCATATACCAATCCCGACGGCGCCACCGATTACAACATTGGCGATCGTATCGGCCTGGCGATCGCCGGTGGAACGGTCTATGCGTCGTGGACCGATACCCGCGCGGGAAATCAGAACATCGAGTTCGCGCATTTTGCGATAGACGCACTCCCTCCGAGCGAGCCAGACCGCTTCAAACCCAACAGCACTCCAACCACCGCCACGAACCTCGGCCCGATTCTTCGGAGGCATATTGCCAAACTTGTTCTCGTTCCGGGCCAGGATGACTGGTTCCAGATCACCGCGGACGCCACGGGCACACTGACAATTGCCGCGAACACGGGGACGCCGTCTATCGTGCTTCAAATGGAATTGCGCACCGCCGACGGAGCGACAGTGCTCTCCACCGGCAACAACCTCCATGACATCAGCCATGCGGGCACTTCCGGGCAAACGTACCTCGTTCATATCTCATCGCTCGTTTCCCAGGCTGTCCCTTATTCGCTTGATCTCGAATCCATCACCGCAGACCTCGGCCCGGTCGCTTACGAAAATGTTTCAGGTTTCATCGATCCGGGCGATCAGGCCTGTTACTTTTTGAACGCGACCGCGGATGGTGCGGTCGATATCTCCCTTACTCCGGCGGCCGGTTTCCTCGGGGCGCTGAGCTTCCAGATTCTCGATCCCTCGCAGACCGATTCTGACGGCAATCTCGTGCAGATTGCTTCCTCCACTTCTGCAGACGACGGCGTTCAACAAGCCCGCATTTCCGTCACCGCCGGACAACATCTGCTGGTCAAGATCGTTGGCGCCACTACGGGCGACTTTGGCGCATTTACGTTCAACATCGAGAACCTTGATGTCATCGCCGCGGGCCTCAATTCTGGAATTGCTTTCCCCGCCGGCAACGGGCCCTCCCAGTTCGTCATTGCCGACGTGAATCACGATAGCGTTCCTGATCTCGTTGTCAGTGATGCTGATGCGCCAACGGTGAGCGTGCTCCTCGGCAATGGCGATGGCACGTTTCAGGCCCCACGTGAATTCACCATCGGCGCATTTCTCCCCACCGGCACCAACTCCGTCTCCCAAATCCAAACCTATAAGCGCGGGCTTGCGGTGGCCGACCTCAATCGCGATGGCAATCTCGACATCGTCGTTACAAATCCCTCCTCCGGCGATGTCTCTGTTCTCCTCGGCAACGGCGACGGCACATTCCAGCCTCAGCGCCGCTTCGATGCCACGTCCAGCCCGAACACCGTCGCCGTCGCCGACTTCAACAGTGACGGCATACCGGACCTCGCCGTTCTATCCACTTCCACGGGCTTTTCCCAGGTCGCGATCCTCCTTGGCCGCGGCGACGGCACTTTTCGGGACGAACTCCTTTTCGCCACCACCTTCCGAAACACCACCGGCGTCGACGGGCTCCTCCCCTTCGACCTCAACGGCGACGGCTGGATGGACCTCCTCCTCACCGGCGGTAGCGATCAGTTGATCCACATCTATCAGGGCAATGGCGACGGCACATTCACCCAATTGCCCCCGCTCTCCGGATTCGACCAGGGAGCACAGGTCGCGGTCGCCGACATCAACGATGACGGCATCCCCGATCTGATCAATCTCGGCTATTCCGACATGCAAGTCACCTACGCCCTCGGCAACGGCGACCGCACCTTCTCCGCCCCGCAATCCTCCAAGTCCGGAGAAGTACCGCTAGGTTTCGCCATCGCCGACTTCGGAAGCGAAGATGCCGACGGCAGTTTCCACTTCGGCGTGCTCGACGGCCATCCCGATCTCATCGTCGCCGACTCCGGCGTCGCCCAGACCAACTTCACCGGCCCCGCACAGATCGCGGTGCTGCCCGCCATCTGGGACAGCGGCGGCTTCGAAGGCTTCGACAACGCCATCCCCATCGCCAGTGCCATCTCCCCCACCGCAGTCGCTGTCAGTGATGTCAATGGCGACGGCGCACCCGACATCGTCTACCTCGACCGCGACGGCATGCATGTCATCTTTCGTGGTTCGCCCCAGTTCCTGCCCAACAACACCCCGGCCACCGCCCGCAAACTCGGCGCAGTCGTGCATATTCTCGAACCGGCGCTCACTATTCTCCCAGGCCATCAGGATGACTATTACAGCATGACCGTCCCCACCGAGCATGTCGTCGGTGCGGGAAATGAAGTCGTCGAAATCTCTGGACAGTTCTCCGCCACCGGCGGCCCCGGCCTGGCGATCCAGGTGTTCGACGCCAGCGGTACGCTCCTGGGATCTGGCGAGGATGTGCGCGTTGCCGTCCCCCAGGGTACGCGCCTTGTTATCCACGTTTTTGGCGCGCTAGGCTCGCCTGGAAACGTCGGCACCGGCGCTTACACGCTCGACATCGACGTCCTCCCACAAGCCGTCTCCATTGAACCCGAATCCCTTCTCCCCGGAAATGGCAATCAACCCGCTGGCCCAGTCACCTCGTTCGTCATCACCTTGCAGGGCGATCGCCTCGATGCAACATCCGCACAGAATCCCGCGAACTATCACGTACTCTGGCTTGGCGCCAACCTCGCTGGCACCGGTCGTGCGTCCAGTTTCTCCGTCGATTCTGTTGTCTACAATCCCGGAACCAACGTCGACGTCGCTAGCGGCATCACTTTTCCCACAGCCGTCCGCCAGACCATCACCCTGCTTTTCGACCAGCCCCTCCCCGCCGGCTTCTACCAGATCATCATCGATTCCAAGATTCTCGCCGCCCCATTTAACCAGGACGAATCCGCCCAGTTCACGACGCCCGGCGACCCCGCCGTTCACTCCATTGTGTCGCTCAATGGCAATGCAATAATCGCCGGAAGCCGGCTGATTGCCACCGTCCCCACTCCAGCCGCCAGCACCAATCTCCGGGCCTTCACCGGCGGGACCCCCTTCCTCACCCAGCTTCATGACGACCTCGGCACACTCCTTGATGCCGCCCTCAATACCTCTGGCGATCAGCCCGACATCACCGCCTCCCTGCTGCAGCAACTGATCACGCGATTCGAGCCTGCCGAAACCTCCGCCTCCGCCATCCCATTTCTCGTGCTTTTCCTCGATCCCGTGCAATTTGACCTTGCAGATCCAGAAGGGAATCATCTCAACTACGATCTGCGTACCGGCGATTTCTCCAGCCGGATCGCCAATTCCTTCGTCAGCGTCACCAGCAACATCGAAGTCGTCGTCATCCCGATCACGGCGGGCGCCTATGTCCTGAACGTCAGCGACGTCCGCGAATTCAGCCGCGGCGGTGGCCTCCTCATCGATTCCTCTCTCCAGCAGTCTATCTCCATGACCGACGCCATCCGTAGCATTTTCGGCACGGACAAATCCGCCCAATTCGAATTTCAACTCCCGTCAGCGTCCGGCACTTCCATCTCACCGCAACAAGCTCCCGTCCCATCACCCGCCGCGCCGGTCAATATCGTCGCCACGCCGCTTCCACCGCTCGCCGCCCCCGCTGACCTCGGCGACCAGGGCTCCACCCCCTCATCCCCCTCCGCCCCGCCGCCTCCGGACGCCGTCAAAAGCTCGTCACTCCCCCGGGTTCCTGCAATTACTCTTTCCCCCGAAGACGCCGCCACCGCTGCCGCCTACAAAACTCCTGCCGCCGACACGACACAACCCGCAAGTCAGCCCGCGCCCGGCTCCTCCATGCCTCCCGCCACGCAGCCCGATGCACAACCCAAGGCGTCCCAGAGCACGTCGTTCAATCCCGCAATCGCCCCACGGAAGAATTCCGCCACTGCCGCCGGCAAGGTCCAGCGAGCCTCGCCGCATGGAACTGCTACGCCGCCGAATCCCGCTGCACCTGCATCCCAGAATTCATTGCCAGTCTCGCTCGAAAAGACCGCCTCTTCAACATCGTCCGGCGCACTCGCGCAACCCGCATATCCACCATTCCCAGTTCCCGCTTACGTCTCGTTCCCCGCACTGTGCATCTCCATGTTGCTCGCCTTCGCCGCTTCCGCCCGAAGGCGTCTGCAACGCAAGCCGGCATCGCACAACGGCCAACCGTCTGGCTGATCACCCTCGGCCCCACAGGAGGTCGCATGTCTTCCGACAACGATTCCACCCACGGCATCTCCGAACTTCGGCAATCGGCCGCCTCCGTCACCATCACCATGCAACCCAACCGAACCCTGGCCGGCGAGCGATCCCGCTACATCATGAAACAATTTCACGCTCGTGGCGGCATGGGTGAAATCTGGCTCGCGGAAGATGACCGAATTGGCCGGGAAATCGCCGTCAAAACGCTCATTGCCACCGGCGCCGTCGCACGCGAACGCTTCCTCACCGAAGCCCGAATCACCGGCCAACTCGAACATCCCGCAATCATTCCTCTTCACGACCTCAGCATTAACGACGCCGGCCAACCCTTCTACGTGATGAAGTTCGTCCGTGGGAAAAGCCTCAAATCCGTGATCGCCCACTTCCACGCCCCGATCCGCGATGGCCGGCTTACCTGCGGCATCGAATGGTTCAAACTCCTCCGCGTCTTCACCGACATCTGCCACGTCGTCGCCTACGCTCACAGTCGGGGCGTCCTCCACCGCGACATCAAACCCGACAACATCATGATTGGCGAATACGGCGAAACTATTCTGCTCGATTGGGGACTCGCCAAAGTCCGGGGGCAACCTGAAGCCTCCGGCAACATCTCCGGCCTTCCCATCAGCGGCTCCGGCAGTACAACACACACGCAGGCCGGCAGCATCATGGGCAGCCCCCTCTACATGCCCCCCGAACTCGCCGAGGGCCACGCTTCCGAAACCGACGAACGCACCGATGTCTATCTCCTTGGCGCTACCCTTTACGAGATTCTGACCGGACATCCGCCGCGCGCAGGCCGAAACCGCGAGGAAATCCTCGACCTCGCTCGCACGGCCTCCCCCCCACCGCCGCGCAAGATCATCCCCGAACTTCCGCGCGCCATCGATGCCATCTGCCTCAAAGCCATGGCCCACCACCGCGAACACCGCTACGCGTCCGCGATGGATCTCGCGTTGGACATTCAGCGTTACCTCGCGGACGAACCCATCACCGCCTGCCGCGAAAGCACACTCGCCCGCCTCCGCCGCTGGTCGCGCAAACATAGAACGGCCATCCGCCGCACACTTTCCGCCATCGCCGTTGTTGCTCTGGCCGGTTGCGGACTCTTCGAATTTCAACGCATGGAGCGCCGCGCGTCTGAGGCCGCCTTCGAAGCCGCACAACTCCAGGCGCGCGAAGCCGCCCGCACGCAGATTCAGAAGTTTGAGTCGCAGATGGATGAAGCCCGCTTCTTCGCCGCCAGCACCGATTCCGCCGCCGAACACGCGCCCTATTACGATCCACAGCGTTTCCGCACCGCCGCCTCCGACGCACTCGCTACCGCCGCCCAATGGGGGGAGGTCCTCGATCAGTTGCCTTCCGACGCTCCACGCGATCGCCTCCGCGCAGAACTCTACGAACTCCTGCTACTCGCCGCACAAAGTGCCTCTGCCTCGCCTGCAATCGACCCCGCCTTTCCCGACGTCCCCGCCCTCCTCACGCGCGCCCGTCAACTCAACCCCGCTCTCACACGGGGTTATCATGAGCTGAACAGTGCTTATCTCGCCGCCCATCGCGATCTCCTCCACGCCGCTCAGGAACACCAACTCGCCGATGATCCCGCCACCCCCTCGACCGCCTTCGACTTCTTCCTCCAGGGCGAAGCTCTCCGCTGCGCCGCAGCCCCCGATCCTCTCTCCGCAGAACCGCCCCCCTCCCTCTCGGCCCGCGCCCAATCCCTCAACGCCGCTATCACTGCCTATCGTCATGCGCTTCAGCTCGACCCCAGACACTACTGGTCCCACTTCCAGCTCGGTCGATGCTACATCAGTCTCGGCCACTACCCCGAAGCCGTCGAATCTCTCGGTGTCTGTATCGCTCTCCGTCCCGAAGCGCCCTGGGGCTACAGCGCCCGCGGCATCGCCCTTGGACTGCTCCACCGCTTTGACGAAGCCGTCGCTGACCTTGATTTCGCTCTCCGCCAAAACCCCGATTTCCGCCCCGCCCTCCTCAACCGCGGCGTCGTCCGCTCGCTCCAACACCAACCCTCCGCCGCTCTGAATGACTTCACCGCGGCCCTCCAGGCGCCCGCAAATCACCAGCTTATCGAAGCGGCCTACTATCGCGCCCAGCTCTACATTGACGCCGGACAATATGCGAACGCCGCCACAGATCTAGATGCCCTCCTCGCCCAACGCCCCGCCTTCACCTCCGCCGCACTCCTCCGCGCGCGCCTCGCGATTCTCCAGGGCCAACCAGCCGACAGCCTCAAACCCCTCAACGCCCTCCTCGCCGCCATCAATTTGCCGTTAGATTCCCAAAGCACCGCCGCCTCCCTCGCCCGCCGCGGCCATCTCTTCCGCCTCGTCGCCACCCAACTCTCCGGCGAAGCCGCCCGCCCTGCTCTTCAACTCGCTGGCGCCGATCTCCAGCGCGCCCTCTCCCTCTCCCCTCCTACCGCTCTCGAATGCGCCGACCTGGGCGCTGTCCTCGAATCCCTCGACCACTTGCAGCCCGCCATCGCCGCTTACACGCAAGCTCTTCAGCTCGCCCCCGATCGCGCCCAACTCCACATCGACCGCGGCTGGGCCCTCCAGAAATCGAACCAATCCGCCGCCGCTCGCGAAGACTTCGCCGCCGCTATCGCACTCGACCCCGCCGGCCCCGAAGCCCACGTCGCCCTCGGATATCTCGAAGCCTGCGCCCGCAACTCCGACCGCGCTCAGCAGGAAGCCGCCGAAGCCCTCCTCACCGGCTCCGCCGACTACCTCGTCCTCCACAACGTCGCCTGCATCTTCGGCGAACTCTCCCGTCCCGTCAGCGCCGCACAAACCGATTACCAGAACACCGCCCTCCTCAGCCTCCGGCACGCTATCGACCTCTACCAATCCAACACTCTCGGCCCCGATGAATTCCGGCTGATCCAATCCGAGCCCGCCTTCCCCCCCGCCCTGAAACACCGTCGAGAGTTCGTGCAACTCCTTGAGACATCTCAAAAATAATTCCGTCGCGACGTTGGAAAAAGAATGAGACACACAGATCATTGGAAGAGTTGTCTTCGGGAATCTGGCACAAGCCAAATCGAATGCCGCTTACAAGCGATTGAAGTCGAGTTTGAACGGCTTTCGGCACACGAGACCGAATTGACGGGGCAGTTGGAGCAAATCGAGACGGCCGCATCCTTCCAGGACTTGAGAATTCCTGCACATGTCAGAGAATTCAGTTCGTGCTGGATGGTTGTGTGACCAAGGCGGAGATGCCGAGCTAATTCCGTCAAAAACCACGCCTTTTGTGGATTCATGATCATCGGGGCGAGGATCTTTGAGCGATAAGGGCAGACAGAACACACTGTTTTCGCATACTGAGTCACGGGTGATGCAGTATGCGCAAAGGTCAAGGACGAACTGCAAGGAATAAACCATCAATGCGGACACAGCCACCGCCCTTTGCGCAAAGGCGGAAACTCCATCGAATCCCCGCCGTTTTTGAACCGCGGCACGATGAGACAAATTGCCTCATTGCGGCTGGATGAACGGCCGTCAGAATACAGCCTATGGGTTTTTGGTCATCGGCAATGAGAATAGATGCTTCCCATCACAGCAATGCGGATTCGTGGCAGCGGCTTCACACTTATCGAGCTCTTGGTCGTTGTCGCCATCATTACCCTCTTGATGGCTGTGCTGTTTCCAAGACTGGGAGCCGCAAAATACTCGCCTCAACGCACCAGGTGCTTGGCAAACATCCGTGGACTGGAACTTGCACAGCACGTATATCCCGGTTTTCAAGATAATGCCCTCATCACACCGGGTGACGGCAGCTAGCCAAGACCAGGGGACTCTCACTCCTACAGTCTCAATAATCCTCCATTTCGAGCCAGATTGCCCCGATTTCACTTTGCTCTCTTGTACCTTCCCTTGTACACCCGACAGAAATCAACGAAAATCGCCGGTAATTCCGCGGGTAGCTCAGCGGCAGAGCGCGGACCTCATGAATTCGCGTCGCTTACAGATGGTGTTTTGAACCGTAGCTCTGGCCCAATGCCCCTGGGTTCAAGACCCGTGGCGATGTGGAGCGACCCACTCAGTTGATTGGCATTTCAGAATTGCCTGGCGATCCAAAACGTGCGCATTCCCCTGTATTCATAGGCATTTTTTATGGGTGATCCTGGCAGTTGGAACGGGTGGCCATGACGGTTATGATGCCCGACACGCATCGTTCGGCCTCGCATTACCGAGATTGATTGGTTCGGTTTTGAGGTCAGCGGTTGTGCACGAAGGTTTTTCGCAGGTGCAGATTGTGTTGTAAGTGATTATAAAACAATCCCTTGCCGATGTAGCTCAATGGCAGAGCAACGGTTTTGTAAACGGTACTGGCAAATGCTGCGTCGCTCCCTCACGGGAGCGTGAATTGAAACAGTCGGCGACGGGAGGACGGTACGCGAGGAGTTCCTCCACCAGCTGAGGGTGGAGGGGAATGATGTCGGCCCGCCGCGACTTGGTGGCTTGCGCGCGGAGCTGCATGTTGGGGACCGCGACCTCAAGGTGGAGGTCGCCCCATTGGAGCTGCGTCAGTTCGCTGCGGCGGAGGCCGGTCCAGATGGCCGTGAGGTATGCGGCAATCTCAGGGAGCGTGAGTGCCCGGCGGGGGTGAACTGCTTCAACCGCTTTTTCATCGACTCGGGCCAGACCCAACAACGGATCGTGGGCGATTTTCCGGCGGGCGTACGCCCATCGGGAAAACCCGGTGATGTTCACCGCGTACTCGTTCCGGGTGGTGTGGGAGAGCGGCCCATCAGACCTCTGGAAAGCCCGGGTGAACTTCCTTCTTGCCATGACGGGCTCCTTCCGAGAGCATTATGCTCTTCGTCGGGCGCGCCCACCATTCGTGGGGAAGCTCACAACTGGCCTGCCTGGAACCGGTGGACAGTGTGCTGGCAGATGAGATCTCAGTCGGCCGTTGTGTTTCTCTGCGTGGAGCATGTACGGCCAAGTGAGGAAGGGGAGATGCTTTTCGAGAATCCGAGGATAGTGGCAGGAAAGGACACCTCATCCAGCGAGCATGGCGGGAACTACAAGCATTTGCCTAAATCGGGTATTCGCCTTTGCTCTTGGTTTTGCTGATGAATAACTGATCTGCCAATTAAATTGGAGCGGGCTCTTGAACTTTGCGCGCGACCGAGTTTACAAGTTAACCAAACTCCTTGGAGCCCTTCGCATGGCAGCCGAACACCAAGTGACCACCGTCCATCCGCCTCCTGAGATGGCAGAGAGCTACTACCGGTTTTTGGCAGCGACAACTTGCCCGCTTGATCTTGCTGAGCAGCGGGATCTCGCAACGCGGCCGAGGCAGCGGCGTCGGAACGAAACGCTCCTCAGAAATATGCGTGGAGAGGGTAAGTCCGACAGTCTGACGATGGAGATGGTCGTGCGACACCATCAAGGCGGCCCCATCCTGCACACCCGTCCCAAGCACGGGGCGCCGGAGTTCTGGTTCCAAATCGACTTGGATGCTCACCATGGCCAAGAGGGGTTGCAGCAGGCAGCGGATCTCCTGAAGCAAGTTCTTCCCGGGATTTATCAGGAACCCAGCACTCGCGGTCGCGGCTTGCACCTATACGTGTGGGTGCGCGGGGTTCGGAAGCCTGAGGTCTTCAACAAGTCCATGGCACGCTGGGAGGCGCTGAGTAAACGCCTTGTCGCACATGCCGGTTTAGACATCGGTGTGGAATTCCTGCATACCTTCACTCTGGTGACTGCCGACCTGCAGGCCATTCTTCGACGGGGCAAGACTGCCAAGGCCCCTCGGCCAGCCGACGCTGCGGCATTCAAGACCCTGCTTGAGGGGAAGCGATACACAATCCGTGAAATCAGCAAGGCACTCTCGCGACATTTAGTGGCCCGGGGCCTCAGCACGCGGGTACCACATGGCACACATTCTATACCCCTCCCCTCGCATTACCGTTCTATATCACGAGGTGTGGAGAAACACGGAGTGGTAAAATCGCAAGTGTCTGTGGCTGAAAGGATTAAGCATTTTCGAGCGGGCACCAGGAGCGATAATGCGTTCGAACGCATGACACAGGCCGCGATGTTGTTCAACCAGCTTTACGGCCGGCCTGCTTCGGTAGAGGAACTGCTTGGTTTCTACCAAGAGCTTTTCGATGCCGACCCCGGGGGTACGGAACGCAGGGCTCGTGCTGTCTCCGTAGTGAAATTCGCGGAGTCGGTTTTCGACCCACAAAAAGTCGGGCGTGGAGGTTTTGACCTGGCAGCACAACTTCAAATCGTCAATGGGGTGCTCGGGCGTTTCCGACATCACCCCACCGTGCGATACAAAAACGAGCTGACAGATGAAGATCTGGCGATTGGCCTGTACTGTGTGGAGCGAAATTCCTTCCACGTATGGGACAAGCCGGCACGCCAGTACTCGATGGCTCAGGGATCCCTCCAGGGGATGTTTCGTGCCCTGCAGGCTGCCGGTCTGACCATGCGTGGGTGTAACGCCAACAAAGAAGTCGCGATCAAGAAAATCCTTCGTCTGGCAGGGTTGCTTCATTATGTTGATCGCGGATACCGGGTTGGCTCCTTCGGCCAAAAAATTGTCATCGGTCCCAACCACCCACGCCATGACGAGTGGCGGTTGTTTCAGGAGAAGTTCCCGGCTTTGACAGCGAAGCAGGTTGCAGGCGCGGAAAACGAATGGTTGAAATCTCTTGCACCTACGCCTGCCACCCCTCCGAGTGAAGTATCGGTCCAGCAGACGCAATTGATTCGACCGAAAAAGAAGAAGAAAACAAAGGATCCCTTGGCACAGATCAAAAGAATGAAACGCAATGGACGTGAACGCCGTCGCCGGGCTGTTGCACGGGAAATCCTCAAGGAATGGGGCTATCGCCCGTGGGGAGGATTTTGGCCCCCGCCACGACTTGTGCGAAATAAGGCTTTGCGGCAGGCGGGCCAAGAAATGAGAGCAGGTACTGTCCGCGAGCAGACTTCTGACGACTACGATCATCCCCCCGTTAACGGCGGTCCCAAGCCTCTGCCCGCGCGGCGGAAAACGGTGCCGACCCCGGAGGAAACTTTCCATGAACTGGCATAAGCGAGAAGCCGCATTCCCAGAGGGCAGTTCCGATGCTCTTATTCTGGACGCTTCAGAGCGCGTGTCCGCTTTCGGCACCCTGCGGGCCATCGACATCGGCACGCCCCAACCTGACCTGAATCCATAGGGGGCTCGTGGTGGTATGCGCTTCCGTGTGCGCCGAACAATTGTCCGCCGAGGTTGGGGGGTACACGGTATTCGGGTTTGCCCTCCTCCGCCGCGATCCTCACTTGATGAAGCCAGCCGGGGCTCCGGGTAATCGCCAGCGATACCGGTCTCACGCCGCCCGTCGGTGATGAGCTCCTTGAGATCCCCGAACCTGGAGGACCGGAGAATCGTCGGCCGCACAAAGATATAGAAGGTGGACTGGTTGTTGGTGTCGCTCTGGTTGCGGCAGATCCAGCTCAGGATCGGGATTTTCCTCAGGCCGGGCACCTTGGCGACGGTCCGCGCGTTGTTGCTCGACTGCAGTCCGCCCAGCACCACCGTCGAGCCGTCGGGAATGCTCACAAAGCTGGTGATCGCGTTGGACTGCTTGGGCGGCGGCACCCCCGCAGCGGAACTGTTGCCGGTAAAGGTGCTCACCTCCAGCCGGTATGTACATTTCCCCAAAAAACGGGCACGCCCAAATTGGGAGCCTTCGGCCACGCGAACCAGGATGAGACAGATTTTTTTCCATAGGATGTGAATCCTTGGCGAGATTGCGAAACCCTGTCGTTTACGCATAATGATGGCAAAAAGCTCTCGAATTCACAATCGTGACGGCGATCCTGCCCGATCTATCGGGCGTGAACGCAGAACCCAATACCCACATCCCCCTTTCTGAGGTTGCCCGACGGCTGGGCGTGAAGGTCCACCACGCCACCCGGCTAGTCGACTCTGGTGAACTCCAGGCCATCGACGTCGCCATCGGGAAGCGCAAACGCTGCTTCCGTGTCTCTGTCGAGAGTCTGGAGGCATTCATTAGCAGCCGGCAGGTAAAGCCTGCGGCGAGAGTCACTGTGGCGCCTGTTCGCCGGCCTTCCTTGCCTTCGGGCGTTTCGCGGTTTTGCGGGTAGGGGGGTAGAGCCAGTCGTGGACGTGGTTCACGACTTTCTGCAGACGCTCTATGCCGCCTGCGTGCAAGTGCAGGTAGAACTCGTCCATCCCTGGAAAAGCATGGCCCATGATGGCTCGGATGGCGTTGAGGTCACCGGTGGTGTCTGCGATCGTCCGAAACGTGTGCCGTAGCACGTAGAAGCCCCGGAATTGCAGGCCTGCATCCTTCTGAGCCTTGTCGAACTCCAGATCAACGGCATCACACCGCACGGTCTTTTTCACGAACCCTGCAGCGTCCCGGTGGACTTCGTCGTGCACCCATGGATTCCCCCACCGGGTGATAAAGAACAGCTCTGGGTGCGCGGCATGGGGGCGATGGTATTCCCTGAGAGCTTGTACCGTCTCCTTCCAGAGCGGCACTACTCGTCGCACCCCGGTTTTGTTGCGGTCGAACTCGATCATCCCCTTGTCGAGGTCGACAGCGTCCCTCGGCAGGGTTGCGCAATCAGTCTGGCCGAATCCGGCATTGATGCCCAGGAGGATCATGGCGCGGACGGCGGGAGTGGCCTTCTCCATGATGGCCTTGATGTCGGCGGGGCTGAAAAGTTCCTTCTTCTTGACCGCCTTGCGGATGGTGCGGCGGGCCGGCTTTTCGAACTGATTTCCGAATCGGACGGTAATCCCTTGGTTTTCCGCCGCCCAGCGGAAGAAACTCCGGATCCAGACCACCTGGTTTCCCAGCCGCACTGGCCCCCCTGGTAGCTTCGACCGCAGGACCGAAAAATCAGCCGGCAGGAGGTCTTTGACCAGTTTGTTCTTCCCCAGGGTGTTCAGGATCAGGTTGCCGAGATTCCGATATTCGGCGAACTGCCTGGGGGAGAGTTCGCCATTCTCGACCGCCCAGTGCTTCTCGGTCATGAACGCGTTGACCATGGTGTCCAGGTTCAGGTCGCCGGCCGGAACAACCGCGAGCGGTTGTTCTTGGCTATCGCGGGCGCCATTGCCAGTCGCCCGCATGAGGTCCATCCACTTGTTCAAGGCGGCCTTGGCCTTCTTGTCCTCGGGATCAGGATTGGCCCATTCGCCAAAGTACCGCAGCTTTCCCCGGAATTTTTTGACCCATTGGCCGGCCGGGTGAGCCGTCATGGTCGTAATGTGTTGGAAGGGCCAAGCAGGGCGGGTATCATTCTGCGTTATGGGTGTCTGCCTTTCATCATCCCGAACATCGCACCTGGAACAACCGGTCAGGGTTGTTCCACCAGGAGAGCGGTTGTTCCTTGCGGTTGTTCCTCACCAACCAAGAAAGGGTGATGATAGCTGGAAAACCAATAAAATCAATAGTTTGCGGTCGTAGCTCAGTTGGATAGAGCGGCGGTTTCCTAAGAGAAAAGTTATCATTTTGCAAAATCGCTGATATTGCAGAAAACCCCTTAAATTGCAGTGTTTATAGCGTCCAGTCGATTTCCAGCAATACCCGAATATACCCCTTAAATACCATCGCGCGAGGTTTCATGAAACCCGGTGTGCGGGGGCGTCACTGCAGGGTTAATTTCGCCCATACCCCCCCCCGACTCATGCCCTCCGATGCCCCCAAAGTGTTCGTGCGCAGGCACCCCGGGCTCTCCGAATAATTCAGGGTCGGCCACCGGATACTTCTTCCCTGCCGCATGGTGGGGCGATGGCTGCTATGAAAGGGCGTCACCATGACTGACCGGCAACCCACGTATGAGGGCGTGAGTGTTTCCCAAATGACTCGGGGGAGGGATTATCAGGGTAATCCGCTCCAAAGATGCACAGGAGTTTACATCGAACGTCCCGACGGCACCGAAATTATCGAGTTGCCGTTCTGGATTTCGGATGAAGAAGCGCGAGCGATCGAACTATTGTTGAAGTTTGCCGCTCCGGATGCACGCTTGACGGTCGAACGGATACGCGAATTACTGAACCGTTGACGATTGCCGTTCGTTTGTGCCTCCGAATTTGCCTTTAGACGCGTCGCTGCGGGCGTGGTCGACGTCTCGGTCGATCTCATCTGCGGCGGCGTTGCCACGGCCACGCGTGGCGGTAATATTGGCGGGGTTCGGAAGCGAGGTTGTCATCATGTCGAACGTTGCGCAGGTCGAGAAATGCGTCAACTGTCATCGGATCATCGGGGCGATGGAAACGCCGATGCTCTGGGTGGGGAACGTTGTCTGCCCCGGATGCTATCAGGCGCTCCGCAACCCTGCGGGGACGGTCGGGACAAGGTCGCCGGTGAAGCCGGTCATACCGCTGGCGCCCCGGCAGACGTACAGGGCACGCGTCGGGAAGCGAAGTTACATCCTGCAACTGGCGCTCTTCGTTTGGACCGTGATGGTGTGGGGCGGTTTGTCCGCGATTGTTTTCTTCGGAATTATTGCTGGGGCATCCAATCCGCAGCCGTTTCCGCCTCCCGATCGGTTCGCCACGTCGATTGTGGCAATGGGCCTCGCCTACGTGCTGATGGTGACATTCTGGGCGTGGATGATCGTGGCGCTCCCCCTGTTCATTGCAGCCGTCGTCACGCTCCGCACGGAAGAGAAGCAAATCTCGCCGCCGGGGTTAGCCGGGGGGCGGTGAGGGCTACAGATTCAACCCCCCAAAATCGACCGGCGGGAACATGCAGAATTTTAGGAAAACGGCCCCGGTTGTTGGGTCGGTATCCATGGCGGCCTTCGTATTGACGGGCGTAGGAATGGCAATTGGCGTTTTCAGGGTTGATGAAACAAAGTCCCTTATTTTCCAGTCAAAGGTTTCGACGGCAACAAGATCCTCGTCGGCCTTCCTCAGAATCATCGGGAAGTTCTGTATGCGGCGGCGTTTGATCTCTCGTTCCTGGTCGGGGTCGATTTGAGTTTCGCTTTTCATGGCGGGTTCCTTCGGGCGAGGCTGATTTCAAAAAGGTCGGCGGCGTTTTCAGCGTCGCCGCCGACCCTGGAGAAAACCCCGCGCGATTTCGTTAACGCGGGGCCGGCGACAATCAATCGTTAGTTAGGGCATCAACCTGATTTCGCAGGCTTTCCACCGATGCCGCGGCGTTGTTCACGTTGGAGAGTTCGAGGAGCTTCTGGCGAAAAAAGGTTTCGGCTTCGGCGCGCTTCGCCGCAAGTTCCGCGAGCTGGGCGTCCAGCGCGGTTACATGGTCCCTGGCGACCTCCATCGCCCTTCGAACGGCGGGTTGAGTGGCGGCGGCGCTCTCGGCATCGGCAAGGCGGCGGAATACGTTGGCGTGGTGCTCGGCGTCGGAGTCGGAGTAGCCGGCGGTTAAGGTCGATTCGTGAAACTCGGCGATCTGGCGATCATTCAAGGAATCGCCGGCGGCGATCCGCTTCACGTAGGAAAAATGCTTGTGATTCGCAGTTTTCTTCTTGCCAGCGGTGATGCCTCGGAGTTTTTGCCAGATGCTCGGCGGCGCGGCCTGCGTCTCCATCGGTTCGCTGAGGGTGTTGTCGATCATAGTCATAGCGGGTTCCTTTGGTTAGGGTGTTTTAGAGTCGTATGGCGGCGGACGGTCGATGGTTTATCCGATCAGCTTTGCCGCGCGCTTCAGGTGGGAATCGTCGTCAACGTCGTTGCCGGCGTCACGCATCGATTCGGTCGCGCGTTTAAACTCAAAGTGCGATTCCTTCGCTCGTTTCACCGCTTCGGCAAGTCGGTTGCCCACTTCGGCAGACTTCGCGGCCGCGGCGCTGGCTTCTGCCTGCAGCGCTTCGACAGAATCGAGGTCTTCGGCTGCTTTGGCGCGGATCGCTGAGAAGTTGGTGGTGCGGTGGTGCCGGATGTTACGGTCCCGTGCGGCGGCGCCGCCGGGGTGGAAGCCGCAATTGTTGGCGGCGGTGTGACCGGGAACTGCTGGCGCTGCGGTGTTTTCAGCCGTCGGATCGGTCGTTGCCGCTGACGTTGGGGAGGCGTCGGATTCGATGATTTCAGGTGTTGTGTGGGTAGCCATTTGTGATTCCTGTTCCGGGAGTTTATTGAATGCGTCGGCAACGTAGCCGGCGGCGATGGTTCATCGGACAGGGGCCGTCCAGTTGTCCCGGGCCCAAGCGCGTTCAAGGTTCACGAATCGCTGCAGGGCGTTCTGGTACTCGGGTCCGTCTGGATCGGCGTGCTCCAACAGTCCAAACTTCCCTCGGATCATTTTGTCGCTGGTCCAGCGGGCGCGGGCCGCCTTCTCTGCTGTATCCATGGCGGCCTTCAACTCATTGGGCGTGGGTTCGCGCGGCGGCGTCAAGCTGCCGACGACGCGTTCTGCGGCGGCGCCACCGAGTACGGTGGTCGTGGTCGGGAGCAAGGGCTGCTCGCCAGCGGCGTGGGTGCTGTTCCGCTGGAGCGAGATGTACTTCTTCAGCCCGGCCACATACTCCGGGCTCTGCGGGTCGCGGTTCTTGACGCCGAAGAGTTCATGCCGCGGGCGCCCGTCGGCGGTCATTTCGGCGAATTCGCTTTCGCACCTGTTCTCGAAGTCGAGTTCCGCTGTTTCCGCGGAGAAGCCGCGTCCGCCTTTGAGCGCCCGGCGGCAGTACTCGCGGAAACGGCGTTCGTACCGATCGGACCCAGCCGGCTCGTTGGTGATGCCGAAGGTGCGCCGCAATTCGGGCGACGCTTCCCACCACAACCGACAGTGCGCCTCGTTTTTTGGATGTGGGGTGGGCTGCTCTTCGCCGTCATCCGCGGCGTCATCGGATTTGGCTTTCTTGACGACTTTATCTTGCCACTCATCCGGCAAGACAAGCTCAACCTCCTCGCCGTTCAGGAAAAAACCCAATTTACCGTTCCGAACGAATGGGGTAATTTTTTGCATGTGTTGTCCTTTCCGAAACTTTGCACTTCGGTGCTGCGGGGCATGGTACAAAATCAACCGCGGGCATGTTTCCAGTTTTAGGACTCCTCAGAATCGTCGCGCGGATTGAGGATATGGGCCTTGATGAGCGAGTTGCACCTAGTGCAGCGGTAATACCTC
>DATKPA010000054.1:0-36960 GCA_035524355.1 Phycisphaerae bacterium | reverse complement strand
CCCCACTCACTTCCCCGCCAACTGCGCCTCCATGTTCACTCGCCGTCCGCTCAATATGCACCTTCGCCTTCCCCTCCGTCCCCTCCAGCACATCCTGCTTCAACGTCCCCAGCGGCAAATACGGATTCGTAATCTCCCGCGGATGGCTGAACGTCACCCCCGCCAGCAGCTTCTCCCCCCGCGCCGCCCGCTCCTTCCCCGCATCCCCATCCGAACCCACCGCCGCAAATCCCACCGCCGAGACCGCCACCACCGACATCGCAACCCACATCCGCGCGCGTACCAAGGGCTCTCCTTTCTTATCCATGTCCACAACTCTACAACCGAAAGATGAATCCCCGATGAAAGTTCGCCAAAATCCGCCCCCGCCTTCGCTCGGGATCACCAACGCTCCTGCGAGACTTTTGCCCCACCCCGGGCTACCATGATGCACTTCTGTTCCGGCACGGACCTCCGTGCCATTTTTGTCTCTGGAGCACGCTATGCAAGTCGCCCAAAATGCCGTCGTCACCATCGATTACACCCTCACCGGCCCCGATGGAAACGTCATCGATTCCTCCGTCGGCAAGCAGCCACTCCCCTACCTCCACGGCACCGGCAACCTCATCCCCGGCCTCGAAAAAGCCCTCGAAGGAAAAGCCGCCGGCGACCAGCTCAAAGTCACCATCGCCCCCGAAGACGCCTACGGCAAACGCGACGAATCCCTCATCCAGTCCGTCCCTCGCACCGCCTTCCAGGGCGTACCCGACATCAAGCCCGGCATGCAGTTCCGCTCCCAATCCCCACAGGGCGCCATGACCGTCGTCACCGTCACCAAGGTCGATGGCGACACCGTCACCGTCGACGCCAACCACGCCCTCGCCGGCATCCCTCTCACCTTCGACGTCACCATCAAAGACGTCCGCAAAGCCTCCCAGGAAGAACTCGCCCACGGCCACGTCCACGGCCCCGGCGGCCACCACCACTAAGGGAAGGGAACCCGTAGCGTAAGCGCCGGCTCCTCTCGCTTCCGCCAACCCGGATGATGCCCTCAGCACAACCGCCATTCAATTCGCGCGCAGCAGTTCCAGCATCGCCCGATCCAACCGATGCCCATGCCACTCCGCATACGCCACATCCGCGCGCTCCGAATCCAGAATCCCAAACCCCCCACGCAAATTCCACAACGCCCAGCCAATGTTGTGCGAACGGAGAATCGCAAACGCATCCGACATCCAGCGGAGAACGACGTCGTGCGGCGTCTTGCTGAACGCCCCGCCTTCCCCGCAATGCACCCCGATCCCCCGCTTCACCAACTCCGCCCACGGCTCAAAATGCCTCTCCAGATGCTCCTGCCCCCACGTCCTCCCAAAATGATCCGCCCCCGGCCACGCCGGCGCCTTCCGCCACGCATAACTCACCCAGTGCGCCTGATAATGCGAAATCCCGAACGGCGCATACATCCGGCACGACTGCCCCAAATTCGGCACATCCGTCAACTCCTCGATCGGCTCCGTCCCATAGTTCAACCCGTTCGCCATGATCAGCCGATGCGGATCCGCACTGTGAATCGCACCCACCGCCGCACGTATCACCCGCTCGTGTGCCCCCCTCGTCATCCCGCTCCCCGTCACAAACCCCGTCATCCCCGCCGCCGGCGGCTCATTCACCAGATCAAAACTCAACCGCGACGACGGCACCCCACGATACCGCACCGCAAACGCATTCCACTGCGCCGCGAACATCCCCTGCATCCCCGCATCCGTCCACAGACTCCGCGCCTCCGCCGGCGCATTCACGCAATACCCCGGCGCTCGATGAAAACTCAAACTCACATGCACCGAATACTTTTCAGCGAGCGACACCACCCGATCAATCCGCTGCATCACATTCTCGCGGAACTTCCACCCACCCCCGGAATCGCCGCTAAACTCCGTCCAATACCGGTAGTCCATCGGTATCCGCAAAAAATCAAAACCCCAATCCCGCACCCACTCAAACTCCTCCTCCCGAAAATCCCCTTCCCCGCCGCCAAAAGTATTTCCACCGATGGGCGTGCTGTCGCCGGGGTTTATTTTTTCGCGGCCCGGCTCGTAGATGTACATGTCGAGGAGGTTGAAGCCGCGCCAACGAGGAAGAGGATTCATGAGACCTCCGAATTGAATCATTGATTCATCGGATCATCGGGGCATTGTTCCAATGAATCAATGACCCGATGACTCAATCTCTCAATCAATATAGCCGCCACTCCGTCTTCGATCCCACGCCATCATGATTCACCAGCGCGTATCGCAGCGCATCAATCGGATGATCATGCACTCCATCCTTGATCGGCTGCCCATCCTTCCCGCGCTCGTACGATTCCATCGCCGCAATCAAATGCTGGCAGCGCGGGTCGATGAGCAGCCGGGGAAAGCCGACCGCCGGGTTCAACAGATCGTTGATCACCCCGATGCCCTCATCAATCTTCATCTCCCTGCACCGCGTCAGAAACCCCTCATCGCGCAGCACCCGCTCATCGCTCCGCCCCGTCTGCGAATTCACTCCCTTTCCAGCGACATCGCAGTACACGCGCACGACATCCCACTTCCGATCGCGCATCGCCATCACGTTCCGAACCAGCGTCTGCTCCCGCACCAGCATTTCATCGAGGACCCACACCGCCCGCGGGGAATCCGGTTTCGACCCTTCACGCAGCATCGCCATCCACAAACAAACGAACGGCCCGCGATACCCAAAATCGACGCCGCCATAAATCCCCTCCACAACGAACAGCCGCCCCTCGTGAATGATTCTCGCCCCAGGACCAAACACTTGCCCCTCCGCACTCCGCACGTGCATCTCCCGACGAAACGCCGGAAATACCCCATGCTCCACCCGCGGCGGATGACACAACATCTCGTGCTCCCACGTCGCCTGCGACACGCGCGATTTCATCGCGATCACATCCTCGATCGGCACAAAGCCGTTGCCATTCTTCGCCCGGCCCTGGCACCCCTCCCACAACGCACACCCCTCGCACTTCCGCTCCTCCGGACACCTCTCCATCACATCCCACACACACCACGAAAACCGCTTCCGTCCTTCCCCCTTCTCCTCCTCCTTCAATATCCGCCGCATCAACCCGTCCGGCTTATGCATCGTCGAAAACGCCTCCACACTCCCCCGCACCACAATCCCCTCCCCGTTTTGCGTTTTGTGTTTTGCGTTTTGCGTTTTCCCACTCCGCGTCGTCAATTGCGCCGCTTGCCACACCCCCTCATCAAACAACTCCACCTCATCGCACCGCAGCTTCTGCACCCGCTGCCCACGCACGCTCCGATCCGACTGCGCCAGCACCTCCACCCGCGACCCGTTCACCAACTCCAGCCGCCGCTGCGTCGGACTCCCCTTCAGCATCTCCGGAAATCTCCCCTGCACCAGCCCCAGCAGATACCCATACATCTTCTCCGACTGCTCCAGACTCCCCCCCAATATCCGCACCTGTATCCCCGGCTTGAACAACAAATCCAGCAGCGTCGCCACCGCCCCCACCATCGTCTTCCCTCCTCCCCGGCACG
This sequence comes from Phycisphaerae bacterium, assembly GCA_035524355.1. GTDB lineage: Bacteria > Planctomycetota > Phycisphaerae > WQYP01 > WQYP01 > DATKPA01. Next base: position 33,421 of record DATKPA010000054.1, on the reverse strand, counting down.
CCCACACCACCGCATCCCCCTTCTCCTCAAAAAAACTATGACACAAATAATCCAGCGGCGTCCCATGCCCCTCACACACCCCACGCTCCGGCATCTCCATCCCCACAAATAGCTTCAGCCACGACACCAGCGACGCTCGATCCCACGGCCGAAATCCCCGAGCTTCCTTCGACGCCATCTCCACATAATTCACAACTTTCTTGCCCATGACATCTTCCCCCTAAAGGCCCACCCCTTCCACCGGGGCGGGCAACAATGTGCATTCGCCAACAATCGTTTCAATCATTCCTTCATTGAACATTTGAACTTGCTTCGCCATTTATCATTTGTCATTCGTCATTCGCTCGCGCTCCTTCTCCGCCGCCATCCCCAATTCCATAAGCGCCATCACCCGCCTGATTTCCTCCCGCGAAAACAAAACCCCCTCCTCCTCCTTCTCCGCAACCCCCTTCCTCGCGCTCCGCTTCTCCCCCTTCACCGCATCCAATATCTCCGCCGCTGCCTTCAACCAAAGCTCCGGCTTCTCCTCCTGTTTCAATACCCCGCAGATCCTCTGCACCGCAAACGCCGAAAACCGGCTCGCCAGCAGCTCCCGATGTATCTTCGCCAGCCGACGCCGCGCCTTCAGCACATCCCTGCCACGCTTCGACTGCATCAACTGCATCGCCTTGATCGGCGACATCGCGTGACTCTCCATCACCCGCTGCAAATCACCCCCATCTGCCAACTCCCGAATCACCTTCTCCACCACATACTTCAATTTCCCCGACTCATTCTTCGACATAACCCACCTCCAACAAAATAAACCCGTTTCAAAACCCGTAACTAACCACAGAGAACACAGAGTTCACAGAGCACTACACGAAATCCCCGGTCATCCGCGCTAATCCCCCTCGTCGTCCTCTGTGCTCTCTGTGCTCTCTGTGCCCTCTGTGGTTCCATTTCGTCTTTCATCATCTGTCATTCGCTCCACCCATTTCATCAGCGCATCCCCCATCCTCACTCCCTCCTTCTCCAGCGCCGCCACCAGCCGCCTCTTCTCCTCATGTTTCAAAAACACCGTAAACGCCTCCTCCATCTCCCCCATCACCGGCGGATCGAACCGCACGTCCACCTCCCCTCGCTCCAACAATTTCCCCAGCATCTCCGCATCCTCCGGCAACCAGTTCGCCAATTCCGGCGCGCTCATCTGCTCCGACATCGCCTCCAGCAACGCCAGCCGCTTCCCCGGCGCATCTTCGCCCCCCAATCGATTAATCGTCGCCAGCAGCATCAGCGTCTCCGCATCATCCAGCTCCCACACCACGCACGCCGCCCGCTCATGACCCAACTCCTCCAGCACGCGCTTGCGATGATGCCCATTGATCAGCTCATAACTCCCCGCCACCGTCGGATGCCGCCGCACCACCAGCGGCTCATACCGCCCCGTCTTCTCAATATGCCGCCGCAACTTCCTCATCACGGCAGGCGGCATCACATTCGCATTCTTCGGATGCGCCAACAACTTCGAAACCTCAATCTCCACAATCTGCTGCTGAAACACCGTCATGAGAATTCCTCCTGTGAGAATTGAATCATTGAATCATCGGGTCATTGAGCCATTGAAGGGGGAGCGATCGGGCACATTGCACAATGACTCAATGACCCGATGGCTCAATCTCTCAATTCGTCGATGCCCACACGTAATACACCGGCTGCGACAACAACCGCCCCCGCGCCTCGGCAATCATCTCCTCCCAGGTTTGTGACTTGCGGCAGAATCGGCGAAGTTCCGCTTCAAGAAACGGCGTGCGCGTAACGCGCCCGGGATCCGCCAGATCAATCGCCCGCAACCCCTCGCGCTCCAGCGCCGCCACCATCCGCACCACATCCCCCAGCGCCGGCCGATCAAACGCGCGCATCCCCGCCCGCTCAAAGAACGGATTCACCCGCCCCATCGCCGCGAGCGCCTCCACATACGGCGTCTCCGCATGCACCAGCGCGTACCGCACCAGCTCCACCGCCAACCCCACCGAACGAAACATCGGATGAACGATGACGCGGGAAATCGTCCGCATGTCGCGATTCAACTTCGCCGCATCGAGGCTGCGGTCGCCGGTCTGGAAGACACCGGGCAGCGCGATCGAGCGCAGCGCACATCCCAGCGCCGGCAGAGATTCCACGAGCACGCCGGCAAGCATGCCGTCCGTGGCATCTGATCCACCCAGCCCAGGGCCGGCGTAGCGGGCGACAAAGACGCGCTTGATCCCGCCGGGATGTCCCGATCGATAGTGAAATTCCTTGAGCGCCGCATAATCGGCTTGCGTACCGGTTTCGATCTTCAGGTGATTCCACAGCGTGCAGCGAGCGGTGTTCATGATTCCCCTCCCAAGGAATTTTTAAACCACAGAGGACACAGAGAACACAGAGAGCCGAACGGAACCGCCGATGAACGCAGCTCTCTATCCACAAACATCATCCGCGTTCATCCGCATTCATCTGCGGCTCCCTCCCCCCCCCCCCCCCTTCCCCCCGCGTCGTCGTCGTTCTCTGTGTCCTCTGTGCTCTCTGTGGTTTAATCCGTCTTCGTGGTCCTTTGTGCTCTCGGTGTCCTTCGTGTTTAACGTCGTTGACCGAACCTCCACGCGCATCCCCAGCCCCTTCCACACATGCACCGCCGGCCGCAAATCCTCCGCCAGATCCTCATGCGTCGTCGCCACCACCACCGCCCGCCCCCGATCGCTCCGCACACTCCCTCGCACAAACCGCCCAAGCTGATGCGCGACCGCACGCGCCGTCACCCGATCCAGCGTCGCCGCAAATTCATCCGCAATCAGGACATCATCCTCCGACGCAAAGAACTGAGCCAGCCGATACCGAAACCGCTGCCCCTCCGAAAGCTCCGACGGCGCGCGAAGAAAGATGTGCGCCTCCGCCAGCCCCGCCCGCCCAAGACACGCCGCCGCCTGATCCACCGATCCCGAAAAACAATCAATCACCGACCGATCCGCCGCCAGCGCAATCTCCTCCAACCGCACCACCCGAACATCCCCCCGCACCGCCAGCGCCGCACCAATGCGGTTCACCAATGTACTCTTCCCCGCCCCCGACGGCCCGGTAATCAGAACCACACCCCCCACCTCCACGCGCACCGTCAGCGGCTCAAACAACACCCGCCTCGCCCCGCGCTCAATCGGCAACCCAAAGAGCGCCGCAATCGTCAGCGTCCGCTCGCTCAGATGCGCGGCGCCACCGTCGATGGTTCCGTCGATGGTGAATTCAATCGGATTCTGCATAGTTTCCCCTCCCAGGAAAAGAAGCCTTTATGAAACCACAGAGGACACAGAGTTCACAGAGAGCGAAGACGCCGGCGAACGAAAAGGCCATTCGCTCCCAATATGGCATCGCCCAGCCCCGGTTTTGCGTTTTGCGTTTTGCGTTTTGAGTTTTGTGTTTTGTGTTTTGAGTTCTGTGTTTTGTGTTTTCCGGCCCTCGTCCTCTGTGCTCTCTGTGACCTCTGTGGTAAAACCTCCTCATGCTGTTGCTCAAACGTCATCTCGTTGAACTCGTGCGGCGGGGGAAGAAGCGGCAGACGATTCGGCTGTGGTCCCGGCCCGTCGTGCGCGTGGGGCAGATCTCGTACACGCCGGGGCTGGGGCGGATGAAGATCACCGCCGTCGATCAGTTGGCGAACCTCAATGCCCTGACCGAAGCGGACGCCCAGGCGGATGGGTTTGACACCCTCGCGGCGCTCAAAGCCGAGATTCGGAAAATCTACGGCGGAGCATCGCAGATCGGCGGACGCGCCATTTTTCGGATCAAGTTTGAGTGGCCGATCGATGAGGCGGGGAGGAAACTGGTGATGGAGTCGAAGGGGCGAGGGGGCGAATCGGCGAATGGGCGAAAGCCGTGTCCGTCGCCCGCTCGCCCGCTCGCCGTTTCGCCCGCTCGGGGTCGTGGCATGAGCCGGGCGCAGCGGGAGATGTTGCGGGATTTTGTGGTAGCGAAACGTCCCCATCGATAGCCCCCCGGTTTAGAACTCAGAACTCAGAACTCAAAACGCAAAACACAAAACACAAAACACAAAACGTCGGGTGTGAGCGGCTACTCAAGTTCATCGTCGCTGTTGGTGTGCGAGTGACTCGTGCGGTCGTGGCTGGCGAGGAAGAGCATCTGGGAGTGGATGGCGGCGAGTTGCTGGCGGAGTTGGTGGAGGGTTTCGTGTCGCTCGGCGGCGAGGGTGCGGAGGGGGCGGTTGTCGATCCAGCGGGCGGTGGCGAGGGATTGGAATTCGGCGCGGAGGTGCTGGGCGTAGCGGATGGTGAGGCCGAAGGCGGGGTGGGAGATTTTGCGGCGGAGGGCTTCGAGGCGGCGGCGGAGCCGGCGTTCGGTGACGCGGTGGAGGATGGCGAGTTCATGGAGCGGGATGCCATGGGAGAAATGCGCGACGAGGAGGGCTTGTTCTGTTTCGGGCAGGTGGGCGGCGCGTTCGAGGAGGAGTTCGCGGGCGAGACGTTCGGAGGTGTTGCGTTCCAAGGAGCGGCGGCGGCGTTGGGCTAGGGGGCTGTGGGGGTTTGGGGCGAGCATGCGGATCCTCCTGTGCGAGCGGGCTGCCGCGGTCCAGCGGGTTTTGGTGCAATTCCATTGCAGGGTGACGGCCGCGTGCGTATGATTATAATGCAACAAACAGACAGTGCAAGAAAAAACCGTACTTAATACGAACAACAATGTATAATGGTTTTGCGGTGGTTGTAAAGAGACGGTGTTTTAGAATTTGTAAATGGATGTCGTTAATTGAGTTAAATAAGTTAATTAGGTTAATTCCGGTGTATGGAGAGGGGGGATTTTGGAGATGGTTTATGGATAGCGGATTGCGGCGGCCGGGGTCGTTGGAGGCGCTTGGACGAGCGTTGCGCGGTGTGCGCGAGGGGTTGGGGTTGACGCTGGATGAGGTGGCGGGGAAGACGGGGATCAGCAAGCCGTACTTGTCGAACATAGAGACGGGGCGTGCGCCGGGGGTGGCGTCGGAGGAGAAGCTGCGGAAAATTGCCAAGGCGCTGGGGGTGGCGGAGGAGGTGCTGGTGGCGGCGGGGGATTGGTTGCGGACGCCGGAATCGGTACGGCGGATGATTGAAGAGGGGGAGGGGCCGCGGCGTGGGGATGGGACGCGGGATTTGGATGCGGCGTTTAAAAAAGGAAAGCAGATTGGGCATGCCCAGCGGGGCCCCCGCCCCACAGGCCATGGCACCCGGGAGGGGGAGATTGCGGTGCGGGAGGTGCCGGTGATTAATCGGGTGGCGGCGGGAGGGGCGAAGGAGCATGGGGATTTGGATTATCCGGCGGGCGTGGCGGACGAGTATGTGCCTGTGCCGGATTTGCCGGAGGCACCGGTGAAGAGTGCGTTTGCGGTGCGGGTGAGCGGGGATTCGATGATGCCGGAGTATGGGGAGGGGGAGATCATTATTGTTGGTCCTGGGGATGCGGCGGATGGGGATGATTGCGTGGTGCGGCTGGGGGAAGGGGAGAATTATGCGACGACGTTCAAGCGGGTGTTTTTTTTGCGGGATGATGCGGGGGAGGTGAGGGGGGTGCGGCTGGTGGCGTTGAATCCGAAGTATGCGGAGCGGGTGGTGCGTGTGGAGGAGGTGAGCGGGGTGTATCCGTTGATGTATCGGGTGGTGGCGGCGAAGCGCGCACAGGCGACGAGGAGCCCCGCGCCGCCCGAGGCGGCGGGCGTCAGGGTGCAGGAGGGGGAGGGGCGGGAGATTACGTCGCGGGTTTCGATTGAGCACGATTGAAGCGGGGAGTGGAAGGGGAGGCGAGAGTTCTGCGGATGCATAAGGCCGGTGGGCGCCGGACGAAAAAAGGCCGATCTTGCGATCGGCCTTTTGTGTTGCGGGAGTTGATTGAGGGGTGGATCAGTGGCCGGCGACTTTGAAGCCGGGGTCGACGCCGTTGCCTTCGGTCATGGAGGGGCCGGCGGGGTTGGTGGGGAGTCCGGTGGGGCGATCGTAACCGGGTCCGAAGAGGTTCTGCTCGATTTCGGACTGGATGAGGATCTTGGGACGGACGAGAACGAGGAGAGTCTTTTCGTCTTTTTCCATGGCGCGGTTGGTGAAGAGGCGGTTGAGGCCGGGGATTTTGGAGAGGATGGGGACGCCGATTTCGACTTCGGAGTTGCCGAGGATTTTTTCACCGCCGACGAGGAGAGTTCCGCCATCGGGGACGGCGACGGTGGCGTTGACCTGAGTGACGTCGATGTTGGGCAACTGGAGGAAAATGCCGGCGAGGGTTCCGCCGGAGGTGGAGGAGCCGAGAGTACCGATGTTGGTGAAGCCTTCGTTGCTGGCAAGAGTGGGACGGACGTTCATGATGACATATCGGCGATCGGCGGAGACGGCGGCAGTGACTTCGAGGGTGACGCCAGTGTTCAAAGCAGCGGTGGTGAGAGTGGTGGCGGTGGTGACGCCGCCGAGGATGCCGCCGGTGGAGTTGATTTGCTGGTTGAAGTTGGAGATGTAACCCTGTTCGCGTGTGACGAGGATGTTTGCGGTCTGGCCGTTGAAGAGGGTGACGCGTGGTGCGGCGACGGAGACAGCGCGGGTGTCGTACTGGGTAGCCTGAAGGAAGAGGCTGAGCTGGAAGTTGTCCATGATGGTGCCGAAGGTGCCAGTCATGTTGAGTGCACCAGTGCCAAGGAAGCTGGACTGGCTGGTGGAGAGGGTACCGCCGACCGCGCCGAGGGCGGCCTGATTGGCGCCGGTACCGGAGAGGCCGTTATTGATGCTGATGGCGCCGGCCGAGGGTCCGAGAGCGCCTGCGGGGATGGTGAGGCCCCAGTTGATGCCGAACTGTTCGAAGAATTCATTGGTGACGAACATGATTCGGGATTCGACGGAGATCTGGACGGCGTGAGCTTCGCGGAGTTTCTGGAGGATGTCGTGTTCGATTTTGTAGTGATTTTCGGGGGTCTGGCGGATGAGGAGCATGCCGGAGAATTCCTGGATGTCGCCGACGCTGCCGCCGTTGTCGACCCAGGAGGTGGGGTCGATGGTTTTGATGGCGGTCTTGATGGCGGTGACGATGGCGTCGCGGCTCTGCTGGGGGGTAGCGGCATTGTTGCCGGTGTCGGTGAAGAGGCCGCTGCCGCCGCCGCCGCCGGATGAGCCTTGCTGGGTGGCCTGGGTAAGACTGAGGGTGGGTGGCTGGGTGTTGGAGGGCTGGATCAGGAGATCGCGGACGTCGTAGGTGAGGAGGACTGGGTGGACGTTGGCGGTAAGATCATCGTGGGTGCTGATGGTGACGACGCCGTCGTCAACGGTGTATTCGAGTGGGGTGGTACCGCCGACGGAGGCGAGGATGGTGCTGAGGGCCTTGCCGATGGGGACCTCGTGGAGGTTGACGGTGACGGAGGTATTTTTGTCGATGCCGGCGTTGAGGAGGACGGGCCAGCGGACATCCATATTAATGCCGGTGTTGTCGCGGATGAAGTTGAGGATTTTTTCGAGGCCCTGACCGTCGGCGATGAGTTCCTTGATATTGTCAGCGAGGCGAGCACGGACGACGCGGCTGGCGGAGGATTCCTGTTCGGACTGGCCGCTGAGGCGTGTGCGGCTGAGTTCGACCCAGTTTTCGGGGTAGATCATGAGGTCGGCGTAGGGGATGATGGTTTCGGCGTTCTGGATCTCGAGCTTCTGGAAGTCGCTCGAGCCCTGATTGACGAGCCGGTTGTAGGAGCGATAAGCGATGCGATCCGTGACCAGGCTGAGCATGAACTCCGCGTTGGCATTGTGCGGATCGATGACGAGGATCTGGCGGAGAGTGTCAGCGGATTCATGGTATTGCTGGGTATCGTAGAAGTGCTTGGCATCGCGCATGAGGGCGTCGACGCGGCGTTCGCGTTCGGCGCGGTGCTGATCGGCGATCGCCTGCTCGTTTTTCTTGGCGTTTTCCGCGGCGATCCTGGCCTGCTGAGCGTCGTAGGTGGTCTTGAGGGTGGTGGCGGCCTGCTCCTGGGTGGAGGCCTGGAGGCGGAGGCTGTTGGCTTCAGTGTCGGAGAAGTAGCGGCGATTGTCGTCGATGGTGGTGGTGGCGTCGTGAGCGCGCTGGATGGCGGTAGCGTACTGTGGTGGGTTGGCATGCATCGCGGCATCGGAGTCATGCATGGCGAGGTTGTAGAGGGTCAGAGCGCGTTGACGGGAGATTTCGTCAGCGGCGATGGTCTGGCTCATGGCGGTGTTGGCGTCGGCAGCGGGAGCGGCGGCTACGGAGGCAACGGCGGCGGGAGCGGGAGCGGTGGCGGGTTCCGGTGCGGGGGCCGGCGCGGCAGGAGCAGCAGCGGTGTTTTGCGCCGGCGCGGAGGCTGCAGGAGCGGCGGTCGCTTCGGCGGTGGCGGGAGCTGGTGTGGGAGCGGGGGCAGCGGCGACAGCAGCGGGAGCGGCGGCAGCACTGGCCATGGCGGCGCGCTTGTCAGCGATCTTCTGCTGGAGTTGTGCGGGCTTGGCGTTGTCCTGCCAGCCGAGGTCGGAACCGGTGGCGAGGATGGTGTTGACGGCGTTCTGGGCTTCGTCGAGCTTGCCGGCGTCGAAGAGATTTTGGGCCTGGGCGAGAAGCTCCTTCATCTGGGGAGCCTTGTCAGCCTGTACTTTCTTGACGAGTGCCTGCTGGATTTTGGCCTTGTCCTTGAGGTCGGCGGAGGCGGTGGTGTCGTCGATGACGTTCTGGAAGGCGGCGTTGGCGGCGACGAGCTTGCCGGCATCGAGATCGGCCTGGGCCTGATCGAAGGTGGCGGAGGCGCCCTGGGCCTTGGAGAGGGCGACATCGGTATTCTTGATCAGGTCGGCGAGCTTGGTGCGCTGATCCTCGGGGAGCTGTGCGGGATCGATGTCGAGGAGGACCTTCTTAGCCTCAGCGTACTGCTTGTCATCATAAAGGCGGGAGGCACGATCGAGTTGATCGGCAGCAGTGGGCTTATCCTGTGCGAGGAGGGCCTGCTGGAGGAAGGGGAAACCGCCGAGGCCGAGGACAGTCGAAGAGACCATACCCGCCGCGAGGACACGAGAGCGAATACGCTTGTTCAAGGCGTTACTCCTATACCGCACGAACCCGAAGCAAACTGACAACATCGAACGGTGAGCGACTTGATCCTGAGGGGTCCCGCACTGAGTGTGCAAAGGCGCGGCACGCAGACTTGCCATCGTGCGCCACGCCGCCTAGAGCATCAGGAGTTAGCCACCACAACCACCCGTTTCGTTAACTTGACCTTGCCATCCACGGAGTTGAGAAGCCCGCGTTGTCGGCTTTCGCCTAAGCTGGGCTGTAACAAGGGGACATACTAAGAGCGACCGGCAAAGCCCGCAAGCGTTTCTTGAGCAAAATCCTGCATAAGCCGAGACGCAGTGCGGGGCATGGAATTTCAGGGGTTGTTCTCTTCGGGAATATTACCGTGCTGAGCAGGCGGACGGTTCACTGGAAGCGGCGGTCCGCCTGGGGTACCGGGGGTTGGGAGGACGCGCGGTTTACCGATGGGCTTGGTGAGATCGAGGAGCTTCTGGCGTTGAGGATCCTGGCGATCGATGTTGGAGTTACGGGTGATGAGTTCGCCGGAAGGAGAGAGGAGAGTGGCGGTGATATCGCCGCCGGTGCCGATCTGGGAATCGACGAGTGTGAAGCCGGTGTCGACCGGGACGCCCCTGTTGGAGTCAGGGATGTGGACCTGACCGGCGACGTGATTGGCAAGATCGACATTCGCGGGCCCGTTGGTGCGGCACCATGAACCGTTAGTCCACTTGAAGATGAGGAAGGGGACCTTCTGGGCACTGCCGCCGCCGCCGAAATTATTTTCGACGAAGAAGCAGAGATCGCCGCTGACGGAAACGGTTCCTGGGACGACGAACCAATTGGAGGCGACGGTGGCGATTTTGGCGGAACCGGGGTCCTTGAGGTCCTGAACGTTGGGATAGCGAAAGAGGGGATTGTACATAATGATGGAGGTGCGGTACTGGTAATCGTGCCCGGCATCAACGGTCTCGTCCCAGAACCAGAAGGGGACGTCGCCCTGCTGCTTGAGGGTGTTGACGTCGACGGTGAGACCGGGGACAGGTTGGGGCGCGACGGGATTCACGGGTTCGTCGGGCACGACCGTGCCGGCGGCGACAGGTGGATTGCGAGAATCCTGGTGGAATCCGGGGGGAACGGCGCCGTGCGGGGGCATGGGGGGGTGTCCGGGAATGGCGCCCGGGGGCGGCATGATGGGCGCGGCGCCTGGGGCGGGAGCGGTGGTGGTGGGGGCGGTTTTGATGATCGGCGGGATGATGGGCGTCGGGGGCTGGGTGGGATCTTTCGGGGCGAGGTAATAGAAGATCGGTTCGGCGATTCGCTGGAAGCTGGCGTCGAACTGGGAGACGGTGGTGCTCCAGTCGGTGTCGCTGAGGGTGTTCCAGTCGATGTCGGGGATGCGGGCTCCGCCGGCAGCGCTGGGGGTGACTTCCTGCCAGTCGGACCAGCCGTTGCCGGTGCGGGTGCGGCGCTGGACGTCGATGCGATAAAGGACGTTGTGCTGGTCGGCGGGGGCAAGTTTCTGGTCGGAGCTGAGGCTGTTGTAGGCGTCGACGTAGTCCTTCCACGGGATGCTGCCGGAGACGCAGACCCAGTTTTTATCGAGGGGTTGAGCCGGGGGAGCGCCGGAAGCGGCGTTGAGGTCGGAGGGCGGCGGGACGACGGAGCCGCGGTCGGCGACGGCGGTGACGTTCTTCGGCGACGGGACGGTCGGCAAGGCGAGCCGCAGGTGGCCGACGGGTCCGCCCTCGGCGCTGATGGAGGCCTGAATGGGCGCGAAGCGTGGGATGTCGGTGGCGACGAGGGCCTCAGAGAGGGGGTGTCGCAGCATGAGGTTGTTGTACTCGGCGACGTAGTCCTTGAGGCTGGAGGTGAGATCGCGCTCCGAGACTTTGGAAGTTCTCTCTTTCGCGTCTTCCAGTTTCTGAACGGCTTCGCTCACCTTTTCCTCGACTCCGGTGGCGCTCAGGGTGCCCGAGGGATTGGAGGGATCCGGGATGGTGGTGGGCTGCATGCCGCTGTAAGCGATAAAGCCTGCGCCGGCGACGGCGACGGCGAGCACGATTTTTTCCAAGTGGCGTTCGAGGAGGTTTACGATTTTGGCGTTCATGGGATTTCTCCAGCGGACGAAACCGGGGGACTGGAAGAGGAAGAGAGAAGGACGCTACGAAGATGGTTGGCGCTCATGGGGAGACCGGAGCGCCGGGAGTGCCGGGGGCGGGCGTGGAGCCCGGCGGCGGGAGGGCCGTAATTCCGAGCATCGTGCGGATGTCGTTGGGCATGATGGGAGTTGTCCAACTGCGATAGAGCATTCCCTCGACGAGGATGTCGAGGTGAACGACCTGCGTGGGGCCGTAGAGATAACCGGAACCTGCGGCATCGAAGGGATCGACGATGTCGGTCTTGATGTTGAGGACGGTGTAGCCGTTGTTCTGGCGATAGAGTGCGTCGAGGAATCTGTTCTGGTAGGCGGGGTCGAGGTCGAGGACGATTTCCATGAGGCAGACGTCGTAATCGGCGTTTCCGACGCGGCCGGTCATGGTGCGGGAGTAGTCGGGGCCGGTGGGCGTGGGGGTGCCGGGCGCACCGGGGGATGCGGTGGTGAGGAAGGGACCGGCGGTGCTTCCGCCCTGAGCGCCGCCGGGGCCGACGCCGACGCGGACGGATTCGAGTCGCTTGATGGGGGAGGTGCCGACGTTGGAGGAGCCCCTGTTGACATCGAGGATGGCGTTGACGAGATCCTGCTGGAGCCAGCAGTCGACGAGGGCTTCAAACATCTGACCTTCGGTGGGGGCGGCGGCGCCGCTCCACCAGGCGCGGCGATGGAGCGCCATGGGATCGACATACATGTGGATGCTGCCGGCGCGGATGGCGAGCTGATTGCGTTGGTACTTGAGGAGATCGGCCTGATCGGCGGCGCCGACGTTCGGGGCTGCGCCGAACATTCCGCCGGGGGCCGGCTGCTTGGCGCGTTGTTCGTTCTGATAGGCGTTGCTGAGGTCGGTCTGGCTGGGGGGAACGGCGAGGATGTCCTTGCCGACGAGCTGGATGTTCCATCTGTTGAAGAGGCTGACGTAGTGTGCTTTGAAGCGGAGCGGGACGGCAGCGACAAGGTTGGTCATCATGGGGAGGTAGTTGGGTTCGGCGACGCCGCCGAGGAGGGGGATTTCGGTGGCGCCGTTGACGATCTGGGTGTGGGGATTGGTGAGGAGGTATTCGGGAATGCTGAGGACGCGGCCCTTGCGGTTCTGGTCGGCGGCGCGGGTGACGAGTTCCTTGGACTGATCATCCATGGCCTTCACGGCCTTCATGCCGGCGTCGATGATTTTCTGATCGTAGGTGGCCTTGGGGAGGGTTTTTCCGCCGGGGATGGTGATGTCGCTGATGAGACCGTTGGCCTGTCCGACGGCGGCGGCGCGCGCTTCCATGTCGGACTGCAGGGCGGACTGCCACGAGCCGATGGGCCAGAAGTAGGCGCCGATGAAGAGCAGCACGACGGCGCCGCAGATCAGCGGGATGAGGTTTTTCTTGACGAAGTTCATGAGCATCTCCCGGGAAGGGGTGATTACTGAATCGGGTGCGGGCGAGACGCCCGCGTTACCGGGGTTTGGTGCGGGCAGGATGCCCGCGGTACGTTGCCGGCGTTACTTCACGTGGACTTTGAACTGGATGGTGAACTGGTAGTAGTTGTACATGTAGGTGATTCCTTTGGAGGGGTCGCGGGTGAAGGCGTCGATTGGCCCGCCGAAATTGCCGGTGGCGATGGTGTCCTGCTGGGAGGCGGCGTTGGGGTCGTTGGGGTTAATGATTTTGGCGGCATCGGGTTTAGCGCCGGAGAGCTCGCGGTTGTAGATATCGCGGAAGGAACCGGAGCCTTTGGCCCAGGGGCCGATGCTCGTCTCGGCGCCGGTGTTCGGCCCGGCGCCGGGGATCGGCGGTGGGATGGTGGCGCCGCTGAGGGTGAAATCGGTGAAGTAGTAGAGGCAGTTGGGATCGGCGGCCTGGGAGACGGGGTGCCTGCTGGCGAGCGTCTGCATGTATTGCTGTGCGATGTCGTAGGGTTCAAGGCCGGGGACGTTGGGGCAATAGCCGATGATGGTGACGACGAAGCCGTGATCGGAGGGGCCTTCAACGGCGGTGTTGATGGCTGGGTTGATGGAGGAAGGGGCGGCGGAGGGAGGGGGCTGTTCGCCGTTTTCGGGGTTCTCGGGGGTGACGGTGACGGGTGCGGGCGTTCCCGGGGTGGCGACGCCGGTGGTGACATTCACGCTCGAGAGAACGCCGTTGTAATCGGAGAGGATGTGGGTGAGGACGACGGTGTGTGGCTGGGCGGGCTGAGAGTCGGCGGCCTGAGTGGTGGGCTGCGTTGCGGCGGCGGTCAGGGCCTGGGGGAGGGTCTGGTAGATATCGAGGGTGAGCTGCGGCCAGATCTGGCGGGCCCTGGCGAGGGTGAGCGACTGCTCGACCTGGGTTTTCTGGGCATCGAACTGACCCTGGTTGACGTTGGAATTCCAATTGCTTTTGAGGATATTTTCCTGGCCGATGACGGAGTCATTGTGCTGGCGGCGTTCGCTGGACTGAGAGGAAGCGAAGGCGCTCCGTTCATTCCAGACGTAACCGCCGACGGCGGCGACGGAGAGGCCGACGCAGGCAGCCGCGCCGATGAACCAGGGCTGCTTGCGGCGCCAGGCCATGGCGCGGGCGATTTCGGGGGGCAAGAGGTTGGTCTTGATCGGAGCGTGGCCCAGACCCTGGACCGCGAGGCCGTAGGCTGTGGCCATGCCGAGGGCTTGCTCGTTGAAAGCGGCGGCGAGTTTGGGATCGATCTTCACCTTGCGGAAGCCGTCGATGCGGACGACTTCCATCTTGAGTTCCTGCTGGAGGTATTTCTGGAGGTTGGGGAGCTTGAAGGGGTTGCCCATGCCGACGATGCGTTCGAGCTTGGAATCGCGGTGGGAGGAGTTGTAGTGGCCGACGGAGCGTTGAATTTCGGCGACGAGGTCGGCGAAGATGGGGCGCATCGCCTGGAAGATCTGCTTCTGGTATTTGGAGGTGGCGGCCTGTTTCTTGAGGGCCTCAGCGCGGGAGAAGGATTGCTTGAAGGATTTGGCGAGGGCGTCGGTGAAGTGGTTGCCGCCGATGTTGATGGTGCGGAGCCAGAGGCGGCCCTGGTCCATGATGACGAGGTCGGTGTGCTCGGCGCCCATGTCGATGAGGACGGTGCCCTTGTCGTCGCTGAGGCCGTCGTAGGCGGCGGCGTTGTAGACGGCGAGTGGGGACATCTGGACGCCGTGGACGGTGAGGTTGAGTGCCTGGAAGTTGGAGAGGACCTGGGCGACGAGTTCCTTCTTCATCGCGAAGATGCCGACCTCGACGTCTGGGGAGTCGGGTGATTGGAATGTGTGGTAGTCCCAGTTCACCTGATCGAGGGGGAAGGGGATCTGCTGGATGGCTTCGAATTTGACGATTTCGGGGACTTTTTTGGGTTCGACGGGCGGGAGCTTGACGAAGCGGGCGAAGGTGGAGGAACCGGGGACGCCGATGAAGAGGTGCTCGCGGCGCATCGGGTGGTGGGCGATGAATTTTTCGAGGGTGGCGCGAATGGTGGCATCGCGATCGACATCCGGATCGGAGAGGAACTTGTCGTGCTCGACGACTTCGAACTGTTCAACCGAGACCTGATCGCCATCGCGCTGCAGTTTGATTGCCTTGAGGCTGGTGACGCCAATGTCAAAACCCCATGCAGAAGGTGCGCCTGCCATAAGAAACCTCCAGTACCCTGTCGAGTTGAGAGAGCAGGGAGCGTAAACCGGGTGAGGGAAAACGGCAACCAGTTTTAAGACGGAAGCGTGGTGGGAACCGGTCCACCGGCGGAGGAGGGTCAGGTGCGGATTCAAAAGGGTCTGGAAGAGCGGTCGGTCGATACGTGCAGGAAGAAGGAATGATGAGAGAGCTGCGCGCGTCGATTAAAAGGGACACACTTCCGCCAGGCCGGTCACCACGCGATACATCGTAAAAAGGGGACGACAGGAGATGCCTGCCAGAGAATCTCGATGTCGGCCATCTCTACTAAAGCGATCTTGATGCGTGCAGTCAAGGGAAAATTGTGCGGAGAACGCGAGATTTTGGCGATTCGGTTTAGCGGAGTCGTCACGCGACGCGGGTCGCGGCCTTTGAAAAAAGCGTCGCGTTGCGACGCCGTTGAACTTTTGCTTCAATTTCATCCGGCCGGCCGGCCTTTTATACTGTCTCTTCTCGACTCCTCGCAATAAAGGCGGACATTCGTCGATGGCCAATCCAATCCAGACCGTACCCCCACCCGATATGCGCGAATCCACCCCGCTGGAAGAGTTTCTGCAAAAACCCGCCGTGCGCCGCTGGGGTCCCTTCCTCGCCATTGCCGTGATCACCTTCCTCTTCCTCATGCCCTCCATCCGCGGCATGTACATCTGGGACGACTCCCAGTGGCTTACCAGCAACCCTACCATCCCAAAATCCGACGGCCTGGTTTACATCTGGACCAAGCCCGCCGAGTCCCCCCACTATTACCCCCTCGTCTTCAGCACCTACTGGCTCGAATACCGCCTCTGGGGTTATGGCTCCGCTGACGCCAACGGCATTTTCCGCGGTATCGGCTATCACGCCGACAACCTCCTGCTCCACATCGGCTCCGCGCTTCTCATCTTCGCCATTCTCAAACGGCTCAAGCTGCCCGGCGGAGAACTGGGCGCGTGGCTCGCGGCCGTTATTTTCGGCATCCATCCCGTCAACGTGGAATCGGTCGCCTGGGTCGCGGAACGCAAGAACTGCCTCTGTGGCGTTTTTTTCTTCGCCGCCATGTATTTCGGTCTGCGCTTCTTCGCGGTGACCAAAGAGGAAGCCGACGCTCTCGACGCGGGCAAGTTCCGCCACCACGGGTGGGGGTGGGGCTGGTACGCCGCCACGCTTCTGTTTTTCCTGTGCGCGATGCTCTCCAAAACGGTCGCCTGCATCTTTCCGCCGGCGCTACTCGTGCTGATCTGGTGGCGCCGCGGGAAAATCACCCTCAAGGAAATCGCCCTGACGCTTCCCATCTTCGCGATCGCCATCCTCATGAGCGCCGTCACCGTCAGCAACGAGGCCGCTACTGTCGGCGCCGTCGGGCCGGAATTCCACTACTCCCTCCTCCAGCGCATCCTCATCGCCGGCAACGCGCTGTGGTTCTATGTCCAGAAGCTCCTCGTCCCCACACCCGTCATGCAGATTTATCCGCGTTTCCCCATCGTCGCCGGCCAACCGATCACGGCCTCGTGGCTCTACATCGCCCCGATCCTCTTCCCCCTGTTCCTCATCGTGCTCTTCCTGCTTCGGAAGCGCATCACCCGCGGGCCCATCGCCGCCATGCTGTTCTTCGCCGGCGTCCTTTTCCCCGCGCTGGGATTCCTGAACTTCTACACGATGGTCTTCACCTTCGTCGCCGATCACTACCAGTACCTGGCCTGCATCGGTGTGATCGTCCTCGCCGTGGAGACTCTCCTCTGGATTATCCGTCGCCTGCCGAAAATCATCCCCACCGAAGATCCCGTCCGCTTCCAGCGGCTGACCACCGGGCTCATCATCGGCGGCATCGTTCTGAGCTTCGGCACTCTCACGTACGGCGTCAGCAACCTCTACACCGACAGCGTGGCCCTCTGGGTCTATAACGCCGACAACAATCCCAACAACTTCTACGTTTGGGACAACATCGGGACTGAACGCATGCACCAGGTTCCGCCTGATGAAGAGGGAGCCCGAACGGCCTACCTCAAGGCGATCGAAATCGCCCCCAACGACTGGCGTGCGTATCACCAGTTGGGTCTGATGTACCTGAATGCCAACAATCCCGAAAGGGCCGCCGAATACCTCGACAAGGGCGAAGCCCTCATGCCCGAATTCGTTCGCAACGGCCGGGCCAATTTCTTCGAGAAGCAGGATTACAACTATCGCTCGCGCGACCCCCGGTCCGAGGAAAGCGGCGATTGGGACCAAGTCCACTCGCGTGACTACCTCCTCGCCCGCAACTACGAAGACCACGCCCAATGGGACAAGGCCATCGCCTCCTACAGCGCCGGCCTCCAGAAACACCCCGACGATGCCCAGGCCTGGTTCGGCCTCGGCAACTGCTACATCGGCAAGAACGACTTCGCGTCCGCCGTCGCCGCGTATCAGAAAGCCATCGCCCAGAAACCCACCTACTCGATGGCCTATGTGAACATGGGCCTTGCGCTCCGCGCCCTGCACCGCGACAAGGAAGCCCTCGACGCTCTCCAGACCGCGCGCCGTCTCGACCCCATGGTCCTCAGCCACATCCCCGGCCTGATGCAGCAGGCCGCCGAACAGATGCGCAACGCCGCCACGCAAAAATAATGGAGCATCGGCGTCCCGCGTTACAATGCACACATGACCACCCACACCGATCCACCCCCACCCGCACCCATCCCGACCTCCGATGCCGATTTCCTCCTCGCCTTCCTCAAAGACCGCGACGCCCTCTGCCCCCTCTGCAAATACAACCTCCGCAACGCCGTCTCCCCCCGCTGCCCCGAGTGCGGCCGCGAGATCAAACTCTCCGTCGGCATGGCCGAACCCTATATCCTCCCCTGGGCCCTCACAACCATCTTCGTCGCCATGGCCGCCAGTGTCGGCATCATCTACCTCAGCATCTGCATCCGCTTCGGCGTGCCCCCCTTCAAAGGCGCCCGCCTCAGAGATATGCCCGCAGTGCTGGCCCTCGGCTACGGGGTTATCGCAATTCCCGTCCTCATCCTGCTCATCACCATGCGCCGCAGATTCCTGCGACACCGCCACGGCACTCAACGGGTTCTCGCCGCGATCGCCTTTCTGCTGGACGCCCTTCTCACCATCGCGGTCCTCATGAGCCTCGATTGATCTCCATCAGGTCGCGGCAAAACCGCCACGCCTTACTCCTCCGTCTCCCGCAACTTCGCCAGCACCGAATAATCCTCCAGCGTCGTTGTATCCCCGATGCTCTCCTTCCCCGCCGCAATATCCCGCAGCAACCGCCGCATGATCTTCCCCGACCGCGTCTTGGGCAGCGAATCCGTAAACCGAATATCGTCCGGCTTGGCAATCGACCCGATCTCCTTCGCCACCCACGTCTTCAGTTCCTCCTTCAGCGCATCGTCCGCCTTGATCCCCGAGCAGACCGTCACAAACGCCGAGAGCGCCTGCCCCTTGAAATCGTCCGGCCGCCCCACCACGGCCGCCTCCGCCACTTTCGGATGCGCCACCAGCGCGCTCTCCACCTCCATCGTTCCCAGCCGATGCCCCGCCACATTCACGACATCATCCACGCGTCCCATGACCCAGAAATAGCCATCCTGATCCTTGCGTGCACCATCCCCCGTGAAATAAATCGCCCCGATCTTCCCCGACGCATCCGGTATCTCCCCAAAGTACGTCTGCTTGAACCGCGCATCATCTCCATACACCGTCCGCAGCATGCTCGGCCACGGCTTGCGAATCACGAAATACCCGCCCGCATTCGCCGGCACCTCGTGCCCCTGCCGATCCACCACCGCCGCATCCACCCCGAAGAACGGCCGCGTGCATGAGCCCGGCTTCGTCGGCATCACGCCCGGCAGCGGCGTGCACATGATCGCCCCCGTCTCCGTCTGCCACCACGTATCCACGATCGGACAACGCCCCCCGCCGATCACCTCGTGATACCACATCCACGCCTCCGGATTGATCGGCTCCCCCACCGTTCCCAGCAGCCGCAGACTGGACAAATCATGCTTCTTGGGATGCTCATCCCCCCACTTGATAAACGCGCGAATCGCGGTCGGCGCCGTATAGAAAACCGTCACCCCATACTTCTCAATGATCTCCCAGAACCGATCCTCCCGCGGCTGATTCGGCGCCCCCTCGTACATCACCACCGTCGCCCCATTCGCCAGCGGCCCGTAGACAATATACGAGTGCCCCGTCACCCAGCCGATGTCCGCCGTGCACCAGTACACATCCGAATCCTTCAGATCAAACACGTACTTGCCCGTCAGATACGAACCGAGCAGATACCCGCCCGTCGTGTGCACAACGCCCTTCGGCTTGCCCGTGGTCCCCGAGGTATACAAAATGAAGCACAACTGCTCCGAATCGAGCTCCGCCGCCTCATTCACCGGCGAGGCCTTCGCCATCTCCTCGTGATACCACACATCCCGCCCCGCCTGCATCGCCACTTCCGTGTTCGTCCGCTTCACCACGATGCACTTCTGAATCGACGGCGTCTTCGCCAGCGCGACATCCACATTCTTCTTCAGCTCAATGACCTTCCCGCGCCGATATCCCCCATCCGCCGTGATCACGGCCACCGCCTTCGCATCATTGATGCGATCCGACAGCGCCTCCGACGAGAACCCGCCGAACACCACCGTGTGCGCGGCACCGATTCGCGTGCACGCCAGCATCGCCACCACGGCCTCCGGAATCATCGGCATATAGATCGCCACCCGATCCCCCAACTTCACCCCCTGCACTGTGAGCACATTGGCAAACTTGCAGACCTCGCGATGCAGTTGCGCATACGTCATGACGCGAGAGTCCCCCGCCCCCCCCGGCTCCCCTTCAAATATCAACGCCGCCTTGTTCTTCCGAGACGTCGAAAGATGCCGATCCAGGCAGTTGTACGAAATATTGATTTTCCCCCCGACAAACCACTTCGCAAAGGGGGGATTCGTCCAATCAAGCACCTTGTCCCACTTCTTGAACCACGTCAGCTCCGACGCCATCCGCGCCCAGAACCCCTCCGGGGGAGGGGGCGACTCCAGCGACTCCTTATAAAGCGCCTCATACTCCGCCATCGTCTTGATATGCGACTGCTTGGCAAACTCCGCTGGCGGCTGAAAAAGACGCCGCTCCGTCAACACCGACTCAATATTCTTTTCCGTCATGACCATCGGCTCCTGCGCGCACAATTAAAACGTTCACCAAGAAATGCCCCCCTACTATAAATCCCCCCACAATCCGCGAAAAGCCTGTTTGGAGTTCCGCTGTTGGAGTTCCGCCTTTAGGCGGCGGTCGGCGTGCCGCCTGACTGGGGAACCGCCTAAAGGCGGAACTCCAACCGCCATCCTTGCGCAACCTTAACGCCCCCCAAGTAACATCCCCTCCCTTCACCCCAACACGGAGCCCCCATGCGGAACCGTCTTCTCACCACCGCCCTCCTCACCGCCGCACTCTCCACCCAGGCCCACGCCGCCACCACCTACCTCGGCAACCTCCTCATCGACGGCCAGGGCACCGACCTCTCCAACCTCCACTTCACCCTCGAAGACGGCTCCCGCGCCAACGCCCTCGACGGCTTCGGCTCCGGCCTCGCCTACGCCGGCCTCTCCCCCAAACCCAACACCTATCGCTTCGTCTCCATCACCGACCGCGGCCCCAACCGCGCCCAGACCACCCACGATGAAAACGTCGACAATACCACCTCCTACCCCACCCGCGCCCAAACCTGGGACATCACCCTCAACCCTGCTCCCGCCGGCAAGTACGCCCTCTCCATCCAGCTCGTCAAGACCACCCTCTTCACGACCGAAGCCGGCGAACGCCTCGTCGGACGCTCCGATCAGTTCACCTCCACCGACCCCAGCAAAAACCTCCGCTTCGATCCCGAATCCATCCGCGTCGCACCCGATGGCTCTCTATGGGTCTCTGACGAGTACGGCCCAAGCGTCTTCCACTTCGACCCCAACGGCAAACGCATCGGCATCATGAAAGTCCCCCCCTACTACCAGATCACCAACCTCAGCGGCAAGGCCGAAGTCGAAATCCAGAACAACAACATCGGCCGCGTCACCAACAAGGGCTTCGAAGGTCTCGCCATCTCCCCCGACGGCTCCAAACTCATCGCCGCCATGCAGGCCCCGCTCCTCCAGGACGGCGGCGACAAAACCCGCTTCACCCGCTTCGCCATCTTCGACGCCCACACCGGCAATCTCCTCAAGGAAGTCGTCTACGCTCTCGACGCCTCCCCCAATGACCCCGACGACAATTCCTCCAAGAACTCCATCTCCGACATCGTCGCCATCAACGACCACGAAATGCTCGTCGATGAACGCGACGGCAAAAAGAACAAGACCAAGCTCGCCTACATCGCCGACCTCAACGCCGCCACCGACATCGCCGGCCGCACCACCATCCTCAAGAACAACGACCTCGACACTGCCATCACCCCCACGCCGAAAAAACTCTTCATCGACGTCAAAAAAACCATCCTCGCCACCGACCCCCTCACCCACGTCCCCTCCGGCTACACCACCGGCATCCCCGACAAACTCGAAGGCTTTGCCTTCGGCCCGCTCCTCCCCGACGGCAAACGCCTCCTCGTCATCACCAACGACAACGACTTCCTCCTCCCCTCCTTCGCCAACGGCCAATCCAAAACCAACCAATCCCCCGACGGCACCGCCGGCTACCCCAACTACTTCTTCATCCTCGAAACCGACGTCACCGACCTCACCACCTTCACCGAGGAACAATTCACAACACACACCACTGCCAGCGCCGCCGCCAAATAACCACCATCTCAATCCCCAAATGACGCCCGCCTTCAGGCGGCCCGCGCTGGAGTTCCGCCTTTAGGCGGCTTCCCGGCCACGCGAAACGCCGCCCAGCCTACATCTCAGGACGATCCCACTCCTCCCCATAATCCCCAACCGGATAGTCCCGCCAAATTCTCTCTGCCTCCCCTCTCCCCACTCGCTCCAAATACGCCGCCGCACTACTCCACGGCCACTCCTGCCACCGCTCCACATACCCATGCCGGACCGGATTGTGATGCACATAATTCAGCGTCGCCCAAAAGTGCCCCTCAGACTTCATCCGCGTTTCTACCGCACGATAAAACACCTTCCGCCCCTTGGCCTCCTCCTCCAGATTCCATCCATACGAGGTCCTGCCGTGCAGCCGCCCAATGCGCGTAAGCAGCCCGGAGATATCGCCCGTTTGCAATAAAACATGGTAATGGTTCGGCAATACACACCACGCATAAATATGCGTTTCAGAATCCTGACCGCACTCGCCGAGTAGGTCATCGGAAAACTGCGACATCCGCTCGCCCGTCACCCCGATGATCGGCGAGTGCTCGTAACACGCAGCAGTGATATGAAACCGCGCCCTCCCCTCGACATCCCAATGTGGTGGCGAGTGCCAGGGCCGCCCGCGCTCCCGCCGCTCCGCCAGCACTTCCTCGCGCTGCTCCTCCGTAAGTCTTCTCCAGATGTATCCGCGTCCCGCCATGCCCGCGAAGTATACCAAACTTGGAGTCCCGCCCGTTGGAGTTCCGCCTTTAGGCGGGTTCCCGGCCAGGCGTAACGCCGACCGCCTAACGGCGGAACTCCAACCCGCCCCCCCTTCCCGTTCTTTCGTGCCTTCCTCTTCACGCCGCCCCCGGCCCCAGCGTCGTAATCGTCATCGACCCAAACCCGCTCCCGGACAACCGGCTCCACCCCAATCGAACCTCCGCGCAGATTTCTATTCCGCCGACGAGACTCGCGCAATCACCTCCCCCAGCAACTCCGCCGAAACATACAAAGTCGATCGACGTGGCAAAGAATTCAAAATCCCAAGGACTTCCTCTCGCGAACGCAACATCACACGAACAGAACGGATGATGATGCCCAGCGTCCCATGAACGCGCAAATTGAGCGACTCCGCCGCCAATCGCGCGGCGGCATCGTCCGTCAGAAAGACAGCATCTGCCTGTTGCTCCATGAGTCGCAACGCCGCACGCTCACCGGCGTCGAGCGCCAGCGAATCCGAAAGCACCGCGAGCTGTGGAGAACAATCAACCGGCGCATCATTCACGACGCCGTTCGGTATCGCAGAAAGAATAATCCCCGGACGATTTCGCAGAACTTCCGCCCACACCTCCCGCGGCACCACCACGGAATGAAATCCGCGGAAAAGATCGAGACAATCCAACTCATCAAGGTGGATCACAGGCCCGGCATCGCTCACAACGATGACGCCCTCATTCCTTTCCATGAAGGCCCCACTCCACATCCGCCAGCATCTGCGACTTCATCAATTCAGGCCGATGCGCATCCAGAAACCGCCGCAACGCCTCCACAATCGCCTGCTGCCGATTCGCCATCCACCCCTGCGCGACCAACTGATCCAGCCGCTTGGCCAAATCATCCGGAAACTCGACCTGCACGCTCGTCATGGCAATCCTCGAAATCGCGAACTCCCCAATCATGATATCAAATTTGCCCCGGCCCCAGCGTCGTAATCGTCATCGGCCCAAACCCGCTCCCCGCCGCCACCTCCGTCATGCTCTGCCGCGTGATCGACTCCAGCTTCGCCAGATCCTCCTCCAGCGATCGATACTCCCGGTTATACGTCCACCGCGACGCCAGCCCGCGCATCCGAGCCAGCGTCGATTCCCCCTGCAGCACCGTCCCCGTCTCAATCTTGTTCTTGCTCCGCTGCACCTCCTCCGCCGCCAGCCCCTCCTTCAGCAGCTTCTGCAACTCGCCAAGCAAAATCCCCTCCACCTGCTTCGCCCGCTCCGGATCGCACGACGCATAGACCATAAAGGAACCCGTCTGGTCATGCGGATAAAACGAGAAATCCGCCTCATCCGCCAGCCCCGGCTCCACCAGCGCCCAGAACAGCCGGGAGCCCTCATGATCCCCCAGCACATCCGAGAGCACCATCGCCGGATACCGCGCCTCATCCTGCGCCGACGGCCCGGGACAGAGCCCCGCAATGTAATGCCGCTTCAACTTCGGATCCGTAATGTGCCGCCGCTTTCCGCGCAGCACCGGCTTCGGATACGCCCGCTGCACATGCACCGTCGGCCAGTGGCCGCAATACTTCTCCGCGAGCTTCACGAACGCATCAAAATCAATATTCCCCGCCACCGTCAGCACCATATTCCCCGGCCCATACCGCGCATCGAAATACGTCTTCATCTGCTCCCGCGTCAGCGCCGTGATCGACTCCTTCGTCCCCAGCACCGACTTGGCCATCGGATGATTCTCAAAATGATCCGCCATCACCGCCTCAAAGAGCACATGCGACGGCCGATCCAGATACAGCGCAATCTCCTCCAGAATGACCTTCTTTTCCACGTCAAAATCATCCACCCGCAACGCCGGCCGCATCATGTCCGACAGCAACCCCAGCGCCCGCTCCGTGAACTCCGGAAGCACCTGGGCCCAGTAACAGGTCACCTCATTCGAGGTAAACGCATTATTCTTCGCCCCCATCGCATCAAACTCTTCATTCACCTGCTGACTGTTCCGCGTCGCCGTCCCCTTGAACATCATGTGTTCCAGAAAATGGGAAACCCCGGCGACATCAGCGGCTTCATCCCGCGACCCCGTTTTCACCATGTACCCCAGCGCCACCGAATGCGCATTGGGATTCACCTCGGCGATCACATCGAGACCATTTTTGAGTTGAGCTTTTTTAAACGTCAGCATTTTCAGTCCGCACAGTAAGTAACCACAGAGTCACAGAGAACACAGAGACGCACAGAGGACGGAGATTAGAAGATCATGCGTTTGATGCCATCCTTCAGAAGCGGAACGTTGAAATTCAAAAGCAGGCCGCGTTTGATGCCGCTCAACTTCAGATAAGTGAGAAGTTGGGCCTCGTGAATCCACAAGGTTTTCTCGACCGCCTTGAGTTCAACAATCAATTGCCCTTCAACTACCAGGTCGAGCTTGTAACCCTTCTTCAGCCGCAGCTTCTTGTATTGAATGGGAAGAATCACTTCCCGCGCCGCGGCAATCCCCTGTTCATTCAACTCATATTCCAGGCATTCCTGATACGCAGACTCCAGCAACCCCGGCCCCAAAGCACGGTGAACCTCAATCGCCGCCCCAATCACCCGCTCGGAAAGTTCGTCCCTACTCGTATCCTCCACCGCAAAGATATTACTCTTCATCTCGTGAGTCTCCGTGCATATCGAGAAATTCTCTCTGTGCGTCTCTGTGTCCTCTGTGACTCTGTGGTTTCTAACCGCTCGATCACAAATGTACTTTCAGTTCCTCCGGACCAATCGTCACAACGGTCAGCCCACCCATCGGATTCCCCGCCAGAAACTCATTCACCTTCCCCAGCGTCACCGAATCAATCAGCGCCCGCAGCTCACTCAGCGTCCGCGTCCGCCCACGATGATAAAAATCATGCGCCAGAGAACCCGCCCGCGCCCCGCTCGAATCCCCCTGCATGATCACGCGCGACTTCATCCCGATCAGCGCCCGATCCAGCTCCTCCTGCGTGATCCCGGCCGAAAACTTCTTCAACTCCACGATGAACGAATCCAGCGTGCGCTGCGCCCGGTCCGGCGACGTCCCCGAATACCCAAAAACCGCCCCCTGATGCTTCAGCGACGAATACCCCGCATGCACCGAATAGCACAACCCCAGCTTTTCCCGGATCTCCGTGAACAGCCGCGCTCCCATCCCACCGGACAACACATTCATCGCCGCCTGCAGCAGAATCGAATCCGGCTGATTCTCAGCAATCGCATCAAATCCCAACCCGATCTGCGACTGATTCGTCTCCTGCTTCACATGAAACGTCCCGCGTTTCCCCGGCTCCTCCGGAAGCTTCACAAAGCTCCCCGCCGTCCACGCCTCAAACGCCTCCCCGACGCACGCCACCAATTCGTCCCAATCAAACATTCCCGCGACCGAGAGAATCGCCCCCTTCGCCGTCAGCCGCGACTTCGCATCCGTCCGCGCATTGGCCGCCGTCAGCTTTTCCAGATCCTCGCGTTTCCCGCTGCTCGGCCGCCCATAGGGAAACGGAAAGTGCCGCTCGCGCAACAGGAGCGACAGCTTATGCGACGGCTCATCCTCGATCGAATCGAGCTGCTGCAGCGCCAAATCCCGAGCCGGATCGAACCCATCGTCCGGAAGATGCGGCGTCCGCACGATGTCCGCATACACCGGCAACACGTTCAGCAGATTCTTCCCCAGCATCGCCGCCGAGAACCGCAGAAACACCGTCTCCGCCGACGCCGACCGCTGCACCCCCAGCCCATCGAGGTATTCCGTCAACTCCCGGCTGTCGCGTGTGCCGGCCCCGCGCAAGATCCAATCTGAAAGAACCGTCGCCGCACCCGCCCCCCCGATCGGATCCGATGCCGCGCCAGCCGGAACCAGAAAAGTCATCGCCGCCGACCGCACGCCGGGGATTGATTCAGCCACGAGCGTGAGCCCATTCGCGAAGCTGTGCAAGTATTGTTGCGAGCCGTTCTGTAGCTGGGATGAGCCGGGATTGATGGACGCGTGATCGGGAGCGGTTGCTGATTTTGTGGGAGGCGAATGGGGCACTTGGCTCTCCTTGCAATTGTGAGCAGCGGCATTCTAGCGCCGGAGCGCAGTTCGGGAAAGCAAGGTTCGACGTGCGATTCTCTATCGAAAAGTGAAAAACCTTCCACTTTATCATCTTTGCGAGGGTACAATGGGATCGGTCCGATCCTTTCCAGCGGACCCCACGTCCAGGAACTGCTCTATTGGTGAAGGAGACGACATGACACGCACGAAGTGGACCCTCAGCGCTGCAGTTCTCGCAGCGGCAACCCTCGTCGGCTGCGGCAACGACAACAGCCCGCCCGCCGCCAATCCGACTCCCCCCGCACCCGCGCCGGCCTCACCGACTGCCACACCGGCGACGCCCGCTGCGCCTGCAGCGCCCACGCCCACGGAAACAGCGACTCCCCCTGCAGCGCCCGCGACTCCTGTCGCGCCTGCTACACCGGCCACACCGACCACTCCCACTGCCCCGGCACAAGCAACCGACGCCATGGCCGCCGCGAAGGCCCAGGCAGATGCCCTGCTCACGCAGGCCTCCGACTACATCAAGAACAACAAGCTCGACCTCGCCGACCAGGCCGTCACCAAGCTGCAGGAGATGAAGAGCAGTTTGCCGACGGAGTACGGCCCCAAGATCGATGAACTGAAGACGGCCTTGGATGCCGCCAAGGCTTCCGGTGGCAAACTCCCGGGCGGGATGAAGCTGCCGGGCCAGTAAGATCTGAAATGCGATCACGATTCGGAAAGCCGAGGGACTGTAAATCCCTCGGCTTTACCTTTGCACAAAGTGCCTGTGCGGTTGGCATTTGCGCCGAGGTCGAGTACCTTGGCCGGTCTGTCTTTGAATCGCTAGCGAGTGTGCGTCATGAATCGTTTGAATCAGGCGTTTGAGGGGGCGAAGCGGGAAGGGCGGAAGATGCTTTGTCCGTTTCTGACCGCGGGGTATCCGTCGCTCGAAGCGACGCCGGAATTGCTTCTCGCAGCGCAGCAGGCGGGGGCGGACATGGTGGAGGTGGGGATTCCGTTTTCCGACCCGGTGGCGGACGGCCCGGTGATTCAGGCGTCGTACACGCACGCGCTGGCGCGCGGCTCAACGGTCGGCAAATGTCTCGCGGGGATCGCCGCAGCGCGCAAGCTGGGAGTCACGATTCCGCTGGCGGCGATGGTGAGTTTCTCGATCGTCTTCAAGCGCGGCACGTCGGAATTCTCCAAGGCGTGCGCCGATCATGGTGTGGACGGATTGATCCTGCCCGATGTTCCGCTGGAAGAAGCGCCGGCGATTGTGGATGCGGTGCGCGAAGCGGGATTGCGTTCGACGCTGCTGGTCGCACCTACCTCGCCTGCCGCCCGCCGCGCCGCCATCGCGCGGCTCTGCGACGGGTTCGTCTATTATCTGTCGGTCTCCGGCATCACAGGGGAGCGCAAGGCGCTGCCAGCGGATATTGCGCCGAATGTGGCTGAGCTGAGGAAGGTGACGAACGTTCCCATTTGCGTGGGATTCGGCATATCGACGGCGGAGCAGGTGCGGGAGGTGACGCGGGTGGCGGATGGGGCGATTGTGGGGAGCGCCCTGATACGGCGGCTGGCGGAGGTGGAGGATCACCCGATCGCGGATCAATGCAAGGCGGCGGGAAGTTTCATCAAAGAAATTGCAGCCGGCTTACGGTAATGGACGTTATGTCGTTACGCACCGGGATTCTCCGCCGATAGTTCACATTACGAGAATATTTGCGCGATGTTGCGTAGTGGACGCGGGGAGAACGCGTAATTATGAGGGGATGGGCTTTGGAATGGCGGAGCCGGGGTGTAGTATGGCGTTTTGGTCCGGAAGGGCCGATAAAGGCCGTTTTTACGTAACTTCAAACGGGACAACGGGAAGAATACAAGCAGCGTGCGGGGAAACGTGGGCGTTTTTCTGTGTTGCCCGCTAACCGCATGGCCGATTCAGGGTCTAGTCGCATGAGTCAACGAATGCCAACCGACTCCCGGGCCGCTCAAGATCAGGCTGTACAAGCCGCTCAAGAGCTGGCTAATGTTCTCGCCGCGAAAGCTGGCGACCGGTCGGCGTTTGGGAAGCTGGCTCAGCAGTATCAACGGCAATGTGCGGCAGTGGCGCTTCGGCTGCTGGGCAATTCGCACGATGCCGCGGAGCTGGTGCAGGATGCGTTGGTGAAGGCTTTCCGGAGCCTGGACCAACTGCAGCAATCGGAACGGTTCGGTCCATGGCTGATGCGAATCGTGACGAATCTGGCGTTGAACTTCCGCAGGTCGCGCGGACGGCGTCAGGCTCTTTCGCTGGAGCAGACGTCCGGCGATGGAGACGAAGGTGAAGACATGCGGGCGACGATAGCGGGCGGTGCGATGGATGCACCGGAAAAACCGCTGACGTCGGCCGAACTGGGCAGCGCGATTCAAAAGGCCATTGACGAGCTGCCCGAGAAACAGAGATTGGCCCTGGTGATGTTCGCCATCGAAAAGATGCCGCAGAAAGATGTGGCCGATGTGCTGAACTGTTCGGTTGAGGCCGTGAAGTGGCATGTGTTCACGGCGCGCAAGCAGTTGCGGAAAAGTCTTGGGGCGTATTTGTAATCGCCGTGCCCCGCAATGTTGGAAGAACATGAAAACGGATACGCAACATCTCGAATACCTCATCAGCCAGTACGTGGATGGCTGCCTGGACGCGGCGAACAAGAAATCGCTGGAACAGCGGCTGCTGAATGATCCGTCGGCGCGTGCGCTCTACAAGGAGCAGCACGATGTTCAGGACATGCTGGACGATTGGGGCAATCGGATTCCGATGATCCATTGGGATGAATTCGATCAGCAACTGGCGCGGCGGCTGGAGAGTGAAACGGTCGGAGGGCGGAGGGTTTCGATTTTCCGTCGCTGGGGGAAGCCGATTTCGATTGCGGCGGCGCTGGTCGTCGCGGCGACGCTCGGTTATAGCTGGCAGGCCTGGTCGGGCGGTGGGAAACACGTGGTGAACCTCGTGAATGGGCAGGAACAGCTTAACAATCCAGCGATGCGCGGCGTGGCCGTGGAGCCGCAGGTTGCAGAGAACGATGGAAGCGTGACGAAATTCCGTGTGGACGAGCAACCGAGTGCTCCGAGTGTTCTGTCGGCGAATGCGGTGAACATTACGCCTCCGGGAAATGGGGAAGCGGCAGATTCGTTGAAGTTGGGGGTAGGGTATGGGATGGCACTGAGCGATGTGGCGAGGTCGGACATCTCGCAGCCGGGCTCGAGTTCGGTACACGTGGCTCAGGCCCCGGTAAATTCGCCGCAGCCGAAGCAGGATGAGAATCCGATTCCGCCGGCGTTTCCGTGATAGCTGCATGAAAGAAAGATAAGCAGAAGATGAAAGCGGACGGCGAAAACCGTCCGCCGATTTTTTTGCAGGCAGGCTGGGTTGCTTCAGCGTGTTCTCATGCGTGGCCGGCGGAAAAAGAGGAGCGGGGTGAGGACGAGAAGAGAAGAGGGTTCGGGTGCCGGAACTGTATTGGCGGTGGAGGGCAGCACGGTCGGATTGACCGTCGTTCCGAAGCCATTGAGCACATCGGAAAGATCGGTGAGGTCGATGGAGGGCTGGCCGTCGAAGTTGCCGTCGGTCCAGAGTGAGGTTGTTTTGCCGAAGTTATTGAGGACGACGGAAACATCGGAGAGATCGATGCGGCCATCCTGATTGGCGTCACCGGGAACTGTTTCGACGAAGAAGAGCGTGCTGTCGTTGGAATCCACGGTGAAAAAGCCGTGAGCGGATCCGTTGACCAGGTGGAACGAGGCGGCGGAGATGGGGTAGGGAATGGAAGCGCCGGTCCAATTGAGGAGGGGATATTTTTTCGCCGGAGTCAGCGCGCCGTGGGTGATGAACTGCACGTTGACGGAGTCGGCAGAGAACTGGCCGCCGGTGATGGTGAGAAAATCGCTCGAGCCGGCGGCGTTGCTGATGTCGAGGAGGAGCGTCGAATTTGCGAGAAGTTGAAGTGAGTTGGCGGCGGTGAAGTTCCCCGGCCCCCAGTCGCCGGGGGAGAGGATGGCGCCGGATTGAATGGTGGTGAAGCAGAGGGTGGAACCAGCGCCGGAGAGACTGGCCGTGGCGTGAACCGTGAGGTTTCCGAGACCGGCGCCGCCGGTGGTGAGGGTGGGATTATCGAGTTGGAGGCAACCGTCGTACACATCGGTGGTGCCGGTGTAGGAATTGTTGCCGTCGAGGACGAGTGTGTTGGCGCCGGTTTTCACGAGAGAGAGATTGCCGCCGATGGTTCCGGCGAAAGCGAGCGAAGCGCTGCCGTTGGTGACGAAGAGGGTGGAGAGGGTGGAGCTGGTGGAGAAGATGGAGCCGCTGTAATCGCCGTGGAGGGCGCCGACGGAGAGAGAGGAGGGGGCGGCGATCTGCAGTTGGCCGGTGACGTCGAGCCAGCCGGTGGTCGAGAGGGCAACAGGATGTTCGAGGAGGAGCGTGGCGGAATCGGCGATGGAGATGTTGCCGGCGCCGCTGACGCTCAAGCCGTCGAAGGAGTTGCTGTGATTCAAAACGATGTGAGCGGCATTTCCGCTGACGGGGGCATCGGCGGTGATGAGGCCGTTGTTGACGAGGGCCTGCGAGTCAAGGAAGAGGGTGGAGCCGCCGGTAGCTTCGAGGATGCCGTTGTTCACCAGGATGCCGGAGGCGGAGACGCTGGCGTAGAGCGAGCCGGTGGCGATCTTGCCGGCGTTGCCGATGGAGGTGGTGGTGAGCGTGACGCCGGCACCGGCGCCGAGGACGAGCGTGTCATTCATGTCGAGAACGAGGCTGGCGGCAGCGGCGTTGGTGGAGAGGGTGACGACGGAATTGATTGATGTGTTGTTGTCGATACGAGCATCGGTGGAAGCGTCGGGGAGGCCGTTGGACCAGTTGGCGGAGTTCCAAAGGCCGGTGCCGGCGTTCCAGGTGGTCGAGGCAGCAAGCGAAGGGGATATCACGGCCGCGGCAGGCAATAGTGCCAGAAGTGCGCGGCAGACGTGTCGGAACAGCATCTAACTACCTCCAAGGCAACAGATTATGGAGGATTTTTCTCAAAGATGTACATAACAGAGTCGGGTGAAGTGTAGCCCAAGGATGGGTCGAGGCAAATAAAAGAGAGATAAAGTATCGTTCAGAGTTTGTGCAGTCGGGATGTGTGAAACTGGGGGTCAACAAAAACGTGGTGATTCGCTGGTTGTATTGACATTTATGCAAGCGAGTGGAGCGCATCGGGATAGGGGGTGACCTCGCGGTCACTCCCCTCCCACACCACCGGACATGCGGGTCCGCATCCGGCGGTTCGGCTGGTTACACTTCATCTTGTCCGCAAAACGCGTTCGATGCCCAGCAGGTCCCAGAGTCGGTTTGGCAAGGCGATGGACAACGCCGGGCTTCTGCTGATCCGCCATGGGCCGTGACAACTCCCGGCGGTTTGGGCCGCCAGGTCCTTGCCTACGCCCCGTTTGGTCAGTTCCGCAAAGCGACGCCGTCCTCGTTTCCAGTGTTTCCATGCGACGTTGCGCAGACGTCGCCGGATCCATCCGTCCAGTTCGCCCAGCACGCTGGGCGTCTGGCAGAAGCCGAAGTAGCCACGCCAGCCCCGCAGGTACTGATTCAGCGGCACTTTCATTTGCCGCAGACTCTGCCCTTTGGTTCGGCTGGTCAATTCCCGCACTTTCTCCTTGAAGCGGACGATGGCCTTGGACGCGATGCGCCTTTTGGGTTCACGACCGCCAGTGAAGGAGAAGCCCAGGAACTTGCGCTGGCCCGGGCGGGCCACCGCACTTTTAGACGTGTTGACCTTCAGCTTGAGCCTCTCGGTGATGAACCGGCTCACGCCTTCCATCACCCGCTTCCCCGCACGCTCGGTATGCACGTAGATGTTGCAATCATCCGCATATCGCACGAACGCGTGGCCGCGACTCTCAAGTTCCTTGTCCAACTCGTCGAGCACCAGATTCGAGAGCAAGGGGGATAAAGGTCCGCCCTGTGGCGTGCCTTCCTCCGTCAGAACCAACACCCCGTTCTCCATCACCCCCGCGTTCAAGTACGCGCGGACGAGTTTCAAAAGGGGCTTGTCGTTCTCCCGCTGCATGATCCGGCCCATCAGCCGGTCGTGGTTGACCCGGTCGAAGAACTTCTCCAGATCGATATCCACCACCCAGGAACGGCCTGATGCGATGTGGCGCTGCGCTGCCTCCACCGCCTGATGGGCGCTCCTCTTGGGCCGAAAGCCAAAACTGCTTTCGGAGAACGTCTTGTCCCAACGCTTTTGCAAGACCTGCAATACCGCCTGCTGGATGAACCGATCCAGCACCGTCGGGATGCCAAGCTTGCGCACCCCGCCGTCGGGCTTGGGTATCTCTACCCGTTTGACCGGCTGCGGCTTGTAACGGCCCTGCATGAGTTGCTCTTTGATCCGGGGCCAGTGCGCCTTGAGATACGCCGGTAGCTCCTCGACGGTCATCCCGTCGATCCCCGGCGATCCCTTGTTGGCCTGAACCTGCCCCAATGCCACTCTGAGATTCTCTGCCGAGAGCACCTCCTGCATCACGCTGAAAGATTCCGTCGGGCTTTCGTGCCTGTGCGACGAGACGAACGGTTCGGCCCTCACGCCGCTTTCGCTTCGGGCTTCACCCTCGGCTCCAGGCGTGAAGGGGAGTTCGAGCTGACGCCCGACCTCCTGATTCTGCCGCTTACCGTCCATCGGAACGCACCGTCTACTTGCCGCTCCATACCGTTTGGGCCTTCCCACGCCCAACGCCCAGTGGGCTCACGGCGGGTACTACGCCCTCTGCTGACTTCTGTCCGGCGATCAACGACCCTTGCGGATCGCTCAGTCCCGGCAACGCACCGGAACAGCACGACAGACCTCCCGCGATAAGTTCGACGACTTGCGACGCACGACCGCCGGATTTACGTTCTGGGCCTTTGATGGATTGGGACTTCGCAGATTCATGCCTGCTCGTCCGGCCCTCACGCCTCCTATCCGGTTCTTGTTCATCGGCCCGCGTCTTTGCCTACCCCTGCTTTCAGACCCCGCCTCGCGGCGACGCCCTTGGGTTCG
>DATKPA010000053.1:0-15362 GCA_035524355.1 Phycisphaerae bacterium | reverse complement strand
CCCCCCCCCCCCCCCCCCCCCCCCCCCCCCCGAACCCGGCAAAGATGATCACGCGGCGCAAATTGCGGAAGGGCATGATGCGTTGAGACAGCATCGCTAAAGGGAAAATTAAATTCTCTATTGCAGATGGGGAAAGGTTTGCTTCCGATCCACAAGTCGATATGCTTACATCTCAAATTCTATATGTGTAGCTTTGAAAGCGTGGTGCAGCACCGCGCAGAGATCGTGTTTAACAATGGGGCCATGCCATGCGCGTGCTGGTGACTGGCAGCAGTGGACTGATTGGCTCTGAGGCTGTCGTCTTCTTCGACCGCATGGGGTTTGATGTGCTGGGGGTGGACAATAACATGCGCGCCGATTTCTTCGGGCCAAAGGGGGACACCACTTGGAATCGCCAGCGGTTGGAGGCTGCTTGTCGGCGGTATCGGCATCAGGGAATCGATATCCGGGATCGAGCGGCTGTGCTGGAATTGTTTCGCTCCGGGAAATTCGATCTGGTCATTCACGCGGCGGCCCAGCCTAGCCACGACCTCGCGGCCAAGCGCCCCTTTGATGACTTTGATGTGAATGCGGTGGGGACGCTGAACCTGCTGGAGGCGTGCCGGCAGTTTGCGCCAGAGGCGGTCTTCTGCCACATGAGCACCAATAAGGTGTATGGGGATGGGCCGAACCATGTGCAGTTGAGGGAGGACGAAACACGCTGGGAGTATGCGGATCCGGCGTATGCCCATGGGATTCCGGAGACGTTTTCGATCGATCATTGCCTGCATTCGCTTTTCGGAGCGTCCAAAGTGGCGGGCGACGTGCTGGCGCAGGAATACGGCAAGTATTTTGGGCTGAAAACGGGAATCTTCAGGGGCGGATGCCTCACGGGCCCGCAGCATTCCGGGGTGGAGCTGCATGGATTCTTGAATTATCTCGTGCTGGTCGCGCTGCGGGAGGGACCCTACACCGTGTATGGGTACAAGGGAAAACAGGTGCGGGATCAGATTCATTCGTATGACGTCATCAATCTGTTCTGGAATTTTGCACAAAACCCCCGGCCGGGGGAGGTATACAACCTGGGCGGCGGAAAGGGGAACGCGGCGAGCCTGATGGAATGTGTCGAACTGATTCACAGGATTACCGGGAAGCGCCCGAATTTGACGTACACCGATCAGGCCCGCATCGGCGATCACGTCTGTTATTACAGCGATCTGCGGAAGATTCAATCGCACTTCCCGAACTGGAAGCTGACGCGGAACCTTGAGCAGATTACCCACGAAATCGCGAAGGCGGCAGTGGACAATCACCGCGTATGACGGGGCGTCCATGCAGATCACGATTATCAATCAATTCTACGTGCCGGATATCAGTCCCACGGCGCACTTGTCGGCATCGTTGGCCGAGGGGCTGGCAGCGAACAGGCACGCGGTCACTGTTGTGACCAGTCAAGGGGGATACGTACAGGCGTCCCGTGTGGAGAGGAAATCGGGCGCGAATCCCCGCATCTACCGAGTCTGGACGCCCCGGCTCGGGAAGAAGACGATCCTCAAGCGATGCATCGATTACGCGAGTTTTTACCTGTTGGCGACGTGGCGGATGCTGCGCCTGCCGTCGCAGGATGTGATTATTTCCCTGACGACGCCGCCGTATATCGCGTGGACGGCGGTGATCCACCGGTTGCTGCATCCGCGGACAAAGATCGTGCTGTGGAACATGGACTGCTATCCGGATGCCGCAGAGCGCGCGGGGGTGCTCAAACGGGGCGGGCTCGCCAGCCGGTGCATGCGGGCGATGAATCGTTCGCTCTTCCGGCGGCTGGATCATTTGATTTGCCTCGATGCCGCAATGGCGGATCTGCTGCTGTCCCAGTACGGGCCCGGGCAGGGTCGATTGGCCATGACGATCATCCCGAATTTCGAAAAGGCAGCGTTATTTCCCGCAGCGAGGCCAGTGGCACCCTGGGCCGAGGCGGAAAAGATCGGGCTGTCGGACACATTTGTGCTGCTCTACCTCGGCAACGCCGGCGTGGGGCATCCGTTCGAAACAGTGATTGAGGCGGCGAAGCGGTTGCGCGAGAAGCCGGTGGCGTTCCTGTTTGTCGGCGGCGGCAAACGCTTTGCCTGGCTGGAGGAGGCCAGGAAACGGGAGGGGCTAAAGAATCTATTGCTGTACGGGTATGTGCAGAAAGAGATGACCTCCAGCGTCATGGCCAGTGCGGATTGCGCGCTGATCACCCTGGCGGATGAGATGCTGGGAGTCATGAGCCCGAGCAAGATGCATGCGAACCTCGCCAGCTCGCTGCCGATCGTGTACGTCGGACCAAAGACCAGCAACGTGGACGAGGCGATTGAGCGGTTTGGGTGCGGCGTGAGTTTGCGCGGGGCGGACGTGGACGGTTTGGTGCGCTTCGTTGACGAGGCGCTGCAGGAGCCGCAGGATTTCGCGGCGAAGCGCCACGCGGCGCGGCGGGCATTTGAGACGGCGTATTGCGATTTGCGGGCGTTGCCCCAATTTGAAAGGGTGATCGCCTCTCTTTTTGTCGAAGGATTTCGGGATCGAGACGGTGGTGGTACAGCCAGTGGATGGGGAACCTGGCCCCATGAATGGGGAGTGAAAAGGGGCGATGAAAAAATCGGCGGGTTACGCCGGCCTACACAGAGTTTCTTTGGGAGCGGCGGCCTGGGGGGACGAAACTCGCCCGATGGCGCAGCGCACTCGCCGCCGGAGCCTCCAGCGATTCGACCAGTTCGGTGAGCTTGGCGGTGTTGACCTGGCGGCTGAAGTTTTGCCGCAGGACGTCCCGGGCGCGGGCTTCGAATTCCGTTGCGTTGGACGGGTCTTGGAGTTGATGAAGGGCGTTGAGGAAGCCTTGGACGTCGCCGATCGGGAGCACCGTGCCGAGGTTGGATTCGGTCAGGGCGTACGCCACTTCGGTATCCGCGGGGCCGATGTAGATGGAAGGCCGGCCGGCGGCGAGGATGCCGTAGAACTTGGAGGGGACGATCAGGCCCGAGGTGCCGGGGGCCTGCGTGATGAGATGCACGTCGGCGGCGGAGAGGGTTTCGGCAAGCTTTTCGCGCGGCTGGTAATCCAGAATCGAGACATTCTGCAGGTGGTGCTGATCGACAAACGCTTCGATTTCCTGCATGCGCTTGCCGCCGCCGATGAAAACGAAATGGATGGTCTTGTCACGCGGGTCGGCGGAGTTGGCGAGCTGCTGCATGCCGGCGGCAATCGTGGTGATGTCGTGCCCGAGACCGAGATTCCCGGAGTACATGACGACAAATTTGTCGGCGAGGTTCTGCTGCCGGCGGAACCCGTTCGACTCCCGCGCCGCCGGCGCGAGTTCGTCAGGATCGGCCCACGGCGTGATGAGGGCGAGCTTCTCCGCAGGGATATTCTTGGCGGCAATCACGCGCTGCATGCAGCGCCCCAGGACGACGACCCGGTCCGCCGAGCGAAGCAGCTTGCGGTGCAGGGCATCAAAGAAACGGGCCGGCAGGGACGATTTTCGCATGACGCCCAGCGCGATTGGAACGTCCGGGTAAAGATCCATTTCGTACTGGATGTAGCACGAGCCGCGGATACATTTGGTCAGCATTCCGACCAGCCCGATGAACGGCGGCGTCGTGAGGCAGACGACGACATCCTGTTTCGGCAGCGTGAGGGCGCGGTAGAGGGCAAGAAAATGAAAAAGCCCGAAGTCGACGAGCCGCGTGAGAATTCGCCCCTTCTTGAATAAATTCGCCCCGACGCGATAGACGGTGGCGCCTTTATAGGTATCGCGTTTGGGCAGATTGGCCCCCTGCTTCCCGTAGACGGAGCGAGAAGCAATGACGGTCACCTCATGCCCCTGCGCGGTGAGATGCTCGCTCCAGTCGGCAAGATGCTGGGCGGTGGCGACGATATCGGGATAGAACGGCTGGTTAATGATGAGGATACGCATGGTGGGGATAGTATCGGGTGGATGTGAGGCGGGCGAGAGGTCGGGAAGAAGGATGAATGCAGAACGATGAGATGTTTTTGCTGGAGTTGCGCGCGTTTTTGCGATGGAAAAACGTTTTTGGGGGTGAAAAGTGGCTTTTTGAGGTGGAAATGGGGATTGGGTGTGGTATTTGGGGGTATCAGAGGGGCTTTTTGGGGGGCATTCCGCGTCATTCCGCTTCGTTCCGCTTCGATACCCCGGGTACCTTGGGGGGTTTGTTGGGGAATGTGAAATGGGAGGGGTCGACGGGATTTGGATCGTTTGCGCGGGGAGAGTGCCGGGTGGGCGGGTGGTTGAGATGCGCTCCCTGACGGTCGCGGTACCGATGAGCAATGGTTGCATGATCCGCCCTCCCCGGATTTTCAGTACAGGAGTATACCGAACTTATTCCGTACATTCAAGGGAAAATTTTGCGGCCGCTGGCGCGCGGTGGGCGTGGCATTGAGTCACGGTGTGGCATGTACTTGCGATTGGGGGGGTGGAACGTCGCCGCTGCGGCGACGGCTAACGGGAGGGGTTGGCGGGGCGGGCGAGTTGCCAAATAAGGGCGCGGGAGGGGCCTTTGGTGCGGCGTGGTGGATTTCTTTTTCGGGGCGTTTGTCCGTTCGGGGCAGGGGCGGTCGTAGGGGAGGCGGACGGGATTGCAAAGGCGTGCGCCGATTTCGGGGGTGAGGGATGCAATTTCACTTGAAGGGGTTGTTTTTAGGCTGGGCGGAGCGTGGTCCGAATAGAGGGCCGCCGAAGAGGAGTTTGCACAGGAGTGCGATGCAGAACAAGAGGGCATAGGCAGCGGCGAAGCCGACGGCCAGGCCGGTGGGAAGGCCTATAGCGATTCCGATGATACCGTGGGAAGCACCTGCGACGCAGCCGGCGGTGGCACCGGCGATGGCAAGGACGACGACAAGGAGTTCGAAGACGTTCATGCAGCCCTCCGTGGAGAAGGCATGCATTGTACGACATTGAAAGGGGTTGACCCTGACGCTTTACCGATTACCCCCCTGCTGCATGGGGGAGTGGCCGCGCCTGTACGAGGGGTTGTGGGTACGCACGGGGCGGAGCGCGTGGGCTTTTTGTGGGGAGGGAGTTGTGCGGCGATCTGGGCGGCGGTGTCCTGCGCGGAGGGTTGTTGAGCCGGCGATTACGCTACGGGTTCTGTTGTTCGTACCAGGCGATGGTTTTTTTGAGGCCGTCTTCGAGGGAGGTTTGGGAGGAGAAGTTGAATTGTTCTTTGGCGCGGGTGGTGTCGAGGCAGCGCCGGGGTTGTCCGTCGGGTTTGGAGGGGTCCCATTGGATTTGGCCTTTGAAGCCGGAGAGGTTGGCGACGAGTTCGGTGAGGGCTTTGATGGTGATTTCGCGGCTGGCGCCGAGATTGACGGGTTCGGGTTTGTCGTATTTTTCCGTGGCGAGAATGATGCCTTCGGCGGCGTCTTCGACGTAGAGGAATTCGCGGCTGGCGCTGCCGGTGCCCCAGGCTTCGATGTGGCCGGCATTGCGGCGCCTGGCTTCGATGCACTTACGGATGAGGGCGGGGATGACGTGGGAGGACTTCAGATCAAAGTTGTCGCGTGGGCCGTAGAGATTCACCGGGAGCAGATAGATGGCGTTCATACCGTATTGCTGGCGGTAGGATTGGCACATAGTGAGGAGGGCTTTTTTGGCGATGCCGTAGGGGGCGTTGGTTTCTTCGGGGAAGCCGTTCCAGAGGTCGTCTTCCTTAAACGGCACGGGCGTGAACTTGGGGTAGGCGCAGATGGTGCCGACCTGGACGAATTTCCGGATTTTGTGGATGCGTGCTTGTTCGATGAGGTGGAGTCCCATGGCCATGTTGGCGAAGAAGAAG
This sequence comes from Phycisphaerae bacterium, assembly GCA_035524355.1. Classification (GTDB taxonomy): domain Bacteria; phylum Planctomycetota; class Phycisphaerae; order WQYP01; family WQYP01; genus DATKPA01. The sequence goes on along the minus strand of DATKPA010000053.1, from coordinate 9,552 downwards.
CGGCCGGGGTTTTCGCGGTTGGCGCCGATGCCGCCGACTTCGGCGGCGAGGTGGATGATGATGTCGGGTTTGACCTTCCCGACCAGGTCGGCGACGGGGGCTTCGTGGGTGAGGTCGCACTGGGCGCGGCGTGGAATGATGATGTTGTCGCGATCGACGCCGCGCTGGAGGAGTTTTTCGGTGACGAAGGAGCCAAGAAATCCGGCGCCGCCGGTGATGAGGTAACGCATGAGAAGCCTCGCGAGAATCGGGAAGTGCGGGCTGGAAGCCCGCGGTACGTGCATTGTGCCAGGGAGCGGCCGACGATATGGTGCGGCGATCATCGACGCAAGCAGGTGAGGCGTGAAATCGTTGGACAGCGTTTTGACATTCTGGATTGCGGCTGTGTGGGGTGTAGCGGTGCTGGGGTCGTGGGTGGGATGGGGGACATTGGCGGGGATGCTTTTGGCGAAAGAAAAGAGGATTGATTGGGGGCTGCGGGCGGCGTGGGGAATGGGGGTGACGCTGGCGATTGGCGGGTTGCTGGTCTGTTTACAGATCGCGACGGCGACGGTGCTGCAGGTAATGGTGATGGCGGGGCTGGCGATGTGGCTGTTGATCGTCTATGGGGGGCCGCGGGCGAAGGCGGCGCGTGCGGAGCATCGCGTGGGGCGGGGGGTGTGGGGTTGGAAGTTGCCGGTGATTGTGCTGGTGGTGGTGGCCTATCTGGGGAGCGTCGGAGCGACGTCGTCGGTGGATTTGAACTGGTCGGACGACATGCCGATTTATTTGCCGCTGGTGAAGCGGATGGTGCAGACGGGGAATTTGAATGAGCCGTTCAGCCTGCGGCGGTTGTCGAGTTACGGGGGGCAGTGGTTGTTGCAGGGGGAGGTGATGGCGGTGGGGACGGAGTCGAACGGGATGCTGGTGGACAAGGGGCTGTCGGTCGTGGTGCTGGCGGGGTTGATGTGGGGAATGATGGCGGAGGGGCGCGGGAAGCCTGGGAGGGGGCGGGCGGCGGTGGTGCTGGCGGTAATGCTGGCGGGGTTGCTGGTGGATGTGCCGCGGGTGAATACGCAGAGCCAGATGACGGGGGTGGTTTTGTTTTTGGGGTTGCTCAGGACGTTGATGCTTGGCGGCGGAGGGGCGGACCGACGGATTCGAATCCGTCGGCTTTCTTCTGCGGTGATGGCGGGCGTGGTGGCGGCGGGGCTGGGGAGTTTGCGGATGAATTATGCGCCGGTGGCGGGGTTGGTGCTGGTGGTGGCGTATGGGGTGCGGGCGTGGCGAAATCGAGGCGTGTGGCAATTGCGGCTCGGCGAGGGCGCGGTGGCGGTGGGGAGCATGGTGGTGTTGGTTGTGCCGTGGGCCGGGGCGTTGTGGGAGTCGTCGCGGTCGCTGTTTTATCCGGCGATGCTGGGGAATCAACGGGGGGAGTTCAGCGCGATGTATGCGAGCGCGATGACCTTCGGAGAGAAGGTGGCATTTGTCACGGGATATCTGACGTATTGGAAAGCAGTCGTCCTGATTGTGCCGGTGGTGTTGATATGGCGGCGGCGATTCCGGGGAACGGGGTTGGCGATTTATGCGGGAGCGATTTGTGGGTCGCTGGCGGTGGCGTGGGTGTTTACGGCGATCAGCAATGCGACGCTGTATCGGTATACGTTTCCGATGCTGTTTGCGGCGGCGCTGTACGCGATTGGGTTGACGTTGCGAAGCGGGCGGTGGAGTTGGCGAAGCACAGTGGCGAGCGCGTGGGTGGTAATGATGCTGGCGTTGAACGTGCCGGCGGCGTGGGGGAATCATGCCAGGAGCGTGGAAGAGATGGTGACGTGGAACACGAAGCCGCGGGTGTTTGCGCCGCCGCGGCTGGTCGATCAGTATGTGAGCGCACAGCAGGCGATACCGGCGGGGGAGGGCGTGTATGCGGCGGTGAGTTTGCCGTCGCTGCTGGACTTTTCGCGCAACAGGGTTTTTCTGGCGGATGAACTGGGGATTGTCGCGCCCGATCCGGGGATTCCCGTGTTGAGCGGTCCGGCGGCGGTGCGGGCGTATTTTTTGTCGAAGGGGATTCACTACATTCTCGCCGTCAATTTTGATGAGGCGGCGGGGTTGTACTCGCGACCGGTGTATGTGGCGTTTCGCGGTCATCCGGAGCACCTGTTCATGGGGGACGTGATTGAGCACAATTTGGCGCCGGTGGTGCTGAAGATGGAGGAGAATATTGATGCGCTGGCGATGCCGGAGCGGACGCAGGTGTTTGGGCCGGTGCGGGTGATCAAACTGGATTGATGGAACGGCGATGATGATTTTTTCGGGAGGATATTGGGAGGCGGCGGTGTGGGGGGTGGTGGTGCTGGCGTCGTGGGTTGGGTGGGGTGAACTGGTGCGGTGCGCGGTGGGTGTGGGTCCTGAGCGCGTGGGATGGGCGCTGCGTGCGGGGTGGGGGATGGCGGCGGTGCTGGGGATTTCGGGAGTGCTGGAGGCGTTTCACATGGGGGATCAGCGGGCGCTGACGGCGATAGCGCTGATTGGGTTGGGGATGGCGGGGCTGGAGGCGTGGAGTCGCATACAGACGCGGCGGCCGGTGAAGAAGCGAGAGGGGATCGCGTGGAGTTATGTGCTGCTCGGCGTTCTGCTGGCTTATTTGTATGCGACGAGCGTGGTGACGTGGGACTTGAACTGGTGGGATGACCTGCCGAACTATCTGGTGTACGTGCAGAAGATTTTGCACACGGGGACGTTGATTGAGCCGTACTCGCTGCGGCGGATCGTGACGTATGGGGGGCAGCAGACGCTGGAAGCGATGGTGCTGCTCGGCGGGACGTTTTTCAACGCGGACATACTGGAAATGGGGTTGGGGCGATTGCTGTTTGTCGGACTCTTGCTTGAGATGGTACGGCCGGCGGGGAGGCGGGAGCAGGTGGCGGCGGGGATCGCGTTGATCGTGCTGGTGCTGGTGCCGCGGGTGCCAGTGACGACGCTGAACACGCAGTCGGAGATGACGGGGGTGGTGCTGTTTCTGACGCTGCTGCGGACGCTGGGGCTGGGCCGGGGGGAGGAGAATCAGCGGTGGGTGGCATGTGTGGCGGGGGTGGTGGCGGCGGCGGTTTGCACAATGCGGGCGAATTTTCTACCGGGGGCGGAGGGGACGCTGATTGTTTTTTATGGCGTTCGCGCGGTGCGGGAGCGGGAGCGGCGGAAGGGGCATGCAGTGGACTGCGTGATTGCGGTAGGGAGTTGCGCGGCGGCGCTCGTTGGGTGGGCGGTGGTGCTGGATCAATCGTCGGGGACGCCGCTGTTTCCGCTGTGGCGGGGAAATCAGCGGGCGGACTATCTGTATTTCGATTCAGGGCTCACGCTGTGGGAGCGAGTGCGGTGGGTGGTGGGGTTTGTCGGGTATCCGGGCGGTTTTGCGTTGATGGCGCCGCTGCTGCTGGTGGTGCATCGGCGATTCTGGCGTGCGGAACTGCCGATGGTGGTGGCGGCGATGCTCACGGTGGTACTGACGCTGCTGTCGTTTACGCTGACGGAGTACACGAATCTTTATCGACTGGTTTTTCCGGTCGTGTTCGGCGTGAGCGCGGTGATGATGTTGCGGCTGGTGGTGCAGCCGGGATCGAAGACGCAGTGGTGGGCGGGAGTGGCGGTGCTGGGGCTGACGGCGGCGTTGAATCTGGTGCCGGGGATTGAGTGGGCGGTTGGGGAGCGGGGGAAGGTGTGGGTTGAGGAAGAGCAATCGCCGCTGGCGGGGGTGGCGCAGAATGAGGGCGTTTACCGGGAGGCGCAGGGGGCGGTTCCGGTGGGGGCGACGATGCTTTCGGCGACTTCGTTTCCGGTGCTGTTTGATTATTCGCGGAATCCGATTTTCATTGCGGATGTGCCGGGGGCGGTGAATCCCCCTCCCGGAATGCCGATCTTTCAAGGGGCGGGTGCGATGCGGGAGTATTTGCTGGGGCAGGGGATTGAGTATGTGGTGTTTACTTTTCCGGACATGGATCGGACGTTGTATTCGCGCGCGTATTGGGAGCCGATTTTTGAGGGGACGCGGGCGGCGAATCCGGATGAGGTGCGCTGCAGCAAATACAACGTCGCGTTCATTCGCTGCATGGACGGGTTGCCGGCCACCGGGAAGGTGTTGTTCCGGTCACGGACGCTTTGCGTGGTGAGGTTGAGGTAAGTCGCGCCAAGCACGGCCTGCGGGCCGTCATGGGCAGGATGCCCAAGGCACTTATTTTTTGTGGTCGTGGTCGCGGAGGACCTTTTCGCGCTCGGCGAGTTTGAGGTCGGATTCGATCATCATTCTGGCGAGCTCTTTGAATTTGACCTTGGGCTCCCAATTGAGGAGTTTTTTGGCCTTGGAGCAGTCGCCGAGGAGGAGGTCGACTTCGGCGGGGCGGAGATAGCGGGGGTCGGTTTCGACGTGTTTTTTCCAGTCGAGGCCGAGGAGGGAGAAGCATTCTTCGATCCACTCGCGGACGGAGTGGGTTTCGCCGGTGGAGATGACGAAGTCCTCGGGTTTTTCCTGCTGGAGCATGAGGTACATGGCTTCGACGTAATCACCTGCGAAGCCCCAGTCGCGTTTGGCGTCGAGGTTGCCCATGAAGAGTTTGTCCTGCAGGCCGAGCTTGATGCGGGTGGCGGCGCGGGTGACTTTGCGGGTGACGAAGGTTTCGCCGCGGCGAGGGGATTCGTGGTTAAAGAGGATGCCGTTGACGGCGAAGGTACCGTAGGACTCGCGGTAGTTGACGACCTGCCAGTAGGAGTAGACCTTGGCGCAGGCGTAGGGGGAGCGGGGGTGGAAGGGGGTGGTTTCCTTCTGGGGGGTTTCGACGACCTTGCCGAACATTTCGGAGCTGGAGGCCTGGTAGAGCTTGACCGGGTAGCCGGTGGATTTTTCGAGGTCGCGGACGGCTTCGAGGAGCATGATGGTGCCGAGGGCATCGGTCTGGACGGTGTAGACGGGCATGTCGAAGGAGACGCGGACGTGGGACTGAGCGCCGAGGTTGTAGATTTCGGTGGGCTTGCACTTGGAAAGGACCTCGCGGAGGCAGGAGCCGTCGGTGAGGTCACCGTAGTGCAGAGTCAGGCGCGGGTGCGGGGTGTGGGGATCCTGGTAGATGTGGTCGATGCGTTCGGTGTTGAAGGAGGAGGAGCGGCGGATGATGCCGTGGACTTCATAACCTTTGGCGAGGAGGAGTTCGGCGAGGTAGGAGCCATCCTGGCCGGTGATGCCGGTGATGAGGGCGCGTTTGTTGTGACCTTGCATGTCAATTCTCCGGGAAACGGAATATCTGGGCACTGAAAGGGCAGCGTACCCGGAGGCGGCGCATTGCGGAAGAGGAGAAGTGGCGGAACTAACGAGATGTAAAATTTCTGAAGCAATATGGGACCCGCGCGGAGAAGCGGTCGAGCCATCCGGGGGGGAAATCCATCCGTAGCAAGTGAGGGGTGGAAGGCGAAGTGGGAGTACAACAGATGATGGATTCTCGTCCTTGTGCGCGCGAAGCGGACTGGTCGCGCGAGCGCATCGGGTGGCTGCGGTGGAGCCCCGGCGGCCGGCTGGTGCGGGCGATACGGTCGTATCAGCGGTGGAGGGCGTGGGGCGTGTGGGGCACTCCGCTGCGGTGGATGGCGGCGGTGCGGGTGCGTTTGTGGAACATGCTGTGCGGTTGCGATGTGCCGCCGGATGCACAGCTCGGCGGGGGCCTTATTTTTCCGCATGCCAACGGCATCATCCTGCATCCGAACGTACAGGTGGGGGTGAACTGCATGATCTTTCAACAGGTGACGATCGGGATTCGGGGAAGCGAACCGGGGGCGCCGAGAATTGGGGGGCACGTGGACATTGGGGCGGGGGCGAAGATCCTGGGGGGAATTGTGATCGGGGACCACGCCCAGATCGGCGCAAATGCGGTGGTGCTAACGGATGTGCCTGCGGGGGCGACAGCGGTGGGGGTTCCGGCGCGGATTATCCTTCCGAAGCGGGTGAGTGTGATCGAGATCACCAACACCATGACAGCCGCCATGAGCGATCGGGGGATTCAGGAAATCTTGAACGCGGCACAGGAGGCGGGGGAGCGGATGGGGGTATAGGTGTCTGGGGTCTGGGGTCTACGAGTTTGTGGAGAACGGGGGGTTTGGGGAGGACATTTATTTCGATGAACTTTTCTGCGGATGGTCTGTGCGGCCGTCGCGTCTCTGGGTTGGGTCGCTTCACAGGGACATACTCGTGGATGCAGAACGACGGATAAAGTTCATCATCACTCCGCTGGGGAGCGCGGGGGACGTGCATCCCCTGGTCTGGCTGGGGCGATTGCTTCGGGATGCGGGTCACGAGGTGGTGATGATCGCGCAGGAGGTGGTGGCGGACATGCCCCGGCGGGCGGGGTTGCGGACGGTGCCGTACGGGGATCGGGCGGAACAGGAGAAGTTGATCGAGCATCCGCATTTGTGGCATCCGCGGAAGGGGTTTGAGCTGCTGGCGTCGTGGGTGCCCCGGTGGGCGCGGGAGGCGATGCCGGTGATTCGGCGGGAGATCGTGCCGTGGGAGACGGTGATGATCGGTGGGGCGTTGGCGTTTGGGTCGCGGGTATTGAGCGAAGCGATGGATGTGCCGCTGTTGACGGTGCATTTGCAGCCGCAGGTGTTCCTGAGCGTGGAGGAAAGCCCGGTGGCGGCGGCGGGGGCGGAGTGGATGGTGAAAGCGCCGCGGTGGGTGCGGAAGGGGGTGATGGGGCTGGTGCACATGCAGGTGGATAGGAAGTTGAAGCGGCCGATCAATGGATTGAGGAGGGAGGCAGGGCCGGCGGGTGAGGATCCGGTGCGGGGGATCATGAGATATTGGTGGAATTCGCCGGACGGAGTGATTTGTCTGTTTCCGGAGTGGTATGCGCGCAAGGTGCAGGACTGGCCGGAGCAGGCGGTGCTGACGCGATTCCCGCTGTATGACGAGTCGGACGTGCGTCCGGCGAGCGAGCGGCTGGAGGCGTTTTTGCGTGCGGGGGAGGCACCGGTGGTGATTACGCCGGGGTCGGCGAATGTGCAGTCGCGGCGGTTCATTGGCGAGTCGCTGGCGGCGTGTGCTGCGATCAGGAAGCGGGCCGTGGTGGTGACGCGGCAGGTGGACCAGTTGCCCAGGCGGCTGCCGGCCGGAGTGGAGGCGTACGACTATCTGGCGTTCAGCCGGATTTTTCCGCGGGCGGCGGCGGTGATTCATCACGGGGGAATCGGGACGACGGCCCAGTGCTTTGCGGCGGGAGTGCCGCAGTTGATGATGCCGATGGCGCACGATCAGCCGGACAACGCAGCGCGGGTGAAGCGGCTGGGGGTTGGCGATTATTTGTATCCACGGATGTTCAAGTGGCAGCGGGTGGCGAAGGTGCTGAAGGGGATGATGGGGTCGGAAGAGGTGCGAACGGCGTGTGAAGGGGTGAAGCGGAAGGTGTCCGAGCAGATGCCGCCGGGTGCCGTTACCCAGATTGTCAACGAAATAGCGGAGCGAGCGTTGCGGATTCGGCAGATCAACGGCCCGGGGGTACCTTGCTGAGAGCGGTCGAGTGTCGGCTCCCCGCAACAGGGGTCGCGGCGAGGTAACCGGACGCGACGGCGTTGCGTTTGAGCAACAGATTGACGATTCCATGGGCGGGCGGACGGACAAGCTGTCGGCATCGCTCCCGGCCCGAAAAAAAATTGGTCTAAAACGTGTTGGCGAGCGATAAGTAATTTCGACAGGGAGACATGCAATGGTCTCCCGGCAGCGAAGATTCCATGGTCGCGACGGAAAGTAATTGACACCTGCGCGACACACTCGTATCTTCGCTTTCTGTTCCAGCGGTCTCTGCGGTGCCGGCGAACAGGTCAGCGCGATGGGTTGAACCGATTGCGTTTTCACTGCGGCGGCGGCACATATCCGCTGGCGCGTTTTACACTCGGATCCACGCCGCAAGACGTGATTCGGTCGGCAGCAGGACGCTTCCACCCCTTCATCCCGGCGATGATTTGCTCCATTCGGCTGAGTTGCGCCATGCGCCTGCGGCCGAGCGCGGAGCAACCTGTAGGAGCAGTTATGCCCGGCCCGTCGACACTGCACGTCGCAGCGCACGCACAGAATGTCTGGAAAGAAACTCTCGAATACATCTCGCGGCTTCACTCCTCCTGGGTTCGCCAATGGTTCGATGAGTTGCAGGCGAGCGAGCTTGCCGGGGGCGTGCTGACCGTGCGGGCGGGGACGATGATCCAGCAGCAGTACCTGATGGGAAAGTGCCGGGAGGTTTTCAACGAAGCCGTGCAGGCCGTGACAGGAAACCTGGTGACGGTGAATTTTGTCACAGGACCGAACGCCGGGGGCGGGCTGGCTCGCTATGGCGATGCCTATGACGATGTGATTCTTTCGCCGGACTATGTGTTCGACAATTTCGTGACCGGCCCCTGCAATCGGCTGGCGACGGCGGCGTGCTCGGCGGTTTCCGAAAAACCGGGGCGGGCGTACAACCCCCTCTTCATTCACGGCGGATGCGGGCTGGGAAAGACGCACCTCCTGCAGGCGACCTGCCAGGACATTCTGCGGCGGCAGCCGGACGCGCGAATTCTGTATCTCTCGTGCGACACGTTCATCAACCATTTCATGGAATGCGTGCAGAACGGCGACATGTCGGAGTTCCGGTTCCGGTATCGCCACGTGGATGTGCTGGTGATCGACGACATTCACTTCCTCGCCGGGCGCGACCGGACGCAGGAGGAGTTTTTCCACACGTTTAATACGCTGTTCCAGTCGAACAAGCAGATTATTCTGTCGTCGGATGCGCCGCCGAACGAAATTCCGGATCTCGAGGACCGGCTGGTGTCGCGGTTCAATTCGGGGCTGGTCGCGCGCGTGGACAAGCCGTGCTACGAGACGCGGATTGCGATCGTGAGCAAGAAGGCGAAGCTGCGCGGCGTGACGCTGCCGGATGAAGTGGTGACGTACATTGCCCGTCGGGTGGAATCGAATACGCGCGAGCTCGAGGGGGCGCTGACGAAAATCCAGGGGTATGCGATGCTCAACGGGGGGAAGTACGACATGGACGTGGCGCGGTCGGCACTGGGAGATCTGGTTCCGCCCTCGGAGCGGATCGTCACGATTCAGCAGATCATCGAGGCCGTAACGCGGTACTACAACGTGCGGCTGGCGGATCTGCAGTCGAAGAAGCGGCACAAGTCGATCGCGCTCCCCCGGCAGGTGTGCATGCACATCGCCCGGCAGAAGACGCGGTATTCGCTGGAGGAAATCGGCGGCTACTTCGGCGGGCGCGATCACACCACCGTGATGCACGCCATCAAGACGGTGGGGGAACTGCGGCAGAACGATACGCAATTCGCGGCACAACTGGAACGGATCGAGACCTCGCTGATCCCGGCGCAGGCCCAGGCGGGGTGACGTGTGCCGGGTGCCACATCGCCGGAATCCCCTTCATCTACTGGAACCAACACAAAAAAATCTTCGAGCACGTCTCCTTCGACTTTGTCGCCCGCAACGTGCCCCCCCGGCGGCGTACACCACTGCCGCGTCTGCAGATCCCCCCCCTCTCCTCA
>DATKPA010000052.1:0-18408 GCA_035524355.1 Phycisphaerae bacterium | reverse complement strand
CCCCCCCCGCGCCCCATCGTCCGTGCACGACTCACCGGTAGTTTGCAAAAAACACCGCGAAATCCTTGAGAAGCTGAAAATTCACCGAATTCTTGTCCGTTCCCTCAAGCTCTGACAACCCCAGCACAAATTGCTTCCCATCTTTGATCCGCCTCACAATCGCCGCGATATCCTCCCTCGGACATATCGCCCACTCCGAATATCGCTTCCCATCAATGCTCAGAAGTTGAAACCGATCCCGATACGACGGCTGCGTTTTCTTGAGTTCCTCATACTCCCGCTTGCTCCCCCAGCCAAACACGTACCCCTCCTCCCAATTGAAATCCTCTCCCCCCGTCACCTCGCACGGCAACTTCAGAAGCGACTTTAAGTGCGCAAAGAACGCATCGCGAGCCTCCATGAAGTCCTCCACCTCCCCCACGATCGCCTCAATCCGCTCGAATGGATCATCTCTCTTGCCCATGAATCACTGGTCCTCACCCACTGAATGTCTCACTAAACAATTGTGACCCCTCAGCGACGAATTACAAATTACCTCCACCTCCCCTATCATGTCCACATGCCCACCCCCACCGACATCCTCCTCATCGGCGCCGGCCCCCTCGGCATCGAAATGGCCGTCGGCCTCCAGCGCGCCGGCCTCCGCTACCGCCACCTCGAAGCCCACCAGATCGGCGCCACGATGCAATGGTGGCCGCCCGGCACTCGCTGGTTCAGCTCCAACGAACGCATCAGCATCGCCGGCGTCCCCCTCGTCACCCCCTTCCAGGAAAAAGCCACGCGCGAAGAATATCTCGCCTACCTCCGCGCCGTCGTCGAACAATTCAACCTCCAGATCCACACCTACACGCGCGTGACGGGGATCGAACGGGATCGAGAGGGTTTCGTCGTCCATTCCCAGCGCAACATCGCCGGCCAACTGCTCGGCGAGCCGCAAAAACACCACGCCCAAAAAGTAATCCTCGCCACCGGCGGAACCGAACGCCCCAACCTCCTCCACATCCCCGGCGAAAATCTCCCCCACGTCTCGCACTACTTCCGCGACCCCCACACCTACTTCGGCCAGCGCGTCATGATCGTCGGCGGCAAAAACTCCGCCGTCGAAGCCGCCCTCCGCTGCCACCGCGCCGGCGCCAAAGTCCTCTTCTGCTACCGCGGCGCCGAAGTCGACAAGGACCGCATCAAGTACTGGCTCTACCCCGAGTTCTCCTCCCTCATCAAATCCGGCGCCATCCTGCCCTTCTTCAGCCGCAACCTCGTCGAAATCAAACCCGACCACGTCCTCATGTCCGGCCCCGCCGGCCCCGAAGCGGCAGAAGTTGATTTCGTCCTGCTCATGACGGGCTACCTCGCCGACATGTCCCTCGCCAGAATGGCCGGTGTCACCCTCAACGACCCTAGCGAAGTTCCGACGCTCGACCCCGAAACCATGGAAACCAATGTGCCCGGCCTCTACGTCGTCGGCACCGCGATCGCCGGAACGCAAGGGGGGGAGCGCAGCTACAAGGTTTTCCTCGAGAACTGCCACGTGCACGTCGAACGCGTCGTGTCGCACCTGAAGGGGAAGCGGGAGCACGTCGAGGAGCGCGTCTACGATCGGCCGGAATCGTAAAGTGAAACGGCGGCGACGACGCCCATTACCAATTACAATCACGGAATGATGGAAACGAAGGCAGAAACAGCCGGGGGCGGGCGGGAGGCATGGACGCGGCGGCGGTGGTGTTTGTGGCTGGCGATCGCGCTGGTGGTGCTGGGGGCCGCCTCCAACGCGTTCTACCTCTGGCACAACTGCCCGCTCGATCTGTCGGAAGATGAGAGCCATTACTGGGAATGGTCGCGCCACCTCGACTACGGCTATTACTCGAAACCGCCGGGGATTGCATGGGTGATCTGGGCGGCGGTGAAGCTGGGCGGGTCGATCATGCCCGTTGTCCGCATGCCTGCGGTGCTCTTCGGTTTATTGTCCGGTTTGCTCAGTTTGTTCCTTGCACGGCGGGTTTTCCGCGATGATCGCGCAGCGCTGGCGGTGATCGTGCTCTCGGCGGCGGTGCCGATGTTCGCCGTCGGCAGCCTGCTGATCACGATTGATTCGCCGATGTATTTGTGCTGGGCCGCGAGCGTGTACTGTCTGTGGCGGGCGGTGGAAGAAAACGCAAAACGCAAAACACAAAACACAAAACCCTGGGCCGGATGGTTGTATCTGGCGGGAGCGGCTTGCGCGGCGGGGATGCTGTTCAAGCCGGTGCTGATCGCGGTGCCGATTTGTGCGGCGCTCGGGGCAATGTTCGACGAGGGGATTCGGCGCGGCGTGAAGCGGTGGCATTCGCTGGGGGCGCTGTGGCTGGTGCTGCTCTCTTTTGTGCCGATGGTGATCTGGAACGGGCAGCATGGGTGGGTGATGTTCAAGCACATCGGCACGCAGGGCGGATTCGTGGGGGCGGCGGAGGCGAAGCAATCGTACGCACTGGAGACCCTGAAACGATTCGGAAATTTTCTTGGGGGTCAGGCCGGGGGGATGGGCGGGGCGATGTTTGTGCTGCTGGTGATCGGGGTGGTCGTGGCATGGCGATGGGCGCGGGAGCTGGGGCGAAAAAGCGCGATCATGCCGCTGGGAGCGAGCGCTGCGACGGAGTTGGCGCAGGATCGCACCCGCTGGGTCTTTCTGCTGAGCTTCGCGCTGCCGCTGTGGGTCTTCTATTTCCTCATGAACTTCTGGAAGGGGACGGAGCCGAACTGGCCGGCGGCGAGTTATTTTGCGGGGCTGGTGCTGCTCGCCGGCGTGTTTGTGCAGGGATGGAATGCCGCCGATGCCTTGATGCGGAAGCGATGGCGCGTGTGGGGCACCAACGTGATCGCGTGGGGCTTTGCGCTGACGATGCTGGCCATGAATCTGCAGCGGTTTTATCCGCTGGCGGCGCGGCATCTCGATGGCCTGAAGGGAACGCCGCAGTACACCAAGAGCCTCTGGTTTCCGGGAAGGTGGGATCTGGCGGCAAAGAAGCTGCGGGGATTTGCGGAGCGCGCGGCGGTGGTGCAGAAGCAGGTGGAAGAATTACGGAAGGAAACGGGACAGCAGCCGCTGGTCGTCACCACGCGTTACGACACGAGCAGTTCGCTGGCGTTTTATCTGCCGGGGCAGCCGTTTGTGTATTGCATCATGTCGAACGTGGGCGAGCGGCAGAGCCAGTACGATTTGTGGCCGGGATTGAACCAGGCGGACGACGCGGGACACCTGAGGTTTGCGGGGCGGCCGATGGTCGTTGTGATCGTGTCCGACCAGGCCAAGGTGATGGCGGTGCTGCGGAGTGCGTTTGAGCGCGTGGGGCCGGTGGAGCGCATGCCGGCGTGGTATCACGGAATCTTATTGCGTGAAGTATCGATGGTGAAGGCCTACGGCTTCCGCGGATTGCCGGAGACGACGAGCTCGAGTTATTAGGCCGGCGCAGTTTTTAGCATTTTTCGAACCGATTTTGCCATTGCCGGAACGAGCGATTGCCGTTGTTGTGAGCGTCAGGAACTCGCTGAATATGGAGACGGTGCATGCGGACGGTGGCTCGAACGATCGTGGTTCTGGGGTTGGCGCTGGCACCCATCGGCACGTTTGCTCAGGAAACGCAGTCGGCCCCGCAGGTGGTGGAACAATGGGGCATGTTCGAGAAAAGCTTTGCGGGGCCGCGCGAGGGGAATCCGTTTGTCGATGTGGAATTGTCGGCAAGCTTCGAGCGGGTGGACGGAAGCGGGAAGAAAGTGATCGTGCGGGGCTTTTACGACGGGGACGGCACCTATCGCATTCGGTTCATGCCGGAGGAACAGGGAACGTGGCGGTATGAGACGACGAGCAACCGGCCCGAGCTGAACGGGAAGGGCGGGGAGCTTTCGTGCGGGGCGCCTGGCGCAGGCAATCACGGTCCGGTGCGGGTGGCGAACGTGCATCACTTTGCGTATGCCGATGGGACGCCGTTTGTGGCCATCGGGACGACCTGCTATGCGTGGGCGAATCAGCCGGAGAACGTGGAGGAGATGACGCTCGCGACATTGCGGCAGTCGCCGTTCAACAAGGTGCGAATGAACGTGCTGGAGGGGAATTCGAATCCGCTGACATATCCGTACGACCAGGATGCCAACGGAAGATTTGACGAGATGCGGTTCAATCCGGCGTTCTTTCAGCACTTCGAGAAGCGGGTGCAGGACCTGCAGGCGATAGGAATCGAAGCGGAGCCGATCCTGTTCAACCCGTACAAGAAAGGGGCCATGGCGTGGTTCGACAGCCTGGACAACGCAGGCGACGATCGATACCTGCGCTACGTGGTGAGACGGTTGGCGGCGTATCACAACGTGTGGTGGTCGCTGGCGAACGAGTACGGGCAAGTGAAGGGGAAAACCGAAGCGGACTGGGACCATTTCTTCCAACTGGTGCAGGCGGAGGATCCGTACGGGCACCAGCGGTCGATTCACAACGCGGCGAAGTTTTACGATTCGAACAAGCCATGGGTGACGCACGCGAGCATTCAGAACGGGTCGGCGGTGGCGGATTTCGGGCGGGCGGTGCTATATCGGGAATTGTGGCCCAAGCCGGTGATGTACGATGAGATCTGTTACGAGGGGAATATTGATGCGCGCTGGGGGCAGCTCACCGGCGAGGAGATGGTGAAGCGGTTCTGGCTGGGGACGATCGCCGGGACGTACGTGGGGCACGGGGAGACCTATTCGAATCCGGAGAAGATTTCCTGGACGAGCGAGGGCGGCATCCTGCGAGGGACGAGCCCGGCGCGGCTGGCGTTTTTGAAGAAGATTCTGGAATCGGGGCCAGCGGACGGAATTGAGCCGATTGATGAGTATTACGAAACGCATATGGGAGGGAAGGCGGGGGAGTATTACCTGGTCTATTTTGGGGAGGAGCGGCCGACGGAATGGCAGTTTCGGTTGCCGCGGAATCCGCCGGCGAAGAAAGCGCTGACGGAGGGGATGCGGTTCCACGTGGATGTTCTGGACACATGGAACATGACGATCACGCCGGTGGAGCGGGAATTTGTCACCGCCAAGATCGCAGGGAGTGGGTTTCCGGTCGAGGGAGATGGAAAGATCACGTTGCCGGGGCGGCCGTATATGGCGCTGCGGATTGTGCGGGCGAGATGAAAGAGACGATGAGGCGGTTGTTCGGAGTTCCTCCTTAAGGCGGCAGAGGTTTGGCTCATGACTGAAAACCGCCAATCGGCGGTAAACCGAGCAAAGTGGAGCGGGATGAGTGTAAGCGGTAGAGTAGTGGCATGAGCGGATTGTGGATGCTTGCCGATTTAACCCCGGAAAACCGCACGACGTTGCTGGAGGCTCTGGCGATCCTGCTGGTGCTGGTGGTGGTGGGCGGATTTGGGATCATGATGATTCGCCGGCGGCTGAATGCCAACGATGAGCCGGAAGCATCGGCGGGGTTTTCGCTGGCCGAATTGAGGGAGATGCGGGATCGGGGCGAAATCACCTCGGAGGAGTATGAGATCACCAAGCGGCGCGTGATCGACAAGGTGAAGTCGAATTTGGCGTCACGAGAGAAAAAGGCGAAGGGGAGCGGGGGCTTTCCGGCGATTCCTCCTGAAAAGGAAGAGCCTTCCTAATCCACCTGGAAAGGCCCGAAAAGGTTGAACGCCGTTGGACCTGAGTGCCGACAATTACTATGATACGCATCAAGCTGACCGCTTTGTGTTTTTTGCTTGTGCGATAAGAGGACGCGTCCTGCGGTCAGGCCGATCGATCTTCGAAAACCCTTCACTGGAAACAGGTTCATGGCGAATCAAGCAGGCAGTAGTGGCGGTAACGGGGGCACAACGCCGCCGACAGGACCCAGCGCGGGGAGCACCGGCGGATCGGGCGGCGGCGGGGGATTCCGCGGACGCAAGGTGACGAACTGCTCCTTCTGCGGCAAGTCGTCGCGTGAAGTGGGCCCGATGGTGGAGGGGCCGAACGATATCTACATCTGCTCCAACTGCACCGATTTGTGCCAGAACATTTTCCGGCAGGAGAAGCGCAAGGTTTCCGGCAGCCGGCCGATGTTCGGGCAGATCCCGACGCCGCGGCAGTTGAAGGAATTCATGGATCAATACGTCATCGGCCAGGAAGCGGCGAAGCGCGCAATGGCGGTGGCGGTGCACAATCACTACAAGCGCCTGGCCCATGCGGATGCCGGCGGCGGGGCGACGGCCACGGCCACGGAAGAGATCGAGCTGGATAAGAGCAACGTCCTCCTGATCGGGCCGACCGGTTCGGGCAAGACGCTTTTGGCGCGGACGTTGGCGCGGTGCCTGAATGTGCCGTTCGCCATCGGCGACGCGACGACCCTCACCGAAGCGGGGTACGTCGGCGAAGACGTCGAGAACCTGTTGCTGAAGCTGCTGCAGAGCGCGGATTATGACTTGGAATCCGCCCAGCGCGGCATCATCTACATCGATGAAATCGACAAGATCGGCAAGACCAACATGAACGTCTCGATCACGCGGGACGTCTCGGGCGAGGGCGTGCAGCAGGCATTGCTCAAGATGCTTGAGGGCACGGTTGCCAACGTGCCGCCGCAGGGTGGCCGCAAGCATCCGGAACAGCAGTACATTCAGGTGGACACGTCGCACATCCTGTTCATCTGCGGCGGGACGTTCGTCGGGCTGGACCAGATCATCGGCAAACGGCTGGGCCGGAAGATGATCGGGTACGGTTCTGAAGCTGTCGGCCGCCAGGAAACCGAGAACGACAAGGGCAAGCTGCTGGCGAAGGTGACGCCGGACGATCTGATCGAGTACGGGATGATCCCGGAATTCATCGGGCGTCTGCCGGTGGTGGCGCCGCTGATGCCGCTGACGGTCGAGGCGATGATCCAGATTCTGACCGAGCCGAAGAATGCGCTCGTGAAGCAGTATCAGAAGTTCTTCCAGATGGAAGGATGCGAACTCGAGTACACCGAGGGGGCGCTGAAGCTGGTGGCGCAACGGGCGCTCAAACGGGATACGGGTGCCCGTGCGTTGCGGAGCGTGATGGAAGAAATCATGCTCGACCTGATGTACCAGCTTCCGGACCTGCAGCAGCGCGGCAAGTATGTGATCACGGAAGAAGTGGTCAAAGGCGAAGTTGCGCTGTTCGACCGGAAGCCGATTCCGATCAAGGAAAGCGCCTGACACGCCCCTGACATGAGCAATGAGAACCGAGAGATTTCCGATCTCTCGGTTTTTTGTTTTTGCAGGGCACGATAGTGAGTCTCGGACGGCATCTGGGACATCCAACAATGGCCGGCAACTTTGGTATTCCCGGACGCGTTTCCTTGGATGAATCACCCGTGAGTCGTTAAAAGCGATGCGGCCTGCGCCTAGAATGTCCGCGGAGCAGCCAGGTTGGGAGGCTTTTTCCCTCTCAGCACAACTGCCGGCGTGTCGATAAAACTCACGGGCACTCTGCTGGAAACGGTCCAGGAGGCCCCCCGATGGCGGAAAGTTCCGTCATAAGTCGCAGCGAACGGTCCGCTTCATTGCGCGAAATGAAGTGGCCGGAGGAGCCGTGGGATTTGACCACTGATTCGGTCAATTTTCCCTCGCAGCCTGTGCCTACGCCCCCACCCTCAGGGGAGGGCATGGACCGTCGCGTGATGCGGCGGCTGGGGGAGCGGTTCGCGCTGACCCGGCGGGCCATCTGGATTGGACTGGGGATGGTGGCCTTCGTCGCGGCGCTTACCCCATACAACGACTATGTCGTTCAGAACACCTCGTTCATCGGGAATCATTTCCCCATCGGCATCATTTCGCTGATGGTGATTCTCATCCTGGTCGTGAATCCCGCGATCATGCTCTTCACACGCCGGCCGCTGTCGACGGGTGAGCTGGTGGTCATCATGACGATGATGATGGTCGGGGCGGCGGCGCCGTCGAGCGGGCTGATGCGGTACCTGGAGCCGATGCTGGTTTCGCCGTTCTGGCTGGTGAAGGATTTTCCCTGGCTGGAACCGATCGCGAAGCTGATGCCCGGTTGGCTGGTGCCGACGAAGGACCTCTCTTCGCCGATCGTGACCAATTACTGGCTGGGGATCGATCCGGTGCAGGGGTCGCACGTGCCGATCGTGGCGTTCCTGCTCCCCTCACTGCTCTGGGGCGTGCTGATCGCCTCGATCCTCGGGACGGCCATGTTTGTCGCGGCGATCTTCCGGAAGCAATGGGTGCATCACGAGCGGCTGACGTTCCCGCTGGCGACGATTCCACTGGAGCTGATGGCGACGCCGGAGCGCGGGCGGTGGCTCAACCGGTTGTGGCGAAACCCGGTGCTGTGGGCGGGCGCGGGGATTCCGCTGGTGGTGTATCTGCTCGCCGGGCTGCATCAGCGGTATTCCGCGGTGCCGTTTGTGGATTTGCGGTTTGATATTCACAGCGCGTTCACCGATCGGCCGTGGGATGCGCTGCCGCCGTATCTGAGCGCGGCGAGGATTTATCTCTCGGTCATCGGCATCTGCTTCTTCGTGCCGTCGGAAATTGCGTTCTCGCTCTGGCTGTTCATCGTGCTCAATGGGCTCGTGCGGGTGATTTGTTCGCAGACGAGCTTTGATCCGGCGCAGAATGAGCAGGCGCGCGGAATGGGAATTTACCTCGGCTATTTTGCGGGGCTGCTCTGGCTGGCGCGCGGGCATCTGCGAATGGTGCTGAACGCTGCCTGGCGCGGCGAGCCACGCGACGAAGCGGAACCGCTGACCTACCGGGCGATGGTTGTCGGTCTTGCCGTATGCGGGGTGGTGAGCTTCGGATGGCTCGTGACGGTGGGGATGAATCCGCTGCTGGCGATTCTGCTCCTGGGCGTCGGGACGGTGCTGATGACGCTGATGGCCCGCATCGTCGCGGAGACCGGATTGTTTTTCGTAGGCCCGACGTGGTGGCCGGGCAATCTGATCGGCTCACTGCTTGGCCCGAAGCTGGTGAACGCGCTGAATTATTACTGGTCGCAGGTAATCTCGCGGATCTTCTACGCGGATTTGCGTGAGAACCTCATGCCGTTTGCCGTGAATGCGCTGCGGATGGGACAGGAAATCGATTCGCGCCGCCGGCCGCAGTGGTTCCGCTGGCTCTTTGTGGCGCTCTTCGTCAGCGTGCTGGTCTCCGGGTTTTCGCACCACTTCATCAGCTACGCCTATGGCCGCAATTCGCTCGACGGATACGCCAGCAATCAGATGCCCTTCGACGCCATGCAGGAAACCTACACGTTCACCAACACCGCACCGCAGACAACGGTCTCCGGCTCCTGGCTCAGCTTTGGATTCGGCGCGGTGATGGTCGGGTTGCTGATGGTCGGCCGCGTGATGTGGGTGAGCTGGCCGTTCCACCCGATCGGACTCCTGCTGATGAATTCCGGGCCGCTGCAGGCGTTCTGGTTTTCCATTTTCCTGGGATGGGGAATCAAGAAACTGCTGCTGCGATACGGTGGTGCGGGAGGGTTCCGCCGGGCGCGCCCGTTCTTCATCGGCCTGATTGTCGGGGAAATGCTGGCGGCGGGTGGATGGCTGATCGCCGGGCTGGCGACACACGGCGCATTGCGCTACGTCGTCTTCCCGCCCTGAGCCCCAGCCCTCACTTTCACGTCCCTTCCGCGGTGATCCGCTGGGGGATGGCGGCGTGATGCCAGTTGCGCATCTTGTCCAGCAAGCGTGTGCAATCGCCGTCCGTCAGCACCAGATCCCGATACTTCTGCTTGATGAACTGGCGCTCCGTCGCCAGATCCAGGAACGTCAGGAAATGATCGTAAAAGCCGGCCACATTGAGCAAGCCGAACGGTTTCACGTGCAATCCCAGCTGCCCCCAGGTGACCGTCTCACAGAGCTCTTCCAGCGTGCCGAACCCGCCGGGCATGGCGATGAACCCATCCGCCAGATCCGCCATCAGCGCTTTGCGTTCGTGCATGGAAGTCACGACGCGCTGGTCGGGCAACTGAAGATCGCCCTTTTCCTTTTCGAGCAGGAATTTGGGAATGACGCCGATCACGTGACCGCCGGCATCAAGCGCCGCACTCGCCACGCGGCCCATCAGCCCCACGCCCCCGCCGCCATAGACGAGTTCGATCTTCTCGCGCGCCAGCGTCCGGCCCAGCGCGTCCGCAGCATTCAGATAGGCGGGATCCGAGCCGGAGCTCGACCCGCAATACACGGCAATTCGTTTCATGCTCATACCAGCTTATCGATCAGCTTGACCGCCTTGGCAAGACTGCCGGGCTGATTATCCAGCAGCGCGGAGGAGAGGCGGTCGAACGTCGTGAAAAAATCGCGGAGCTCGGTGACGCGCTTCACGTACGACTCATGTGCCGCCTTGTCTTCCGGCGTCTCCGGCTTCCTCCCCGCACGAGCCATGCATTCGTCGAGCCGCGACAGAAGCGGATCGAGCTCACGCTTCTTCCGCTCCCGCAGGATGATCTGGAACATCGACCAGACATCCTGCTCCGTCACGAAAAAATCGCGGCGGTCGCCCGGCAGGCTCGTGCGCCGCACGATGCCCCAGTTGATCAGGTCACGCAAATTCATCGACACATTGCCGCGGGAAATCTGCAGTTCCTCCATGATCTGCTCCGCCGTCAGCGGCTCTGGCGAAATCATCAGCAGGGCATGAATCTGGGACATCGTGCGGTTGATGCCCCAGTGATTGGCCATTTGACCCCAGAGATCGACGAACTCGCGGCGTGCGATCGTGATGGCAGAGACGCTGGAATCGGTCATGGCGAGATCCTGCACGGAGGACGGTGTACTGCTTTCACAAGCTTTCAGAAGATTTTGAAGCAGCAGGAGGGGAAATGCAAGATGCGTCAGTAGGTAAATCCACGGGCGGCTGAGCTGTTTCGCGCCATCTTCTCACGCAGTTCCTCCAGCGTGCGGCAATAGATCTGGGCGAACCAGACCTTCGTCTGCGGAACCGGCGGAAGCTGACCTGCGAATTTCCGAAGGAAGCGTTCGTGATAGTCGCGCCAGACCGCGTCGTAATTGCCGACGGACTGATGAAACAGGTGGATGTCGTTCGCCACGCCGAGCTTGAGACCCGCGCGATGGGCGCGGAACGAAAAATCCGTGTCGTAAAGGTGAAACCCGTCGAAGGTCGTTTCATCGAACGCGATTTCCCGGAAGGCAGAGCGGCGGCCGGCGATAAACACACCGTCCACCGCCTGAATATCCCCGACGATGGCGGTGATGCCGCCGAACACGCACAGGTTGTAACCATCGCGCACCGGAGCGGGCGGCGGATTGGCGACTTGTCCGAAAATGTACGGCTGCCCCGCGCGGGACCAGACGCCGCTGACGAGGCGCGTCGTGCCGGCGATGCCGATG
Organism: Phycisphaerae bacterium; assembly: GCA_035524355.1. Classification (GTDB taxonomy): domain Bacteria; phylum Planctomycetota; class Phycisphaerae; order WQYP01; family WQYP01; genus DATKPA01. Next base: position 7,091 of record DATKPA010000052.1, on the reverse strand, counting down.
AGGTCGAAGGTGACAAGATGATTGAGAATGCGCTGCGGAGCGTCTTCGTTAAGCAACTGTGCATCGTCGTGAATGAGCACGACAACTTCGCTGCCGGCCTGATTCACGGCCGCGTTATAGGCGGCGGCGAGCGACGGCGGATCGTTGATGTACAGCAGTTCGAAACCGTGCGCCAAAAATCGCTCGGAGAGCTGAGCAGTAGCGGCGGCCCGACGTTCTCGATCCCGCCCGGCCATTAAGAGGGTGAATTTCGTTTCCCCAGCAGGAGACGGATGCATCGTGCGTTCGATGCGAATGGGCTTCCTCACCGATGGCGCTGTTGAGAGTGTGCGGGTGCTCTCGGCAGATCGCGCGGCGGATTCGGCGTACATGTCCCGCAGCGAAGCCTCGAAAGCCCGGGTGTATGCAAGGCCATCCATCAATGGCGAGCGCGTCATCCGATCACGCAGCGTGGCGCGGATCTCTGCGAGACTCGCACGATCATTTGCCAGCGCCACCGCCCGTTCCACATACCCATCGAGCGTGCTCACCACGAGATCGTCGAGCCCCACATGGCGGAGCAGCGCGGCGCCCATCCGCTCCGCATGCCCCCGCCCTTCGAGCGCCACAATCGGCACGCCCATGTAAAAACTGTTGTACGTCGTGGTGCCGCCGTTGAACGGAAAAGGATCCAGCGCGAGATCAATGCGGTTGAAGTCCGCCATGTATTCCTTCACGGACGTACCGGGAAGCGCTTCGATGCGGCCGGCATCGATTCCACGCTGCACAAATGCCGACACGAACCGCTCGCGCACGGCACTGTCGTGAAACGCCTTGTATTTCAGGAGCAACCGCGAATTCGGAACCGCGTTCAGAATGCGTGACCAGGTGTCGATCACGATCCGGTTCATCTTCGCCAGGTTGTTCAGCGACCCAAAGGTGAACGGCGCCCCGCTGAAACTCGGCAGCGGAGCGATGTCCGGACAGGGATCAGGCGGCTGATAGCACCAGAACGCAGGAAGCCGCCGCGTCTGCTCGGAGTAAAGTGCATCATCATCTCCGGGCGGATCGAGCAGCGCGTCGGAAATGCGATACCCGATCGCCGGCAGCCCCGTCGTGCAGGGATACCCGATGAACGACAGTTGCACAGGGGCGAGCCGCGCCGCAAAGAGCCCAAGCCGATTATCCTGCGTGTGCCCGGCGAGATCGACCAGAATATCAATGTCATCCTGCATGATGCGGCCCGCCAGAGCGACATCCGTCATCACCCCTCCGCCGCTATCGCGTGTCGAGATCCAATGATCGGCAAGCTGCCGCAGGCGCGCCGTGGTGGCATCCTCGCTCAACACATCGCTGTAGCAAAACACTTCGAATGCCGCATGATCGTGATGCCGAAGCACCGGCTCGAGAAACGTGGCGACCGGATGATTGCGGAAATCTGCGGAAACATAGCCGATGCGAAGGCGGCCCCCGGCTTCACGCGACCGAACCGCACGCGGTGAAGGCACGGCGCCGGCAGAGAATGCTCGCCCCCACTCCCGATGCAGCGCATAGCGCTGATCGGTGGTCAGGCGATAATCATAGGTGCTGTAAAGCAGCCGATTGCTCTGCAACTGCTGAATCGCCGAATTCAGCCGACAAGCCTCATTCGCCGCATCGCACGCCTCTTCCACGCGCCCCTGCTCAATGAGATTCGATGCGAGGATTCCGAACTGCACGCTCTTGTCAGCGCTCGCGGCGATCGCCGTTCGCATGTGCGCTTCCGCCTCCGTAAGCTTCCCCATTTGCTGAAGAATGATCGCAACGCCGGTGTTTGCAGTGGGGTTCGCCGGCTGCTCCCGAAGCGCTGCGCGGTAAGCACTAAGTGCCGCATCGAGTCTATTCTGACGCTGCAACGAGAGCGCCGTTTCCAGATGAGTGTTGATGCCGGTCATGAGCGATAGCGTACAGTGGCACGCCGATATGTTCGAGACCAACGCGGTTAATTCGCCGCATTTAGTGCGGTTTGCCACATCATGCGATAAGCACGTTCAAGATTCTGAACGTAAAGCGGTGCGTTCATGATCGGGGAGGTTTCCATTCGATCACGCAATGCCGCCCGAATCGCCGCCAGTTTCGGAAGATCAGACGCCAGGCGTACCGCAATGTCGGCGTACTCCTCAGGCGAGTGAGCAACCAGGTGCTGCAGCCCGAGATTGCACATGAGCGATGCGCCCATGCGGCTCGATCGCGTCTTGCCCGACAGCGTGACGATCGGTACCCCCATGTGCAGCATCTGGCAGGAAGTCGTATGGCCATTGAACGGAAACGGATCCAGCCCGATATCGACCGTGTTGAGGTCGTCGTGAAAACGCGAGAGCGACGACTGACCGCGAATATCAAGGCACGACTGCGGCATTCCGGCGGCAAGGCAGCGATTGGTGACGATCTCAAGCGCCGCGGGATCGTCGAGCGCCGATGTCTGAATGACGAACCGCGCCGTCGGGAGCCTCGCCGCAATCAGCGCCCATGCTCGAAGAACCGAATCCCGCAACTTTGCAAGATTGTTGAAGTAACCAAACGTGATGTGACCCGCCGTAAGCGCCGGCAACGGCTGGACCGGCGGTGCATTGTCAGGCGGACGATAACATGCAAAAATGTGCGGTAGCCGAACCAGCTTCTCCGTGGCGAGGGGCTCGTTCAAACCCGGTGGGTGAATGATCGGATCGGTGATCTGGTAGTCGATGGCGGGAAGGCCAGTGGTGCAGGGATACCCGATCATGCCGGCCTGGATCGGAGCGGGTCGTCGCGAAAAAAACGGAAGTCGTGTGCCCCCGGTGTGCCCCGCAAGATCGATGAGGATGTCAATCTCATCTCTCCGTACCATCTCAAACAACCGCTCATCCGGAACGCCTGCGATGTTACGCCAGTGATCCGCGTGCGATTGAAACATCTCCGTGACCTTGTCCGGGTTCTGAACGTCCGCGTAACAGTAGATCTCGAAAGCTGATTTGTCGTGAAACATCAGCACGGGACAGATGAAGAACGCCACGGAATGCTGGCGAAGGTCCGGCGATACATAACCGATCCGAATCTTCTGCCGGTTCGGATCCGCGATGCGAGGCGCCGGCAGCGCGGGATCGCCCTGCTGCAGCCCCCACGCCACATGCAAATCGAATAGCTCGCGAGGCGAGAGCGTATCGTCGTAGGTTGAACTCAACAGCAGGTTGCCATTCACCGGCGGCTGCGGCGCCGAGGGATCGACACTGCGGCGAAAGGATTCACGCGCTTTCGCAAGTTCCCCACGGTCCAGGTAGATCGACGCGAGCGCGCCATGCACCAGGCAGTCGTCGGGATGCTGCTGGACGAAGGGTTCGAGCAGTTCCAGAGCCTCGCGAGATCGACGTTTCTTCTGGAGGGTCGAACCCAGCAGATTGATCGCAGAAGGATGATCAGGTCTGAGTTCCAAAGCCCGGCGGCTCATCTCAATCGCCTCATCGAGTTTCCCAAGCTTTTCGTAGGAGTCCGCGAGATTGTAAACCACCTCAAAATTCTCCGGAGCCTGCCTCTGTGCCTCTCTCAGGCAATCCAGGGCCTCCAACGGACATCCTGACGATCGCAATGCAACCGCGAGATTCACGAGCGACGGCACATGCTTCGGGTCTGCCTTCACCACCTCGGCGTAATGGTGCGCTGCCGCCAGCCAGTCGGATTGCCGTTCGGCGCAATGCCCGAGAATGAAGTGCGCCTGGTTCGCCGTCGGAAATAATTCCAACGCATGCCGGGCGGCCGCCTTTGCGGCATCGTAATCCCGGCATTCCGCATACGCGGAAGCGAGGCCGATGTAATAACGATCCATCGGATCCAGACTGATCAGCCGTTTGTAAATCTCCACCAGAGGGGCGAAGGTGCCCTTGCGCGTGAGAAGACTGGCGAGCAGGTCGAGAACTTCTACGTTGTCAGAAGCCATCACGGAAGCGCGCGTCGCTGCATCAATCGCCAGATCGAGCGCACCCGCAACCTGCGCGCAGCGCGCGAGCCGCATCAAGTCCTTGATTCCATCCGCTACGGGAAGCGCCTTCGCAAGGTGCCCCGCCGCCTCCTTCATGCGACCCAGCGATGCGACGCATTCGCTGAGCGGCAGGTGCACCGCGATCAGTGATGAATCAAGTTTCTCCGCACGTTCATAATGCCTTGCCGCCTCCTCAAATACATCCTCCGCGCGAAGGGCCTCAGCCAGGTTGAATTGAAAGAGCGCTGCATCCGGTTCGATCGCGACGGCCTTCGACAGGAACTCGCGAGCTTCTTTGCGACGGCCCGACTGGTGATGCACGATCCCCAGGAGGTGAAGCGCATCGGGATCTTCCGGATCCAGTTGCAGCACCGCCAGGTAACATCGCTCCGCTGTTTGCAGATCGCCCGCGGATTGAGCTTCCACTCCCCCGTCCAGAAGTTGATCGATCGATGGGTTTTGCATGCCACTAAAAATAAAGCGGGCAGCACGGAATTACCATGCTGCCCGCCAATTCACATAAGGAAAGGACGATTAACGACGACGGCGGCCGATCATGAACGCGGCGCCGACCGCGGCGATCGCGGCCGTAGCCGGTTCCGGCACGGAGGACGTGCCGGTGAAGGTCACGTTGTCGACGCGGCTCGTGCCGCCGGTGCCAACGGCCGAGGAAGTGCCGATCGGCGTGGTGCCGTTGTCAACAAGGCGAATGCCCGTGAGGCCCGAGATCGACGAGAGGTCGAAAGTAAAGCTCGTCGCGGTGTTGGCCGCGCCCGAGGTGTTCCACGCGATCGACGTCGTGCCGGCGGAGGCAGTCGTCGTCGTGTTCGGAATCGTGTACGCCCCGCTTGCTAAGTCCAGCCAGCCGCTGCCCGCGTTGTACTGAACCTTGAACTGCGCCGGGCCCGTGGCGGAACCCGTCTGGTCAAAGCTCAGGCTGACCCCAGTGTAGGCGGCGGTGCTGACATCAAATTCATAGTAGTCGCCAACTGACCAAGCATTGCTGCTGAAGGACTTGGGCGACCCATTTCCGGCGGGAGCGCTGTAGGCGGTGGCGGTCAAATGGTAACCGATGGCGGAGCCAGAGCCGGTTTCAGGGCCTTCGTTGGTAAAAGGCGTATTTGCCGCTACGGTGGTGGCGGTCGAAGTCAGCGGACTGTTTTCGAACGTCCATTGCGCGATCACGTCTGCTTTGGCTGCAGATGTAACTGCGAATGCCGCTGCGGCGACCACTGCCAAACCCAAATGGGCGCGGGTTTTACGAGAGATCATCATGACGGGGTACCTTTCTGCCCTCCGGGGGCAAAACTTTCGATCCTACTTACTCTAATCACACGATAGAGTGCTGTTGTTCATATTTGGCGACGATGCGCACTGGGGCGATAACGCGGGTGCGTTGGCGTCACAGGGCCGGGGACTAAATCCCGAAAACTCGCGGGGTTCCGTTTTGCCAGGCTGGAATCGCCGGGATGGGCGGCTGGCGGCAGACGGAGCTGTCGGGTCGAGAGCGATGCTGAAGGATGGCTGCGGAGCCATGTAAAACCCATCAGGGAGCCTGGATACAACCTGCCAACTTCACAGGGTTGCGAACTGTGCTCTCTCGTCTCTGGAACCGGAATCAAATATAACCCAAGAACGGGGCGGGGAAAGTATTCTGGCAAGAATTGCACCGAGAAATTGGCGGAATACTGTAAGTTGTTTTCCAATAATTAGTTACCAATTGCAGCTTGAGGGATACAAAAAAAATGGCGGAGGATTGGGTAGGTTTTCTAGAAGAAAACTGCGCGAATCGAAAGCAGAGCGTTTTGGAATGGTTAAGAAATGCGCAGGACGTACGCGCGGGCAATGTTGAAATGGGAAAGATAGGTGGTGTGCGCAGGATTTGCATTAAGACGGAGCGCGTCAGGTGTAGTAGTCTTGGAGCGGTTTGACGCTCCATGCACCCGCTTTTTCGCCGTCGATCCCCTTCGTACCCCCCCCTACCGGGGTACCACTTTCGCTGGGTGTTTTGAGGGCGGCGATGGCGTCGGTGGCGGCTTCGGCGGCGGTCATTGTCGTGATGATGGGAATCTTGTGCATGACGGCGGCGGCGCGGATTTGGCCTTCGTCGGTCTTCGGGCCCTTCGTCGTCGGGGTGTTGATGAGGAGGACGACTTCTTTGTTCTTGATGGTGTCGATAATGTTGGGGCGACCTTCTTTGATTTTGTTGACGCGCGTGGCGGTGATGCCGGCGTCGGTGAGGGCTTTGTGGGTGCCGCCGGTGGCGAGGAGTTTGAAGCCGAGAGCGACGAGTTTTCTGGCGACGGGGATGATTTTGGGTTTGTCGGATTCGCGGACGCTCAGGTAAATCGTGCCGCTGGTGGGGAGTGAACCGCCGGCGGCCATTTGGGATTTGGCGAAGGCGAGTGGGAAGGTTTTGTCGATTCCCATGACTTCGCCGGTGGAGCGCATTTCGGGGCCGAGGATGACGTCGACGCCGGGGAATTTGTTGAAGGGGAAGACGGATTCCTTGACGGCGACCCAGTCGGTGGGGATGACTTCGCCGGTGATGCCGAGTTCCTTGAGGGTTTTGCCCATCATGACTTTGGCGGCGATGCGTGCCCAAGAGACGCCGGTGGCTTTGCTGACGAAGGGGACGGTTCGGGAGGCGCGGGGGTTGACTTCGAGGATGTAAACGTTGCCGTCCTTGATGGCGTACTGGATGTTCATGAGGCCGCGGACTTTGAGTTCTTTGGCGAGCATGAGGGTGTTGCGGCGGACTTCGTCGATGATTTCCTTGGGGAGGGAGAATGGGGGGAGGGAGCAGGCGGAATCGCCGGAGTGGATGCCGGCTTCTTCGATGTGTTCCATGAGGCCGCAGACGATGAAATTTTCGCCGTCGCCGATGCAGTCGACGTCCATTTCTGTGGCATCGCCGAGGAAGGAGTCGATGAGGACGGGGTGCTCGTCAGCGACTTCGACGGCGTTCTGGATGTAGTAGTTGAGCTGGGTTTCGTCGGAGACGATTTCCATGGCGCGGCCGCCGAGGACGAAGCTGGGGCGGACGAGGACGGGGTAGCCGATCTTCTTGGCGATCTCGCGGGCCTCGGCGACGGAACGGGCGATGCCGTTGGGCGGCTGC
>DATKPA010000051.1:0-19672 GCA_035524355.1 Phycisphaerae bacterium | reverse complement strand
TCCTGTGAGCGCTTCCTGACGGGCGCGGTACCGGAGGTTGGGTGTTTGCGAGGGGCGGGGCGGAAAGGGCCGCAGGGATTGCAATCCCTGGGCTTTTTGGGTTTGGGGGAGGTTTCGTTTTTGGGGGAGGGGTTGGTTCTTTGGGCGCGTCCTGTGAGCGCTTCCTGACGGGCGCGGTACCGGAGGTTGGGTGTTTGCGAGGGGCGGGGTGGAAAAGGCCGCAGGGATTGCAATCCCTGGGCTTTTTGGGTTTGGGGGAGGTTTCGAGTTTGGGGGAAGCTCACAAACAGTGTCCGGGGGGATGAGTGCGGGATGGGGTGGGCGAAAGCGTCCAGGATGTGCGCGGGGCGCGACGATGCAAGCGTTTTCGTGGGCGCATGTGGTGAGGGAGGTGTGGTGTGTTGCGAGCGCGGGAAGGCGGCCCGGCGAGCGGGCCGGCTTAACTTGGGGTGGCGATGATGCGGGTACGCGCACACGCGGCGGGTGGGGGGGTTACATGTGGTTGGGGTGGGCGGTTTGGTAGAGCAGAGTGGCTTGGTCGGTTTTGTGCATTTTGGTGAGGCGGTCGCGGAGTTCGCGGAAGTTGGGTTTGTAGGAGGGGTAGCGGCGGATGGTTTCGAGGAGGAGTTGGATCATGGATTCGTAGTCGTCGAGGTGGATGGTTTCGGAGGCGAGGAGTTTGGATTTTCCAGCGGTGGGGGCGTCGTTGTAGCCGAGGTCGGATTTGATGTGCATGTTGTGGTAGTTGCCGAGGGAGAGGCAGAGAGCGGCGGTGTCGAAGCCGAAGGCGGTGAAGGGGGTGGAGTTGCACATGCCGGCGTCCATGAGTTTGCGTAGGGATTTGAAGTGTGGGTTGTCGTCGCTGATGAAGCCGGCGGCTTGGGAGAGGAAGTGGGTGAGTCCAGGGGAGAAGATGCCGGTGCGGTCGCCGACGCGGATGATGACGCCGGCGCCTTGAGGGGCGTGTGGGCCGCCCTTGCTGGTTTCGAGGCCGATGATGCGGGCGGTGGGGGGGAGGTAGCCGTTTTTGCAGGCGGCGATGACTCCGGCGAAGCCGACTTCTTCGGCGCGGTCGAACATGGCGATGACGTGGGCATTTTGTTTGTGGTGTTGGAGATCTTCGAAGAGGGAGGTGATGGCGGCGACGGAGGCGAGGTCGTCGCAGACGCGAGCGGAGAAGATTTTGTTTTTGATTTGCGTGTCGGGGAGGTTCCACATGCCGAGGGAGGATTTGGGGATTTTGTGTTTGGAGGAGAGCGTGACGTCGAGGATGCGGGAATTTTTGCGGGGTTTGACGGAGAGGACGTTGGCGGGGAGCCAGTGGGAGTTGACGAGGAATTGGACTGGGGCGTTTTTGAAGTGGGAGGGTCGGACGCCGCCGCGGAATTCGGCGTGGAGTGTGGAGCGTGATTGGCGAGTGGCGAGGAAGCCGGGGTGGTCCAAGTGGGCTTCGATGATGAGAGGGGATTTGGATTTGGGGCCGCGGCGGTATTCGACGTAGAGATTGCCTACTTTATCGCGCCAGTGTTGGAGGGAGGCACTATCGGCCCACGCTTCGAGCCAGGCTGCGACGTGGTGCTCGCAGAAAGGGGCGGTGGGGAGGTTGCAGATAGTTGTGAGGAGTTCGAGGTGACGCGGGGGGATGGTGGGCATCTGAGGACAGCTTTGGTAAGACGCGAGAGTCCGGAATTGGGTACAGATTACACGGATTATTGGAACATTACGAGTTTCAGGCGGGGGAATGCGGGCCCTTTTCGGGGTGCGAAATGGGCCGGAAACACGAAGGGAACGATGTGAGGTATTGGGCGCGGCAGTGGCATCGGATCGGCGCTGGCGTGCCGAGGGGCATTCTTGCAAATTAAAGCAAATTTACAGAAAAGCTAATTGTTCTTTACGTAGCTTCACTTTATGTTTTTGTATCAGTTGATGTACTTTGTGAGTGGAGTTTACAGAATGAGTGGGAAGTTTGGTTTCAAGGAAATGCTCCTGAGTGCGGCGGTTTACGGGTTGCTGTTCAGTGGTGGCAGGGCGCAGGCGGGGGCGGTGACGGGGTGGACGATTGATGCGGGCGGCGGGACGGTCAGCTCCGGAGCGGGCGCCTTTAGTCTTACCAATGCGACGGGCGCGACGGCGGTGCAGGGAAACTTCAGTCCGACTTCGTTGAATGCGGTGGGAGATTCCATCACGCTCAGCGCGACGCTTAACCAGACGATCACGCAGGGGAACGTGCAGTTTCGATTTGGGTTGTACGATGCGAATGGGAATTCGGGGAACACGAACTGGCTGGGGTACTGGGTAGGCGATTCGGCGAGCAGCGCTACGCAGGTGCTGTTCCGTCGGAGCGGGACGAATGGGAACGGGTTCTGGTCCGGGTCGAATGGGGGCGCATACTTGAATGGGTCGGCGGTAACCACGCCGAGCGTGATGCCGGCGGGGACGTATGCGTTGTCGCTCACGGTTACGCGGCAGAGTGATACGCAGTTGCGTTTGAACTACTCGATGCAGCAGAACGGCGGGGGCTACACGATGACTGGGAGCTATGTGGACAACACACCGCAACAGTTGGCGGCGTTCCAGTACAACCAGGCGGGGTTCCTGCTGTCCGGGGGCGGCTTTTCGGGGAATGTCGCGTTGAGCAATGTCAGCGTCACGTCGACGGCGGCGCAGGTTCTGCCTCCGCCGACGGCGGCGAGCCTGAAGGTGATGACGTACAACGTTCAGAATGATGGCGGAGGGGGCCTGGCGGACGAGTTCGACACGCGTGGATGGAACAGCATTGTGGCGACGCCGCGGCGCGTTGCGGCGGTGGCGATGATTCAGAGCGTATCGCCGGATCTATTCGGAGTGCAGGAAGCGTACAACGATCAGATGACGAACTTGAAGTCGGATCTGGGGATTTACAACTACGTGGGTGTGGGGCGGAATGATGGGAGCACGGCGGGCGAGTACGCGGCGATTTTCTACAAGGCGAGCCGGTTCGGCGTGGTGAATTCGGGGACATTCTGGCTGAGCAGCACGCCGACGGTTCCGGGGACGACGTTCAGCACGATGTCGGGCGCGACTCCGCGGGAGGCGACGTGGGCGAAGTTGACGGACAATCAGACGGGTCGGACGTATTTTGTGCTGGACACGCATCTGGATAACCAGGACGCCACGGCGCGGCAGGAGGAGGCGGATCTGATCCGGAGCGAGATCAAGGCGCTGGCGGGGAATTTGCCGGTGATCGTGACTGGGGATTTCAATTCGGTGTCGACGGATTACCCGGCGACGACGGTGGAAGGCGTATCGGATAGCAGCGGTCCATATCTGATTGATTCGTACAATCGGGACAATGTTACGTCGGGGTATGGCACGTATGACCCGAATCTGGACGGGGCGCTTTATGATGGAGCGCGCATGGACTACGTTCTGAATTCGCCGGACTTTCAGGCGGCGAGCAGCGTGATAATCAACAGCACGTTTGACGGGATTTATCCGTCGGATCACTACCCGGTGGTGACCACGTTCAACGTTGCGGTGGCGCCCGAGCCGGCCTCGATTGGGGTAGCGGCGGTGGGTATGGTGGTGTTGGGTGTTCGTCGCGGGGGGCGGCGACGGGATTGAGGTTGATTGTTTGCCGGTGTCGTGCGAAGTCGCCTCAAGGCGGTACTCCGAAGGGGGGGGGCGACGGGGAGCGGGAGCATTGCGGTGACGCTGGGGGAGGGGAATGCGTTTACGTTTGATATCAAGTCGATTTTGCCGGTGGTGGGATTGGGGGGCGTTTGGGACGGGGTGAATGAGGGTGTGATGTGAGGCCGACGGATTTGAATCCGTCGGCATCTTTGTCGGTTTGTGCGGGGGTAGCAATCGGCGAGGGCAGGCGGCGGATGGGGGAAGATTCGGGGCGGCTTGTCATGGGCGGGCAGGAGCCTGTACCATCGTGAGGCTATGCATGACACGAAGAAAGCGACGAATATCACCTGGCACGCGACGAAGGTTGGGCCGGAGCAGCGTCGGGGGATTACGCGGGTGCGGCCGGCGGTGCTGTGGCTGACGGGGTTGTCGGGGTGCGGGAAGTCGACGATTGGGATGGCGCTGGAGGCGGCGTTGATTGAGCGGGGACATCTGGCGTTTGTGCTGGATGGGGACAATGTGCGGCATGGATTGAATAAGAATCTTGGGTTTTCGGATGGGGACCGGACGGAGAATATCAGGCGGATTGGGGAGGTGGCGAAGCTGTTTGTGCAGGCGGGGGTGATGGCGATCACGTCGTTTATTTCGCCGTTCCGGGCGGATCGGAAGGGGGTGCGGGGGTTGATGGGGGAGGGGGAGTTTGTGGAGATATTCATTGATGCGCCGCTGGATGTGTGCGAGTCGCGTGATCCGAAGGGGTTGTATAAGAAAGCGCGGGCGGCGATTGCGGAGGGGAAGGGGTTGCAGTTCACGGGGTTGGATTCGCCGTACGAGGCGCCGGAGAGGCCGGAGTTGCATGTGCGGACGGACAAGCAGACGGTGGAGGAGAGCGTGGTGCAGATTCTGGAGTATCTGGAGCAGCGTGGGCATTTATTGAAGTAGGGATTTTCGATTTTCGATTTTCCATTTTCGATTGTGAGGCGATGGTCACCCTCACTCGAAAATGGGAAATTCCGCTAGCGGATTGGGGTTGGAAGAATGACGAAGTATGTGGATTTGCACACGCATTCGACGGCGTCGGATGGGACGTATTCGCCGGCGCAGTTGATGCGTGCGGCTCACGATGCGGGGCTGGTGGGGATTGCGCTGACGGATCATGACACGGGGAATGGGCTGAAGGAGGCGGCGTCGGAGGCGGCGAAGCTGGGGTTGCGGTTTGTGCCGGGGATTGAGATTTCTGCGGATTATCCTGCGCCGGGGACGCTGCATATCCTGGGGCATTTTATTGATCCGGATTCGAGCGGATTGAAGACGATGTCGAAGATCCTGCTGGATGCGCGGAATGAGCGGAATCCGCGGATTGTCGAGCGGCTGAATGAGCTGGGGTGCAAGATCACGATGGAGCAGGTGAGGGGGATTGCGGAGGAGAAGGTGCCGGCGGGGACGGCGGTGGTGGTGGGACGGCCGCACGTGGCGGAGGCGCTGGTGCGGGCGGGGTGCGTGGCGTCGATCAAACAGGCGTTTGATGTGTACCTGGGGACGACGGGGTCGGCGTATTTTCCGAAGGAGCGGTTGTCGCCGCGGCAGGCGATCGAGTGCATCCACGAGGCGGGGGGCCTGGCGACGGTGGCGCATCCGGTGCAGCTGAAGGCGGAGAATCCGGCGCATCTGGCGACTATCATCAATCATTTTGCGGAAGCGGGGCTGGATGGGATCGAGGTGTGGCATTGCGATCATGACGAAACGATGAGTAATTACTTACTCGAACTTTCGAAGAAGTATAATTTGATTCCGACCGGGGGGTCTGACTTCCATGGCCATCACAAAGCGGATGTGCTGCTGGGACAAGGGCGTAAGAACGTTCGCGTCCCGGTAGAAGTGCTGGATCGTTTGGAAGCGAAATGGAAGCAAAGAAAGCATCTCGAGTATATTTGACGATATATAATGGTGCGGGTGGTTTTGTCTAATCGGGAAGGTAACACTGTGTCCTCTCCTCCATATGCGGCTGGCCAGTCTGAGCGTTTTTCGACCGATGAGCTGCGCGAATTGAATGGGCGGTTTGAGAAGACGGAGCCGTTGGAGATTATTCGATGGGCGGCGGAGGCGTTTGGCGCGGCGGGGGTCGGTGGGGGCGGGCTGGTGATGACGAGTTCGTTCGGGGCGGATTCGATGTGCACGGTACACCTGGCGACGCGGGTGATTCCGGATATTCCGATTGTTCTCATCAACACGGGGTATCTGTTTGCGGAGACGATTCGGTTCATGGAGGAGATGCGATCGCGGTTTAATCTGAACGTGCGGGAATACCACACGCACAACGATCCGATTGTGTGGCTGAGCGTGAACGGGGAGACGGACCCGCGGGTGCGGAACAACCGGGATGCGTGCTGCGCGGCGAACAAGAATTCGGTGATGGATCGGGCGATGAAGGAACTTTCGCCGACGGCGTGGATCCGGGGCGTGCGCGGGGATCAGACGGAGGACCGAGCGAAGTCGGAGATCGTGCAGTGGTTTCCGCGGTACAACGCGTGGGCGGTGTCGCCGATTCTGCGGTGGACGAGCCGGGATGTGTTTCAGTACATGAAGAAGCACGATTTGCCGCACCATCCGCTGTGGGAGAAGGGGTATGTGTCAATCGGGTGCAATCCTGCGACGTGCACGCGGCCGATCACGGCGGGGGAGGATGAGCGGGCGGGGCGGTGGGCGGGATCGGACAAGAAGGAGTGCGGGATCAACCTGGATATGGGCTCGAATATTTGAGTTCCGATAACGGTGTCCTCGTATTTCCATCAGCGGTAATTAGGAATAAGCGAGGCGGATGATTTGGCCGATCATCTTTGCATGAGCGAAGGTGTCGGCGCGTGCTGCTGTGTTCGCGCGCGGCGCCCGGTCTCGGAGGAGGAAATACATGCTGCGAGTCATTGTCCGCCAGGCGCGTCCGGGCATGGTCCTGGCGCGCTCGATCATTCATCCGAGGCAGGCGGACCAGACGCTTCTGGCGGCGGGATACAAGCTGGATTCGCGGACGATTGCGCGGCTGCATGAGCTGGGCGTTTACGATTTGTGGATCAATTATCCCGGTTTGGAATTCCTGGACGATCTGTTTTCGCCGGAATTGACGATGCAGCAGCAGCGGCTGTGCGAGACGCTGCGGATTTCGTTGCACGAGCAGGCACAGTATGCGGACGTGGCGCTGCCGATTCAGAATTATCGTGCGGTGGTGGAAGATCTGATTCACGCGATTCTCAACTGCGCGGCGACGCTGCCGTTCATGTCGGTTCTGAGCTCGATTGATGATGCGCTGCTTCGGCACTCGGCGGAGGTGAGCATCCTGGCGCTGATGCTGGGACTGCGACTGGATGGGTATCTGGTGGAGCAGCGGAGGAAGTATTTGAATTCGGCGCATGCGAAAGATGTGGTGAACCTGGGGGTCGGGTGCATGCTGCACGATGTGGGTGAGCTGCAGTTGCCGGAGCATCAGAGGGAGAGTCGGCGGGCGGCGTTTCATCCGTTTGACGATGACATTACGTGGCAGCGGCATTCGGCGCTGGGGTACAACGCGCTGCGGGGGCAGATCGAGCCATCAGCGGCGACGGTGATTCTGAATCACCACCAGCATTTTGATGGATCGGGCTTTCCAATTGTGCAGGAGTCGGGGAACCCGCAGTGCGGATCGGAGATTCACGTGTTTGCGCGCATTGCGATGGCGGCCGACACGTTTCAGCATCTGATGCATCAGAACGGGGTGCCTCAGCCGACGATTTGCGCGTTGTGGAATGTGCAGAACAGTGCGTTGCGGGCGTGGTTTGACCCGGTTGTCCTGGCGGCGCTGCTGGCGGTGACGACACCGTTCCTTCCGGGGATGGTGGTGACGCTTTCGGATCGGCGGCATGCGATCGTGACGCGGACGTTCGAGGAGTCGCCGTGCTATCCGGAGGTTCAGATACTCAACAGTCCGGATCTTCTGCATAGGAAGAACACGCGTGGCGAGCGCGAGGTGATCGACCTGTCTGTGACGCCGGGGCTGCAGATTGAAGGGGTGGACGGGTATCGGATTGCGGACTACCTGTACGGTATGCGGCGGGTGTCGCAGGTTCCGCAGGCGCCGCGTCTGATGCCGGGGTGAGCATTAACGGGTTTCATCTGGTCGATATGCCCAACGCATCGCGGGTTTTACCGGCACCGTTCCGACTAATTTGTTGGAGTGCTGTGCGGCATGTCGCAAATCTGCACAAATTCATGTGTGATTTTAGAGATGGGCGGCGGGAGGCTGTATCGTGTAGCATCGCGAGCCAGCGGAGGGCCGATGAAGAGAATCCACTCGAATTCGTTTCTGATTTCCATTGCCAGTGTGAGCTTGTTTATGTTTGCCGCGTTGACGCGAGGTCAGGCGGTTGGGACAGTTCCCGCGGCGGAAACTGGTGGAATTGACGGTGGGTCCAATCCGCGGGTTGAGCGTGTTGCTCCCGGGATCTGGCGTGTGCGGTATGGCACGCCGGAAGCGGTGACGCCTCTCACGTATCGATCGGCGGGGCCGCGGGTGGAGGGGCTGGGGAAACTTCCGGCGGTGGAGTCGCCGCCGCTGCCGGCGGATTCGGTTGGTTTTCAGATTTCGGCACGTGGCTGTTCGGTGACGCTTCCGCGCGATCCGTCGGAGCATCTCTATGGGCTGGGGCTCAACACGCATCAGTTCGAGATGACGAACCAGCGGGCGTTTATTGTTCCGAGCGATCACCCGGAGCAACCGACGAACGAGTCTCATGCGCCGGTGCCGTTCTACGTGTCGACGCGCGGGTATGGCGTGTATGTGGATACCGCGCGGTTCGCCAGCTTTTATATGGGGGATGTCGATGCGGCGAGCGCGGCGGTGGGGGTGGGGTCTGCGACCACCGAGCCGGGGATGAGTGTGGAGTCGCTCTATAAAAGCCGTTATGAGCCGAAGGGGACGATTCTGGTGGACGTACCGGCAGCGCGGGGTGTGGACGTGTATCTTTTCGCCGGGCCGACGATGCTGGATGCGGTTCGGCGTTACAATCTGTTTGCGGGCGGGGGCGCGGTTCCACCGTTGTGGGGGCTGGGGATCACGTACCGGGGACAATCGAAGCTGAGCGCGGAGGAGTCGCTGCAGTTGGCGAAATCGTTCCGAGATGAGGGGATTCCGTGCGACCAATGGGGGATTGAACCGGGCTGGCAATCGGCGACGTATTCGTCGTCGTTTGTGTGGAGCAAGGAGCGGTATCCCGATCCGGACGGATTCGTGTCGGGGATGCACGGGCTCGGTTTTCGGCTGAATGCGTGGCAGCATGCGTTCGTGCATCCGATCTCGCCGCTGTACGAACCGCTGCGGAAGTGGTCGGGGAATTACCGCGTGTGGAACGGGCTGGTTCCGGATTTTGCGACGTCACAGGGGCGGTCGATTTTTGTGGATCAGCAGGAGAAGGTGCTTTTTTCGAAGGGGGTGGATGGGGTGAAACTGGATGAGTGCGACTATCAGCCGTTCCGATCGGAAGGGGTGTGGAGTTTCCCCGAGGCGTCGGTGTTTCCATCGGGGTTGGACGGCGAACAGATGCATTCGCTGTTCGGCGAGCTTTACCAGCAGGCGATGCTGGGGCCATTTCAACGGAGACAATTGCGCACGTGGGGCCTGGTGCGCAATTCGCATGCGCTTGCCTCGCCGCTGCCGTACGTGGTGTACAGCGACAGCTATGATCATGCGTGTTATATCCGCGGGCTAGCGAAGAGTGGATTCTGCGGGCTGCTGTGGACGCCGGAGGTGCGTAATGCGCAGTCACTGGAAGACCTGTATCGGCGGGTGGAGACGGTGATTTTCTCGCCGTATGCGTTGATCAACTGCTGGTACATGCGGATGCCGCCGTGGGTGCAGATCGATCGGCAGAAGAACAACGCGGGGATAGTGATGCCGGAGCATCAGGAAGCGACGGAGACGATTCGCCGGTTGTTCAAGCTGCGGATGTCGTTGATTCCGTACCTGTATGCAGCGTTCAATGAATACCGTCTGGAGGGGACGCCGCCGGTGCGGGCGCTGGTGATGGATTGGCCGGGGGATGCGCGAACGGCATTGGTGGATAATGAATTCATGTTTGGGCGGTCGCTGCTGGTGGCGCCGCTGGTGAAGGGAGAGAGCCATCGGACGGTGTATTTGCCGGGGGGGGAGTGGTACGACTTCTGGAGTGGGAAGCGCATTGCGGGGGGGCAGAGCATTGATGTTTCGCCGCCGGTGGATCAGATTCCGCTGTTTGTGCGTGGGGACACGTTGCTGCCGCTCGCGGAGCCGGTGGAGCATGTGGGGAAGGAGACGCAGTTTCAGTTGCACGTTCACGTGTTTGGTGCGCATCCGGAGCCGATGGCGCTTTTCGATGATGACGGGGTCAGCGAGGATTATGGCCGGGGCGTGCAGAACCGGGTGTTGCTGTCGTGGGATGGGAAGGAGGGGCGTGCGGCATCGGCGGGCGAATACGGTGGGGTGAGCAGGTATCGGGTGGTGGAGTGGATCACGGAGGGGAAGTGAGGGGTCAAAGGGAGTTTTGAAGGGGGTGGAGCGGGGGCTTGTTATGTTATCCGCCGCATTATTTGGGCGACCTTTTGGGGAAACTTCCGGCCTGCGACGGAGGCGCTCAGATCCAAATCCCGTCGCCTCGATGTCATGACGCGTCAGTCTCGAATCACTCCCTCAGTTTCCCAGGATGCCCGGCAGACGCAGACCCTTTTCCCGGGCACATTGCAGCGCCAGGTCATAGCCTGCGTCGGCGTGGCGCATGACACCAGTGGCGGGGTCGTTCCACAGAACGCGGGCGATGCGTTGCCTGGCGGCGGGCGTGCCATCGCAACAGATCACCATTCCCGCATGCTGCGAGAACCCCATGCCCACCCCGCCCCCGTGATGCAGCGATACCCACGTGGCGCCCGAGGCGGTGTTGAGCAGCGCGTTGAGCAACGGCCAGTCTGAAACAGCATCTGAACCATCTTTCATCGCTTCGGTTTCACGATTGGGGGAGGCGACCGAACCGGCATCCAGATGATCGCGTCCTATGACGATCGGCGCCTGGAGTTCACCTCGGGCGACCATGTCATTAAACGCCAGCCCAAGCCGCTCACGGTCTCCCAAGCCGACCCAGCAGATGCGTGCGGGTAGGCCCTGGAACGCAATGCGGTCCTTGGCCATATCCAGCCAGTGATGCAGGTGCTTGTTGTCGGGGAGGATCTCTTTGACCTTGGCGTCGGTTTTGTAGATATCGGTGGGATCGCCGGAGAGGGCCACCCAGCGGAAGGGACCGACACCCCTGCAAAACAGCGGACGGATATACGCCGGCACAAAGCCGGGGAAGGCGAAGGCCCCATCCAGGCCGGCGTCCTTGGCGACTTGCCGGATGTTGTTGCCGTAATCGAACGTGGGGATACCGCGATTCC
Organism: Phycisphaerae bacterium; assembly: GCA_035524355.1. Classification (GTDB taxonomy): domain Bacteria; phylum Planctomycetota; class Phycisphaerae; order WQYP01; family WQYP01; genus DATKPA01. The sequence continues at coordinate 8,632 of DATKPA010000051.1, read as the reverse complement.
AGAATGCAAGCATGGCCGCGACATGGTCGCGCATGGAGGCACAGGCGGCGCGCTCGACCGCCTTGGGATCGTTGGCCCGTTTCTCCCGCCACTGTTCCAGCGTCCACCCTTTGGGAAGATAGCCGTTGATCGGATCATGCGCGGAGGTTTGATCGGTGACCATGTCCGGACGGATGCCCCGGCGAACCATTTCAGGAAGGACCTCCGCGGCATTGCCAAGCAGGCCGACGGATTTGGCTTCACCCGCCAGGATCCAGCGCTGAATCATCTCCATGGCTTCATCGAGTGTTTTAGCCGTGGCATCGAGATAGCGCGTACGCCGGCGGAAATCGATGTGGTCAGGATCGCACTCCACCGCAAGACAGCAGGCCCCCGCCATGACCGCGGCCAGCGGCTGCGCGCCTCCCATGCCACCGAGCCCCGCGGTCAAGATCCATTTGCCCGACAGATTGCCGCCATAGTGCTGGCGACCCGCCTCGACAAAGGTTTCATAGGTGCCCTGCACGATGCCCTGGGTGCCGATGTAAATCCACGAGCCGGCGGTCATCTGGCCAAACATGGCCAGGCCTTTTTTATCGAGATCATTGAAATGATCCCATGTCGCCCATCGCGGCACGAGGTTGGAATTGGCCAACAGCACGCGCGGGGCGTCGGGATGCGTGCGGAAAACGCCGACCGGTTTTCCGGACTGAATCAAGAGGGTCTCGTCGTCGTTCATGGACTTGAGCGTCGCGACGATGCGATCAAAATCCTCCCACGTGCGTGCGGCTCGACCAATGCCGCCGTAGACGACCAGCTCCGCCGGGTTCTCCGCGACTTCCGGGTCCAGGTTGTTCATCAGCATGCGCAGCGGCGCTTCGGTCTGCCAGGATCTGGCGGTCAGTTGCGTGCCGCGGGCGGCGCGGACGATACGGTCGCTATGGCGGGAACCGGTCATTTGTGTGCTCCCATTTCGTGTTTAAGCTGAAGTGCGATGGCCTCGATCCTCTGCAAGAGCGCACCGAGATGCAGCCGAAGCGCGGCCGCCTTCTGCGGATCATAGGCAAACGGCGGCGATTCCGTGGCCAGATGCGTGCACTGCGCCAGTTCCATCTGGATTGCGTGCACGCCTCTATTTGGCTGGCCGTAGTGGCGGGTCGTCCAACCTCCCTTGAAGCGGCCGTTGAGGATGGCACTGTAGCCGGGGGCGCTGTGGGTGATTTCAACGGCTGCGGCCTGGATGGCAGGATCGCAGGTGAGGCCGCCGTCGGTGCCGATGTTGAAGTCCGGCAACTTGCCGGCAAATAGATGCGGTATGTGCGACCGGATGGAGTGGCAGTCGTACAAAACCGCGACGCCATGCATCGCTTTCACCCGTGCGATTTCCGCTCGCAGCGCCTCATGGTAGGGTCGGTGAAAATCCGCCAACCGGCTGGAGAGGTCCGCTTCGCCGGGCGCCTGGCCGTCGCGCCAGATCGGCCTGGCGTCAAAATCGGTTTCCGGAATCAGGCCGGTGGTATTCTGGCCGGGATAAAGACTGACGCCCGAAGGATCACGATTGGCATCAATGACGTAACGATGGAATGTGGCGCGGACCGTCGTCGCCTCCGGCAGCAGGCCATCGTACAGTTTCTCAATGTGCCAGTCGGTGTCGGAGAGCACCCGGCCAAGGTCGTTGAGCCGTTCCCAAATCGCCGGCGGCACATGCGTCCCCGTGTGTGGAAAACTCAGGATAACCGGGGAATCGCCCCGGCGAACCTCGACAACGCTCATACTACACCTCCAGCGTTGGAAGAATGTTTGCTGAAACCGCCGCATTCAGACCGCCGGACGCGACAAAGTCGCTCGACGCCTGCAGGTCGCCGGCCATGTAGCGGTCGTTTTCGAGCATTGGAACCACGGCGCGAATGGCGGCGTGCGCTTTGCGAAGCTCCGGACTGGTGATCAGCGGCGCCCGGAGATCAACTCCCTGGGCCGCGGTCAGGGCTTCAATGCCGATGATGCCAAAGAGATTTTCCGTCATCTGCAGCAGACGCCGCGCGGCGTGGCAGGCCATGGAGACGTGGTCCTCCTGATTGGCCGACGTGGGCGTTGAATCCACCGATGCCGGGTGCGACATCTGCCGGTTTTCCGACATCAGCGCGGCGGAGGTGACCTCGGCGATCATCAGGCCGGAATGGAGGCCGGGATTGCGCGCCAGGAATGGCGGCAATCCGTGGCTCAGCGCCGGGTCCACCAGCAAGGCGATGCGGCGCTGGGCGATCGAGCCGATTTCACAGATGGCCAGCGCCATCTGATCGGCGGCGAAGGCGACCGGCTCGGCATGAAAATTTCCGCCCGAGACGACCGCGCCATCGGCCAGGACGAGCGGATTGTCCGTCACCGCATTGGCCTCGATTGCCAGCGTCCGCGCCACGGATCGCAGCAGGTCGAGACACGCCCCATCCACCTGCGGCTGGCAGCGGATGCAGTAGGGATCCTGCACCCGATGATCTCCCGTCAGGTGACTTTCGCGAATGACGGAGCCGTCCAGCAATTTTCTGAGGGCGGCGGCCGCATCGATCTGACCTTGATGCCCACGCAGGGAGTGGATTTCCGAGTGCAGCGGCGCCGAGGAGCCCATCGCCGCGTCTGTGGACAACGCGCCGGTAATCAGAGCGGACTGACAGGCGCGGTGTGTCCGGAACAATCCGGCCAACGCCAGCGCCGTGGAGACCTGCGTGCCGTTGATCATCGCCAGCCCTTCCTTGGCACCCAGCACCACCGGCCTGAGCCCCGCGGCACGGAGCGCGTCGCCACCCGTGCGCCGCGTCCCGGCGATCAATGCTTCCCCCTCGCCGATCATCACGGCCGTCAGATGGGCGAGAGGCGCCAGGTCACCCGATGCCCCGACGGAGCCTTTCTCCGGGATCAGCGGAATGACGCCCTTTTCAAGCATCGCCTCCAGCAGTTGGATGATCTCGATCCGCACACCCGAGGCGCCGCGCCCCAGGGAGATCATTTTCAACGCCATGATCAGCCGCACGACGTTCGCGGGCAGCGGTGCGCCCATGCCGCAGCAATGCGACAGGATGAGATTACGTTGCAGAGTGGCGACATCGGCGGGAGCGATGCGGATGCTGGCGAGTTTTCCAAAGCCGGTGTTGATTCCGTAGACGGGCTGTTCGCCACCGGAGATCTGCGTGATTCGGTCCGCCGCTTTTTTGACGGCGGGGTACAGCGCGGGATCAAGCCGGGCCGGCGTGGCATTCCAGTAAATGTCCGCGAAGGTGGAGAGTGGTACGGAACCCGCCTGGAGGGTGAGCATCACTTAACGTACTCCAAAAAGGAAGGGCGCATTCTACGGGCGACCATCATGCGCTTCCGTGGGTTGCGATGCCATGCCAGACGCGCGCCTGCAGCGGACAGAACCCGATGCGATAGACCAGTTCCGCGGGCCGCTCCACATTCCAGATTGCGAAATCAGCCCATTTTCCGGCTTCCAAGGTGCCGGAATCCGCCAGCCTGCCCAGCGCTCTGGCCGCATGCCGTGTCGTGCCCAGCAGACATTCTTCGACCGTCATACCAAAAAGCGTTGCCGCCATGTTCATCGCCAGAAGCAGCGATGTCAGCGGCGAGGTGCCGGGATTGGAATCGGTCGCGACCGCCATCGGCACATGATGGCGGCGAAACATTTCAATCGGCGGCTTCTGTTTCTCGCGGATAAAGTAATACGCTCCGGGGAGCATGACCGCCACGGTGCCCGAGCGCGCCATCGCCGCCACGCCAGATTCATCAGTGAACTCCAGATGATCCACCGACAGCGCGCCAAACTCCGCGGCCAGCGCCGCGCCATGCAGGTTGGAAAGCTGATCGGCATGAAGCTTCACAGGCAAGCCGTGCTGAAGCGCCGCGGCGAAGACCCGCCGCATCTCCTCCGGCGAAAAGGCCAGGTGCTCGCAGAAACCGTCCACCGCATCTGCCAGCCCTTCACTGGCGAGCGCCGGAAGCATCCGCTGAATAACGCTGTCGATGTACGCCGCCCTGTCCCCGTTGGCCTCCGGCGGCAACGCGTGCGCTCCGAGAAAGGTGGTCACAATTGTGACATCCCGCTGCGCGGCCATCCGACGGGCGGCAACGAGCGATTTCCGCTCATTCTTCAGATCCAGCCCATAGCCGGATTTGATTTCCACGGTCGTTACCCCTTCGGCGATCAGCGTCTCCAGCCGCGGCAGCGACTGGCGCACCAATACGTCTTCGTCCGCCGCGCGCAGCGCCTTGACCGATGAAAGAATACCGCCGCCTGCGCGGGCGATCTCCTCATATGTCGCCCCGGCCAGACGCATCTCGAATTCCTGCGCCCGGTCCCCGGCGTAAACCAGATGAGTGTGGCAATCAATCAATCCGGGCGTGATCCATCGGCCCTGGCAATCAATCATCCTGGAAGCTCGCGACAGTTCGGCAGGTAATTCGGATTCTCGACCGGCATACATGATGCGGCCGTGCTGTGCCGCAATGACGCCATCATGCACCGCGCCGATGCCCGGAAGCATCGGGCTCATCGTCGCCAGGCGCGCATTGCTCCACAGGTGAATCTCCCCGGCCGACCGGACATCGGCTGGAATGTCGCTCAAACGTCCATCCTTTTCAAATGATGCGCGAGATTGAGGGAACGATACTAACACCACGACGCGACTTTTTGCCAATCCCGATAGAATGAACGCATGATCAGTATTCATGCCCAATCCGCTTTGACCCCCGATGGCTGGCGCCGCGATGTGCGTCTCACCGTGGAAGACGGCCTTATCGCCTCCCTCGAACACGCGGTTCCTCCCGATCCTCAGGATGAGCGTTGTGCCGTTCTCGTTCCCGGCATGCCCAACGTCCACAGCCACGCCTTTCAGCGCGGCATGGCCGGGCTGGCAGAAGTGCGCGGACCGGTCCACGACAATTTCTGGAGCTGGCGCACCCAGATGTACCGCTTTGCCCTCTCCATGACGCCCGACCACGTGGAGGCTGTCGCTAGCCAGCTTTATATGGAAATGCTGGAAGCCGGCTTCTGCCGAGTGGGCGAATTCCATTACCTGCATCACGATCACGACGGCCGGCCCTATGCCAATGTCGCCGAAATGGCGGAGCGCATCGCCGCCGCGGCGGACCACACCGGAATCGGCCTGACACTGCTGCCGGTGTTCTACGCCCATTCTACTTTTGGCGGAGCTGCGCCCTCTGACGGGCAGCGTCGTTTCATTTGTGATGTTGATCGTTTTGAGAAACTGCTGGCCGGATGCAAGGCGGCTGTCGCGCCTCTGCCCGGCGCCACGCTCGGCATCGCCCCGCACAGTCTCCGGGCCGTCACGCCCCAGGAACTCGCGGCGTTGACCGCCATGAGCATCCGCGGGCCGATCCACATTCATGCGGCCGAGCAGACAAAAGAGGTTCAGGATTGCCTCGCCTGGTCCGGCGCGCGGCCGGTGCAATGGCTGCTGGATAACGCCGCGATTGATGCGCGCTGGACTCTGATCCACACCACCCACATGACAGAAGACGAGATTCGCCGCCTGGCTCAAAGCGGCGCGACCTCCGGGCTCTGCCCCATCACGGAAGCGAACCTCGGCGACGGCATCTTCTCCGCCTCGCCCTTTCTCGACGCCGGCGGGAACTTCGGCATCGGCTCGGATTCCAACATTCAGATCGGTGTCGCCGATGAACTCCGCCAACTCGAGTATTCCCAGCGTCTGCAGCACCGGTTGCGCAATGTCATCGCGCCGGTTCACACGTCCACAGGCCGAACCCTCTTTGATCATGCCCTCCGCGGCGGTGGCCGTGCACTGCAGACGTCCACAGGCCTGGCCATAGGCAATCCCGCAGACTTTGTCTCGCTCACAACTCGGCAAACGCCGCATGTGACCGAGGATGCCATTCTGGATTTATGGATTTTTGCCCGCGGCATTCAGCCCGATGGAGTCTGGGTCAGAGGCCGGAAACTCGTGCATGGCGGGATTCATATTTCCAGAGAGCAAATCACGGCAAGATTTGCCGGGGCAATGTTGGAACTGCATCTCAAGCAGTAGCCAGCTCCAATCATTGAGCCCAACATGCGGCTTGCGAGAGCGGCGATGGCCGGGTGCTGGATTGCTGGTGGCGTGTTCAATTTCCAATCGGCTCTTCTTGCAAGCCCCAAAGACGGTCCGGGAATGCGCCTGAGAAAGCACGTTTCCGAGGCCTGAAGCACAACCACCCCCTAAAAGGTCTGGCCATCCTCTACTGCAGGTGGATCGATACTTTGGTCCAAATTCGGATGAGGCTTTCGGCGCATGAAAAAGGCCGCAAAACTTTGGTTTGCAGCCTCTTATTTCATGCACCCGGCAGGAGTCGAACCTGCAACCTTCTGATCCGTAGTCTTTTAATTGGGGGTATTTACGATTATTGACCAAAATTGACCAAGATTGAAAAGTGCCATTATCTCTCGGGAATTTCAGGGGTTTTCGATGGTGTTTCCCGAAAATGCGGTATGATGGAGATTGACGCCAATTGATTCTTACAACTGCACGGGCACTGCACGGGCGCATGTTAGGAGGCTGTTATGGCACTTTCCGAAAATCGCTTTCCCTTCACCAAAAGAGAGCTCGAATCGAAGGTTTGCCCGCCCAGCGGCAAGGCTGACAAGTCGGGCCGCGCCTACTTCTACGATGGGGGGGCAAGGGTATGCTTCCCGGGGCTTGCGTTCTGCATCACCGAGAGCGGCACCCGCAGCTACTACTACTGCTACAACGTCAACGGCCAGGCCAAGCGGGCGAAGCTGGGGGCGTTCGAGGCGATGACCGTCGATGAGGCCCGCGACAAAGCCAAGGCGCTGGCAACGAGCGGCACCGACCCCATGGAGGCGAGGACGGCCGCGCGGAAGGATAAGGCCACGCTGGAGGATCTGTGGAACGCCTACGAATCTCAGCACCTCCGCCACAAGAAAGACGCCACCCGCAAAGAATTCACCCGGCTCTACGATGCCCACCTCGCCCCCCTGAAAGGCAAACGGCTCACCGACGTTGACCGTGAAACCTGCGCCGCCATACACAAGCGGATCGGCGCCAAGAGCCAGTACACCGCAAACCGGGTATTGGCGATCCTCTCGGCGATGTTCAAAGCCCACGGCGGCGAGTTTGGCTTGCCGGACGACTGGACGCCCACGGCCAAAATCAAACGCTACCCCGAACAGGCCCGCGACCGCGTTCTATCGCCCGAGGAGCTGGCGGCGATCCTGCAGGCAATCGACGCCGACGAAAATGAGACCGTGCGCGACTACTTCCGCATGATGCTCTACACCGGTTCCCGCAAGGGCAAGTTGGCGGAAATGGCGTGGCAGCAGATCAGCATCCAGCGCAAGACGTGGACTGTGCCCGGGATGTTGATGAAGAACGGCGCGCCGCTGGTGGTCAATCTGGTGGACGATGCCATTTCGATCCTGAATCGCCGCGCCGACAACAACCCCGCAGATTCGCCGTATGTGTTCCCGGCCCGGCTCATCACCGCGGAGCAAGTCGCCATGGTGCGGAAACTGCACGCCGACGGCAAGGCATCCCGGGCGATCGCCCGCGCGTTGGGAATATCCCAAAGCGCCGTCATGCGGGCAATTGATCCGGCGTTCAAAGCCGAAGAGCCTCGCCCCTTCGTTGGGGCATCGAAGGCATGGGAGCGGATTTTGACCCGGGCTGGCATCACCACCCGCACCACCCCGCACGACCTGCGCCGCACCTTCGTTACCGGCTTACTTGAGTCCGGCGCCCCCCTCATGCACGTTGCGGCGTCGGTGGGGCATCGGTCGATGGAGACGACCACAAAGCACTACGCTGTGGCACGGCAGTCCAAGGTGGCGGATGCGGTGAAGGCGGGCGTGGCGTCGATGTTGAGGGAGGCCGAGGCCGCCGGGAAGAAACAGAAGAGAGAGGAAAACGCGGCATAAGCCCCCCGGAATTGCCCGCCGCCGGCTTCCACGCCGCTCCGTGGCGTGGCGTTTAGAGGCGCGGTCGACCTCTCAGCCGGCCAACAGCGACGGCGGGGCTTCTGAGGGGGAGGTGGGCGGGATCGCGGGAAACGATATGCAGCGGGCGGAGTTGGCGCTGCGGTTGAAGCCGCTGCTGGCGGCGAAGGCGAAAGAAAATCAGGTCGCCGCCCAAAATAATAACGCAGGCCGAGCAGTTAAGCAGAATTCTGCAGAACAGGCAGAACACATTACCACTCGCGATGAACTCGCCAAAGCTGCTGGCGTCTCCCACGACACCATCAGCAAAGTCAAGAAGATCGCACACGCAAATGACGGCAAGGCACGTGGGTCCTTCCACGACATGCTGTCTAATGCGGTGTCGAAAGACGTTCGTTTTTGAGACTTTTCACGTGTGCAAAAATCCAAGTTGAATTCCGATAAGTTGAATATGACTCGCGCGGGCGATGGGCGTTGCGACTGGTGAGCGGTTGCGGCTGGATCGGGTGCGAAATCACTCGTTAGGGGTAGGAGGGCATGGCGATGGGGGAACCGCTCACGTCGGCGTTTCTTGAAGCCGATGGTGCATGAACGGGATGGAGCGAATCATTCGTCAGTGAATCGCAGGCCGAGAACTTTGTTGATGCTTCGCTGTTTTTCCGTGCTGATTTCGCACTCGCCACGCAGATACGTGTA
>DATKPA010000050.1:0-5214 GCA_035524355.1 Phycisphaerae bacterium | reverse complement strand
ACGTTCTAGGAACACGGGCAGGATGCCCGTGCCACCGTTATATATCAGTCCGAGCAGAGCTGGACGATCAATTTTTCCAGGTTTCGGCGGGGATCTCCTAAAGAGGATTTGTTGGCGAGGTCCATTTTCAGCATTGCGTCGCTCCAGCGGGCGGCGCCTTGGAGGCCCCATTCGCGGGCGGTGGCGAGGACTCTCTGGGCGCGGTCGGGGGGCCAGATTTTGAGTTCTTTGCCGATGGCGGCGTCGGGGAGGCGGCGGTCGACGAGTTCGCGGGCTTTGAGGACTTGATGGACCCAGGAGAAGACGGCGCCGGTGGCCGTGTATTCGATCTTGGGGTCGAGGGCCCAGAGCTCGTCGACTTTTTTGAGGGCGGTCGGGGCGTCTTTGGCGGCGAGGGCGTTGATCATGTCCCAGATTTGTTGTTCGTGCTGGAAGCCGACGAGGGCGGAGACGGCGGCGGTGGTGATGGCGGGGTTGTCGGGCTGGAAGAGGGAGAGCTTGGCGAGTTCGTTGTCGAGGCGCTGGAGGTCTGGGCCGATGAGTTCGGCGAGGAGCTGTGCGGCGGGCTGGTCGATGGTTTTGGCGTAGGCGTCTTTGGCGCGTTTGGTGATCCAGGCGGGGACCTGGAAGTCTTTGATGGACTCGCACCAGCGGACGGCGCCGACTTTGTCGAGGGCTTTGTGGAGGCGGGTGGTTTTGAGCCAGGAGTTGAAGACGAGGACGAGGGTAGCGGAATCGGCTGGGGATTCGACGTAGTTTTCGAGGATTTCGCGGTTGGTGAGTTTGCCGTCGTCGTCGCTGTCGGCTTTTTTGAGGAGGGGGTCGGCGGGGTCGACGATGACGAGTTTTTTGGGGTTGAACATGGAGGCGGTGCGGGCTTCGTCGAGGACGATGGCCATGGCCCCCCCGCCGAGAGAGGTGGGGTCGAGGCGGACGAGGCCCATGCCGGGGTCTTCGTTGCCGAAGAGCTGGTGCTGGATGTCGGCGAGGTGCTGGTTGCGGAGGAAGAGTTCTTCGCCGGCGAGGATGATCACAGGGGGAACGGAACCCGTGGATTTGGGCGATGCTTTGGCCATGGGGGGATTGTATTGCGATTGGGCGGGGACGCCAATTGGGTGCGATTGGGACGACGGATGAATGGCCACGAAAGACACTAAAGACACGAAAGGGGGCGGAGATTTGGAAAGGGGTTGGCGTGGGGAGGGCGAAGCGTCAGGCGTATGGGAAAGGGATGTGTTTTTTGCCCAAGGTACTCATGGAATTGAGGGGGGGAACGGTCCTGAGTGCCGAGTCATGAGCGGTGGGGTAGATTGAGCTCGCGATTGGGTTTGATGGGTGCACAGGGGTGCACCTTGTGGGGTTTTGGGCTGAAATTGCACGTTTTGGCGGAGTAGGTCGCAACGGGTTGCGTGGTGCTTTGGGGGTAGTGGGTGAAGTGGGATGCGCTCGGGAGTGATAAGTGTGGCGGCGCGTTGCGGCGGCGATAAAAGTTGATGAAGCAGTGGGGACGCTGGCGGCCGGAAGATTTTGCGAGTTTTGCTGAATGCTTCTGATATTATACCGCGGTAGTTGCGGTCGATTTGACCGCTTTCAAAGGATGTCGAAGAGCAACGGGAGATTCATGTGAGTGCAGCGTCGAAGCGGTCGTATCCGGGTTTGAATGTGTTGATTCTGGTGGGCTTGCTGGCGGGGGTTGTTGGATGTGTTTGCATCGGCGTGACGGTTTTGCGCGCGAATGCGGGCATCCTGCCGGTGGTGAGTGAACAGGCGCGTTATCTGACGATCAATGATCGGTGGAATGTGTATGCGACGTGGTACGGCGCGGGGGTGGTGATGCTGTGTGTGGGTTTCGCGACGGCGGCGGGGGCCATTGTCGCGAAGATCCGGACGGCGGGGCGATTCAGCGGGGAGGAGGCGGGGAGGATCTGGGTGGGGATCGTGGGGCCGGCGGGATTGGTGGTATTGAGCGCGGGGATTCTGTCGCTGCCGGTGATTGTGGAGATGCGGATGCGCGGGCAGGCGGAGCAGAATGCGGCGGAATTCGAGAAGGCGCACGCACGGACGGCGCAGCAAGTCGCCGTCCTCCAGCAGCAGAAAATGGCGGAGGCGGAGGTGCGGGGGACGGAGGCCGGCAAGGACATTGATTCGCTGACGAACGCGGATGCATCGGTGCGCATTGCGGCGATTATTCGTCTCGAAATGAATTTTGACCTCATGCGGCCGAACGCGCACGAGCCGTATCTCTCGCTGCGTGCGCGCCTGCTGGCGACGCTGAATGACCATTGGAAGCAAATCTGCACATCGGACGATCTTGCGACCCATCTGCATCGTCTTTATCTCCGGCTCGATCCTGCAAGGGCGGCGCTCTTTTTCAACCAGTGGCAGGCGGAACGTCTCAACTTGCTGGATCCGAAAGGTGCGGAATGGCAGCAGGCGTTAAGCGTGGAGAACGATCCGGCGCATATCCAACTTCTGAAGCGGTATTGCGATGAGGTCGGCAAGTCGGCGATCGCGACGGATCGGGAGGCGCTGATGCTTTATGGGCAGGCGGTGAATCGGACGAATGTTGAAGCGATGCGGGTTTTTCTGGATGGCGGAATGCCGGTGGATGCGGTTCCGGACGGGGCGGGCGGGACGGGATTGACGGTGGCGTGCGAGCGTGGGGCGACGGGACCTTCGTTCGAGATGCTGAAGCTGATGCTTGCGCATGGGGCTGATCCGAATGCGAGAGACGCGAACGACACGGCGTTGATGATGCTGGTGGGGAAGGGAAATCTGGCGGGGGTGAATGCGCTGCTGGAGGCGCACGGGGATCCGAACCTGGCGGGGGGGATGGGGGAAACGCCTTTGTTTCGTGCGGTGCAGAATCGGAAGGCGGATGTTGTCGATGCGCTGCTGAAACATGGGGCGAATCCGGCGCCGCATGCGTCCAATTACGATCCGATCCTCTTCACGGCGGTGCAGGTCGGGGATGTGAAGATCATTGAATCGCTGCTGAAGGCGAAGGCAGATCCGAATGAAATGGGACGTATTCGGAGGACTGCATTATCGACGGCGGTGGATGCGCGTCAGTCGGCGATTGTGGCGTTGCTGTTGAAGTATGGAGCGAATCCGAACCTGAGGGATCGGACGATATCGCCGCCTTTGTCGCGGGCGGTGGGGCAGAACGACGCGGAGATGGTGAAGGCGCTAGTGGATGCGAAGGCGGAAGTGAATGTGAAGGATCCGTGGGGGAAGACGGCGCTGATGAGTGCGGTGCAGAATCGGAGCGAGGCGATCGTGGGGCTGTTGATTGCGGGGAAGGCGGACGTGAATGTCACGGATATGCAGGGGCAAACGGCGTTGGTGATTGCGGCGACGTCGGCGCAGGTGGAGGTGGTTCGGAAGCTGCTGGATGCGCATGCGGATCCGAATATCAAGGATGTGTGGGGGCAGACCGTGCTCGATCATTTGAATGCATCTGCGACGGGGGATGAGGCGACGATTGCATCGTTGTTGAAGGCGCATGGGGCGGTGCGTTCAGCGCGGGAAGAGGTACCGGCGCCGCGGCCGCGGCAGGATGATTCGAGGGGAGGCGTGCAGTCGATGTGATGTCGTCCCAGGGATTCAAAGACGGCTTGAAGGCGGAACTCCAACCTAGGGCATGTGGAGTTGGGCGATGGGTTGTTCGGCGAAGGTGCCGGCGGGGGTGAGGGTGGCGCCGCGTTTGGTGAGGTCCTGGAGGGCGGGTTGGATCGCGGGGTTGTCGATGAGGATGTAGATGGGGTCGGGGGGGGTGTGGCGGGAGGCGATGAACTGGAGGGTTTGCCAGCGGGTGTCGGGGTCGGAGAAGAGGAGTTCGGTGGCGGGGATGGCGTGGTAGTACCAGAGGGTGCCGGTGAAGCGGTCGGCGAAGATCCAGGCGTTGGGGTCGTGGAGTATTTCGGGGTCGTTGAGGGTGGGGGCGTGGATGGAGGCGGGGGGAGCGGGGAGGGTGGAGGCGTACCAGGCGAGGGTGGCGGCGAGGAGGAGGGAAGCGGCGAGGGTGGGGGTGGGGGAGAATTTCGTAGTATTAGTGATATCAGTGGTATTAGTGATATTAGTCTTTTGGGGTGAGGTGGTTGCGGGTGGAGCGTCGATTGCCCCGCGCTGCCCGAGGCAGCGGGCGTCGTCGGGGGGGGCGGTGGGTTGGAGGGCGGGACCGATCAGGGCGAAGGTGAAGGCGAAGAGAGTGACGATTAAGGTGGGGAGTTGGTAGTAGTCGGTGGCGATGGGGTGGGTGAGGAAGAATGCGGTGGGGATGAGGATGAAGAGGGCGATGGCGCGGGCGTAGCGGGAGAGGCGTTGGGATTCGGGGTGGGTTTGCGCGCTGCGGGGGCGGGAGAGGAGAAGGATAATGAAGGCGGTGAGGGCGATGGCGGTGAGGAGGGAGAAGGTGCTGCCGTCGCCGGTGGTGTAGTAGGCGAGGTTGGAGGGGATGTGGGAGAGGGAGGGTGGGGCGGCGTCGTGGCTGGAGTAGGTGGAGCGGAAGGGGGAGCCGGTCAGCGCGTTGTTGTGGATGGCGAGAGGGAGGATTCCGGTGATGAAGAGACCGCCCGCGAAAAGCGCGGGAATGACGAATGATAAATGACTAATGACGAAACGGGGGGATTCTTTGGGGGGTTGCCAGAGGAGGAGGAGGAAGCCTGGGAGGAAGAGGAGGGTGGCGAGGCGGGAGAGGATGGCGAAGCCGAAGAGGGCGCCGGCGAGGAGGGTGAGGGGGAGTGCGATTTTTGGCGGGGTGCGGAGGGCGAAGTGGATGGCGAGGAAGATCAGGAGGATGGGGAGTGCGAAGAAGTCGATGGAGTAGCTGACGGAGATTCCGAAGAGAAGGAGGCTGATGGAGACGGTGAGGGCGGTGAATCCGATGAGGGCGGCTTTGGGGGCGAGGTTGGGGGAGGGCGTGGGGCGGAGGGCGAGGATGAAGATGGTGAGGCAGAAGAGGAGGAGGGCGGCGGCGACGAGGGCGTGGACGGAGTGGAGGGCGTGACCTTGGGGAAAGACGGAGAGGAAGAGTGGGATGCCGGGGGGGTATTGGTTGATGATGAGATTTGTTTCAGCGCGGTAGTGGTAGGCGTTGGGGGCGAGGAGGGCGGCGGATTTTTCGAGGGGGATGTTGTGGGAGCGGAAGAAGTCGAGGAGGAATTGGGAGTGGGGGGAGTTGAAGGTGAAGGGTGGGAGGTGGGGGGGGGCGTA
>DATKPA010000049.1:0-31168 GCA_035524355.1 Phycisphaerae bacterium | reverse complement strand
CGCTGGATCTGTGGCCAACGCTTGTGGAGATCTGTTACTTCCATAAGAGCCGCAAGCCGTTCCCGATGACGCGGGTGAAGAACAAGCGGAAGAAGGCGTGATGGGTTTTAGTTGGGTATCGGCGCGACGGCGGATGCGGTGAGGAGATGGGATGGAGTTGATCGCGTTGCGTTGCAACGCCGCTAAACGGGGTGGTCAGCGGTTTGGGAGTGGGAGGAGGAGGCGGTGGTTTTGCCAGTCGCGGGGGCCTTTGTTGATTTCGTCGGAGTTTCCGCCGGTGTGGTAGAGGGAGAGTGCGAGGTGGGTGGCGGATTTTAGTTTTTCCGCGGGCAGAATCACGTGGTCGACCCAGAAGGGGTCGGCGGGTGGAGGGGAGCCGTCTTTGGGGAGTGAGGCGAGTGTGGGGTGGAGTGTGTAGTCGCACTGGCCGAGCATGTTGCCGGTGTCGTCGACGAGGTGGATGCCGACGTAGGTGTCTGGGGGGATGGTGCCGATGGTTTGCCAGGCGAGGGCGAGGTCGAGGCCGTCGGGTCGTGGGGAGACTTTTGCGGCGAGGAGGAGGAGTTTTTTGTCGAAGCGGACTTCCTGGGGGTCGGGGAAGCCGGTGAGGCGGATGAATTTGATCTGCGAGCCGACGCTGTGGGCAACCGTGCGGTAGATGGGGGCACCGAGGAGTGCGAGGCAAGCGAGGCCGATCAGGATGAGGAGGGGACTGGGGTCGAGAGGAGAGAAGGTGGGGCGGGAGAGGGGAGCGGGGGCGATTTTCGGTTTTTGGTTTTCGATCTTCGATTGTTTTGCGGGCCAGCGGGAGACGATGAACATGCGGAGGGGGCGTTCGACGAGGGCCCAGGTGAGCCAGGAGAGGAGCAGGATGACGGCCCAGAGGGTGGCGTAGGCGAGCCAATGGGGCCAGAAGATGAAGTCGTCTTCGTGCTGGCGGTACCAGGTGACGAGGATGTAGTGCAGGAGGTAGACCGAGTAGGAGATTTCGCCGAGGAGGATGCCGAGGGGCGTGGAGAGGAGTTGGGAGATGTATCCGCGGTGGAGGGCCATGATGTAGATTAGGGCGCTGAAGGAGAGTGTGCAGACGGGACCGACGCTGATCCAGAGGGCAACGGGGAGCGTGGGGAAGAGGTCCTGGAAGAAGCCGGTGATGGGGCCGGCGAAGTACATGTTGAGGACGACGAGGGCGAGTGCGGCGGCTTCGAGGAGAGTGGCGGCGAGCTTGGTGGTGTTGAGGATGGGTTGGGTTTTGCGGAAGAGGAGGCAGGCGCACATGCCGAGGGTGAATTCGAAGAGGCGGGGAACGGGGTTGATGTAAAGGATGCCGGTGGAGGAGACAGCCCAGGCGTTGGGGGGATCGAGGGGGAGGTTGAGAAGTTTGCAGAGGGCGATGGCGAGCGCGGCGAGGAGGAGGACCGCGGGGAGTTTGATCCACCAGGTGCGCTGCCAGTTGTTGATGAGGAGGAGGAAGGCGAGGTAGAAGAAGAATTCGGTGGAGATGGTCCAGGAGACGGGGTTGAAGGAGAAGAAGATGTTGCGGATGGGGATCCAGGCGTGGAGGAGGGAGAGGTTGAGGGCGGCGAGGCGGAGGTTGGCGATGTGGGTGGGGAAGTTGTCGGAGTTCTGGAGGAGGAGGAAGAGGAGCGCGAAGGCGGCGAGATGGGCGGGCCAGATGCGGGCGAAGCGGGCGAGGAGAAAGCGGGCTTTTTGTTCGGCGGTGTCGAGGGAGGGGTAGACGTAGGTGAGGATGAAGCCGGAGAGCGCGAAGAAGAAGGAGACCGCCAGCGAGAGATTGAAGCGGCCGGCGACGTGGTGGGGGAATCCGAAGAGGTCGCCGGAGTGGTGGAAGACGATCATGGCGGCGGCGAAGAAGCGGAGGGAGGTGAGGGCGTGGAGTTTGGGAGCGGTGGATTGCTTCATGGGTGGGATGGTACAGGGAGAGGGGATTAATGACGAATGTCGAAGCACGAATAACGAATCAAATCCGAATGACGAATGAGTGAATGACGAAACGCCTCTTAGCCCGCGCGGGCGCGAAGGTTGTCGAGGACGTTCATGAAGTTGATGTAGGCGTCGTAGGGGGAGTCGTAGGGGCGGAAGTGCGCGTGGACCTGTCCGTCGTTGGCGTGCTTGGTGGACATGTAGTAGGCGTGGTCCGAGGTCGTGAGTTTTCGCCAGTCGGCGAGGAGCTTGGGGTTGGCGTGTCCCTTGAGGGTCCGTTCGAGAGTGTAGAGGGAGTCGAGGGCGTCCTTCTGCATGGCGTTGCCGGCCCAGGCGCCGAGGTCTCTCGCTTCGTCGGCCCAGGAAATGGGGTGAGGAACGTCGAGTTCGCCGGCGATTTCTCCGCGTTCGATGATTTCGCGGGGGAGTTTGAAATCGATGTGGTGGTGAAGGAGCCTGAGGGGGAAGGCGCGGAGGAATTCCATGATGCCGGTGTCGGGGGAGTGGTGTTCGCCGAAGGTTTCGGCATCCATGAAGAGGTTGCAGAGCTGGCCGCCGATCTGCTCGACGAGGTGGGCGAATTTTTCGTCGGTGAGGGGGAAGTCGGTGGAGGCGGGGTCGTTGAAGTGGAAGGCGATCGCGTCGGAGAGGTGGTGGTTGCGGAGGAGCAGGGAAACGGGGGCGCCCCCCACGGTATGGGCGCGGTACATGAAGGCGGAGGAGCGGTTGTTGAGGACCGGTTCCCAGCCTTCGGCGAGGATGCCCGTGAAGCCCATTTCGGCGGCGAGTTTGGCGATGTCGTCGGAGTAGACGAGTTCGGTATTGCGGAACGTGCTGGGAGACTGGTTGAAGACGCGTTTGAGCATGAGGCGGTGGGCGGCGACCTGTTCGGCGAATTCGTCGCGGGAGTACAGCGAGGTGAGGGAGTGGTAATAGGTTTCGCCGAGGAATTCGACGTGGCCGGTGTCCGCGAGGGCGTGGAGGTTGTGGAGGACTTCGGGAGAGTGGGTTTCGAGTTGTTCGATGGCGGTGCCGGTGATGGAGACCGCGAAGCGGAAGCGACCGTGCGTTTGGTTCACGAGGTCGAGGAGGGTCTGCGTGAGTGGGAGATAGCAGCGATCGGCGACGCGTTTGGCGATGCGGGCGTTGAGCGCGTTGTCGAAGTACGAGGGGTCGGTGTCGAAGACGGTGTACTTCCGGAGGCGGAAGGGTTGGTGGATTTGAAAGTAAAGGCAGACTTCTGGCATGCGGTCATGATAAGTCAGGGGGCGGGAATGACAAATGGCGAATCGGCGGGAATGACAAATGGCGAATCGGCGCGAATGACAAATGACAAATGACGAAACAAATTCAAATGACGAAACGGAATGGGCGGGCTTGCGTGGAGGGAGAATCATTATTAAAAGCGGGGCATGAGGATGCGTGGAAGATTTTTGGCGAATAGGCTCGCGTGGGGGGTGCTGATCTTTTGCGCAGCGAGTGGCACAGCTCAGCAGAGTATTTTTGCGGAGGGGGCGGGCGGGGCGCAGGAAGCGGGCACGGCGTTGCGCGTGCGGTGGGCGACGGCGGATCATCCGAGCGGGGTCTATTATCCGAAGGGGAGCGGGACGGTGACGGTGGTGGTGGAGAATCCAACGGGCGAGGCGTTGCGGCTGGGGGGCTCGATCGAGTTTGGGCCGCACGTGGAGGGGAAGGCGTTCGACGCGTTGTCGGTGACGCCGATCACACCTTCGACGGTGGGGGCTGGAGAGCGGGCGACGTTCAACGTGGCGGTGCGGTTTGGGAATGTGGGGGCGTATGAGTTGCGGTGGGTCGAGGGGGAACGGGCGACGGTTTTACAGAATGGTGCGGGCGTGGGGCTGGAGTGCATCTTTGCGCCGCGTGCGGGGGGCGGGGGGGGCGGGGGAGGCGGGGGGGGGGGGAGGGGGGAGGATCGGTGGATCGCGGCGCTGCCCAAGGAGGCGGCGCGGGTGACGGGGTTCATGCAGGACCGGGTGGCGCAGACGTCGGTTCGGCGGTATGTGATGGATGAGCGGTTTGCGTTTGATCTGGCGCGGAACGTTGGGCCCGCGGCGGGGGCGTCGCTGGAGGCGGCGACGGAGCAGGTGGATGCGATGTTTGGGGATGTGGTGAAGGCGAAGGCGGGCATTGTGCTGCGCGTTGCGGTGCCGCTGGGAGGAGCGGGGGATGCGGAACCCTCCGCCCAATTGTTTGCCGCCTTTCATCAGTATGTGGACGATGCGGTCCGGCGCGGGGGTGGGGCGATTCAGGAGATCGTGGTAGCGCCGGAAGGGGAGGCTTCGGCGACGTACACGGCGGAGCAGCGGGCGGTGTATCGGCGGTTTTATCTGGCGGGGTATGAGGCGGCGAAGGCGCGGGATAAAAC
This sequence comes from Phycisphaerae bacterium, assembly GCA_035524355.1. Lineage (GTDB taxonomy): Bacteria > Planctomycetota > Phycisphaerae > WQYP01 > WQYP01 > DATKPA01. Next base: position 26,838 of record DATKPA010000049.1, on the reverse strand, counting down.
CGTGATGATGCTGGGCGCCGGGACGGCGGAGTTGACGCGGGATCTGCTGTGGAGTGCGGATGCGGGGGAGAGTTTGATCAAATATGTGGATGCGGTGGCGGTGACGAATGCCGCGGGGCAAGTCGGCGTGGCGGCGGCGTTGGGGAAGTTGCCGGTGTGGATGATTCCGACGATTGGGTGGGACTGGGAATGGAAATCGGGTGCGGTGGGGCTGGCGGAGGATGCGGCGGTTGTACCGGTGCCGGAGCCGGGCGTGGATCATGGGGCGACGGTGCATCTGCTGGGCGCGACGGTTTTTTTTCAGAAGTTGTCGAGTGCGAGCTTTCCGTACGTGGCGGCATTCCAGGGGGATGGGTATGCGGTCGCGGCGGTGGCGGGGCAATCGGCGGGGACACCGCTGGATGGCATGTATCCGGCGCTGACGAAGTCGCACACCACCGTGGATGCAGTCGAGGATGGGGGGAAGCCCGCGTATCCAAATCTGGAGGTCGCGGATGAGCCCGGGACAATGCGGGTGGTCGATGGAGCCGGCGCGGCGGTGGATTGCCGGAAAGACGACACCGTCTATGTGCCGGCGGGGGATCGGGTGGTGTATGTGCTGGCGGGAGGATCGGCGGAGGATTTGATGTCGGTGCTGCGGGTGGCGGTGGGGAATCGATTGCCGGTGGCCGATGCGGTGATGGTGAAGGGGGAGAGCGGGGTGACGGTGCGGGTGAAGAACATTACGGGAGATGAATTGCGCGGGAAGGTGCGGGTGTTGGTTGCGGGGGCAAGGATGCAAGACAAAGCGGCGGTGACGGAGAAGTCATTTGCGGGGCTGGCGGCGCAGGGGGTGGTGGAGGTGCCGGTGGACGTGTCGAAAGAGGTGAAGTGGATGGGCGTGGAAGTGGAGACGGGCGGGGCGCACGGGGTGATGCAGAAGACGCTGGTGGAGGGGGAGTGACGATGGATGCCCGCGTCGCTGTTGGTAGCGAAAGCACATTCCGGCGATGCCATCGCCGGCTTTATTACGGTTAATTCTGGGCCATTACGCGCGAAATGGTCAGGATCGGCATCAGCATCGCGATGGCGACGCCGCCGATGAGGATGCCCATGACGCCGATCATGACCGGTTCAATGAACTGCGTGGCCGTCTTGATGGCGGTTTTCAGGTCTTCCTCCATGTAGGCGGAGATGCGGTTGAGGACGTTGGGGAGTTCGCCGGTCTTTTCGCCGGAGGAGATCATCTGCGAGACCGACTTGGGGATCAGCGTGGATTTCAGGAGCGGTTCCGAGAGCTGCTGGCCGTTCTGGACCTTGAGGCGGACGTCTTCCCAGAGTTGCTGGTAGTAATAGTTGCCGGCGACTTCCTTGACGATGGCGAGCGAGTCGAGCATCTGCACGCCGGAGGAGATCATGGTGCCCATGGTGGAGAGGGCCCGGGAGAGATAGAGCTTGTGGAACATCGGGCCGAAGATGGGGATGTTGAGCTTCACGTAGTCCATGGTGCGCTGGCCGGTGGCGGTGCGCACGAACATGGTGAAGCTGGTGAAGAGAATGACGGCGCCGACGATCCAGTAGTACCAGTAGCCCAGGAGCGAGTGAGAAATGGCCATGAGGACCTGCGTGGGGACGGGGAGGGCGGCCTTGCGGCTGGCGAAGATGGAGGTGAACTTGGGGAGGACCGCGGTGAGGAGGAACAGAGTGACGGCGATCGACATGATCATCATGAAGCCGGGGTAGATCAGGGCGCCTGTTACTTTTTTGGCGGTTTCGCGCTGGGAGGCGAGGTAGTCGGCGAGCTTGCGGAGCATGACGCCCATGGTGCCGGAGACTTCGGAGGCGCGGACGAGGGAGACGTAGTACTTCGGGAAAATGCGGGGGAATTTTTCGAGGGTCGCCGAGAAGTCTTTGCCGCCGGTGACGTCGTGGACGATGGCTTTGAGGACGGCGATGAACGTGTCGGAGAAGGTCTGCTCGGAAAGGGAGGTGAGGGCGTCGGAGAGAGGGACGCCGGTGTCGACCATGACGGAGAGCTGCATCGTGAAGAAGATGAGCTCTTCGCGTTTGACGTTGGTGCCTTTGCCGACGGAGATGGGGGCGAGGGGCGTGGCGCCGCTCCCCCCTCCCGCGGGGTCTTCGGCGACTGCCCCGGCGCGGGCGGGTTTGATGTCGACGATGTATTTGCCTTCCGAGCGCAGGGCCTTCGTGGCGTCGGAGAGTGTGAGCGCGGAGATGAAGCCGTTGACGACCTGACCGCGCTCGTCGCGGGCCTGGTAGGAGAAACGATTGTGCAGGAGTTGTGTCGTCATGGTTCTCTCAAAGTGCGGTGGCCCGGAGGATTTCTTCATAGGTGGTGACGCCGGCCTTCACCTTGATGAGGCCGTCGGCACGGAGGGTGGCGATGTTGCGTTCCTTGCACATCTCGCGGAGTCTCTGGATGGTGGCGCCGGCGACGACGGCATCGAGCATGTCGGCGTCGGGGACGAGGAGTTCGTAGATGCCGATACGACCAGAGAAGCCGGAATTGCGGCACTTCTTGCAGCCCTTGGCGCGGTAGAGGATGTCGATGGGTCCGGCGGCTTTTTCGACGATGTGGCGGATGTTGAGGGGCGGATCGTGCTGCTCCCGGCAGGCGGGGCAGAGTTTTCTGACGAGGCGCTGGGCGACGATGCAGCGGAGCGAGGCGGCGAGGAGGTAGGGTTCGATGCCCATGTTGAGGAGGCGGACGATGGAGCTGGGAGCATCGTTGGTGTGGAGGGTGGAGAGGACGAGGTGGCCGGTGAGCGCGGCCTGGATGGAGATGCGCGCGGTTTCGGCGTCGCGGATTTCACCGACCATGATGACATCGGGATCCTGGCGGAGGAGCGAGCGGAGGGCGGTGGCGAAGGTGAAGTTGATCTTGTCGTTGACCTGGAACTGGTTGACGCCGGTGAGATTGAATTCGACGGGGTCTTCGACGGTGCAGATGTTGATGTCGGGCTTGTGGACTTCGTTGAGGGAGGCGTAGAGGGACGTGGATTTGCCGGAGCCGGTGGGACCGGTGACGAGGATCAGGCCGTTGGGCTGCTCGAGGACTTTTTTGTAGTTGGAGAGCATCTCGTAGCCGAAGCCGAGCTTTTCGAGATTCACGGGGATGTTGCGGTTGTCGATGATGCGGACGACGGCTTTTTCGCCGGACTTTTCGGCCATGGTGGAGACGCGGAGATCGATGGGGCGTCCTTCGAGGAGGACGTGGATGCCGCCGTCCTGGGGGAGCCGGCGTTCGGAGATGTCGAGGCAGGCCATGATCTTGATGCGGGAGATGATGGCGGGGTGCAGGTGGTGCGGCGGGCAGATTTTTTCGTAGAGCTTGCCGTCGACGCGGTAGCGCACGCGGGTCTTCTTTTCCTCCGGCTCGATGTGAATGTCGGAGGCGCCTTCGCGGACGGCGTTGTAGATCAGATAGTTGACGAGCTTGATGACGGGGGAGTGGCCGGCGACTTCCTTTAGGTTGCCGATGTCTTCGACCGCGGACTCGACGAGGGTGAAATCCTCGGGGCGGACTTCATCAATGATGTCGTCGATGACGAAGACGTTGGCGGCGGGGAGGTGGGCCTGCATGGTGTGGGCGATGTCGCGGTGCGTGGAGGCGACGACCTGTACGGAGTGGCCCGTGAGCTGCTGGATTTCCTCGATGAGAAAGAGGTTGGAGGGCTCGGCAAGAGCGACGGTGAGGGTGCCGTTGACGAGGAACATCGGAAGCACCATGTGCTTCTCGAGAAATTCACGGGGAAGCACCTCGATCACCTTGGGGTCGCAGATTTTGGGGGAGACCTTGGCGTAGGGGACGCCGTAGACGTCGGCGAGGGTTTCGCAGAGTTGTTCTTCGGTGAGGAGCCCCTGTTCGACGAGGAGTTCGCCCAGGAGTTTCTGGCGGCCCTGGGCTTTTTGCAATTCGAGCGCGGCATCAAGCGCCTGCTGGGTGAGGAGGCCCTTGGCGACCAGCATCTGGCCGATGGTCTTTCGTTTTGTCGCGGTCGTGATCATCGCTGACATTCCATTGGGGTTAGCGCATCGTCTTTACGGCTTCGGTGACATCGGCAAAGACATCGAAGCGGCCGTCGAGCCGCGTGATCTGCAGGATCTTCCGGCAGGTTTCATCGGGTTTGCAGAGGCGGACCTGTCCGAGGTGTTCATCGCACTGCTGCTGCACCCAGAGGAGGGATTCGAGGCCCTTGGAATCGATGAAGGTGGTTTGTTCGAGATCGACGACGAAGAAGCGGACTTTTTTCTGGAGGCGTTCGTCGATCTGCTTACGGAAGGTTTCGGTGGCGTCGGAGTTGAATTCTCCGGCGATGCCGACGACGGTGACGTGATCGTAATCTTCGCAGCGGATGTTCATGGTGTTTTGACCTCCGTCTCGAGGGCAGCCTGAAGCGCGGCGGTCTGCTCTTCGACGGCCTGGCGGTAGGGGCTGAAATCGAGGGTGACGAAGACCCTGGCGAGGGCGGGGTCGAACTGCGAGCCGGCGCAGCGCTGGATTTCCCCGAGAACCGTTTCGAGGGGCAGCGCGGGGCGGTAGGTACGGGTGGAGGACATGGCGTCGAAGGAGTCGGCGACGCAGATGATGCGGCCCATGAGGGGGATTTTTTCGCCGGCGAGCTGGTAGGGATAGCCCTTTCCGTCCCAACGTTCGTGGTGATAGAGGACGCCGGGGATGATGTCCTGGAGCTGCTTGATGTTGCCGAGGATCTGGGCGCCGATGGCGGGGTGTTTCTTGATGGCGTCGAACTCGGCCTCGGTGAGGCGGCCGGGCTTGGTGAGGACGGCCTCCGGGACGCCGATCTTGCCGACGTCGTGGAGGAGTCCGGAGAGGTAGACGCGTTCGCACTGTTCGTCGGAGAGACCGATTTTCTGGGCCATGGCGCGGGAGAGTTCTGCGACGCGCTGGGAGTGGCCGCGGGTGTAGGCGTCCTTGGCGTCGATGGAGCGTGTGAGTGCGTGCAGGACGCCCATGAAGAGGCCCTGCATATCCTGATAGAGAGCGGCGTTCTCGAGGAAGATCGAGCACTGATTGCCGACGTTGTTGAGGAGTTTGAGGTCGACGGAGTTGAACTCGGAGGAGTCGTTCTTGTCGATGGCGATCATGATGCCCAGCGCGCGGCGGTCCCGTTCGAGGGGAACGCAGACGAAGCGTTTGATGGAGGTGCGGAGTTTGGCCCAGTCGCAGTCGGGTGCGATTTCGTTGTGGACCTGGGTTTCGCCGGCGGTGAGGGCGTCGTAGATCGGTTCGTGCATGGCGGAGAGGAGTTCGGTTCCGGAGAATGGGCACTGACCGAGGAGGACGGTGAGGTCGCCGAGGATGGGGGCGGCGGACTCGTCATCGCGGTTGGCGAGGGCGACGCCGACGGCGCGGAAGTTGCCGATTTCCTGGACCTCGCGGCAGACGGATTCGAGGAAGGTCTGGGGTTTCTGGGAGAAGCGCATGCCGGAGGAGATTTTGTAGAGGAGTGAGATTTCCTCGTAGACACTGGTGAGCTGCTCGGTGACGCTGGAGAGTTCGTTGGTGGAGGTGGCGGCGCCCTGGAGGTCTTCGTGCATCTGTTCGACGAGGGTGACGAGGGAGTTGAAGGTGGCGGGGGCGACGAGGGGGACTTTGTGGGCCTGCGCGGCGAGGCTTTGGGCGTCCATGGATGCTTTCTGGGCGAAATGAGCCAGGTCTTCGCTGGCGGCGGGGAGGTTTTCAGTGCGGGCCATGATGGCGATCCAGGCGGAGAGCTTTCGGCGGCGGGAGACCGGCGTGAGGACGATTTTGAAGCCGGGGATCGGCGCGGAGAGGGCGACGTGGGCGGCGCCGGGGGCGTCGGGAAGTTTTCGCGCCTGTTGCGCGATGCCGGCGTCGTCAGTGAGGCAGAGGGAGAGGACACGGGGCATCTGGGAGTCGTGCCAGAGGAGATTTCCGTCGCGGTCCATGCAGGCGAGGAAAACTCCCGCGGAACGCCAGCGTTCGGCCAGGCGCGCAAGCACCGTGGTGTTGGGCTGGGTGTTACGAGAGGTGATGACAGTACTACTCATGCGGCACACATCCTTCGGTTAACGGCGCTCAAACACTGGCAGCGGCCGTTGAAGCGTCCCGCTTCTCGAGGAGTTCATTGACCTTGGCGAGAAGGTCACGCGGGCTGAATGGTTTCGACAAACAAACCGAAACCCCCGCTTGAGCAAGTTCCACCTGCTCGAGAGCCAGACCGTGAGCGGTGAGGAGCATCACGGGGAGATTTTTCCTGCCGGGCTCGCCGTGGAGTTTGCGGGCGAGATCGAGGCCGGACATGCCGGGCATCTGGAAATCAGTGATGACCAGGTCGATGGGGTTGGTGGAGGCGGAATCGAAGCCCTCCTCAGCGTCCTTGGCGGTGAGGACGCTGAACCCGGCGTTCTGGAGTTTCAGCGAGACGACGTGCAGAATGTGGGCCTCGTCGTCCACAGCCAGTATTGTTTTACCCACCATTGACGTTACTCCTACTGCCTCAAGCCGCGATCGGCAGCGCGAAACCAAATGTCGAGCCCTTGCCGACTTCGCTGCTGACAATCATGCGGCCCTTGTGAATGCCTTCGATAATCTGGCGGGTGAGGTTCAGGCCGAGGCCTGAGCCTTTCGCCATATTTTTGTGCTGTTCGACGCGGAAGAATTTTTCGAAGAGGTGCTTCATGGCGTCCGGGGGGATGCCGACGCCGGTGTCGGTGACGAGGACCGTCAGTTCGTTGGCGGCTTCATCGGAGGCGAGCGAGATGCGCACCGTGCCGCCGGCGGGGGTGTACTTGATGGCGTTGGAGAGGAGGTTGAGCGCTGCCTGGTAGATCATGTCGCGGTCGGCATCGACGGTGTGGAAGACCTGCGTGGTGTTGTCGACGAGCGCGATCTGCTTTTCGCGGGCGGAGGGCATGGCGACTTCGAGGACCTGCTTGAGCACCTCGTTGAGCGAGACGGATTTGCGGGTGACCTTGGTCATGCCGGATTCGATGCGCGAAATGTTGAGAATGTTGTCGATGAGGCGCGAGAGGCGTTCGGCCTCGGCCTGGATGATGTGGTAGAACTCGAGGCGGGTCTTGTCGTCGGCCGCTTCGCCATCGACGAGCAGTTCGGCGTAGGCCTTGATGCTGGAGAGGGGCGTGCGGAGCTCATGGGAGACGTGGGAGACGAAGTCAGTCTTCATCTTGTTGATTTCGTTTTCGCGCGTGCGGTCGTGGAGCATGGTGACGACGCCGGAGAACTGGTCGGCGTTGTCCATGACGCAGGAGAGCGTGACGGAGTAGGTGCGCTGGACGCCGTCGATTTCGAAGACGTATTCGGAGGATCGGCGATTGAGTCGGGCGTAGTTCTGGCGCATTTCGGAGATGTCGGCGGCGAGGCGGGAGCCGGATTTGTCGCTGCCCCCCGCGAGGAGCTGCGAGATGGGCTTGCGAACGGCGTCGTGCTCGTCGAAGCCGAAGAGGGAGGCGGCGGACTGGTTGGACTGGAGGAGTTCGTCGAAGGCGTCGGTGATGATGACCGCGTCGGAGATGCCGTGGATCATGATCTGGGACTGTCGGCGCTGGGCGTCGGCAAGGCGGAGCTGGATCTCGAGGTTCTTCTTCTGGACCTGAAGGTTTTCGGCCTTGGCGGTGAGCTCGGCGATGCGATCGCGCAGCGGGGTGATGAAGGGCTTGAGCTCCGGATCGCGTGGGGCGTTGACGGGAGCGGCGCCAGTGGCGAGGACCCATTCGCGGGCCTGTTCGAGCATCTGGTGGCGGAAGCGGCGCATTTCGTGGAGAAGCGCCACGATGCCGAGCGCGACGCAACTGGACGTTCCGGCGACGATCATCGCTCCGCGCAGAAGATCCCAGCCGTTCAGAGGTCCTCCCCTGAACGCCAGCCAGTACGTAGCGCCGACAACCGCCCCGATGGCGAGGAGGAGTAACGCCGTGATTCTTGCTTCAACCGCTCTCACTAGGCCTCCGGGAGACGAAACATCTTATGTTTCTATCGGCACTCACAGGTGGGGGATGAAGCGCGGCGTGAGATAGTCAAATTATTTTGCCATTTTCTTAAAACAAAGCAGGCTGCGAGGTTATCGCAGCCTGCGTGGTTTTACCTGCTTCTGTCAAGTCGCTGTTCCGGGAGTTGCGAGCGTCCTTTCCCGGAGTTATGGGGCCTGGTCGCCGCGCTCGGCGACGGAGTTGCCGGTTGCGGGCGGGTTCTCCACGGGTTGTGCGGATGCGGCCGGTTCGGGTTTGGCCGGCGCCGGAGTGATCGCCGGGGCGGGCTTGACCCGTTCGAGGAGTTGGGCGGCCCAGGAGTCCTTCGGATCGGCGTCAACAGCTTTCTGATAGAAGGAGGCGGCTTCGTCCTTCTTTCCGAGCTCCTCGGCGCTACGGCCGATCATGCAGAGAATTGTGGGGTCGTTCGGAGCGAGCTTGAGAGCTTTGTCGAGGGTGGTGCGCGAGTCGGCCCAGTTTCGCTGCCGCTGCTGGATGACGGCGCTGAGGATCATCGCCTTGCTGTTGTCGGGCTCGAGGCTGAGCACCTTGTGCGTGGAGGCGAGGGCGATGCCCAGGTCGTTGGTCTGGATGCAGGTCTTGGCGAGCATGAAGTAGGCGACGGGGTCGTTCGGGTTGTCGCGCACCACTTCCTGCAGATTGTTGCGGGCGTCGAGCGGGCGGCGAATGTTGAGATAGCACTCGGCGAGCATCAGCAGCATGCTGTCCTTCTCGGCGCCCGTGGCATCCTTGCTCATGTCTTCGAAGATTGCGGCGGCGTCGTTGTACTTTCCGGAGAGGCAGAGTTCCTCGGCATAAGTGCGGCGCACCTTGCGGTCATCCGGCATGAGAATCACGGCGTCGCGATAGTGTTTGCAGGCGAGGGCGTGATCACCCTTGAGGCTGGCGATGCGGCCGAGGGCGACGCGGAGCGCGGCGCTCTGCTCGAAGTAAACTTCCTTGTTCTCGAGGATTTTCTGGGCCTCATCGAGCTTGCCGAGGCTGATCTTCATCTCGACCACGGCGAGCATGTAGAGCGCTTCGCTGGGCTTGCGGTCCCAGGCCTGCTGATAGTAATCGGCGGCGACGTCGCTTTTCTGCCAGCGCTGGTAGACGACGCCGAGGAGGTAGAAGGGCTCCGGAGCATTGGGATCGAGCCGGGCGGCCTCCTCGAGGTGGGCGGCGGCGGCCTCGAGCGAACCTTTTTCGATCTCGACCTTTGCGTAGAGGATGTGGAGCGGCGCGGAAGGAGCGTGGGTGGCAAAGGCTTCGTCGAGAGTCTTGCGGCACTTGTCGTAATCGCCGACTTCGTATTGCTGCTGGGCGAGCTGGAGCATCACGCCGACGCGCGTGAGGTTCCAGCGGTCATATTGTTCCTTCTGCATGGTGGACTGCGTTTTCCCCATGTCTTCGCAGCCCGTCCCCATGAAGAGCGCTCCAGCGATGCACGCGGAAGCCAGAGAGCGATAAAGTGAAATTCGTGGCATGGAAGCATCCTCTTGCGTTCGGGCGACAAAAAAAACCGGGAAGGGCGGTTTGCCCTTCCCGGTTATCGGTCAGTTCATTTGGTGACTTGATCGGGCATCGTTGTGGCCGGAGCGGCGGGGTAGTGAGCGCTGCTGCCGGTGTCGGGGATGCTGTTCTTGTCGTCGCCGATGACGTTGCGGACGAAGTTCGGGATCGAGCCTTCGGCCGCCTCTTCGACGCGCTGGTTGGTGAGTTGCTCGCGAAGCTTGATTGCCTCGATGAAGCGCGGATTCGTGTTGAGGGCCCAATCGGTGTACATCGTGGCCTTCTCCTTGTCGCCCTTGTCGGCGGAGTCGCGGGCCCTGGAGTACCAGAACTGGGCGATGCGGTCGCGGCCCCAGGGCTGCAGGCCGGAACGGGCGCCGAGCATCATGCGGGTGACATCTTCGCTTTCCTTCTGCGATTCTTCGTAGAGGGCGGTGTCATCGTTGATGATGTGCGGCGTGATGAGAATGATCGTCTCGGTGCGGACCGTGTTGTCGTTCGTCTGACGGAAGGGGACGCCGAGGATCGGAATATTGCCGATGATCGGCACCTGGCCGCGGGAGGCGGTGGTCGCTTCGCTGAAGAGACCGCCGATGACGACGGTGCGGCCATCCTTGACCATCACGTTGCTGGTGACTTCGGTGGTGTTGGTCTGGGGAACGCCCTTGGCGTCGATGGAGCCGGTGGATTCCTCGGGGTGGATTTCCATGCGGACGTAGCCGTCATCGCCGATGAAGGGGCGGAAGATCAGCTTGGTGCCGGTATCGATGAACTGGACGGTCTGCTGGCTGGTCGTGGTGCTGGTGGTCGTGGTGATATAGCCGAGCTCGCCACCGATGTGCACTTCGCCCTTCTGCTTGTTGAGGGCGAGGATTTTGGGATTGGCGATGACGGTGGTGTCCGTGACGGATTCCAGAGCACGGACAAAGAAGCTGAAGTTGTTGGAGAGGAAGCCGACGCTGAGGCCGCCGGAGGGGACCTGCGAGGCGAAGTCGGTGGAGACGTGGCCCTGGGTGGCGGTGGTGAAGGTGTTCGCGATGCTGTTGGGGCCGCTGATCGTGCTGCCAGAGCTGGAGCTGGAGCTGGAGCCGCTCGAGGCAGATGAGTTGTTGGTGAGTCCGCCGGTGAGGAGGTTGGCGAAGTTCACGCCGGAAAGGCTGACGAAATCGACGCCGAGGGCGTTCTGATCGGTGAGCTGGGCGTTGAGGATGGTGGACTCGATGAGGACCTGCTTGGGACGGACGTCGATGTCCTTGAGGGCGTGCTCGATGTCGCTGAGGTTTTCCGGGAAGTCGTTGATGACGAGGGTGTCGTCATCGGCATTGTTCATGCCGCCGGTGTCGGTCGCGCCGGTGGGGAGACCGGAGATCTCAGCTGGGGTGAGGGCGGTGGTGCCGGAGCTGGAGAGCATGGGCTTGATGAGGGCGAGGGCATCGGCGGCGTTGACGTAGTGGAGGCGGAAGATGCGGTTGGCGGTGTGACGATCGCGCTTACGGATTTCTTCGAGTTCCTTGGTGGTGTAGACGTAGATGAAGTTGCCCTTTTCGATGTAGTCGAAGCCGTTGGGCTTGAGGAGGGCGTCGAGGGCTTCCTGGAAGGTGACGTTGTAGAGGTTGGCGGTGACGGTGCCCTTCACATCCTTGGAGGCGATGATGTTGCGGTGCGACTGGAGCGAGAGGAAGTGCAGGGCCGAGTTGATGTCGAGGTCCTGGGCGTTGAACTGTTCGACGATGCCATCGACGCCGACGTTGACGACGGCGGAATTCAGGTTGGTGGAAGCGGGGGGCGCTGCGGGTTCGGTGGCGGCGGCAGGCGAGCCGGTGTTGTCGCCGGCGGGAGTGGCGGCGGGCGTGTTGACCGCATCGGGATTTGTGGTGGGCGTATTCGCCGCGGGAGCGCTACTGGTGGTGGCGCCCGGAGCGGCGGCGGCGGCGACGGCGGCGTCAATGGCGGCATCCTTTGACCCGTTTGCCACGTCTTCCGCTTTTACCCGACCGTCACAGACCCACCCTCCAAGGCATAAAAAAACGCACCCCGTGCTCAGCAACTTCTTCAAATCTTTCATGGGTTACTCCTTTTACAAACGGGGTCGCGGCCAAGGGCCCTGTCACTGCACAGGTCCGTTGTCGGCCATCTTGACCGCCAGGGTTATGCCGTCCTTTTTGAAGTCCACTTCACGCGCCTGTATCGATGTAATCGTGAAGCCGGAGATCACATCTCCGACCGTTAAGAACCGTTCATTGATGACCGCAACGGGCCGGCTGCTGGCGTTCCCGACGACGGTCGATTTGACGATGAGGCCGCGAGCTTCCTCGCGAATCGCATGTTCGCGTTCGGCGCGCTGCATTTCTTCCGACACCGCCGCGATGGGAACCCGCGAGAGCAATACGCGAGATTCGTCCGGGTTCGCACGGCGGTTGGGATCGATGGGGAAATACGAGGGGTCGAAGCGGAAGGCCGCCGCGGCATCAAGCCCGCGCTTCTCCCGCATCACCTTCCACAATTCCCGCGACTGCCGGAGGCGTTCTTCCGGGTTGATCGGCGTCTCGTCTGAGGAGTCGTCCGAAGCCGCGGACGGCGCGATCGGAACCGGGATCGCCGCGGCTGCCTGGGGGCGAAGTTCGAACCAGGCCTTGATGAACATGACCACCATGACCAGCGAAAGCACACCCAGCACCGCGCTCTTCTTGCGATGTCGGGTGAAGTCCCGCTTCATTTGATTAAGGCTCAATGCCATTGAGTGGTCCTGCTTCTGAACTCCGTGGAAACATCGGACGGAAGCCTTGAGCACTTTGGCAAGCTGGGCGCTTTTTCGAAGCAGCGATCAATTCCTACGCGACTATTGCTGAATGTTTAGGCATTATCGGCCTCGCCCCTCATCAGGCGCGATGGCGCCTCTCGAAACGCGGAAATTACTGATTACAGATCGCCCTTTTCCCCCTTACAATTCGCGGCTTGTAATAGAGGACCCGAAATGCCGCCGCTCTGCGTCCCCAGGTTTCTCCTCGCGACGATCGACCCGAATGTCTTCTTCTATTCGTATTCCACGATCGCCCAGACGCTCGCGGGCGCGTTTGGCTTTCTTGCCGCCATCGTGCTCTACCGTCTGCAGGCCCTCAATTCCCACATGGAAAACCACGCCACGCGCATTATCGGGGACCCGAGCACCTTCGTGATCGAACCGTTCCGCACGCTCTACGCCTTTCACCGCTGGAATCTTTTCGTGCAGCAGGTGAAGCGCGACCAGGACTCTTCCAATCGCAACCCGACGTTCAAGCACCTGAATTTTCTCGACCTCGGGGCGATGGATCACGCCAACGAGCAGATACTGATGATTCGCCGATGGTTCATGATCTCCATGATCATGACCGTCTTCTCGATTTCAGTCTGCCTTGTGGCGCTCTTCCTGATGGCATGGATGCAATCGGTCGGACTGCTGGCGAGCATGCTGGTCATGGGGCTGCTCTGTCTGACCGCCTATGCGCGGCTGCTGTTCACGGTGCTGCAGTAACGGATCGAAACGAATCCGCTCGATTCCGGAAAGGGGGGAGGGGAGACGCCGTTCTCGGTTAAAATTCCCGCATGGACGCCGACAGCAAAATCCCACCCGCCATCAGGGATTCTTCCCCTCCGCCCCCCGCCGCCGTCGCGCCCGTTTCCTCCACCACTCCCCCGCCGCCGCCACCGGAGCTCTCCTACGCCACGCCCGAGGAGCTCGACCATCCGCAAGACTGGACGAACGTCGAGGTCTTCACGCTCGACCCGGCGCAGCGGAATCGCTTTATCCTGCAGGTGGCGATTCTTTCCGTGGCGCTTCGCCTGCTGCTGCTCTTCGCCATTGCCACCGTCATGTTTCTGATGCACACGGAGCCTTGGACGATCATTTTTGTCGTCGTGGTGGTGTGCGCACTGCAGGTGTTCCATGTGATCCGTACGATCGCGCGCACCCGGCGCACGTGGCCGACGTACCGCCTCGTCGTCGCCGATCAGGGGTTCATCAGCACCGCGTTGGGCCGGCCACGGGTGCGCGCCGATGCGGCCGACATCGCCTGCATCACAGGCACCTTCGACGGGTACAAGGTCGCCCTCCGCGGCGGCCGGCACATCACGCTCCCCCGGCGGGTGCTCAACGTCGAGGCCCTCCCCGCCAGGCTGCAGACGTTTCAACCGATCACCCCCGGACGTGGCAGCCTGGGGCTGGCCACGCAAATCGCCTCCGTCTGGGTCGTCACGCTGATCACCGTGATCATCTTTTACATCGGCCTCTTCACCCATCAACCGCGGACGACGCTGATCTGCGCCGCGGTGAGCTGCCCGCTGGTGGCGTTCACGATGTGGCAGTCGCTGCGGGTCAAAGGGTTGCCGGTGCGGGCGTGGATCGCTTCGATCTCGCTCGTGGTTTTTCCGCTGCTTCTGGTGCTGCGCTGGGTGGTGGTCGTCTACATATTCAAGCTTTGAAATCTTCCGCCCCGCCGTTCCCATCGACCCAGCATCCGCCGCACGATTCCGCTAGAATATCTCCTTTCCGATCCTTTGAGGCTCGCGCGAATGCTCCCCATCCCCTTCGGCCCGCTCGACACAACTCACCACCCCCTCCTCACCTGGAACCCCGCCGCCACCGGCCCGGAAGGCTTCCTGCTCATCGCCGGCCCGTGCGTCATCGAATCGCTCGACCTCTGCCTCGAAATCGGCGCCACCGTCAAAGCCGCCGCCCAGAAGCTCGGCGTTCCCTACATCTTCAAAGCCTCGTTCGACAAAGCGAACCGCTCCTCCGCCAATTCCGCCCGCGGCCTCGGCATCGACAAGGGCCTCGATATCCTCGCCGCCGTGCGCGAACAACTGCACGTCCCCGTCACCACCGACATCCACGAATCCGATCAGGCCACCTCCGTCTCGCATTTCGTCGACCTGCTGCAGATCCCCGCCTTCCTCTGCCGCCAGACCGACCTTCTCCTCGCCGCCGGCCAGACCGGCAAACCCGTCAGCATCAAAAAAGGCCAGTTCATGGCCCCGTGGGAAATGTCCAACGCCCTCCAGAAAGTCGGCAGCACCAACAACCCGCACACGCTCCTCATCGAGCGCGGCACCTTCTTCGGCTACAACCGCCTCGTCAACGACATGACCGGCATTCCCCAGATGCAACGCCTCACCGAAACCGGCACCCCCGTCCTCATGGACGCCACGCATTCGACACAGTTGCCGGGCGGCCTCGGTCACGCCACCGCCGGGCAGCGGGAATTCGTGCCGCTCCTCGCCCGTGCGGCGACGGCAGCGGGAGCGAATGGATTGTTTATCGAGGTGCACCCGACGCCGGAAAAATCCCCCTCCGACGCCGCGACGATTCTTCCGTTGAACGAACTCGAAAAGTTGCTCACCCAATGCCTCGCCATCCGCGCAGCAATCACCTGACCCGCCCACCCCCACGCCAGAACCCGCCCGCAAAACAACGTTTTGTGTTTTGCGTTTTGTGTTTTGCGTTTCTCCCCCCCCCTCACGCCCCCGGAAACTTAAACGGCGCCGGCCCCTCTTCCCCGCCCTCATCCTCCCCGCTCCGCCCCTCAAACGCTGCCACTTCTTCGTCCGTCGCCTCCCCCAGCACCTCCGCCATGCCGCTCCCGACCTCACAGCGCACATACGCCGCGAGCCGCTTCCCGATGATCGCCGCGATCTGCCGATTCTTCAGCCCATTGGGATCCAGAAACCCCATCCCGTCGCGCCCCTCGAACTGAACTCCCATCCCGCCCTGCCGCGTCACTTTGAAAATCTCAACAGCCATAACTGCCTCCGCACATCCACCATCATACGAAATCCACGCCGCCTATCGCTGCGGCGGTTGCGCCATCTCATCCAGAAACTTCTTCAACTCCTCCAGCGTCTGCAGCCCATGAAAGCGCCCGCGCACCCTTCCGTTCACAAAGCAGAGCAGCGTCGGTAACGCCGCCACATGATGCTGCTCCACAATAGCCGTGAACGCCGTCTGATCCGTATTCACCGAGAAAAACCGAAACCGCTTGTACTGCGGCCCAAGCTGCTGCAGGTTCGCATCCAGCGGCTTGTCATACGGGTTCCACGGCGCCCAGAAATGCACGATCGTCGTCGGCCCCTCAATCACATCCGCAAACACCTCCGCCTCAACCGCCGGACTCGACGGCTGCCACGGTTTCTCACGCGAGTCGGATGACTGCTTCATAAGTGTCGAACGCTCCTTTACGCCCAAAACGCGCATTTTACCAGACCTGCGCCGCAAAGCGTCGTGCAGCGCTCGAAAACACGCTGCCGCTGCTATATGTTGATCGTGAAAATCCCCCCCTAAGGAGGTTGCATGAAGCTCATCCGCAAATGGCTCCGCCGCATCATTCTGGGCTTCGTTGCCATTCTCATCCTCCTCGTCGTCGTCCTCTACTTCTCCCTCGACACCCTCGTCCGCTTCGGCGTCGAGAAGGGCGCCTCCATCGCCACCGGCCAAACCACCTCCCTCCAGTCCGCCAAAGTCTCCATCCTCGGCGGATCCCTCGAACTCTCCGGCCTCGACATCGACAACCCCGCCGGCTACTCCAAAAATAAACTCCTCTCCATGAAGGACTGCAAGTCCTCCGCCCAGATCTCCTCCCTCCTCACCAACGACATCGTCATCCCCGAAATCGACATCGACGGCCTCGACGTACTCCTCGAACAGAACGGCCTCAAGTCCAACCTCGCCGACGTCCTCGCCGTCTCCAAATCCCACACCGCCGCCGCCGGCGGCTCCTCCGCACCCACGCCCTCCGGCCGCAACATCCACGTCCGCGTCATCAAACTCACCAACACCCGCGTCCACCTCGCCACCCTCGGCCAATCCCTCACCATCGACCTCGGCCCGCTCGAAATCGACGACCCCACCAACCCCGATGGCCGCCCCATGAAAGTCGCCGACGTCGTCTCCAAAGTCCTCACCCACGTCGCCGAGCAGATCGCCAACAACCCCCAGATCCCCGACGCCCTCAAAGGCTCCATCAATCAAGCGGAAGGCGCCATCAAAGACGTCACCAACGTCCTGAATTCCACCGGCAAGGATCTCGGCTCCAAAGCCCAGGGCCTTACCAAAAGCCTCGGCAACCTCTTCAATCAGAACAAAAAATAAAGCCGGCGATGGCATCGCCGGAATGTGCTTTCATTCCTGCAACCGGGCTCCAACCCAGGGTGATCATTTGAAGAAAAACACAAACCCCACCGCCAGCAGCACCAGCGCAAACGCCACGTAATAATTCCACGTCAGCTTCTCCCCCAGGTACGTGCTCGCAAACACGCAGAACACCACCAGCGTGATCGCCTCCTGCATGATCTTCAACTGCCCCGCCGTCAGCCCTCCCTCATTCCCCAGCCGATTTGCCGGCACTTGAAACCAGTACTCGCCAAACGCAATTCCCCACGACACCAGCACCACGACCCACAGCGGCGCCTTCTCAAACTTCAAATGCCCGTACCACGCCACCGTCATGAAGCTGTTCGATATCGTCAGCAGACCAGCAGTGATCAGTGCCGTCTTCCACATAAGATTCGCTTCCCATTCAAACGTATGCATTCACCGGACAAATCGACGCAGCATACGGCGGAAAGAAAAACCCGCAACCACACCCCATCCGTGGCCCCCACCACCCGCAAAACCCCCGGCAAAAATAAGAGAAGGCAGAAGCGCTTCCCAGGCGCGCACTCCTGCCTTCCTACAACTCACAGGGCGGACTTTGTTCTTAATGCTTCGCCGCGCCCGCCGGGCTCGGCGTCGGCGCCTGCTGCGGAATCTTGAACAGCGTCGTGCAGTTGCTGCACTTCACGTTCTTGCCGCGGGCGGTTTCCGGAACCACCAGAATGCTGCGGCATTTCAAGTTGGGGCACATGATGCGAATGTTCTTCACAGGATTCATTTGGCGGTCCTCCAAGCGTATGAGCCAAGCCGCCACAGTTGACGACTCGCTAAGGAGGCTATCGGAAGAATGGAGGGGGGGGTTTAGGACCGTGTAAAAGTGCTTCGCTTTTCCGTTGAAGAATGGCTTCCCGGATTTCCCATCGAACCTACTTCCCCCTTGGTCACCCCCCTCCCGCCACACCAAACGTCCCCTCATACGCGCTTCCTAAGCAAAAGTTGGAAGGAACTTCAACCCTGTCCCATTGCAAGATCTCGCGCAATATCCAGTCGATCGTCCATTCAGGGTGTTCCATCCGCAGCGCGACTATCACCAAGCGGCGCATGATATCGCTTGCGTAACAAACTGTTTCCAATCGAGTGGAATCCCTGGGAATGCGTTTCAACACGATGTTTAACCTCGCTTCTACGTCGCCCAACCAAGGATGCCTTTCCAGAAGCATTCTTCTTTCGTCCATAAATTTTCCTCGAAAGTTGCTCCCTAAAGATGACCAGCGCCTGAGGCGACGCAGATTTGTTTTAAAATCCTATTTCCCACATCGTTGTGGGACCATAACCGTTTTCCTGCATCATCGCATGTCCATAACAACAGAATTAGACGGCTCAGTGACTCTTCGTTTTCAGCGCTAAGCCATGGAAATTCACGCCGAACCTCCATTCTCGCCGCATCGTAGCATCATGCCTGTGACCTTCGCGGCCTGCAGAAACAAAGAGGGCCGACCCTCGCGGGCCGGCCCTCTCGGTAATCACCTGATGCAACTCGCTCTTACTTGATGAACAGCATCTCGCGATACGTCGGCAGCGGCCACAGATCATCCGCCACGATCGTCTCGAGCTTATCGCCCAGCTCGCGCACCGCCTTCATCGCCGGGATGATCGCATCACGCGAGTGCTTCGCGTGAGACAGCACATCCCCGCCGCCGACGTGGTCGGTCGCGTGCACCAGTGCCGCAATCTTCTTCTGCAGATCGCCGATCGTCTTCGACAGATCGCTCAGCAACTGCTCCTGTTCGCCCAGCTGCGCCAGGTTGATGCCCGCCGCCTTCGCCGCGGCGAGGCTGTGCGCCACTTCGCCCTGGTACCGGATCGCCGCCGGAAGAATCTGCGTCTTCGCGATCGATGCCGTCAGTTGCGCCTCGATGTTGATCGTCTTCTTGTAGCTTTCCAGGAAAATCTCGTACCGGCTGTGCACTTCGCGCTCGCTCAGCACCTTGTACTTGCCCAGCACTTCGATCGATTCCTTCGTGATGAAGTACGGCATCGCTTCAACCGTGTTCTTGTAGTTCGGCAGACCGCGCTTCTCCGCCTCGGCGTGCCACGCCTCTGAGTAGTTGTCGCCGTTGAAGATCACCCGCTTGTGCTGCTTCACAATGTCCGACAGGATCCCCTGCAGCGCCTTGTTGAAGTCCTTGCCGCCCTTGGTTTCGGCTTCCAGCTTCGTGGCGATGTAGTCCAGCGAATCCGCCACAATCGCGTTCAGCACCGTGTTCGGACCCGCAATCGACTGGCCCGACGACACCGCGCGGAATTCGAACTTGTTCCCCGTGAACGCAAACGGCGACGTGCGGTTGCGGTCGCCCGCATCACGCGGCAGCTTCGGCAGCACGCTCGTGCCCAGCTCCATGAACCCGCCCTGCTTCGTCGAAGAAGGCGTCCCCTTCTCCAACTGCTCGATGATGTCGTTGAGCTGGTCGCCCAGGTAAATCGAAATGATCGCCGGCGGCGCTTCGTTCGCGCCCAGGCGGTGATCGTTCCCCGCCGACGCAATCGACACTCGCAGCAGACCCGCATACTTGTCCACCGCACGGATCACCGCACACACAAACGTCAGGAACTGCGCATTGTCGTGCGGATTCGTCCCCGGATTCAGCAGGTTCTCCCCCTCGGCCGTCCCCAGCGACCAGTTGTTGTGCTTGCCCGAACCGTTGACCCCCGCGAACGGTTTCTCATGCAGCAGGCACGCCATGCCATACTTGTCCGCGATCCGGCGAAGCAATTCCATCGTCAGCATCTGATGGTCATGCGCCAGGTTCGAATTCTCGAAAATCGGCGCAATTTCATACTGCGCCGGCGCCACTTCGTTGTGCCGCGTCTTCACCGGCACGCCCAGCTTGTACAGCTCATGCTCGCAATCCAGCATGCACGCCAGAACACGCTCCGGAATCGAACCGAAATAGTGGTCTTCCATTTCCTGACCCTTCGGCGGCTTGGCGCCAAAGAGCGTCCGCCCCGCGTTGATCAGGTCCGGACGGGCGAAATAAAAGTTCTTGTCGATCAGAAAGTATTCCTGCTCGGGTCCGACCGTCGAGAACACCTTCTCCGAATCCTTCCCGAACAGCTTCAGCAAACGAATCGCCTGGTTCGAAACCGCTTCCATCGAGCGGAGCAGCGGCGTCTTCTTGTCGAGCGCCTCGCCCGTCCACGAAACAAACGCCGTCGGAATCACCAGCACCGTGCCGTTCGGATTCTCCAGGATGTACGCCGGTGACGTCGGATCCCACGCCGTGTAGCCGCGGGCTTCGAACGTTGCCCGAAGGCCGCCCGACGGAAACGAAGATGCATCCGGTTCGCCCTGCACGAGTTCCTTGCCCGAGAATTCCAGAATCGCCTTGCCATCACCCGTCGGCGAGATGAACGAGTCATGCTTCTCCGCCGTGATGTTCGTCATCGGAAAGAAAATGTGCGTGTAGTGCGTCGCCCCCTTCTCAATCGCCCAATCCTTCATCGCAATCGCCACCGCGTCCGCGATCGCCGGGTCCAACTGCACACCCTTCTTGATCGTCTGCTGCAGCTTCTTGAATACCGCCTTCGGCAAACGCTCCCGCTGCACTTCCTCGCTGAACACGTTCGATGCGTACAGATCTTTCACCGGCGTTTCCTTGTAGCTGACGCGAGGTGACGTGGATTTGAAGTTCGTGATCGCGGCGATCGCCGCCGTCCGGGCGTTGGTAGACCCCATAACAGTGAGCTCCTCTAAAAGGATGAATAAAGCCGCCGGGGTGCCCTCCCGGCGAGCGCCGGACTGACACCCTTCTGAATTTCCTTGAGCCTCAACCAGTCGTCGTTGGGGGATGTTCGCAGGTCTTGCGATTAACAGCAGGCCGCCTTGCCCGCCGCTTCCTGTTACGGAAAGCGCCCGTCCCGTCCTTAAACCAGTAATTGAGCAGCAGCATACATTGCAACCCCCGTACCGACAATGGCGGGGCGAAGCAAAAGATTATTGGCCTCGCATCAGCCCCCCCTCTTGGAATGTAAACAATTCCACCTATTTGTCTTATAAAGATGCACGCACCTGCCTTTTCCGCCCTATTTCAGCCCTGCCAGGAACCACAAATGCCCGTAAAATAGGCATCCATTCGGGCCCTCTCTGTTTTATGCTTACATCCCGCGCAGATGCTGCCTCCCCCGCTTCCCTGAGAATTATCCAATCCAATTCCCAGCGCCAAACTTCACCGCAAAAACCCCAAACGCACTCCCCCATATCGCCAGCCACGGTATCCCAGCCCACCTCATTCTCCCAAACACCGCCCCAATAATGATGTGCGCCGGGATCAGCACTGCCATGAACCGCCCCATGCTCATCCACTGGCTCGACAACGGCGGACTCCCCGCCAATCCGTTCGACACGTACGGCACACCCCACAGCAACCACCCCACCACCTCCAGCTCAAACGACAAAAACCGCCCTCCCAATACCAACAGCATGATCGGCGGCCAAATGATGCACAACGCCTCCCACAGCCGCGGCCAATCCATTGGCCCCGTGTAAAACGCATACTTCATCACGTGCGTCAGCGCATTCATCGGATTCAACGCGTTGTAAAACTGCGCCGTGTGCAGCCCCACGTTCCAATGCTGCTGCGCATGATTGAACGCCAGCGGATCCCCAAACCGCACCCCCAGAAACGCCGCGTAACTCACGATCCCGATCAGTGACACCATCCCCAGCACCGTCCCCACCCCAAAACGCTTCATCGGATTCCGAATATCCGACCGCAGCAGAAACGTCAGCCCCAATATCGGCGCAAACAAAACCCCCTGTGCCCGGCACGCGCTCGCCACCGCGGCCACCAGCGCCGCTCGCCACCACCACCGCCCCTGCAAACAATACAAAAACGCGCACAGCAGCAGAACGAACAAACTCTCCGTGAAATTGGCGTACAGAAAAATGCTGCACGGCCCATACAACAACGCCGCGCACGCCCACATCGCCGCCGTGTCCTGCGGCGAAAGATCCCACTTCCGCATCGGATCCTCCTCCCACGCCGGCAGCCGCGGCATCCGGTTGTAATAGTGCCGCCGCGCATACAAAAACAACACCACCGCCGACAGCACCGCACAAACCTGCGACACCACCGTCAACCCCGCCACCGGCGCAATCCGCAACACCTGCGACACTCCCCACCCCAAAATCGGATACAGCGGATACCACACAACGTTCTTCAGCCGCGGCTTCGTCTCTCCCCCCTCCCCCGGCGGTATCAGCGTCGCCGCCTCCTTCAACACCTCCGGATCCGTCGGCTGATGATACAAATACCCCTTCTCAATGATCTCCTCATACCGATACGCATCCCACTGCGTGAACTGCCGCCCATACTCCGCATACCGCGGCAGCTTCCGCTCCTGCTGCTTCTTCAGCTCCGACTCCAGCTTCTCAATCTCCTCCGGCGCCGCATGCCGCAGCTCCGCCTGCGCCAGCGCCGCCTCCGCATGCGCGTAATCGTTCTGCATCTCGATCGTATTAAAATCGCGCCGCGTATCCTGCCCCGATATCGCACACGCCGTCGCAATCAAAATCCCCACCACCCCCATCACCGCGGGAAGCAGCAGCAGACGCCACCGCCACGGAGGCGATACCTCTGGTGCGTGCGCGAGAAGTGGAGGAACAGACAGTTCGGCCATGACAAAAATCAAGGATATGCGATCACCATCATCTTGGCGAGAGCTACCCGCGCCCCGCATCCCGCCACCATCGGCTCAGAAGCGCACTCCCCAATCCCAAAGTTTTTTTTCCCCCGAACCGTTATCATGCCCCCTGGCCTCGAAAGGACCCCAAAACCCCAAAAACCCTTTCGTGTCTTTAGTGTTTTTCGTGGCCATTTATCCGTCCTCCATCGTCCCAAAGGAACCCAAATGAAACCCCGCATCATCGTCACCGAAGGTCTCGAAAAAACACCCTTCGCCTGGCTCCGCGAACACGCCGACGTCCTCGAAATCTCCTGGAAAGAACCTGAAAAACTCCGCGCCGCCCTAGTTGATGCCGACGCCCTCATCGTCCGCACCTACACCAAAGTCACCGACGAACTCCTCTCCCATGGCAAGAAACTCCGCGCCGTCGGCCGCGCCGGCGTCGGACTCGACAACATCGACCAGCCCGCCTGCGCCAAACGCCACATCGAAGTCATTTCCACCCCCACCGCCAACACCCGCGCCGTCTGCGAATACGTCTTCAACCTCATCTTCTCCCTCGCACGACCCGTCGTGAACCTCAAACACTCCGTCCCCGACGACGAATTCCACGCCTACCGCAAAAATATCCGCGGACTCGAGCTCTCCGGAAAAACCATGGCCATCCTCGGCATGGGACGCATCGGCCGCGGCGTCGGCAAAATCGCCTGGGCCATGGAAATGGATGTCCTCTACAACGACCTCGTCGACGTCTCTTCCCTCATCGACTACCCCGCCACATCCGTCTCCAAGCAGGAACTCTACGAACGCGCCGACATCCTCACCCTCCACGTCAACCACCAGCCCGACAACCTCAACTACCACCTCGTCGACGGCGCCGCCTTCTCCAAAATGAAAACCTCCGCCATCCTCGTCAACACCTGCCGCGGCGAAGTCGTCAACGCCGCCGACCTCGCCGTCGCCCTGAAATCCAACCGCCTCGCCGGCGCCTGCCTCGACGTCCACGACCCCGAACCCCTCCCACCCGAATACCCCCTCTTCGGCTGCCCCAACGTCATCCTCGCCCCCCACCTCGCCGCCCGCACCCAGGGCGCCATGGACCGCATGAGCTGGGTCGCCAAAGACGTCGTCGACTTCCTGACATCCAACGTCGAGCGTTGACATGGCCGCACCGGTTTGTACTATAGAGGGCTACCTCCTCACGGCCCCAACGGCCGTCCGGAGTGCCAGACAAGTGCATACGGGCTTGTAGCTCAGTTGGTTAGAGCGCGTCGCTGATAACGACGAGGTCAGTGGTTCGACTCCACTCAGGCCCATTTTCCCCCTCCCCCCCCCCCCGCAACCTCACCCCCAAAATAAAGCCCGGCGCCTGCGACTCCCCGGGGCATTGTTGTGCGCCCCGCCAACACCCAACCCCTGGTACCGCGCCCGTCAGGAAGCGCTCACGGGACGCCCTCAAAAACAAAATAAACCCTCCTCCCAACACAAACACAAAAAGCCTCCCCGCAACCCCCAAACCCAGGGATTGCAATCCCCGCGGCTCCGCCCGTTTGGCGCGGATCGGTGGCGAGAAGAAGTGGTGCAATATCTGGGCGTGGAAGCGACGTCGCGGCCCCGCGGCCGACCTTCAAAGCGTCCAGCACACGAGGCGGATGGATCTCCGACCCGTCTTCTTCGCAAAAACAAAAGAGCCTGCACAGCTGCGGCCGTGCAGGCTCTTTTCACAACTTCGGTACCCTTAGCTCAGGAGTTGGAGCTCGGCCAAGTCCGCGTATTCCGTTGGGTTGTAGTACCTGTAGTAGCGGTATGATGTCGTCGAAGCAATTTGAATGGTCGACGATTCGCCGGACGCCGGGGTGAATCCGACCGACGCGAGCGTGTTCCAGTTCGTGTTGTCGTTCGACCCTTGAATCACACCAGACACCAAGCGGTATTCATACCCTGATCGCGCGATCAACGTAGCCGCCGTCAATGGAGCAGCGCCTGACGCCCCTAGGTCGAGCCCGACATAACTATTGGTGCTGCTGGCAGCGTAGAATGTGCTTGCGTTACCATCGAAGGCATTTGTCGCCGGATACCCGCTAACATAACCCGAAGTGATTGCGGTTCCGCTCAACACGTTCATGACTTTGCCAATGAACTGAAGTTCGGCCACATCGGCATAGTTGCTCGGATTGTAGTACCGGAAATAGCGGTACGGCGTGCTCGAAGTAATGCTGACGGTGCCATATTGGCCGGAGGCTGGGGGCGAGATTACGGCTCCAAGCGTCGTCCAAGTAGAACCATCATTTGAACCTTGGAACAAGCCTCCAGCCATCCGTGACTCCGCTCCAGATCGCCCTACAAACGCGACCGAGCTGAGAATTGCTCGTTGGGACGCACCGAGGTCTAGACCAACGTAGCCGTTGGCGGCGTCGTTTGAAGCAAAGTAAGTGCTTGTATTGCCATCAAACGCGTACGGCGCTCCATACGCTGAGTTATTTTGCCAAGGCGTGGAGCTAAACGACGTGCCAGACAGTACGGTACTGAGAGTTCCGCTGAATTTCAGATCTGCAACGTCCGCATAGTTGTTTGGGTTTCCATATACAATGTAGCGGTATGCGGTGGTCGACGAAATGTTTACGGTGGAGTAGACACCCGCTGAAGGAGCCGTGATTGTCGCGATGGTGTCCCAGTGGTTGTAATCATTCGAACCGTAGATTATGCCCCCGCTCATCCGGGATTCGAATCCTGACCTTCCGAGATACGAAACGGACGAGAGCGTTGCGCGATTATTTGCTCCGAGGTCAATTCCAACGAAACCTCCGCTCGAAGCCGCGGACGCAAAGAAAGTGGCTGGATTCCCATCAAATGCATTTGATGCCGCATACGTCGGATCGCCGCTATACGCTCCCGATGTGATGACGGAACCGGAAAGAATGCTCGTCGTTGTTCCGATGAATTGTAGTTCTGCCACATCGGCGTAGTTGCTTGGATTTCCATACACGAAGTACCGATACGGAGTTGTCGAACTGATCGTGAGCGTTTCGTATTGCCCAGAAGCTGGGGCAGACGTTATGGTCGCGAGAGTATCCCAATGACTGAAGTCATTTGTGCCATAAATGACTCCTCCGACCATCCGACTTTCGACTCCGGGGCGTCCCACGAATGAGACTGCCGTGAGGACGCCGCACGTTGAGGCTCCCAAATCTATGCCGACGAAGCCACCGCTCGCGTTTGACGAAGCAAAGTAAGTGCTCCGGCTGCCATCAAAAGCGTTTGCTGCTGCATATGTGGGATCGCCGCTCCAAGCCCCGGACGTTACCACGCTCCCAGTAAAGACTGTGCTAACTGTCCCAATAAACTCGAGCTCGGCGACGTCCGCGTTATAGGTACCGTTGTAGTACCGGAAGTATCGGTATGTCGTCGTGGATGAGGATTTCACCGTTGTGTATTGTCCGGAACTTGGGGTGGACGCGTTTGCAAGGGTATCCCACGTTGTTCCGTCGTTCGAGCCTTGGAAGACACCAGTCGCCATCTCCCACTCGTAACCGGAGCGACCCATAAATGACACTGAAGTCAATGCGGCTCGCTTGGATGCCCCGAGATCGATACCCACATAGCCGCCCGACGACGTAGATGAGGCGTAGAAGGTGCTTGGATTGCCATCAAACGCATTTTGCGGGGCGTACGTCGGACTATTGTTATAGTAGCCGGATGTAATCACGGTACCGGCAAGAACGTCGCTTGCGACTGAATTAGCAACCGGTGTGCCGCGGCCAGTGACCAAATCATAACCAGCCCCAGCGTATGATCCGTTATAGCCACTCGTAATATCGTGGAAATCGGACGACGACAACTGATACAGTGCTTGCAACGTCTGATTGCGTCCGTCCAACGACGACAACCCTGATTTCGCCCGTGCTTGATTTATCAACGATGTTAATGCCGACCACGCTGGAGCCCCGAAGCTCGTCCCGCCGTCGCTGGCCCACGGCGTCGAAGATCCAAAGTACGTTGAGTCGTACACCGCAAATCCCGTTGCCGGATCGGCATCAAACGAAATATCCGGGGTTGCTCGACTTGTCGTACTAACCCCGTCAGTGACGCCTGCCTGGTAGGAAGGCCTCGACTCATACCTACTGAGGCCGCCACCTCCTCCTGACCCGTTACTAAGGGTCCAGCCGGTCTCACCGTTGTAGTTTCCGTTACTGTCAAGTGTGAGATTTGTGCCCCCAACGCTGACCACGTATGGGGATGCAGACGGATAGGCGGCCGGTTCACCTGTATCTCCTGCGGCCGCGATAAATGTTACCGGTTGGTGACTCGTTGGGGCGCCAAAATACGTGTCATAATAGGACGTTTCCGACGATCCGTATGCGCTCTCTGACGCGCCCCAGCTCATTGATACGACCGACACACCCGCTAGTGGTGTCCGCCTAACAGTGTGTAACTTATAACGCATGTTGCTGGCTCTGACGGGCCCGTTTGACTTTGGCGAGAATGTCGTTGGCGGTGGCCGTCCAGATGAAGGGCTTGGGGTTCTCGTTGTGCCGGTTGATGTA
>DATKPA010000048.1:0-113178 GCA_035524355.1 Phycisphaerae bacterium | reverse complement strand
GGCTTATTGTTTCGGCGCGGAAGATCGGCGAAATGGGCGCCCGCTCGGACAAGGAACTCGAATCGCCACCGACCCTGGACAAGCGCGCCCGCGAGCTCAGCGCCGCGCTGCATCCGGATAAATCGCCGCTGCTTCCGGAATGACGCCCCTGACCTGACGAGTTTTCCATGCCCAGCTACAACCAACTGCTCACCCAGGCCCAGCAACTTCTTGCGCGTCGCAAGCTCGCCGAAGCGGAGCCTTTGCTCAAGCAGGTGCTGGCGCTGCGGTCGCGGAACGTGGACGCGATGATCGGACTGGGGCTGATTTATAACGAGACGAAACGCCATCACGAGGCGATCGAGATTCTGCAGCAGGCGGCGGCGCTGCAGCCGTATTCGATCATGGCGCTGGCGAATCTCGGCACGGCGCATCATTTTCTGGAGCAGCATGCCGAGGCGGTGAAGGCATTCCGGCAGTGCCTGACGTATCAGCCGAACAACGCGACGAATCAATACAACCTGGCCTGCGTGCTGAAAGCGATGGGGGAGCTGGAGGAGGCGGCGGAGGCATTCCGGCGGGCGATTGAGCTCAAGCCGGACTACATCGATGCGCTCTTTAATCTCGGCAACACGCTGCGTGATCAGAAGAAGCCGGACGAGGCGATCGAGACCTACGAGCGGGCGCTGAAGTTCAATCCGAATCATGCGGAGTCGATCAACAACCTGGGAAATGCGTGGCGGGACAAGGGTGACATCGACAGAGCGCTCGAGTTCCACCGCAAGGCGATGGCGCTGAAGCCCGATTTGCTGGATGCGGTGGCGGGGGTCGG
The DNA here is from genome assembly GCA_035524355.1 of Phycisphaerae bacterium. Taxonomy (GTDB): domain Bacteria; phylum Planctomycetota; class Phycisphaerae; order WQYP01; family WQYP01; genus DATKPA01. The sequence continues at coordinate 112,367 of DATKPA010000048.1, read as the reverse complement.
CCATGCGCTGCGGGACCTCGGGCGTCCGGAGGAGTCGCTGGCGCCGTTCCAGTATTTCATGGAGCGCAAGCCGGGCGACCAGGTGACGCATTCGGGATATCTTCTGGCGCTGGAGTATCTGGCCGAGCAGAATCCGGAGCGGGTTTTTGCGGAGCACGTGCGCTGGGGGAAGCGGCACGCGAATCCGGAATCGTTGCCGACGCCGACGTTCACGAACGATCGAACGGAGAACCGGCGGCTGCGGATCGGCTACCTGTCTCCGGATTTTCGCCAGCATGCCGTGGCCTTTTTTCTGGAGAACCTGCTCACGGGCCATGATCGGTCACAGGTGGAGGTGATTTGTTACAGCACGAACACATACACGGACGCGGTGACGGAGCGGTTCAAGGGGTATGCGTCGTCATGGCGGGAAGTCGCGCGGCTGCCGGAGCCGGAGCTGGCCGAGCTGATCCGGAACGAGAAGATCGACATTCTGGTGGATGTGGCGGGGCACACGGCGGGGAATCGGCTGCTGGCGGTGGCGCGGCGTCCGGCGCCGGTGCAGGTGTCGTATCTCGGATACATCGACACCACCGGGATGTCGCAGATGGATTACCGCCTGGTGGATGCGTACACCGATCCGCCGGGGATGACGGAGTCGTTGTACACGGAGGAACTGTTGCGGCTGCCGTCGACGTTTGCGTGCTTTCGGCCGTATGAACCGCTGCCGGAGGTGGCACCATTGCCGGCGCTGGCGAACGGGCATGTGACGTTCGGGGTGCTGAGCGTGGCGGCGAAGATCAATATGGGCGCGGTGGGCCGATGGGGTGAGGTTTTGACGCGGGTGCCGGGGTCGCGGCTGATTTTCGGCGGGAATGGGCTGCTGAATGCGTCGGTGCAGGAACGTATTCTCGGCACGCTGGCGGCGAAGGGAGTGGGCCGGGAGCGCGTTGAGTTTTTCGGATCGCAGCCGTTGACGGATTATTTTGCGCTGCACGGGCGGATCGACATTCTGCTGGATCCGTTTCCCGTGACGGGCCACACGATCACCTGCAACGCGCTGTGGATGGGCGTGCCGGTGATTACGCTGGCGGGGCGGAAGTATGTTTCGCGGCTCGGCGTGAGCGTGATGTCGAATCTGCAACTGCCGGAACTGATCGCCAAAACATGGGACGAATACGTGGCGAGTGCGGCTAAGCTGGCCGGCGACCTGCCGCGGCTGGGCGAGCTTCGCCGGACGATGCGCGAACGCATGCGGACTTCGCTGATCATGGATGCGCCGGCCTTTGTGCGAAATGTGGAGGCGGCCTATCGGGAGATGTGGCGCAAGTGGTGCCAACGCTGACAGACGAGCCGCTCTGCATTATGATGATCGGCCCGGAAACGTGTACCCTACGAGCTGGAGACGATATGGAACGCACCCTCATCATTCTGAAACCGGATTCCCTGCAGCGCGGCCTGGTGGGAAAAATCATCACGCGCTTCGAAGAAAAGGGGCTGCAGATCGCCGGCATGAAGATCATGATGATCACGGAAGAGCTGGCGGAGAAGCACTACGCGCCGCACAAGGGGAAGCCGTTTTACGAGGGGCTGGTGCGGTTCATGACGTCGTCGCCGGTCGTGGTGATGGCCCTGCAGGGGAAGGGCGTGATTGACATTGCCCGGAAGATGATGGGGGCGACGTTCGGCTTCAAGGCGGAGCCGGGGACGATTCGCGGGGATTACGGGGTGTCGGCGTCGTTCAATCTGATTCACGGGTCGGATTCACCGGAGTCGGCGAAGACGGAGCTGGCGCTCTGGTTCAAGCCGGACGAACTGCTGACGTATGACCTGGCGAATCGCGTCTGGACATACGATTTTGCGAAGGGCAGCCCTGAATAAAGCCGGCGATGGCATCGCCGGAATGTGCGCTCACAATTGAATACTCTGGAGGAAGGCCATGCGCATTCATCGATTCCTCTTTGCGGCATTCTGCGTGTTGATGGCGGCGGCGGCGGTGCGCGCTGCGGATACGACCACGGCGCCGGCATCGCAGATTCCGCCGGCGGAGGCGGACGCCAAGTCGCGTCTCAATTCCTCGCCGCGGCATGGCGAATGGGTCGACCTGGAGGTTCCCGGCAGGAAGACGCCGCTGAAGGCATACATTGTGTATCCGGAGCGGAAGGACAAGGCGCCCGTCGTCCTGGTGATCCAGGAGATTTTCGGGCTGACGGACTGGGTGCGAGGGGTGACGGATCAGTTGGCGGCGGACGGGTTCATTGCAATCGCGCCGGATTTTCTTTCAGGGATGGGGCCCAACGGCGGCGGTACGGAGGCGTTTGCCTCGCGCGATGATGTGACGCGCGCGGTGCGCAACATCAAGGCGGAGGATGTCGTGGCGGGGCTTGATGCGGCGCGGAGTTACGGGTTGAAGCTGCCGGCGGCGAGCGGGAAATCCGCGAGCATCGGCTTCTGCTGGGGCGGCGGGATGAGCTTTATTTATGCGACGTCGCAGCCGGAGTTGAACGCGGCGGTGGTCTATTACGGAACGCCGCCGCACGACAGCGAGTTGCCGACGATTCATGCGCCCATCGCCGGGTTCTACGGCGGGGACGACGCGCGCGTCACGTCCACCGTGCAACCCGCGGTCGAGAAGATGAAGAAGCTGGACAAGCCGTACACGCCGCACGTTTTTGATGGGGCGGGGCATGGGTTTCTTCGGGCGCAGGATCAGCGGAATGGGGCGAATCTGAAGGCGGCTCAGCAAGCCTGGCCGGCGACGATCGATTTCCTGCGCAAGTACACCGAAACCGCCCCGTGAAGGCGTGCGAGGGAGTTGCTATAATCGCCCCCATGATTTTGAAAAACCTTAATTCGATCGAAAAGCAGACCGTCACGATGGCCGGTGCGGAAAAGGTGCAAATGCAGCTTCTCTGCGGGCCCGGGGATGGCTGTCCGACTTTCGCAATGCGCAAGTTCATTGTCGCCCCCGGCGGCTGCACGCCGAAGCATCAGCACGATTACGAGCACGAAGTGCTCGTGCTCTCCGGCGAAGGAGCGGTCTTCGGCAACGGGAAGGAACAGCCGATCAAACCGGGCGATGTGCTCTACGTGCCCGCCAATGAGCTGCATCAGTTTCGCAACACCGCCGGCATTCCGCTGCAATTCATCTGCCTGGTTCCCGCTTTCGTTCACAAGCCCGGCTCGCCCGCGCCCAAACTGGTGGATTGTGCCTGCGATCCCGCAACGCCTGCCGTTAAGTAATCATGCCGACGCCTCCTCCATTTCTGACCCAGATCACGGAAGTGCTTCACACCGATCTTCCGCTGACGCGCGCGATGGGGGTGCAGCTCACGCAGTGGGACGGCCGGTCGGTCACGCTGACCGCGCCGCTGGCGCCGAATCACAATCACACGGATACGGCGTTCGGCGGGTCGATTTCCTCGATTGCCATTCTCGCCGGATATACAGCCTTGTTTCTGCTGCTGCGCGATCGGGATATCGCGGCGCATCTGCTGATTCAAAAATCAGCCATTGAATTCCTGCGGCCGATTGACACGGATCTCACCGCCGAGGCAAGCCTGCCGCCACCCGCGGAGATCGAAGCATTTCTGCAAACGCTGCAGCAGAAACGTCGGGGGCGGCTCTCGCTGGAGTCGCGCGTACTCGCCAAAAACACGCTCTCGGCGACGCACACGGGTTTGTATGTCGCGATCCGGCGCTAGCCGCGACTGCGAGCAGGCGCCGCGGCTGCAGCGGTTCATCAATTTACCCGCATGGTTGTTTCGCTGGTCGTTGTGAGCGATCTTTCCTGCCTATTTCGGTTGCGTGGACGCCGCGGCTTCCCGGGCTTTCTTCGCCTCCGCCGCGAGCTTCGTGTGCACGACCGCAATTCCGTTGTGACAGGTGCCGCCGTTCTTCGCGAAGTATTCCTGGTGATAGTCCTCGGCCTTGTAGAACGTGGCCGCGGGAACAATGTCCGTCACGATCTTCCCGCTGAAGACGCCGGACGCCTGCACCTCGTCGCGCGAGGCTTTGGCGATTTTCTCCTCCTCCGGATCGGCATAGAAAATGACGGAGCGATAATTCGAACCCCAGTCCGGCCCCTGGCGGTCTTTGGTCGTCGGATCGTGCATTGACCAGAAGGCGTCGAGAAGTTCGGCATAGCTCACCTTGCTGCCGTCGTACGTCACCTTCACCGATTCCGCGTGACCCGTGCCATGCGAGGAAACATCCTCATACGTGGGATTCGCCAGCGACCCGCCGCAGTAACCCGCCTCCGTCGAAATCACGCCCGGAACGTGATCAAATCGTTCCTGCACTCCCCAGAAACACCCGGCGGCAAAGATGGCCGTTCGCACATCCGCGGGGTTGGCCGGAATTGGCGTGTTTACTGCCGTCCCTGCAGAGACCTCCCGCGTACCACGCCACATCAAGACCATACCCAACGCCACGGCCACCAGAACCACGATCGCATACCGCATACTGCACCTCAAAGTTTGGGAGATTCTATCCTTGGATGCCTCCCGAAGCCCCGCCGTTCCACCCAGTTTCCACTTGCCGCGCCAGGCCGCCCGAAGCTACGATACAAAGCACAGTCAACCCGCGTGTTATGGCAGGCATGCGGACCCTCCATCTCCTACCGCAAGGTCGCTTATGACAAACGACTCGCACGACCACGTTTCGCGCGCCGCTACCCCCACCCTCTTGAGCAAGGGATTCTGGATCGTCGGCCTCGGTCTGCTCGCCAATGCCGGCGTCATGCTCTATTCCCATATCGCCGGCCGCGCGCCGGACCTCCTGCTCGACCGCGCCGCCTTCGCCCAGGCAGATCCGGGGGCGGTAAGCACCGGCCAACCCCTCGGCGCCCGCGGTCTCTACATGATGCCCGCCCAGCTCGGCGCCAACGCCTGGGGCGTCTACCTCATGGATGTCGATTCCCAAACCCTCTGCGTCTACCGCACCACCCCGGAAACCAACCGCTTCCGCCTCATGGCCGCACGCAGCTTCAAGAACGACCGCTTCCTCGAAGATTATGACAACGAGGGCCTTTTGCCGAAGGATGTTCAGAAGATGGTGAGCAACCAGCGCCAGCGGCAGAACCTGGAAAACCAGACCGGACAGCCGACCGTCGACCAGACCCCGAAGCCGGATGAAAACGCTCCGGATGCCGCGAAAAATCCCCAGCCCTGAGGCTGATATTGGCCTGTTCTGAGGGTAGACTTAACTCTTGAGGCGTGTTACAACCCGTAACCCAGCCCATCTCTCGAGGAGTGCGTTATGGCAAAGATGTTTTACACGGCCGAAGAGGCTGCCCAGAAGCTCGGCATCTCCCCAGACCAGCTCAAGGATATGGTCTCCCAAAACAAGCTCCGCGAGTTCCGCGATGGCGCCCGCGTCATGTTCAAGGTCGACCAGGTCGACAAAATCGCCTCCGACAAGGGCAAGTCCAGCGCCGGCACCGCCGTCGGCATCGGCCTCTCCGACTCCGGCATCGCACTCGCCGGCGACTCCCACGCCAGCGATGTCATCTCCCTCGCCGACACCGGCACACAGGTCCCCAGCGCCAAGGACGACACCGTCGTCACCGGCCTCGCCGACACCGGCACACAGCCCGGCAAGCAGGTCTTCGAGTCCGGCGAAATCAAATCCGCCGACACCGGCGCTCAAACCCGCATCCAGTCCGCCGTTGACGATCAGCTCTCCCTCGAAGGCGTCGGCTCCGGCTCCGGCCTCCTCGACCTCACCCGCGAATCCGACGATACCTCCCTCGGCGCTGAACTCCTCGACGAAATCTACCCCGGCGCCGGCGACAGCAAGCCCGGCGACTCCGGCATCGCCAGCGCCAGCGGCATCTTCGAACAGAGCACCACCTCCTCCGAATCCTCCGGTCCCTCCGGCCTCGAACACATGGCCGGCACCACCACCTCCTCCGCCCCCGCCACCGAATTCGTCGAAGCCGTGGATCCCGCCGCCGGCGCCTTCGGCGGTCTCGCCTTCGCCTCCGTCTTCATCCTCCTAGCCACCGCCATCATCGCCATCTGCCTCTTCGCCGGCTTCAGTCCGGGCTGGGTCGAATGGATCACCTCCAGCATGAGCAGCCTCGCCATCTTCGCGGTGGCCCTCATCGTCCTCTCGTTCATCTTCGCCGGCATCGGCTTCTTCACGGGCAAAACCGCCGCGGAATAACCCGATCAGGAACAATCTCCCGCAACAAAACGAACGCCGACGGATTCGAATCCGTCGGCTTTTTTGTTTCACGCAAAAATCTTGCGCAGATCACGCATCGCGACCAGCAGTTGTTCGACGTCCTCATCCGAATGCGTCGCCATCAAACTGATGCGCAACCGCGCCGTCCCGCGCGCCACCGTCGGCGGACGAATCGCCGGCACCCAGATCCCCCGCTCCCGCAGAAACGCCGCCGCTTTCAACGCCGCCTCCGGCTCGCCAAGAATCACCGGAATGATCGGACTCGCCGAATCCCCGCAGTCAAACCCCATCTCCAAAAGCGCCCGCTTCACCGCGCCCGCCAACCCCATCACCCGCTCGCGCCGTTGCGGCTCCCGCTGCACGATTCGCAGCGCCGCCAGCGCCGATGCCGCACACGCCGGCGGAAGCGCCGTGGTATAAATGAAACTCCTCGCCGCATTGATCAATGTCTCAATCACCGCGCCGCTACCGCAGACGAAACCGCCGACCGAACCCAGCGCCTTCGACAACGTTCCCACCGTCACATCCATCTCCCCCTCCACGCCCTGCAACTCCGCCAGCCCCCCACCGCGCTCTCCCAGCACCCCGGTCCCGTGCGCTTCATCCACAATCACCATCGCTCCCGCCCGCCGCGCCACCGCACACACCTCCCGCAAATCCGCCACATCCCCATCCATCGAAAACACAGAATCCGTGACCAGAAACTTCACGCTATCGAATTCCTCTTCGCCTTCGTGGTCCTTCGTGCGGGGGGGGGCTTCGTGCCTTCGTGTTTTCGTCAGCAGTTCCTCGGCTCGCTCGTAGCGCCGATGCGGAAACGTCCGCGCCACCGCCCCGGAAAACTTTGCCGCATCCAGCAGGCTCGCATGGTTGAGCTTGTCCGAGACGATCAAATCCCCCTCCCCCGCGAACGTCGTCAGCACCGCGAGGTTCGCCATGAACCCCGTGGGAAACAGCAGCGCCCGCTCCGTCCCCTTGAACCGCGCCAGCGCCTCCTCCAGTTCATGATGCAGCGTCATCGAACCGGCCACCAGCCGCGACGCCCCCGCTCCCGCCCCGTACTTGGCCAGCGCCTCGCGCCCGGCCTCCACGACCTCCGGATCCGCCGCCAGTCCCAGGTAATTGTTCGTGCAGAACTGCAGATACTCCCGCCCCGCCCCATTTCCATCAATCCACACCCGCGGCCCGCTTGCCGACTCCACCTTCCGCAGCTCGCGATACAGCCCGCTCTCGCGCCGCTCCTGCAACCGGGCCAGTAGCCGCGCATGCCACTTCGCCCGTGCATCGCCGCCCGCTTGTCCGCCTGCAGTCATTTCGTCATCCGCCGCTGCAAAAACAAACGAGCCCCGGCGTTGACCGAGGCTCGTGAATCGTATCGAATGTCATTCGCTCAGACTTTCGCCGCCGGAGCAACCGGCGCTGCAGCCTGACCATCCCGGGCCGCGGCGTCGCGCGACGCCTGGGCCTTGGCGATTTCCTGCATCTTGAGCTTCATCAGCCGGCCCACCTTGAACTTCACCGTCCGCTTCGAGGGAACCGTGACCCTCTCCATCGTCTTGGGATTCTGCGCGACGCGGGCCGCACGCTGTTTGCATTCAAACACGCCAAAGTCACGGAACTCGAGCCGATTGCCCCGACCCAGTTCGGCGATCACCTCGTCGAGGAACTGCTGAGTGACGCGCTTGACCACGACGCGCTTCACCCCAAGTTGTTCTGCAATCCGGTCGACAAGCTCTTTTTTGGTCACCGTAGCCATGTTCTTCCTTTTTCCTGCCGACGAGGCTCAGATTTCTGCCTCGCAACTCAATGAGCGGCTCCCTGCCGACGGTCCGATCCTCTCAGGACCACACATGCCCTCAAAAGGGGGGATAAAGTTGCAAGGATTGGCCTATCATCCACTTTCGACAGGGGCGCGTCAAGATTTGATTTCACAGAAGGTTCCGTATCGCTGCTCAGGCATTTCAAGGAACCGTTACGCCCCATTGGGCCAGCCAGCGGTAGCGGTAGCTGTTGCCGTAGAAGCTGGCGATCCGCTGCTGATCGTACGTAAATATGGAGTATGAAGTGGCTTGCTGCAGGACGTAGGGACCCCAGGCCCCTTTTTCCTGGCGGGGGACCCAGAGGTCGAGGGAATCGGACTCCGGGAGGACGGCATAGGCATTTACTGCAGGTGCTGCGGGGGCATGGGGTTGGGTGAGAGTGGCGGAGGGGACGTACAGGGGGCCCAAGGCGGCCTGCTGGGGGGCTTGGCTGCAGGCGGAGAGGGAGAGGAGGAGGGGGGAAACGAGGAGGAGGATATTCTGGAGGGGACGCATGATCGCTCCGAGGAACGGAGAGGTGATACGCAAGTATTGTGCCGTCTGTTATTTGGGTGCGAAGGGCCAGGATGTCCGAAAATCGGGGCCGGGAAGGGGGTTGTGAGGCGGTGGGGCAACGGCGTGCCGGTTGCGTGTGGCGGGGAGACAACAGGGGCTGTCTGGAGATGTGGAGTTTGGGCAACGTGGCGTTGCGACCGGCGAGGTGGAATCGCGTTGTTTCGGGCCGGTTTTTAGCTGCGGGAGCCCTCAGTTTTCGCATCGTTCCCCGTCGTGGGGCCGTCGATCCCCGCCGTACCTTGGGCATTTGCCCCCCCCACCGCCCCCCCTACACCCCCCCCACTTTCGACTTCGTCTTTCGGGATGAATTCCGCATTCACGGCTTTTTCGGCGAGCTGGTCGAGGATCATGAGGAGGGGTTCGCGCTCGGTTTCGTAGTCGTCGAACTTGGCTTTTTTGGGCCCTTCGCCGATGTCGTAAGTGATGGTGACGATGCCCATGGATTTCCAGCGGTTGTTGTCGACGAGGGTGATTTTTTGCCAGGGGATGATGATGCCGGGGGAGGGGGAGACGGTGTCGCCCTGGGCGATGGCGCGGCGGCGTTGGCAGTGGGCGAACCACACGATGGAGGCGAGTGTGGCGATGGCGAGGGCGATGACGATGTATTTCTGGTTGGAGATGTCGGTGTCGGTTTTCCAGCCCTCGGTGTTGAGTGCGTGGGCGATGCCGGACATGACATCGCGGGTGTGGGCGTCGGAGTCGTTCCAGCCCTTCCAGTCGGTGAGAACGGGCAGATACTGGGCGTACATGGGGTCGTCTTTGATGCGGGTGGAGATGGGGCCATCGACGAGCTGGTTGTTGCGGGAGGGCCAGCCGATGAAGCCGTCGTAGGCGAACCAGCAAGCCATGGCGAGGCACATGAGGACGATGAGGAGGTTTTTGTTGCGAACTGTGGAGGAGGCGCGGGCGATGATGGGGGCGTCGGTGGGGGCCGGCGAGGGAGCGGGCGGTGTCGATTCGGACATGGGGGTTCTCCGGAGTGAGAGTGGAGAGGGGGAAGATAACATATTGGGGGCGTGGAGGCACGGGGGAGGGAAACAAAATGAAAAGGCGAAGTACGAGCAAGACGTCGGGAGTCGCCCCGTGCATCCAGTTCCGCCTTTATGAATCTGTACATACCATGAAAATCTAACATTGACAGTTACTTTTTCATGGTAGATGATGGAAGTGATGATCCAGAGAAAGGTCGATCTTGCCCTTATCCAGCGAGCGTTGAAGCGAAGCCGGGTGGTGGCGCTGCTGGGACCGCGGCAGTGCGGGAAGACCACTCTGGCCCGGCAGATCGTGCCGTATGACTCGCTCAATTACTTTGACCTGGAGGACCCGCGGAGTTTGGCGCGGCTCTCCGAGCCGGATCTTGCCTTGCGGCCGCTGAAAGGGCTGGTCGTGATCGACGAGATTCAACGGCGGCCGGACCTGTTTCCATTGCTGCGAGTGCTGGCGGATCGGAAGCCATTGCCGGCGCGATTTCTGATCCTGGGGAGTGCCGCACCGGATTTGTTGAAGCAGTCCTCGGAAAGCCTGGCAGGGCGGATGGAGACGGTTCCCCTTGAGGGTTTGCGTCTGGCGGATGTTGGCGTCCGGGCACAGATGAAGCACTGGCTTCGGGGCGGCTTTCCGCTTTCGTATACGGCCCGCACGGAAGCGGATTCCTTCGTGTGGCGTCGGCAGTTTCTGCAGACATTTCTCGAACGGGACATGCCGCAGCTTGGGGTGCAGATTCCGGCGGTGGCCTTGAATCGATTCTGGAGCATGGTTGCGCATTATCACGGGCAGACATGGAACGGGGCGGAATTGGCGCGGGCGCTGGCGGTCAGCGAACCGACGGTCAGGCGATATCTCGACCTCATGACGAATGTGTTCATGGTTCGGCAACTGCAGCCATGGTACGAGAACCTGGGCAAGCGCCAGGTGAAATCGCCGAAGGTGTATGTCCGGGATTCCGGTCTGCTTCACACGCTGCTGGGGGTGCGAAATCAGCGGGAATTGGAGGGGCATCCGAAGGTGGGCGCATCGTGGGAGGGATATGCGGTGGAGGAGGTGATCAAGGCATGGGCGCCGGAAGAGGCCTATTACTGGGCCACGCATAACGATGCGGAACTGGACTTGCTCTTGTTCAAAAATGGACGGCGGATCGGCATGGAATTCAAACGGATGGACGCACCAGTGCTGACGCGGTCGATGCGCATTGCGACGGCGGATTTGAAGCTTGATGCGTTGCGCGTGATTTATCCGGGCGGGAAATCGTATCCGTTGGCGGAGAACGTGGAAGCTGTGCCGCTTGCGTCGATCGTTGACGAAGGACCGCGTTGAAAAGAGATGCGTTGCAATGGTTGCAATGCGTCGGCAAACGCACATGAGGCATGCTTCTGGCCACCAAGGTTGTGGCCAGGAGCATGGCACCAGAGATTTGGTGCGACCATGAAATTCTAACGTTGGTCGTTACATTTTCATGGAGCGTTTCGTTGAAGAAAGCCCGGCGTCCGCGGGTTGCGGCGGGCTCTTCAGGTAGATCGAGACGTTTTCTCAATGGCCGTCAAATATGCACGGAATGGTCATGTGCTGAAGGAGAGCACATTCCGGCGATACCATCGCCGGCTTTTTGCAGACGGCGCGATGGGGGAGGAGGGGTTGGGGCTTTGGTTTTCGATTGGTTTTGCATCGCCTGCGCGAGGCGTGCCTTTTGGGGTGCAAGCGAGATGATCCGCATTCCAATTGAAATCCGCGCCGGGCGGCCGACCACGCTTCGATCTTCGATCGACGGCTAAACGGTTTTTGGCGCGGAAATCAATTGGGGTCCGGATGGGCCGGCGTTTACGCTGCGGGTTCCATGGGCGCGGGCGGCGGACGGCGAGCGCGAGGATGGAGCGTGGGCATGGCAGAGGTTGGGGCGGTTCGGGGCGTTAGAGGGTGGCGGGGGTGGTGATTTCGAGTTGGGATTGTTGCTGGACGCGGGAGCGCATGGAGGGGTTGAAGAGTGCGGCGCGGCCTTTGCCGGCGGCTTTGGCTTCGTACATGGCGGTGTCGGCGTCGCGGAGTGCGTCGGCGGCGGTGAGGTGGCCGAAGTCGCTGGTGATGATTCCGATGGAGGCGGTGCTGGTGATGCGGCGATTGGCGATGGTGTAGGGTTCACGGAGGGCGTCGAGGAGTCGTTCAGCGGCGGCGGCGGCGTCGGCGGTGCTGCGGAGGCCGTCGAGGAGGATGACGAACTCGTCGCCTCCGAGGCGGGTCGTGGTGGTTTGGCGGGGGGCAATGGTGATGCAATCGGTGGTACGGACGGCGGCTTCGAGGCGGCGTGCGATTTCACAGAGGAGTTCATCGCCAGCGAGATGACCAAGCGTGTCGTTGACGAATTTGAAGCCGTCGAAATCGAGGAAGAGGAGGGCGTAGTGGGAATCGGGGATGCGGTGGTGGCGTTCGATGGCGGCCTGGAGCTGTTCGAGAAGGACGGTGCGGTTGGGGAGGCCGGTGAGTTTGTCGGTGCGAGCGGCGGCGAGGAGCCGGCGTTCCAGGTCGATGCGCTGGGTAATATCGATGAAGTTGACGACGGCTCCAACGACGCGATCGCCATCACGGAGTGGGGAAGACCAGTATTCGGCCATGAAGAAGGAGCCATCGGCGCGCCAGAGGACCTCGTCGCAGCAATGAGTGCCTTCGCCGCGAATGAAGGCCCGTCGGATGGGGCAATCGGCGAGGGGGTAGGGGGTTCCGTCGATGCGGGAGTGGTGGATGAGGTCGTGCATGTCTTTGCCGAGGAGATCTTCGGGGTTCTGGTAACCGAGGAGTCGGAGTGAGGCGGGGTTGCAGAAGGTGCAGCGGCCGTGGAGATCGACGCCGTAGATGGCCTCGGCGGTGGAGTTGAGGATGAGCTGGAGTTTGGCCTGGCTTTCGTGGAGAGCGCGTTCTGCGCCGAGGAGTGCGTTGATTTCGCCGCGGGTCATAAAAACGCCGAGATTGCGGAGCCGGAGGATGAGGGCGGCGGTGATGGACGCGGCGACGGCGGCATCTGCGAGGTGGGATCGCCAGCCGGTCCAAGCGGGGAAGAAGAATTCCCGGGTGCTTTCGCCGACAGCGAAGATGGCGGCGATCGTGAGGACAACGAGGGTCCGGCGGCGCCAGCGTTTGCGGAGAGAGGGGAGTTCGACAATGGACCGATGGGAGGCTTGCGGGGCAGTCGTTGCGGTCATGGGAGGCGTTTCCGTGTCGCAACGATGGCCGGGCGTTTCGCGTCTGTAACGAATCCGCGAGGAGTAGGACGCCGGCGACAAGTGAGTCGCTTTGAGTGTTTCGGACAAAAAGGGCAGGGACATTAGGGCGAGTGATTGCACCTGATTGGGGGAGTGATTGTTGGAGTGGATCGGAGGGGGTGGGGGGCTGCGGGGGGGGGGGGCGATTGTTGGGGTGGAAGCCGGGTTTGTTTCGGCGGCGTTCGGTGCGAAGCCAGCTTGCGAGGCCCCATAAAGGGGGTGGTCACGCGCTGAACGAGAGCACATTCCGGCGATAGCATCGCCGGCTTTTTGGGGGCGGTCATGCGAGGTGGAGTTGGTCGACCAGCCTGTGGGTTTGAGGCTTTGCTTTTCGGTCGATTTTGCATCGCCTGCGCGAGGGGTGTTCCCTCTGAGATGCACGCGAGGTGGGCCGGCGCTTACGCTGCGGGTTCTATGGGCGAAGCCCCGCATTGCCATGCGGGGCTTCGGGGGTTTGCCGTTGGGTGTGGTTCGCGGGGCGGGTCAGGGGTTGGAGAATTCGGCGAATTCGGATTTGCGGGCGGGGGCGTCGTTTTCGAGGGGGATGATTTCCCGCGCGGTGGTCCTGGTGGAGGATTTCCTGACGGCGGCGGGAGTGGGCGTGCGCGGCGAGAGAGTCTTGTTCGAAATTGCTGGAGGGGTGGAATCGACCGCGGCTGAGGTTACGGCTTTCGCGGACTTGCCGCCGACGAGTTGGACGAGGTCGTCGACGACGGAGCGGAGCTGGCCGGCCTGGCTGGAGAGTTCCTCGGCGGCGGCGGCGGATTGTTCTGCGCCGGCGGCGTTGGACTGCGTGACCTTGTCCATCTCGGCGACGGCGGTGTTCACCTGATCGATGCCCTGGGCCTGTTCATTGGAGGCGGCGGCGATCTCGGCGACGAGGGAGTTGACCTTGTCGGAGGCGCCGGTGATTTCGTCGAGGGACTTGGCGACTTCGGTGGCGATGGTCACGCCGTTGCGGGCGCTGGTGACGGAGCTTTCGATGAGGGAGGCGGTATTTTTGGCGGCGTCGGCGGAGCGGATGGCGAGGTTTCGGACTTCCTCGGCGACGACGGCGAATCCCTTGCCGGCCTCACCGGCGCGGGCGGCTTCAACGGCGGCGTTGAGGGCGAGAAGGTTCGTCTGGAAGGCGATTTCGTCGATGACCTTGATGATCTTGGCGGTTTCGGCGGCGGATTTCTCGATGTCGCCGATGGCCTTGGACATGCTCTGCATGGAGCCGGCGCCGCGGTTGGCGCTGGTCTGGGCGTCGGTGGCGAGTTGGGCGGCCTTGCGGGCGGTGTCGGCGTTGTTTTTGGTCATGGAGGAGATTTCCTGGAGGGCGGAGGTGGTTTCTTCGAGAGCGGCGGCCTGTTCGGAGGCGCCCTGGGCGATGGACTGGCTGGAGGAGGAGACCTGGGTCGCGGTGGCGCGGGCCTGGTCGGAATTGGCGGCGAGAGCGGCGGCGACGTTGCGGAGGGGTTTGACGATGCCGCGGCCGATGAAGAAGCCCAGGAGCGAGACGGCCAGGAGGATACCGCTGACGACGGAGCCGAGGAGCCACATGCTGCGGTTGAGGGAGGCCTTGGAGGATTTTTCGATGGCGGTGGTGTCGTCGCCGGCGAGGGTGACGACGTGGTCGATGGCGGCGCGGTGGGCGGCGTACTGTTCGGTCATGGGGCCGATGAGGAGGTCGTGGGCCTTGGCGCGGTCGTTGGCCTTGATGGCGGGAAGGAACTGGTCGTTGAAGATTTTGTAGTATTCGACGGCGGGTTTGTAGGAGTCATTGAGGAGGGCGGATTTGGTCGGGGAATCGGGGAGGTTCTCGTCCCAGTACTTGTGGCGGTCGTTGAAGTCGCTCTGGAGCTGGGTGGCCTTGGCGAGGTTTTTGTCGAGGTCGGCGTTCTTTTCGTCGGCGACCATCTGGAAGGCGAGGAGGTGGGATTCGAGGATGTATTCGGGGGGCGGGAGGATGTCGGCGACGAGGTCCTTGTTCTGGACGATCTGGGCGTAGATCGGGCCGTTGACCTTGACGTTGGAGAGGATGTTGTAGAAGAGGACGGACATGGCGGCCAGGCCGATGATGAAGGCGGCGACCAGGAGGACGAGTTGGAAGGAAACGGTTTTTTTCATAGGAGTGCCTCAATTTTTCTTGCCAGTGGAAACAAAGGACAGAAGAGTTCCCGTCGCCGGCGGCGCGGAGCGTGCGCCGGCGTTGTCGGGGGTCTCATCAAACACGTCGTGTTGTGTCGATCGATCGCATCTGAAATGAGCATGCGTCAGGCCGACTCGTCAGATCTCGACTGAAGACATTCAGAAGTGATCTGGCGTACGGTGCGAACTCTCAGGCGATGGAGGTGAATCGTCGCCTGTACATGACCTTTTTCGGCGTGATGGGCCATGGGACTTAATAGAAGAAATGGAGCGAAAGCTCAAAGAACTGCGACACGGTGCATTCCTGTCGTAATGTTATGGCGGGCGGTCGATTTTGCGACGGGAAGGGGTTATGGGCGGGGGTGCGTCAGTCGGGGAGGTTGGGGTTGTGGAGGATGAGGGACCAGAAGACGTTTTTGAGGCGGTCGGAGAACTGCCCCCGGCCGACGGGGTGTTTGGGGATCCATTCGACTTTGTCGGGGTTGGCGAGGCCCCACTCGATGAAGCGGGAGGTTTCGTCGAGCATGCGTTGGCGCGAGCGGTCGAAGGGCTCGTCGCGCGGGGGGGGGTTGTTCGTGTGGAGGGGCCGCATGCGGGGGTCTCGAGGACGCGATGTGGGGATTATAGCCGGGGGAGGCTGGGGGCAAGATTGCGGCGATTTTGCCTTGGGGGTGGGTGGCGGCGGTTTTTACGGCCTGAGTGGGTGGGTGAAGTTTTTTTTTGAAGAGCGGCGTGCGCAGGGCGCACATTGCCCCGCGCCGCCCGAGGCGGCGGGCGTCGGTTGGGCGGGAAAAATTGTCGGGCGTGGGGGGTTGGTGGTGTGCTATGATCGTGCGGACGATTGTCAATGGTGCACTATGGAATCGCCTTTGAAGGGAAAAGTGCTGGTAGCGGCGGCGGAGCTGCTGGACCCGAATTTTGCGCGGTCGATTGTGTTGATTGTGCAGCACGATGAGAACGGGGCGATGGGGCTGGTGTTGAATCGGCCGCTGGAGACGACGGTGGCGGAGGCGTGGACGCAGGTGTCGTCGGTGCCGTACCCGAATGAGGATCCGCTGTTTCAGGGGGGTCCGTGCGAAGGGCCGCTGATGGTGGTGCACACGGAGGCGGAGCGGGGGCAGATGGAGATAGGGGAGGGGATTTATCTGTCGTCGGATGCGGACGAGGTGAAGGGGCTGGTGAGCGACGCGGTGGAGCCGCTGAAGTTTTTCGTGGGGTATGCGGGGTGGTCGCCGATGCAGTTGGAGGCGGAGCTGGCAGAGGGGGCGTGGCAGGTGGCGGCGGTGGAGATGGAGGAGGTATTTTCGACACCGGAGAGCTGCTGGGAGCGGTTGATGCGGGCGAGTCGGGGGCGGATACACCCGGCGGTGGATCCGCGGCGGATACCGCCGGATCCTTCGGTGAATTGACGGGGACGACGTTAAACACGAAGGACAAGAAGACGCGAAGGACGACGAAGGGGGTTTTGGGGGTGCTGCGGATCGGCCGGTATAATGCCGGCGAGGTTTTTATGACAATAGCGGATGCGACAACTTATCGGTTCACGCGGGCGATGTATGACCAGATGGTCGACGCGGGGATACTGGAGGATCAGCGTGTTGAACTCATTGGTGGGGAAATACTGCAGATGAGTCCGATTCATAATCCGCACGTTGTCGCATGCACCCTTGTCACTGAATTGCTGCGAGAGGCATTTGGCAAAACGGTTCACTTGCGTGTGCAGGCGCCTCTCGCTTTTGATGAGTCGGAGCCACAGCCTGACATAGCGGTTATTCCCGGCTCGCCGCGAGATTATGACTATCACCCGAATTGCGCGTTTCTCGTCGTGGAGGTTTCGGATAGTTCTTTGCGATTTGATCGCAAGGTGAAGGGGAGCCTCTATGCCTCCGCGAGAATTCCGGAATACTGGCTGCTGAATCTGCGTGACAGCCAGCTGGAGGTTTATCGCTCTCCGAAGCGCGACAAAACACAGCGATTTGGTTTCCGTTATTCGACTGTGCAGGTGTTGAAGCGAAAGGAAGGCGTCGTTCCTCTGGCGCTTCCGAAAGCCAATCCTATCCGCATTGCCGATATGCTCCCCTAACAGCGCGGGATGCGGTATTCTGTCGTGAATGAGTACGAACACGGTTAGTCCTACGTTTGAATCGCTTCTGGAGTCGGCGCGCGAGGTGTTGCGGTCGGAGGCGGCGTCGATTGGGTCGGTGGCGGAGAAGCTGGATGGGGCGGTGGTGGAGGGGATTCGGCTGATTTTTGAACGGACGGATGAGGGTGCGGGGCGACACGGCGCTGTCGTGGTGTCGGGGGTGGGGAAGTCGGGGCTCGTGGGGCAGCGGATATCGGCATCGTTTGCATCGACGGGGACGCCATCACATTTTCTGCATCCGGTGGAAGCGCTGCATGGCGATCTCGGGCGCGTGCGGCGGAATGATGTGGCGGTGCTGCTGAGTTATTCGGGGGAGACGGATGAGCTGGTGCGGCTGCTGGATTTTTTGAAGCGGCAGGAGATAGCGATCATCGCGGTGACGGGGTCGCGGGAATCGACGCTGGGGAAGCGGGCGGATATTGCGATTCAACTGGGGCGGATTGAAGAGGTGTGTCCGCATGGGCTGGCGCCGACAACGTCGGTGAATTGCATTTCGGCGGTGGGGGATGCGCTGGTGCTGGGGGTGATGTCGCTGCGGAATTTTTCGAAGGAGGATTTTGCGGGGTTTCATCCGGCGGGGTCACTGGGGCGGAAGCTGCTGGCGGTGGCGCAGGTGATGGAGTTCAAGGTGGGGGAGAATTTCGAGGTGATGCCGGAGGGGATGACGGTGCGGGAGGTGCTGGCGAAGGATCAGACGACCGGACGCCGGGCCGGGGCGGTGGTGCTGGTGGATGGCGCGGGGAAATTGTCGGGGGTGTTTACGGATGGGGATTTGCGGCGGCAGTTGCGTGCGCGGCCGGGGTTCCTGGATTTGCCGATGCGCGACGTGATGACGCGGAATCCAAAGCGGATTGGGCGGGATGCGCTGGCGTCGGAGGCGTTGGCGTTGTTGAATAAGTTCAGGATTGACGAGTTGCCGGTGGTGGATGAGGGGGATCGGCCGGTGGGGTTGGTGGATGTGCAGGATCTGGTGCGGTTGCGGGTGGTGGAATAAGTTTTAAATTGTGTCAGCCTCGGCAGCATGATAGTGTGTACGCATGGTGAAAAACGATCTATTGCAGCAAATTCTTTCACTTTCGGCGAGAGACCGCGAGCGCATCGTTGACGTTGTGCAAGCGAGCCTTGCCCATGATCTGCCGCCGCAATTGTCGGAGTCAGAGCAAAAAGAACTATTGCGGCGCGTGTCATTGTATCGCAAACATCCCGAGCGCCTTCTAACCGTGAAACAGGTGAAGGCCCGGCTTGCTAAGCAGCGAGCGGAACTTTCGCGATGAAGTTCCGCATTACACTCACCCCCGAGGTTAATTCCCAGATTCTTTCCATGTCCGCTTATTTTGAAGGGGTGCGGGACGGGCTGGGCGGGGAATTTGAGACGGAAGTCTGGGACATTCTAGAAGCAATCTCGAGATCTCCGGAAATGTATGCGATTGAGTTCGGACCTGTTCGACGGGCGCTAATCCGGCGATTCAACATGCTCGTGTTCTACTCCGTAGAGCCGAAGCGGGTGACGGTTCACGAGTTGCGGGACGCACGGCGCAAACGCCCAAACTGGCGCGCCCGCGGTTTCAGAGACAATTAAGTTGCTTCATTTTTTAACCAACTTCCGCGACAATTGACTGTTTCCCATCCCCCCCCCTTCCCCCAAGGAGTGCTCATGGCGCTTAGCAATATCAACTTGTTGATTCTCGACGTTGACGGCGTGCTCACCGATGGGGGGATTATCCGGGATGATGCGGGGCAGCAGATCAAGCGGTTTCATGTGCGCGACGGGGCGGGGATAGTGCTGTGGCGGCGGCTGGGGAAGGAAGTAGCGATCATCACGGGGAAGGAATCGGATGTGGTGGCGCATCGGGCGGCGGAGCTGGGGATTGAGCATGTGTATCAGAACATCGGGAACAAGCTGGAGGCGTACGACCAGGTGAAGGAGGAACTGGGGGTGAGCGACGCGGAGATTGCGTACGTGGGGGATGATCTGCCCGATTTGCCCGTCATGCGGCGCGTGGCCATGCCCATCGCGGTGGCGGATGCGGTCGAGGAAGTGCGGGCGGTGGCGAAATATGTGGCGAAATACCCCGGCGGATACGGGGCGGTGCGGGATGCGATTGAATTCCTGTGCAAGGAACAGGGGCTGTGGCAACAAGTGATGGACCGCTACCTGTGAGCGACAGCGGCATGGGGGCAGAAGTCCGCAAACGGCGGGACTCGAGGGGTGTCTGATTGCGGATGAGCTGGGGGAATGACTTGGCGCGCTTGTTGGGAAGCGCGCGGCACGAGTAGACTGGCGGACATGGGCAAAAAAATAGCGCTTTTCATCCTTGGGGTCGTGCTCTTCATTGGTGCGTTCCTGGCATACCAGTATTTCACCGGGGCGTCCTTCTCCGCGGCGAAGAAGCCGGCGCTGGTGGCGTCGACGCAGCCGGAAGAATTGCCGCCGACGTTTGAATCACGTCGTCCCAACGGCGACCTGGAATGGCTGCTGAGCACGAAGAAGGCGGTGCCGTTCAAGGATTCCAACGGGAACGTCGTGCCGGGGGAATATGCCCTGACGGAGCCGAGCGCCTCGTATTACACCGATGACGGCAAGATCGCGTACATCCGCGCGGATCGCGGGAACATCCTGATGGATGAAAGCGGAGTGGCGGCGGCGAATCGCGGGGGGAAGCCGGAGCCCAAGGGGGGACATCTCTCGGGAAACGTCGTGCTGACGTACGGCCCGCGGGAAACGTTCACGGACAATTCGCTGGATCGCAAGCCGGGACAGTTGCAGGTGCGGTTCGAAAAGGACCTCGATTTGAATTATGCGGAGCAATTGCTGACGAGTCCCGGACTGGTGCATTTGCGGTCCGATCAGCTCGAATTTGACGGGGAGAACCTGACGATCGCGTTCAATCGGGGGATGAAGCGCATCGAGCTGCTGCGCATCGATCCTCCGGTGGGGAGCGGCAAGAACAATTACATGCTGATCAAGGATGTGGGGAAGGATGCGGCGGGGTTTGGAGACGTCTCGAAACCGGAGACCCCGGCAGGAGCGCAAGCGCCGGCGGCGAATACGGCCGCAGTGGCGAAGCCGGCGCCGGCGGCTCGAACGGCGGTTTCCCAGAACACCACAGCGCCGGTTGTGGCGCCGACGACGACGACGAAAAAAGAGATCCGGACCAACTACAAGCTCTCGTTCGGCAAGGAAGTGACGGCGACGGTTGGACCGCGGGTACTCACGAGCGATCAGTTATTCGTGCTCTTTTCGCCGCCCACGCCGGGCGAGAACAAAGCGGAGCCGGCCAGTTCCGCGACGCCCGCCGCCGGCAAAGGCACGCGGGCGCCCGTGCCGTCAAACGGCGGCCCCGCTTCCGCAACGCCGGCAAAGGCCGCAGTTGTTCCACCGACGCCGATCACCCCGACCAAGGGCGACGATCTCGAAGTGCGCTGGACCGGCCCCATGGAAATGCGTCCGGCGGCGGATACCGATCTGCAGTTGGTCGATCGGCACGATTTCGCAATGGAGGCGGTGGGAACAACCGAACGGCCGGTGATCGTGAAAGATCCGACCTACGCCGCGACAGCGGGCCGGCTCTGGTTCCACCGCGCGGAGCAGCGCTTCGAGCTGGAGCCCGCCGGATTGCCCACCGTGACGGCCACCGACAAGGATCCACAGCATCCGACCTTCGGCACCGGTCGGCTGGTCTGCCAGGGCTTGAGCTTTTTCCGCGCCGCGAACCATGTCTCCCTGCAGGGGCCGGGAACTATCGAGGTGCCCCCGGAGCTGATGGGGCGCGAGTCCCAGGGGAAGAGCGAAAAGCCCCTCCTGGCCACCTGGCAGAAGCAGCTCGACGTCGAATTCGCCAGCGTCGGGAATTCCAAAGACCCGGAGAAGAGCAAGCGGGTTCCGCGGCACGTGGTGTTCACGGGGGACTCCGACATCACCAGCAGCGATTTCCACATCGACAGCAACATGCTGGATGTGCTCGTGGCCAACGCCGGCGCCGATGCGAAGGGGAACCAGAAGAGCGTGCTCGAGCATGTGCTGGCCACGGGCGGAGGGTCGGGGGTGCATCTGAAGTATCCGCATCAGTCCGGCGGCACGATCGACGAGGCGGCCAAGCCGGACGGGTTGAACGCGGATCGGCTGGAGCTGATGACGGAGATACCGGGCGGCGCAGGCGTGGGGGGCGGGGGAGGGCCGGTGCCGTCGCGGTTGCTGGCGGAAGGGAATGTGGAAGCATGGTCGTACGCACCGCATCGGGAGAATGGGACGGGCGCGGCGCGCGAAACGGGGCAGCTCGACAAGCAGGCGATTTATACGCCGAAGCTGGATGTGGCGCTGGAACCCAGGAAGAGCAGCGGGACTGGAACCGGAGGGACAGGCGGGGGTATGGCGAAGAATGTTCAGGCGAAATCGCTCATCGCATCCGAGGGGGTGATCGTGGAGCTGGAGGGCTTCTCGGCGGAAACCGTGCAGGCGAGCGGACGGACGCTGACGGTCATCACGCACGCTGACCAGGGCCGGGAGTTGGCGACCGCGGTCATCGACGGCGAAGGAATGCCGGACGGGACGATCAAGTACGCACAATTGACCCAGGGGCCGAACAAGATTGGCGGGGAGCATATCGATCTCGATCAGCACACTCGGATGATTTCGATACCGGGGAAAGGACAATTTGATTTCGTGCAGCCCCCCCCCCAGGCGGAGAAAGACAAGCCGGCGACGCCGGTAACGGTGACGTGGGACCGGAAAATGGATTTCGACGGGCGCTCGATGATGGCGCGGTTCTTCGGGAATGTCGACGGGCACGTGCACGATCGGAAGGACCTCGAGAGCCAGTTGACCTGCGATGATGAGCTGGACGTGCAGCTCGCGAAGCGCGGAAAAGATGCGGGCAATCTCACGGCAAACGGCGCTCAGGGCGGGCGCGGATTGCAGAGCCTCCGCGCGGTTGGGAATGTGAAGGCGTACGGCGCGACGCTGGATGAGAGCGGCAAGCCGATCACGGGACTGCTGATCGAGAAGACGAATCTGCTGAAGTACGACGACGCCACGAAGCGGCTCGACATTCCGGGGGCGGGGATGCTCTCGGTGCTCGACAATCGTCCGGAGAAGCCCGGCGAGACCGACCAGGGAGGCCGAGGCAGCACGGTGTTCAAGTGGCAGGGGAGCCTGACGTACGTGGGGGTGGACGATTTGATCACGCTGGACGACAGGGTGTACATGCGTCACCAGCCGCTCAAGCCGATGAAAGGTTTGGGGGGTGCAACGGGAGCGCCGGGAGTGACGGCCGCTGCGGCGCCGAACGGCAAGGCGAAGAATCCGCCGATCGAACTCTGGACCGACAAGCTGACCGCCAAGCTCAAGGGCAAGGATGCCACGCGCGGCGCTACCGCCAATCCGCTGGAGATGGGCTCCGGCGAACAGAAGCTGGAACTCGTGACCGCGCAGGGCACGCCGCAGCAGGATTCGAAACTGCAGATGGGAACGGACGAATCGATCATCGCCCGGACGCTGATTTTCGATACCGTGCGAAACCAGGCGACCGGTATCGCGGCGCCGGAGGGCATTGGGCAGTTGACCCGTCCGGGAGAAGCCCTGGTGAACTTCCAGAAGGTGGTCTGGGACATGACCAAGAATCAGAACGCGTTCACGATCACCGGAGGCAGCGGGGAAATCCAGCAGTGACTCGGGCTCGCTGGGGAACCGGTTCGGAGTTCCACCTTCAGGCGGCCTCGAGTTCTGAAGTGCAATTTGCGCGGAGGGGGAATACACTCGCGGGGAGGGGGAGGATTCTTTCCCGTCAGGTGAGCGATGGATTGTCGCCTGCGCGCGATCGGCATACTGATGGTGATGATGTTGGCATGCGTGCCGTGCCGCGCGCAGGATGAGATGCGCGCGGATGAGGAAGCGGTGGCAGCCATGGGGAGCCGGGCGGCGGGCTCGGACGGCGCGATGCGGGCGGCGGATTATCTTGCTGAGCGATTGAAGGCGATGACGGGCGCGGATGCGCAGCGACAGGCCTTTGTGATGACGGTGCCAGTGGTCGAGGAATGCAGGGCCGAAGAGGCGGAGTTGAAAGCGGGGAAGTGGGTGGCGACCGACCGAATGATCGCACTATCGCCGCTGATTCCCTCCGGCGGGCAGGCGGCGGCAATCGCGCCGGAGTGGGCAAAGGCAGAGCTGGTCTACGCCGGCAAGGGGCGGCTCGAAGACTTCCGCGGAAAGGACCTCCGGCATCGCGCGGTGGCCCTCGATGTGGATTGCCCCGCCACCGCATGGATGAACGCCGGATCGCTCGGCGCAAGCGCCATCATTCTTCTCGGCGACGACCACACCGGCAACACGGAACTGCTGGACAAAACCACGAACGTGCCGATCGGGCTGCCGCGCTTTTATTGCGATGATGCCGCAGAAACGGCGCGGATTCGCAGCGGCGATGTGAAGGGGATTTCGCTGCACGTCCACGTGTGCTGGGAGGAAAAGCGGGTGGAAAACGTGCTCAGCGTTCTGCACGGGCGTCAGACCGCCGCGAGCCGGGGGGGAGGAACGGAGAGCGAATGGGCGAAACAGGTCGTGATTCTGCAGGCTCGCTACGATGCCGCCTCGCTGGTGATGAACCGGGCGCCCGGGGCGATGGCGGCGGCGAACTGTGCCTTGCTCCTGCGGATCGCGGGAAAGATCGCGGAAGAACCAAGCCATCGCAGGGTCGTGATTGCCTTCACAGCCGGCGACGAGTGGGATCTGCGCGGATCGCGGGAGCTGGTCGATCTGCTCGACCGGGATGCCAGGAATGCGGCGGCCGCGGTGGGCGATCTGCGGGCTCGTGCGGACGCTGCGGTGGAGCGCGCGAGAGCCGCGGACGAAACGCTGGCGGCCCTGCGGCAGATGATGAATGGAGATTTCTCCGGCCTGACAATGGAGCGGGCGCGCGAGGCCGTGGAGGAGGAATTACTGCGGAAATCGTCAGCGGTGGAGGAAACGCTCCAGCGCGTCCGGCGGGCCGGCGGGAACGCGGCGGCGAGCACCGGAACCATTGAATCGCGCAAGCAGCAAATTCTCGCAGCCAGAGCGTTCGTTCATACAAGAACTTCGCCGGTCGCAGCAGCACGCACGTTGATCGATGAAGCCGCCGGCGAGAGTGCGGCACGCTGGGAACGCGAAGCCCAACGCTGCCACTGGTGGCGCGATTCCCTCCTGGCCTGGCCACGCATTCGCGCAGAGCTCGGCGACCGCCAGCCCCTCCTATGGTTGACCCTCTCCCTCTCCTCCGGCAGCGATCACTACGGCTTCTTCGCACGCAGCTTCATGAACGAGGAAATGGACGCCACCGGCCCCATGTCCGGCTTCGGCCAGGCCATCCGCCGCTACGTCGGGGCGGGGGGCGAGGGCGGCGCATTTCAAGTCGATTCGCTCGAAAACCGCTTCACCCTGCAAACCTTCTTCCCGATACCGCGCGCGTTCTCCTCCGACGCCGCCATCGCCCGTGGCCAGCCCGCCGGCGCGCTCGCAACCGTCCAGGACGCCTCCACCTTCCTCGACACGCCCAACGACCTCGCCACGCGAATCGATTGGGACCATTTCGAAACCCAATCCTCGGGCGTCGAACGGCTGCTCCTCGGCGACGACACCGGAAGCCCCGGCCTCCTCACCGACCCCCGCTTCTACGCCCGCGCCGAACTCCCCATCACGGCCGACAATCAGGGCGTCACCGTCTTCGACCGCACCCTCGGAGAAACCCTGCCGCGCCTGCATGCGGAAGGCGCCCTCATCGGCGGCGAAATGGAATTCAACGCCCGCCCCCTCCCCGCACTCGTCGGCACGCGCCGCAGCGACTGGCACCTCGCCGATGTCGACGGCCACGTCACCTTCCTCCAGGCCGCACGCGCGCCCCGACTGCGCACCCGCATGCAGGGCTTCGAATTCGACGCCGCAGGCATCCCCACGCGCGCCCTCGCCGGCAATCTTGCCGACGCGGGGGGGGGCCGCGGCCTCGTCGGTGACTTCGAAGGCAACCCCGACCAACCCGCCCGCGCCATGCTCTTCGATTGCCTCCGCCTCGACGCCTTCGGTCTCTTCGACCCGCGCTACCTCGACACCCTCGACCGCCTCGACATCCTCGACGCCCACCGGCTCGATGCCGCCGAATTCTCCAACGTCTACACGGCCTCCGCCCCCGCCGCGTTCGCCGCTGTCTTTATGCCGCCCGATATCCGCTGGCAGCTCCTTGCCGCGCGCGGGAATGTCAGCAACCGCATGATCCTGATCAATGCTGACGAACGGCACCCCGCGGGCACCGGATTCGGCGCGACCGACCCCGCCGACATCGGCCCACTCCCCTACCGCGCCGCCATGGACTTCTCCTTCCTCAACACCCAGCGCCAACGCCAACTCGAACGCTTCGGCGTGTCCAACGATGTCGTCACGGAGTTGCAAAGCGCTTCCGCCGCCGCGCGCGGCGAAGCGCAGCGCGCGAAGGCCGGCCTCGATTATCCCCAGCTCTTCTGCGCCACTGACGCCCTCTGGTCTCTCCAGTCGCAGGTCTACCAGAACCTCATCGACACCTCCAACGGCATCATCAAGGCCGTCATCTTTCTGCTCCTTGGACTCATTCCTTTTTCCTATTTCGTTGAACGCCTCCTCGTCGGCTCGACGAACGTCTACCGCCAGATCGCGTGGTTCGCCGGCATCTTCGCGGCCATGACCCTCGCTCTTTGGTTCCACCCCGCGTTCCGCATCTCGTCCGCCCCGCTCATGATCCTGCTGGCCTTCCTCATCCTCATCCTCTCCTCCACCGTCGTCTACATTCTCTGGGGAAAATTCGAGGAGGAAATCGCGCGGCTGCGCGGGGCGGAACTCAGCGCCCACATGACCAGCCTTCACCGCGGCGCCGTCTTCGGCGCCGCCGTGCGCCTCGGCCTCTCCAACATGCGCCGCCGCGGCGCCCGCACGACCCTCACGCTCATCACCCTGATTCTCCTCACCTTCACGCTGCTCTGCTTCACCAGCGTCCGTGAAGCCGTGCACCTCGCGCCGCAACTCATCCCCTTCCCCGGCAACAAGGTGCCCGCCGCGGGAATTCTCATCCGCCAGCGCGGATGGCGCGCCCTCCCGCCCGAAACCATCGGCCTCGCACGCCGCATCGGCTCCGGCGACGCCACCGGCATTATCGCCCAACGCTACTGGTACTCTTCCGACCGCGCCGAACGCCCCTGGTTCATCCCCGTCCACTCACCAAATGCCGACGCCTCCATGTACCTCAACGCTCTCGTCGGCCTCGACCCCACCGAATCCGAATTTCAGGCCGCTCCTATCGAGTCCATCCTCCCCGGCTTCAACCGTATGAAAGATACGCCCGACCTCTGCTGGCTCCCCACCACCGTGCGCGATGTTCTCCCCAACCTCAACATCGGCGACAAAGTCACCATCCTCGGCCAACCCCTCACTCTCGCCGGCTTCTTCACTCCCTCCAGCCTCACGCGCCTCCGCCAGCTCACCACCGACCCCCTCACCCCGATCCAACCCTCCGCCCAACTCGCCGGCCAAACGCCCACTACCGACGACTCCACCAGTCCCGAAACCTCGTATCGCTTCCTCGCCCCGCAATCCGTCGCCATCCTCCCCGCAGCCATCGTCCAGCGTCTCGGCGGCCGGCTCACCTCCATCATGACCCGCCCCGGCGATTCCGGAAAAATCGACCAGATCGCCGAGGAGTTCGCGAAGCAATCTGCTTTCACCGTCTACGTCTCCGACGGCACAAACGTCCGCGCGCTTAACGCCTCCGCCTCCTTCGTCCCGCGCGACTTCGGCGATGTGCTCATCACCATGCTCATCGGCGGCGTGATCGTCTTCAACACCATGCTCGGCGCCGTTTCCGAGCGCGGCCGCGAAATCCATGTCTACACCTCCGTCGGCCTCGCCCCTTCGCACGTCGGCATGCTCTTCCTTGCCGAAGCGGCCGCCCTCGGAACGATTGGCGTCGTCGCCGGCTACATCTTCGGCCAGGGCTTCGCCACCGTTCTCTCGTGGACGCACCTGCTCCCCGACGTTGCGCTGAACTACTCCTCCGTTTCCGCCATCGCGACGATGGGCATGGTTCTCGGCGTCGTGATGCTCTCTTCGCTTTGGCCCGCCCGGGCCGCCACGCGCGTCGCCGCGCCATCGCTGCAGCGCGATTGGAAACTTCCCAAGCCTGTCGGCGATCTGCTTGCCGTCGATCTCCCCTTCACCGTGAACGAATCCGCGGCCCGCGGTGTCTGTGCATTTGTCGCCGAATTCCTCATCTCCACCAGCCAGTCCGGCGCCGGACGCTTCACTGCGGACGCCGTCCGCGCCCTCTCGCAGCAAACCACGCAGGGCCCCGTTCGCGGCCTATCCGCGAGAATCTGGCTAGCCCCCTACGACCTCGGCGTCATCCAGACCATGCGACTCTCCATCCACCCCACCGACCAGCACAACGTGTTCGACGTCCACGTCGAAATGACCCGCGAAGCGGGCAACCCCGGCACCTGGCGGCGGCTCAATCGGCCGTTCCTCATCGATATCCGCAAGCAGTTTCTGCTGTGGCGTAATCTCTCACACGACCTGATGCAGGACTACATCGAGCGCTCCGAACAACTGTTCGCTGGCGAGCAGTCCAAGCGTCCCGAGCCTTAATCATTTCCCCAAAACACTTCGCCGCGCATCTTTCAGAAGAACAAACAGATGCATCGGGTCGGTCGGAGAGGCGACGAAATCGAATTTTTCGTAGAACTTCCGCGCGTCATCATTTTTCGCATGCACCGTCATCGCGCGGATGCCGACAATTTCCGCCGCCTGCAACGTCCGCAACATCGCGTCCTTCAGAAGCGCCTTTCCGATCCCCTGCCCGTGCCAACGCTGATCCACCGCCAGCCGCGCGAGCAACATGACCGGAATCGGATGTCGCGTCAACCCCTTGGAAATTCGCTCGGGCGCCTGCTCCGACAGAACGTGTCCGACCGTCAATGTGTGATACCCCACCAACGTCTCCCCCACCGACCCTATATAAGTCTGGCCCGCCCCAGCCTGTTGATTGGTCCATGCATAGCGAAGCAGATACCGGTTCAATTCCTCGCGCCCACAATCGAAGGCATCAATCTTGTGCGCCAGTGTCAACTTTTCGATACGTCGCGACGTTCCCGGCCCTTCCGCTGCGCTCACCGTCTCCCCTCATCAAAGAATCCCGGCTCTTTCAGCAGCTTACGCAGCCGTGGCAGCACCTTCGGTGGCGCGTCCAGCGCCGCGACGAACGCCTTCCATTGTGCCGGGCTCAGCCGAAACTCACGCCGGTCCGCCAGTGCCTCATCCGCCCGTGCCAATGCACTCTCCAGCACAAACTCACTCACCGACTTCCGCGACACCGCCGCGGCCGCCTGCAACGCCTTCTTTGCCTTCGGCGTCAACCGCAAATCCAGCTTCGCGGTCCGTGTATTACTGGCCTTTACCATGTGCTGCTCCTCTCACGAAAAGCGTACGATTCATGTCCGACAATGTCGAGACAAATCCAACCTTTGCGGGCTTGCACCTTTGCCGGCAGTGAGGGTGGCATGCTTCTGGCCACAATCTCGGTGGCCAGAAGCATGCCTCATGTGCGAGGCCGTTTGGTATCGTTCCACGCCCGCACCCGCAATCACAGTTCCAAACCTCCTTTTCACACCGCCCCTGATGACAGAACCCCCAATCAATGTTCCAATGTCCACGGAGCAAACCCATGTTTCGAACATTCAGTCATTGGTCATTGGAATTTGATTCGTCATTCCCTCTGCGCATCAACAATCCGTCCCACAATTCCAACAAGCTTTCGTGTCTTTCGTGCTTTTTGTGGCCATTTATCCGTTTTGAAACAGCTTCAGGGGGGAGCGCATGAAAGAAGACGCCGAACTCCGCCAATACCGCCTCCTCCTCCAACCCCCGGCCACCTTCGCCGACGGATTCTCCGCTCCGGCTTAGAACCTCGCACTATCTTTGCTTCCCGCTGGACCCCAGCAGCGTACGAAACCCCGCCTGCACAAAGTGCCGATCGGAGGTGAGCGCTTCCGTAACGCCATCGTGTTCCATCATCGCAAACGAAATGCAGTCCGTGAACGACCAGTGCTTGTCCATCCGCTGACCATACAGCGCCAATCCCCGCGCAATCCATTCTGCCGTGGCTGGAAGAATAATCGTCCGCGGATCCGACCGCAGCACGCGGCAAATCTCCAGGAACACCCCGCGGTTGTGCGGATCGGCAAGCCAGTTTCCCAGCTCGATCAAAACGAACTCACTCGTAAGGTATTGACCGCCAAATCCCCTGTCGAACTCCAAGCTGTCTTGATGGTTCTCATCGTCCGGGCGCACCAGTGCGATATAGAAGCTCGTATCCGCAAACACCTGCTTCATGACTTGGGATGCCCGTACAGATAATGGCGTTTCTGGCTGGATGCATCGGGCGGCAAGCCCGTCGCCTTGCCGATGACATCTTTCAGCTTTTCCGAAAGCGGTGCCGTGGTCTCCGCCGGAATGACATCCACCGTGACCAGAGCCCCCTCGGGCAGAGCAACGGGCTCATCAAGCACCACGGTCCCATTTTTGATGTGGCCTTTGTATGTCACGGCAATCACCTCACAAATCTAACGCCCAATTATAACGTACAATGCCCGACCAGTGGCAAATCCTCCGAGAGATCCGCGCATGAACGAAGACCGCGAACTCCGCGAATACCGCCTCCTCCTCGAACCCCCGGCCACCTTCGCCGACGGCTTCTCCGCGCGCTCCGTCCTCGGCTGCATCTTCATCGGCCTCGTCATGATGCCCGCCTCCATGTACCTCTCGCTCCTTGCCGGCGCTGATCTCACCGGCGCCGCGCGATGGGTCACCGTCATTCTCTTCGTCGAGCTCGCCCGGCGCTCGTTCACCACGCTCAAGCAGCCCGAAATCTTCATTCTCTTCTACATGGCTGGTGCTGCGGTCTCGTCGCCCTTCTCCGGACTTCTATGGAACCAGTACTACGCCACCTCCGACCCGGCCATCACCCACGGCATTGCCGAGCACATCCCGCGTTGGGTTGCGCCCTCCGCCGACGTCATCGCCCGCCGTTCGTTCTTCCGCATGGAATGGCTCGGCCCGATCGGCATGATCGCACTGGGCCAGCTCCTCGGCCGGCTCGACAACTTCGGCCTCGGCTATATCCTCTTCCGCGTCACGTCCGATGTCGAAAAGCTCCCCTTCCCCATGGCCCCCGTCGGCGCCCTCGGCATCACCGCCCTCGCCGAATCCTCCGCCACCCGCGCTGGGGGGGGAGACGGCGCCGGCAAGCCAGCCGAAACCACCTGGCGCTGGCGCGTCTTCTCCATCGGCGGAATGATCGGCCTCGCCTTCGGCGCACTCTACATCGGCATCCCTGCCCTGTCCGGCACCTTCCTCAAAACCCCCATCCAGATCCTCCCCATCACCTTCACCGACCTCACCACCTCGACGCAAAATATCCTCCCCGCCACGCCCGTCACGCTCTCCTTCGACGTCGGCAACCTCCTCGTCGGCATGGTCCTCCCCTTCTACGCCATCCTCGGCACCTTCCTCGGCATGATCCTCACCTGGATCGCCAACCCCATCCTTCACGCCACCGGACAACTCCCCTCCTGGCAGCCCGGCATGAACGCCGTCGACACCGCCTTTGCCAACCACGTCGACGTCTATCTCTCCGTCGGCATCGGCCTCGCACTCGCCATCGCCGCCATCGGCTTCTATCACGTGTTCTCCGGACTGAGGGAGAGCAAGAAAAACCGCGAAGCCAACAACGCAATCGAAAATCAAAAATCGAGAATCGAGAATGCCCCCACGAACGACTCCCCCTGGCACCGTCTCCTCCATCCCCCCGCAGGCCGCGGCGACATTCCTCTCATCGTCGCCGTCGGCATCTACTTTTTTTCGACGACGACGTACATCGTCCTCTCCCACTGGCTCGTCCCGAACTTCCCGCTCTGGATTCTCCTCGGCTACGGCTTCATCTACACGCCTGTGATCTCCTACGTCGCCGCCCGGATGGAAGGTGTCGCCGGGCAGTGGGTCGAAATTCCGATGGTGCGCGAAGCGACCTTTATCGCGGCGCAATCCCTCGGCTACAAGGGCGTCGACATCTGGTTTGCCCCCATCCCGCTCAACAATTACGCCGGCAACGTCGTCAATTTCCGCACCCAGGAACTGACCGGCACCAAGTTCACCAGCATTATCAAGGCGGAGTTCGTGATCTTTCCCGTCGTCATCGTCTCGTCCATTCTCTTCTCGCAGTATCTTTGGCGCATCGCCCCGATCCCCTCCGCGATTTACCCCTATGCCAACCAGCTCTGGGAACTCCAGGCCCGTCAGCAGGCGCTCCTCCAATCCTCCACCCTCGGCAACGCCGGAGGGGGCGGCATCAGCTTCTACGAAGCCATCAAATGGAAATACATTGCCGGCTCCGCAGGAACGGGGATTCTGCTCTACTCGGCGCTCTCGTTTGCAGGCGCGCCGGTGATGCTCTGTTACGGATTGGTCCGCGGTCTTGGCACCGGCCTCGCCGCCGGCGTCATCCCCCAGATGATCGGCGCGTTACTCGGCCGCTACTACTTCGAAAAACGCCTCGGCCTCAAATGGCGCCAATACGCCCCCGTCCTGCTCGCCGGCTTCTCCTGCGGCGTCGGCCTCATCTCCATGTTCTCCCTCGGCTGCCTCCTCATCTCCAAAGCCGTCTTCCAACTCCCCTACTGAGCGCCCAGCCCAACCCCGCGCCCGTGTCGCGCCGGGCCAACGGCCCGCTGCTCGCGCGGTTCCACTTCGTCGTCGTTTTCTTCGTGGTCGTTCGTGTCTTGTGCTTTGGTTGTGGCTCCGCCGCGCCAGGTCTTGCTTTGCCATTCATCCGCTTTTTGAAACAGCTTCTTCCCCCTCACGCCCCCTTCCCCTTCCGCTGCCGCGTCTTCAACCACTGATCAAGCAGCGCCCCCAGCAGAATCACCGCCCCCATCACGCACAACTGCAACGAACTCTTTGCATGCGGCAACAGATTCACCGCGTTCTGCAACACCTGCAGCAGCGCCGTCCCCAGCAGAATCCCCAGAATCGACCCCTCCCCTCCCCGCAGCGAGCACCCTCCCAGCACCGCCGCCGCAATTCCGTAAAGCTCATAGAAATTCCCATGACTGCTCGGAAGCACCGAGTCGGAGTAGAACACAAACAATATCCCGGAAATGCTCGCCGTGATCATCGAAATGACATAAGCGACCCCGATGATCACCTTCGTATTGATCCCCGAATATCGCGCCGCCTCTTCGTTCCGGCCGATCGCATACAGATACCGCCCATACACCGAGCCGTGCAGAACCACCCCCATGATGACCGCCACGATGATCAACAGCACGAACGGCATCGGCACCGGCCCCAGCTTCCCGGTCGCGCAATACTCCAGCACCCCATAGTTCGTCGCCCCCAGCCCCTTCGTCTGTTCGTCCGTGATAAACCGCGCCAATCCCCGGTAAAACAACAGCCCGCACAGCGTCACGATGAACGGCTGCAAGTTCAGTTGCGCAATCAAGAACCCGTGAATCAGCCCTACGAAAACCATCCCCAGCGTCGTCAGTGCCAGCGCCGTCGGCCACCCGTAACCCCCCTGCAGCATCATGCAGAACACCACCCCCTGCAGTGCAAACACCGATCCAATCGAAAGATCAATCCCCGATGTGATGATTACAACCCCCGCGCCGATCGAAAACACCCCGAACATTCCGATCAGCGTCGCAAGATTCTGCAGGTTCTCCTTGCTCAAAAACGACGCCGGCTCCAGAAACGTCATCACGCCGCACACCATCAGCAGGAGCAATCCAATGCCAAGTTCTTTTTTCATCGATGTTCTCAATCGCCAGGGGCTGCCGTCGGCCGCCCAACCGCAAGATTCATCACCGCTTCTTCCGAAAACTCCTCCCGCCCCAATATCCCGGCGATCCGGCCCTCGTGCATCACCGCTATCCGATCGCAGATCCCGAGGATCTCCTCCATGTCGCTCGAAATCACCATCACCGCCAGACCCTCATCCGCCAGCCGCCGCAGAAGTGCATATATTTCCGACTTCGCCCCCACGTCGATTCCCCGTGTCGGCTCGTCCACGATCAGCACCTTGGGCCCAAGCGACAGCCATTTCCCCAGCACGACCTTCTGCTGATTCCCTCCCGACAGATTCCGCGCCTTCGCCTCCACTGACGTTGCCTTGATCCGCAGTTCCGCCACCTGCTCCTGCGCCACCCGCCGCTCCGACCCGCGGTTCACGAGCCCTGCGATCGCATTCCGCATCACCGCCGGAAGCGAAATGTTTTCCCGAACCGTCATATCGGTGATCAGCCCCGTGCGCCGCCGATCCTCCGGCACCAGGTAAATCCCGCTCCTGATCGCATCCCGCGCCCCCCTCAGGCGCACGCGCTTACCATCGAGTAAAATCTCCCCCTCCAGCGGCGGATCGACCCCAAAGATCGCCTGCGCCACCTCCGATCGCCCCGCGCCCACAAGACCCGCAAACCCGAGAATCTCCCCCGCCGCAATCTCAAACGAAACCGTCTCCCCCCGTCTCGCCGCCGTCCTCAGATGCCTTACCTCCAATCGCTTCGCCCCCAATCCACCGCGCCCCTTGATGTAAAAATCCCGCAAATCCCGCCCCACCATCAGGCGCACCATGCTGTCATGCGTGACCTGCTCCCGCGGCAACTCCCCCGCATTCCTTCCATCCCGCAACCCCACCACCCGGTCCGAAATCTCCCCCACCTCCCCCAGCCGATGCGAAATATAAATCACGCTCACCCCCTCGTTCCGCAGATCCTTCACAATTTTCAGCAGCCGCCCCGTCTCCCCCTGCGTCAGCGAACTCGTCGGTTCATCCAGCACCAGCAGTCGCGCCCGCTGCGAAAGCGCCTTGGCTATCTCCACGAGTTGCTGCTGCGCCAGCGACAGATTCCGCAGCGGCGTCCCCGGATCGATCTCCAGCCCCAGCCGCAGCAGATACGGCACGCTCTCCCGCCGAATCGCCCCGCGATTCACCAGCGACAGCGGCCCGCCCCACCGTGGCTCGCGCCCCAGAAAAATGTTCGCCCCCACGTCCAGGTTGTCCACGTTGTTCAACTCCTGGTGAACAAAACCAATCCCCAGCCGAACCGCGTCCGCCACCCCCCCGACCATCTCGCTCCTGCCCTCGATCCGAATCTCCCCCTCGTCCGGCGCATGCACCCCGCCGATGATCTTCATCAGCGTCGATTTCCCCGCCCCGTTCTCCCCGATCAATGAAACCACTTCCCCCGCCTTGATCGCGAAATCAACATGGTCCAGCGCAACCACCCCCGGAAAGCGCTTGCAGATTCCCGAAAGTTCAAGAAGCGGTGCAGACATGACCCTCCTTTCGCGCTCACCTTCTCAATGCGCAGTCCCCAGAATCTTGTGCAGCTTGTCCGCAAAATCACTCACCTCGCTCCTGGTGATCGCCAGCGTCGGAATGAATATCTGCTTCGACGCTGGAATCAGCGAATTGTCCCCGCGCAGCGTCTTCGCCATCAGCTCCATCGATTGCCGCCCGAACTCGAACGGCTGCTGCACGATCGTCGCATAGATCGCCCCGCTCTTTACCCCTTCCAGCGTCGCCTCGTCTTCGTCAAAACAGACGATCTGCACCTTCCCCACCCTGTCCGAACGCTCCACCGCGCTCAGAATCGCCGGCCCATTGTAGCTCCACAGCCCCACCAGCCCGGCGATGTCCGGATACTTCACCAGCGCGTCCTGCGCGTTCGCCTTCGCACGCACCGTGTCCGTTTCGTCCGTCCGCACGTCGATGATCTCGATCCCCGTCCCCTTGATCGCCTCCTCAATCCCCGACTGCCGGTCCCGGGCATTCTGCGCATCCCGGGACCCCACGAACAGCACGATCTTGCCCCCCTGCGGCAACGCCTTCTTCAAACATTCCCCCGCCTGCCTCCCCGCCGCCTTGTTGTCCGTCCCGATGTAACACGCCCGGTTCGACTGCGGCGCATCGCTGTCCTGAGTGATCAGCATGGCCTTGCTGGCAACTTCGTTCAGCATGCGCGTCTGGTTCGTCGGATCCACCGGGCTGATCGCCAGCCCGTCCAGCCCCCGCGCCAGCAGATCATCCACCACGCGTTTCTGCTCCGCGGCCGTCGGCTGGCTCGGAATCCTGAACTCAAAATCAATGTTCGGAATCTCTTCCTTCGCCTTCTCGCACCCCGCCCGCGCAATCGTCCAGAAGTTCGCCGCATTGTTCGTCACAAACGCCAGCCGCAAATGCCGGTTCGCATCCACCGCCTGCGTCGCCGCCCCCGTCCCATTCCCGCCGCCCGCCCCTCCCTCATCCGACTTCCCGCAACCCACCACTCCCAAACCCGCCGCAATCAGAAACACCGCGCCCAGCCACTGCATCTTCAGCATCATCTTCAACCCCGTTCCTGATGGTCCTCGAACGAGGTGAAATATATCCCAACCCCCTCCCCGCCGCATCCATGAAATCGCCGCCACCTGAATTCAATACACTACCGCCACCGCATCCTCAATCGCCTGGATCACCCCCTGCATCGTGAAGGGCTTCTTCAGATATCCATCAAACCCGCCCCCCGCCTGATGCAGCAGCGCCTTCCCCTCATCATCCGAAAGGTGCCCCGACATCGCGATCACCTTCGTCATCTGCAGCTCCGCGCTCGCCCGCACCGTCTTGCACACTTCCCGCCCGTTGATGTCCCCGAGGTTGATATCCAGCAGAATCGCGTGCGGCTTCACCTTTTCCGCCTCCACTCCCGCCTCGAACCCATTCCGTGCCGTGTGAATGTCGTAATTCGTCTGCTGCGAGAGCAGGTCCCGCAGCATCTCGACGATCTCTGTCTCATCATCCACGATCAGCACTCGCGTCTTGGTGAAGTGCAGCATCCCGTCCAGCGGCATGTTGTTCTGCCGCATGAATCGGACGAGCTGGGTGATTGGTATTCGGCGATCCTTGGAGCCTGGGATGCGATAGCCACGCAGTTGGCCCGAATCGAACCACTTGGTCACCGTCCGGGGAGCAACTTTGCAGATGCGGGCGACTTCACCCGTCGTGAGCACTTCTTTATTCCTAGCCATGCAGGCCTCCTGGAGCGCTGGGGGGGGGGGGAGGGAGGGAGAACGATCATTCATCATCGGCCAGAGTCGGAGTGGGGTTGAGCGATAAATGGTGGGGTGGCGCTAGTGGAAACGAGCCTCTGCCGAGCAGTCGAAGCTCCATCAATAAACAGCGACAGAATCAACCACTTTTACGAATATTCCGTCCGAAGCAATGAAACCCGAGCGATCTACGTACCCAATCCTCTCATGATAGCCACAATTAACACTACCCACATATCCCAAAGCTCCAATCTTAACAATCCTTACCAGAAAGGTAGAAGATGACCAAGGACGCGAGCCTTGGCACGGTCCCAGGCCATGTTCTTTTTGGCCCTCTTCCCCCACCTCAATGAACCTCTTTGCGAAAATTACTCGCAAGAATTTCTCCAACAAAATCTATAGGAATTGTAGGAATTTCACTGTAGACCCGTTGTACAGGGGGGCTCTTTCCTATAGGGTAGATTTCTCGCCTCGAAAGTGCGTTTCACGGGTGCAACACGTAATTCCGCGCACCGAGGCATGCGTCCGCCCCCAAATCAGGGCTGACCCATCGCACCCATTCGGGGCGGGACTACAGGTTGGAGCATCAGTCATGGCCGCGGAACAGGGCGTCATCGAAGTAGCCGGTAAGAAACTCAACAAGGTCGAAGCGATCAAGCTCGCCAAGGACGGCGTCGATGTCTGGGATGACATCTTCCGCTACGCCCGCACCCCCGTCGCCCCGCTCGACGACACCCGCGCCGAAAGCTTCCTCAACTCCGGCGGCACCCGCGAAGACCTCCCCGCTGCGGCCAAGCAGGCCGCCATCCCGGAAGAGGATTTCGTCCGCATGCGCTGGTACGGCATCTACCAGCAGCTCCCGAACAACGGCTACTTCATGCTCCGGATTCGGATCCCCAACGGATTCCTCACCCCGCCGCAGCTCCGCGAAATCTCCGCCCTCTCTACCCAGTACTCCCGCGGCTTCGGCGACATCACGACCCGGCAGTGCATCCAACTCCACTGGCTGACGATCGAAGCCTTCGCCGACATCCTGCCACGACTCGAAAACGTCGGCCTCGTTTCGAAGTTCGCCTGCGGCGACACGCCGCGCAACGTCGTCGGCTGCCCGATGGCGGGCCTGCTGGCCGCCGAGATCATCGACCCCGGCCCCGCCGTTCAGGCCATCGAAAAGATGTTTCTCGACGGCAACAAGGAATTCTCCAACTTCCCTCGCAAATTCAAATCCTCCGTCGCCGGCTGCCACCTGAACTGCCATCAGCCGCAGATCAACGACATCGGCATGTTCGGCGTGGTGCGCAAGAATCCGCAGACCGGCGCCGAGGAACGGGGCTACGGGATTATGGTGGGAGGCGGTCTCTCGACCAATCCTTACATCGCGCAATCGCTCCGCGTCTTTATCCGCGAGGACCAGGTCGCCGCCGTCGCGCGCGGCGTGGCCCACATCTTCCGCGATCACGGCTATCGGGAGAAGCGCACCCGCGCCCGCCTGAAATTCCTCGTTGCCGACTGGGGCTGGCAGAAATTCCGCGACACGCTCGAAGCCACGATCGGCTTCGCGCTCGAACACGATGACTCGATCACCGGCCCGACGCACGCCCCGCATACAGACCACATGGGCAGCGGCCCGCAGAAGCAGCCGGGCCTGAACTATGTCGGGGTTCCGATCGAGCGTGGCCGCATCACCGCCGAGCAGATGAAGCTGGCCGCAGATCTAGCGGAGAAATATGCCGCCGCGGGAAAAGCCCAGATTCGTCTCTCCAACAAGCAGAACATCATTCTGCCGAACGTGCCGACTGAAAAGCTCGACGGCCTGGTCAAAGAGCTGACCGGTGTCGGTCTTGCGCCGCACGCTCCGCTTTGGCGGACCAACCTGATCTCCTGCACCGGCACGCAGTTCTGCAACCTCGCCATCGTGGAGACCAAGGCGCGGGCGCAGAGAATCCTGAAATTCCTCGAGGAAGAGTGCGACATCGATTCGCCGATCTTCATCTCGGTCACCGGCTGCCCGAATTCCTGCGGCCAGTACCAGATCGCCGACATCGGGCTGATGGGCGTGGTGTGCAACTTCCGTGGCGTTCGCGGCACGGAGGCGTACAACGTCCTGCTCGGCGGCGCGCTCGGCGCCGATCCGCATTTCGCGACGCTCACGCTCAAGAAGGTGCCGGCCGATTACGTGCACGAATCGATTCGGAAGCTCGTCGAGGCGTACAAGGCGAATCGCATTGATTCCGATGAAACCTTCCGGCAGTTCCTGAGCCGCCACACACCGGAGCAGTTGTCCGCGTGGCTCACAATTCCGGAAATGGCCGAAGTGAAGTAACGAACCATGCGCCAAAAGCGGGGGGATGTGCATTTCTGCGCGCCGCGAAAGCGGGCGCAGCAGTTGGAGCCAGGTGGGGGATGTGAATCGCGGGATAGGTATTTCTCGCGAGTTGTAGGGGAAAACAGGGTTCGTCAGGTATGGATTCGGTAGGTTTCTTTGCCAATGCCGCGAGAACCGGCGGACATGCTGCATATCATGTACTTAACTCAGCGGTTTATCAGGGCGGCGCGCAGGCAAAGGAGTTGCACATGTCGGATCGTGGGATTGTTTCGTTATCAGAGGCAGGCACGGTCACAGAGGAACGGTTGATCGTCAGGAGTTTTCGGCCGGAGGATTTGGATGAGGTCATCTCCCTGAAGCAGTGCGGCGCGCGCATGCTTTGCTGCGATTGCGAGACCGATTTCGCGAACATCACGAAAACATACTTCAACCGGGCACACAATCACTTCTGGGTCGCCGAATCGCAGGGCAAGGTGGTCGGCACGCTGGCCCTGGTGGTGGACGAAGAGGTGATCGCGCATCTGCATTGCCTGCTCGTCGCCGGCGACTGGAACGAGGGGCACGTCGTGCGCCGCCGACTCATACGCGTGGCGGCGAGCCACGCGCGTGATCACGGCAGCCTGAAGCTGGTGCTGCACGCCAACGTCAACGAGCACCGCGCCGCCGCCTATCTGCATCGTCTCGGCTTCGAATTCTCGCGCCATCGGGAAGTGAACGGGAAGCCGGCGCTCGAGTTCTATCTGAATCTGTATCAGCGGCCGGAACTGGGGACGGGTGCGGCATAACGGCCGCGTGAGGCCCGCAGGAGCGCGGCTCCACCGACAATGATTCCCAGGAGCTGCAGCACCGCGCCGACGAATAGCCCCTGCACCACGGAACGATCCTGGACAGCAGCGACGAAGACCCCGGCCGCAGAGAACAACCCGATCAAGACCATACAGGCACTGACGATCGCAGCACCATGCGGACGGAGGCGGTCACTCACCATCGTCTGCATGGCGATCATGCCGATGCCGATCAGCCAGGGGACGATTGCGCCGCTGAGGAGATGTCGCCACGCCGCGCTGTAAAAATCGCGTTGCACAGCATCGTCGGCGGCCATCATGCCAAGGCCGATCACCAGCGTCGCGAAAGACGCCATCACCAGCCATCCACCCCCTCCAGCGCGCCAAGCCCCGCGCGGGAAGCCGACGAAATACAAACCAATGCCCGCGATCATCAGCGTTGCTCCCGCGATGGCGAGTGCAGGGCGCCATACGGAGGCGCCGGCGAGCAGAGCGCCGACGTTCACCGCGCCCATCGACACGAGCCACGCCCGCACGCGCGGCCGCTTCTCCGGCGATCCACGCAGCGCATTCCACCAGCGGACGCCCATCGCCATCATCACATTCGGGAGCACACCAACCGTTGGAACGAGAAAGAGAATCAGGCGTGCCCGGGGTTCGGCTTCGACGCCATCGCGCCAGAATTTGATGCGCAACGCCAGTTCGGCAGTGATCCACAGGAGCGTCCACTGCAGCGCGACGCCGCGCCAGAGCTGCTCAAGGTCGAGCCCGATTTTGCCCGCAGCGCGCGAGAGCCCGATCAACTGCCGGCCCGCCATGAGGGCGGCGCCGAGAGCCAACACCGCCGCCACCGCGATTTCCACGATCGCCCGTCCGCCGACATCGCCGAGCATCATGGCCGCGATCATTCCGAGAAGCCCCGCGCCGAGGACGATCCACTCGGCGCGTCGGGATCGCTCGGATGC
The DNA here is from genome assembly GCA_035524355.1 of Phycisphaerae bacterium. Taxonomy (GTDB): domain Bacteria; phylum Planctomycetota; class Phycisphaerae; order WQYP01; family WQYP01; genus DATKPA01. The sequence goes on along the minus strand of DATKPA010000048.1, from coordinate 72,093 downwards.
CCCGGCCATCGCCAGCAGCAGGACGCCGACCCAGCCGTCGACCGAGTCGTAGATTCGCCAATGAACAAGGGCCCCGAACTGCCCTTCGATGCCCGGTGCCGTCAGCAGGGCCACCGCGACACACACGCGCAGGATCGCCTGCAGCAAGAGCAGACCGACGATCATCCCGAGGAGCACCAGTCCCCCATTCGTCCCGTTTTTTCGTAATTCCGCCGCATTGCTTTTATTCATTTCCGCATCATAAACGCCCGTTGGCGCCCTCGCATGCAAGGCAATTGTTATGGGCGCGGGCTTCCCCAAATCTTCGACCGCCCAGCAATTCGCTGCGAGATGTGTCCCACATCCATGAATCTTGCCCAAGTTCTGCAAATATTGCATGCTGAAGTGGTGAACGCCGATGAAATCAGCAGCATTTGAGGACTACATGCAGTATCGACATCCCGCCGCTCCGCATCGCCGATTCCGCGCTTTGCTCGAGAAGCTTGAGCCCCGCACGCTTCTTTCCGCAGTCACGCCGAACGATCCGCAGTTTTCCAGCCAGTACGCGCTGCAGAGAATCGACGCTCCGGACGCCTGGAATATCACGACCGGTTCGAACGATGTGGTCGTCGCCGTGCTCGATTCCGGCATCGATACCACCCATCCCGATCTTGCCGCCAATCTCTGGACGAATCCCAATCCCAACGCCAATCCCGCCGAACCCAACGCGATCCATGGCTGGAATTTTCTCGACAAGAGCAACGACGTTTCCGACAACTATCTCCATGGGACCGCGGTGGCGGGCGTCATCGGGGCGGTCGGCAACAATGGGGTGGGCATCAGCGGGGTGGATTGGAACGTGAAGATTCTGCCGATCGTGGTGGGCACGATTTTCGGCGTCGATGACAATGCGGTGGCCGCGGGCATCAACTATGTTACGCAGCTCAGGAAGCAGGGCGTGAACATTGTGGCGATCAACGCCTCGTATCTCTCCTTCACGCCGCCGACTTCCGCGGAGATCTCGGCGATTCAGAACGCCGGGAACGCCGGCATCCTGTACGTCGCCGCCGCGGGGAATGCAGGCCTTAACCTGGACAACTTCTATCCCAGCAGTTATCTCCCCTCGAATCTCATTTTCGTCGCCTCCACCGATGAGAACGACCACCTTGCCTCCGATTCCTCCTATGGCCACGGCACAGTTGCGGTCGGTGCGCCGGGCGTCGATATCACCACCACCATTCCCGGCGGGAACTACCTGACGCTCTCCGGAACATCCTTCGCCGCGCCCGTGGTCTCCGGCATCGCGGCGCTGCTGAAATCCCGCTATCCCACTGCCACGATGGCCCAGATCAAAAATGCCATTCTGTCTTCGGGCGACCCCGACCCCGCTCTCGCCGGCAAGACGATCACCGGCAAGCGGGTCAACGCGTTCAAGGCGCTCCAGGCGCTCGACGCGCAGGTGGCGCCGATCGGCGCCGTGCAAACGCTCAACGCCTCCGCCGTCGCGGGTTGGGCCTACGATGCCAACGCCGGCGCAAACCCGATTAACGTCCAAGTCTCCATCGACGGCCATCTGCAGCCTGCCATCACGGCCAATGGCGCCGATCCCACCGCTCCGCAGGCCGCCTACAAAACACACGGCTTCACCTACACCTTCTCCAACCTCTCCGCCGGCACGCATGCCATCAAAGTGTTCGCCCTCGACAATCTCACCGGTGTTCCCACGCAAATCGGCAGCGGCACCGTCATCGTCAATCATCCCGCCACGGGCACGCTGCTCATCACGGCGGCCGCCATCACCGGCACGGCGAAAGATCCCGATACGCCCGGCAAGCCGGTGCAGGTGCAGCTCAATCTCGACGGGAAGGCCTGGAAGACACTTGTCGCGACGCCGAATCAGCGTTTCTCCGTACCGCTGTCGCAACTCCCCGCCGGCGTCCATCGGCTCGATGCGTACGCCCTCGACACCTTCTCCGGCAAGGGGCAATGGCCGCCCGCGATTATCGGCACCGCCGTGGTTTCCGGAAACCGACCGCCCGCGGGACTCGTGGAGTCGTTCAGCGCTGCGGGCATCGTGGGCTATGCTTTGGATCCCGACACGAGTAAGCCGATCCAGGTGCGTTACCGCATCGACAGCGGTGCCCCCGTCTTGGTGCTCGCCAATCGGCCGCACGCGGGGTCTTACAACGGGCACGGATTCAGCATTCCGCTGCCGCAGCTTCCTGCCGGCGATCACACCATCACCGTTGAAGCGATTGACCCCGTCAGCGATCAGCTCGTGCAGCTTACGTCGCAGACCCTGACCGTCGCGAATCCCGAAGGCAACATGCTTCCGACCGGGGTTGTGCAGTTCACGACTCTTCCCACCGGCGCAACGCATGTCGGCGGGAGCGTCACCGATCCGGATGCAGCCGTTGCCCCCACCCTCCGCATCGACATTGACGGCAGGCCGGGCACCCCGTTCGCGGCCATCGCCACAGCCTCGCCCGGCACGTTCAATTTTGGACAGAACCTCAAGCTCCCGAGCGGTGCGCACCGCATCGATGTCTACGACCTCGATCAGCCCTCCAACATACCGGTTCTCCTGGCCCGCCAACTTGTCGGCCATACCCCCGTGAGCGGCACTATCATCTCCGCCAAACCGCGGCAGATGACCGGTACCGTGGCCAGCAGCACGGGCACTGCCTTCCTCCGGCTTGATATTGATGGCCTCATCGGCGCGCTCCTCACCGTGAGGCCTGGCCCATTCACCGTCGCCGTACCGCCACTCCCCACCGGCAGCCACCATCTTGTGCTCAACCTGATTGATCCTGTCACGCTCGACACCACGGCCCTGTTCGACAACAGCATCGTGTACGCCTGACCCCTCAGCACCCAATTCCGTTCGAACAAGAAGAGAGCCCGGAGATGCGATCTCCGGGCTCTCCTGATTTCTGCTGGATATGTGCGTCAGAGTGATCAGACTTCCAGAAGCAGGCGTGTCGGATCTTCGAGCGCCTCCTTCATTTTCACCAGGAACGTCACGCTCTGCTTTCCGTCCACGATGCGGTGATCGTACGTCAGCGCGACGTACATCATCGGGCGAATGGCGATCACATCCTTGCCGCCCTCGTTCAGGACGACGGCACGTTTCTCGATCTTGTGCATGCCGAGAATGCCGGACTGCGGCGGATTCAGGATCGGCGTGCTGAGCAGCGATCCGAAGACGCCGCCGTTGGTGATGGTAAAGGTTCCGCCGGCCATGTCGTCGACCGTGATCTTGCCGTCGCGCGCCTTGGTGGCGAGCCGCTTGATTTCCGACTCCACCTTGGCCATCGACATCAAGTGGGCATCGCGGAGCACCGGCACCATGAGGCCCTTCTCGGTGGAGACGGCAATCCCAAGATGCACCGCCTTGCGCTTGATCATGGTGTTGCCGTCAACGGACCAGTTCACCTGCGGCACAGCGCGAAGTGCGTAAATGACCGCCTTCGCAAAGAACGACATGAACCCAAGCCCGATCCCGTGCACCTTCTCGAACTGCTCCTTGTACTTCTCGCGAAGGGCCATGACTGCGCTCATGTCGATTTCGTTGTATGTCGTCAGGCTGGCGGTCGTGTGCTGGGCTTCGACGAGCCGGCGGGCGATCGTCTGCCGCAGCTTGGACATCTCCTCCCGCTCCTCCCCTTCGGCCAACGGGCGCGAAGGCGCCGCGGGAGCGGCGGGCCGTGCGGGCACCGCCGTGGTGCCCGGCGTATTGAGAAAACCGTTGGGCGCCTGCTGCTTCTGGGAGGTGGCGGCTGCATTCGCATCCGACATATGGATCGGCGTATTCCCGATTTTTTCGAGGTAACTCAACACATCTTCTTTCGTCAGGCGTCCGCCCGGACCGGTCGCGGGAATCTGCGCCCCCTGCAGCTTGTTTTCCACAACGAGCGTCCGCACCGCCGGCGAGAGATCATCCAGCGACGCCTTTTTCAGATCGAAGACTGCCCCGCCCGTGGGCGTCGCCGGCGTGGCTTTCGCGGGCGCCGCAGGAGCCGCGCTCGCAGCGCCCTTTGTTCCCGCCGGATCAATCCTGGCAATCACATCCCCGACGTTCACCGTCGCGCCTTTGTGAGCCATGATCTTGAGCGTCCCGGATTTCCCCGCAGGCAGTTCCACGGTCGCCTTGTCCGTCTCGAGCTCCGCGACGACATCATCCGACCCGACGTAATCACCATCCGCCTTCACCCACTTCGCGATGGTCGCTTCGCTGACGGATTCTCCGAGACCCGGAACTTGCAGATCGACAAGAGCCATACGTGAAATTCCTATTTCAGATAAGTCATACACGGGAATTCATTGCCAATTGCCCACTGCCCATTGCCAAGTGGATTCGCTTCAATCGGCAATCGGCAATGGAAAATCGGCAATCCGTTACTTTCCTTCTTTGCTGACCGCCACTTCGATGTTCGTCGCGGCCGCCGCTTTCATCTCTTTGCCATCCTTGGGAGCATCGAGCGGCCTGGCGTCGCGGATTTCCTTGCTCGCGATGCTGGTGCCCAGCGCCCGCGAAATGATGTCCCGCTGCTCGTGCTCGTGCTGCTCGTGGCTGCCTGCCGCGGGCGACGCCGAAGGCTTGCGCCCGATGTAGAACAGTTTCTTCATTCCGATCCAGTGATAGTGCAGCTTCGCCCCGATGAAGGGGTACACGCCGTTGTTCCGCGGCTCTTCCTGCACCCACACGATTTCCACATCCTTCGGGTAGGTTTTGCTGATCTCCGTCAGGCGATCCGCGTTGAACGGATAGATTTGCTCGAGCCGGATGATCGCCACGTCCTGAATATTCTTCTTCCGCCGCTCCGCCAGCAGGTCGTAATAGATCTTGCCGGAGCAGATCAGGATGCGTCGGACCTTCGACTTCTCGATCGGGTCGGTCTCATCGATCCAGTCCTGGAAACCCGCCGCGCTCGCGAATTCATCCAGTGTGCTCACGCAGAGCGGATTACGCAGCATGCTCTTCGGGCTCATGACAATCAGTGGCCGGCGATATGGGCGCTTCACCTGGCGCCGCAGCAGGTGGAACAATTGCGCCGGCGTCGTTGGATAGCAGACCTGCATGTTGTCTTCCGCGCAGAGCTGCAGGAAGCGTTCGAGGCGGGCATGGGAGTGCTCCGGCCCCTGCCCGTCATATCCGTGCGGCAGCAGCATCACCAAACCGTTGTATTTGCCCCATTTTGATTCGCTGGAGCTGATGAACTGGTCGATGATCGGCTGGCACATGTTCACGAAATCGCCGAACTGCGCTTCCCACATCACCAGTGCATGCGGGTCCGCCGATGCAAATCCATACTCAAATCCGACGACCGCAAATTCGCTCAGCATCGAGTTCACGACCATGAACCGCGACTTGTCCACCGCGAAATTCGCCAGCGGCACGTACGGCCGGCCGTTCTCATTGTCGAACCACACCGCATTGCGATGGCTGAACGTCCCGCGCGACACATCCTGGCCCGTCAGCCGGATCCACGTTCCTTCATTGATCAGCGACCCCATCGCCAGCATTTCGCCGCAGCCCCAGTCGATCCCCGTCTCCTCCGTCACATTCTTCAGCCGCTTCTCCATCATGCGCTGCACAGTCTTGTGAATGTGGAACCCCTCCGGCACCTTCGTCAGCGCCACGGTGATATTCTTCAGCGTCTCCTTATCGACGCCTGTATTGCAGCCCCATTCGCTCGAGTTCTTCGGCAGCTTCAGGAAATTCGCCCACGGGCCGTGCACCGGCGGCGGCGCGTCCGAGGGCTTGAAGTTTTCCGCGTACTCTTTCGCCTTGTCGAGGTGCTCGCGGACCTTCGCCTTCATCTCGTCGACTTCCGCCTTCGTGAGAACCTCCGATTCGATCAAGCGCTCGGCGTATAGCTGCCGCACGGTCGGATGCTTCACAATTTCGCGAGCCATGACCGGCTGCGTAACGGATGCGTCATCCGTTTCGTTGTGCCCGCGCCGGCGATAGCAGACAAGGTCGATGATCACGTCTGCCTGGAACTTCTGCCGGAATGCCATCGCGAGCCACGCTGCATGCACCACCGCTTCCGGATCATCCCCGTTGACGTGGAACACCGGCGCCTGAATCGCCTTGGCGATGTCGGTCGGATAGCGCGTGAATCGCCCATCGCTCGGATTGGTGGTAAACCCGACCTGGTTGTTGATGATGATGTGGATCGTCCCGCCGGTGCGATACGCTTCCAGCTCCGAGAGGAACAGCGTTTCCGCCACGATCCCCTGTCCGGTAAACGACGCATCGCCGTGCATGAGGAGCGGAATCGTCCGGTCGCGGTTGTTGTCCCCCTTACGGTTCTGCTTCGCCCGCACCGACCCTTCGATGATCGGATTGATGAGCTCCAGGTGGCTGGGGTTGCTCGCGAGCGACAGGTGTACCATTTTCCCGTTGGCGGCCTTGAAGTCGTAGGCATACCCGAGGTGATATTTGACGTCCCCATCCCCGGGCGTCTTCGCCGAAGGCCGCCCCGCGACTTCGCTCACGATCATTTCGTAGGGTTTGCGGAGAATATGCGCCAGCACGTTCAAGCGCCCGCGATGCGCCATGCCAATGGCGAGTTCATCCATTCCCAGCTCCGCCCCCTTGTCGATCAGCGCGTCCACCAGGGGAATCAGCGCATCACCCCCTTCGTTGCTGAACCGCTTCACGTTCTTAAATGCCACCTCGAGGAAAGTCTCGAATCCCTCGGCAGCCGTCAACCGCTCCATGATCTTCCTGCGATCCTCGCGGCTCAGCGCCGGCTTATTCAGCGTCGGCTCCATGTTCTCCAGAAGCCACGCGCGCTGTTCCGAGTCACGGATGTCCATGAACTCCACGGCGAACGTGGAGCAATAGGTCTCTTTCAACTGCCGCACAATCTCCCGTACCGGCGCCCGCACGCCCCCGCGAAATGTGTCCGCGGTGACCACCCGCTCCAGGTCGCTTTCATCGATGTTGAACTCCGAGAGCTCCAGCAACGGATGATGCGTCATGTTGTGGCCGAGCGGATCGAGATTGGCGATCAAATGGCCCAGCTCGCGATAGGAGTGGACCATGTCGGCGATCTGCATGAACCGCCCCGGCCCCTTCTGCAACTCCGCGGCCGCGATCTGCGAAATCTCGCGATTCCCCGCGCCCGCAGCCTCTGGCTGACCGTTGACCGCCCCGAGCTGCCCTCCCCCCGCCGCCGCCGCTGCCGCCTTCTCCATCGCAGGCCGCGCCGCGGCCAGCTCAAAACCAGCAAAAAAGTACGCCCACTGGGGGTCCACCGAATTGCGGTCCCGCTTGTAAGCTTCAAATTGCTGTTCAATGAATTCGACGTTACCGGCGTTTATCGCGTCCATGGGCACCAGAGCCGAACCATTCGCCGCGCCCGCTTGTTGTGTAGCCACGACCGAAGTCTCCAAAAACCAAAGAGACCCCCGGGAAATCCCAGGGGAGCATCCGCGGCCGGGACCATCAGCGCCCCCGGTTGCCGCACCATTCGTCTTTTTAGACTATCGGTGCTCCACCCGAGTTCGCTCGATTCCGATCCAAGCCCGGAAGAATATCCTACGCACCCCCAATGGCCATTACCACAGAAAGAATGCGCCATATATTCACCAATGCGTATTTAGTGCCAAACTGCTCAAACCTGTTGGGAAATTCGTAAATAAGTATCCACTCAAATCGAGACCGGAGAAGAGTTGTCAGCGTCGGCCGGGCGCTCGATGGTGGGTTGCCGTCACGCCAACAACGATCATGACCGTTAGCCCAACTTCCGCAGTTCGCGAAAGGGCCGCTGGGATGCCTGGTGCGGGTTGCGGGTGATTGTTATTCATGAGCGCACGTTCCGGCGATGCCATCGCCGGCCTTTAGAGGTTACACGAGTGCCATGACCGTGAGGGTGGCGTCGAGGGTGGTGACGGTGCCGAGGTTATTGGAGAAGACGGCGCGGTAGTGGTAGCCGTTCTGCGTGGAGCCGGCGGTGAAGGAGTAGGAGGTGCTGGTCGCGCCGGTGATGCTGGTGAATGTCTTGCCGCCGTCGGTGCTGACCTGCCATTGGATGCGTGGGGTGGGGGAGCCAGTGGCGGAGGCGGAGAAGGTGACGGTGGCGCCGGCGGAGACGACCTGTGACATGGGCTGGAGCCGGATGGCAGGAGCGGCGCCGGCCGGTCTGTAGCTGCTGGTGGCGCTGGCGGGATTGAAGTCCCAATCGCCGGCGAAGGAGTAGCGAATGGTGTAGGACTCGCCGCTGCTGAGGTTGGGGGTGGCGAAGAGTGATGAGAAGTTGCCGTTGGCGTCGATGGCGGCGGCCTGCGTGACGCCTGCGAAACGGATGGAGACGACATCGCCGGCAGGCGCCACGGCGCCGGCCCCAATGTGACCGGAGACCTGCGTGATGCTGCCGTCGGAAGCGGCTGCCTTCGCGGAAAGGTTCGAGAAGGCGGGAGTGGCCGGATCGATCTCGATCGAGTCGTAATTGACGGTGTCGGCATAATTGGGATCGCTGCTGGTAAACGATGCGATGGCGTAGTAATAGCCGGCATCGACGGGCGGGTCGGAAGTGCCGCCGTAGTCGAAGGTCGTAGTGCCGCTCACGGGGGTAACGCCATCGATGCCCAGAACGCTGACGCTCGCGCCGTGCGGCTGGCCGTCATAGGTGAAGATTCCGCCGGTGACCACAAGCGCAGGCGTGGCCGGATCAATTGTGAAGGTGGTGGAGGCAGAGGCATGGGTGAAGTTGGAATCGCTGCTCGTGAAATCAGCCTCGACGTTGTAGGTGCCGGCGTTGGTGGGCGGGGTTGAGGAGCCGTCGTACAGATAAGTGATGATGCCTGAGATGGGGGTGATGCCATCACCGGCGACGGCGGCAGCGGTGGCGCCTTGCGGGGTGCCGTCATACGTGAAGGGACCCGGATTGAATATGATTGTGGGCAGAATCGGTCCGGCGGCGGGGTCGATGGTGAGCGTGGCGGTTTTGGTGATGTCGGTGTAATCCTGATTATTGCTGGTGAAAGTAGTGACGACGGTGTAAGTGCCGGGGTTGATGGGGGGCGTCGCGGAGCCGTTGTATGTGGAGGTGTAGGTGCCGTTGACGGGGGTGAGGCCGTCAACGCTGAGGGCGACGGTGGGGATGGTCTGCAGGCCGCCGTTGTAGGTCACCTCGGTATCGGGGAGTGCCATGGTGGGGGTGGCGGGGTTGATGGTGATGGTGGAGGTTCCGGTGGCGCCGCCGTAGTTGGGATCGCTGCTGGTGAAGGTGGCCTGGACGATGTAGCTGCCGGACTCGGCGTAGGGGGCGGTGGAGAGTGCGGTGGGATAGGAGGCGGGGGCGTAGAGGAAGGAGAAGGTGCCGGCGAGTGGGGTGATGCCGTCGGTGGCATAGGCGACGGCGGAGGCGGAATGGGTGTTTCCGTCGAAGGTGAATAGTCCGCCGGTCACGACGACCGCGGGCGCAGAAAGCACGTGGAACTGGAACGTCGCCATGCTCGAGCCGACGCTATTGGTGGCGACGAACGTCGCGCTGTTGTACCCCGCTTCGGATGCGTCCGGAGTGTAGGTCACCACACCGGTGGTCGGGTTGACGGACATCGTGGAAGGACCGCTGGTCATCGCATAAGTCGGCGGCTCGTTGCCGTAACCAAGCAGCGTGACTGACAGGCTCTGTCCGACTTCAACATAAGCGGACGACATCACGGCTCCGCCCCAAAGGAAATTGTAAAGAGATGGAGCGGAAAGGGCGGAGCCGCTTGCAAGTGCGGAAGGGGGGGATGCAACGCCAGAGGCATCGACGGCGACGACTTCGAACGTGCCGCTGGTGAGGTTGAGCACTACGGAAGTGCCGGTGGTGGAGGCGACGCCGACGTAGTAGATCGTGGCGCCGCTGCCTTTGGGGCTGTGGAGGACTTTGCGTTGGAGGACGTTGTAATGGTCGGCGCCTGGCACGGCGTACCAGGAGACACGGATGGAACTCGTGGTGGCGCCGCTGACCGTCACGCCGGTCGGAGCGGGCAGGGAGGTGGCAGGCGTCACACTCCCGCCGCTGACTGTATGCTGCACGGTGGTCGACGATTTATGTGCACGCCATCCGCGCGGCATCATGTGGAAAAGGGGCAAACTGCTCAGTAACGTGCGCGACTCGAGGCTCTCCACCGCCAGCGAAGATGCGCGCACCCAGCGCGTCCTTCTCATCAACTGCGCGTCTGACCGGAATGGAAGCGACAGCAACCGACTCATTGAAAAATGAGTACGCATGACATCCTCCGATCCCTTTCCCAGATCGACTTGTGCAACGAAGCCAGCCTGATCAAACGCTCACGCCACCGCTGCGCATACATTGTGAGATATCTGCACAGAAACGCACAAGAGAATTCCGAATGGGTATTTTTAGCCTTTGTTTGGATGGCGCATTTCCGGAGCGAGGTTCGTCTCCACTGCTTCCTCCGGGCGGTCCGCGATGCGCCCCTGTAAGCTGCACCGGGAACGCGACTTGCTTCTTGCGCTGCCCCGCGCCAGAATCGGCCGCATGGCGACGAGCGTTCAAAAGCAGGTGCAGCTTCCGCTGGCGATGGCCGTTCGCATTGCGTTCAATTCCCTGCGTGTGCGCCTGACCCGTTCGATTCTGACGGGGCTGACGATCATCATGGCGATTGCGTTTTTGACGAACATCTGGACGACGCGGTCGTTTGAGCCGGCGGTGCAGACGGCGTCGCTGCGGGCGCAGGGGGTGACGAATCCGCCGACGATGGCGAGTTCAAATGCCCGGACGATCTGGCTGGTGACGCTCTCGCTGCTGGTGTGTGCGGTGGGGATTACCAACGCAATGCTGATGTCGGTGATGGAACGGTTTCGCGACATAGGCACGATGAAATGCCTCGGCGCGCTGGACTCGTTTATACTGAAGCTGTTCTTTCTGGAGTCGCTCTTTCTGGGGCTTGCGGGGTCGTTTGTCGGGGCGATTGTGGGGGCGGGCCTGACGGTGCTTTCGCTGCTTTTCAAGTACGGGCCGCTGACATGGGCGCACACACCGTGGGGGGAGGTGCCGTTGATCCTTGCGGCGGCGACGGGGCTGGGGGCGTTTCTGACGTCCGCGGCGGCGTATTATCCGGCGCACAAGGCCGCACGCATGCCGCCGATCGAAGCGATGAGAGCCGACGTTTAAGGGATTTCATGACCGACGTGGCGCCGCCATCTCCCGCTCCCCCCATTCCGGAAGCCCGGGAAGAAATCGTGCGCACCATCGACGTCACCAAGGAATACCAGCTCGGCGATGACACGTTGCGGGTGCTGAAGGGGATCACGCTGACGCTGTACAAGGGGGAGTATATCTCCATCATGGGCCCCTCCGGTTCCGGCAAATCGACGCTCTTCAACGCCATCGGCGGCCTCGATAAACCCACCTCCGGCAAGGTCTTCATCGATGAGGTCGACATCGCCCAGCTCGACGCCCTCGAACTCGCGTGGCTCCGCTGCCGCAAGATCGGCTACATCTTCCAGACCTTCAACCTCATTCCCGTCATGACTGCGCTCGAAAACGTCGCCCTCCCCATGATCTTCGGCGGCATGTCGACCGCCGACGCCAATGACAAGGCCGCTGAGATCCTCAAACGCGTGGAGCTGGGACACCGCCTCTTCAACAAGCCGTCCCAGCTCTCCGGCGGCCAGCAGCAACGCGTCGCCATCGCCCGCGCCTTCGCCAACGACCCCGCCATCATCCTCGCCGACGAACCGACGGGGAATCTCGACCTGAACACCGGCAAAGCGATCATCGAGCTGCTGCGCCAGATGAACAAGGAGCGGGGCGTCACCATCATCTCCGCCACGCACGACTTCAAGATGCTCGACGTCTCCGATCGCATCATCTGGATCGTCGACGGGCAGATCGACCGCATCGAAAAACGCGAGGATGTGAAGATCAACACCGGCGAGATTCACTGAAAAAAAGCAGTGGCCGCCGTCTGAATTGGTTATATAATTAACTGATGGACTTCAGGTGGAACAGCTGGAACATCGACCACATTGCCGAGCACGGTGTTGCTCCTGAAGAAGCCGGTTACGTAATCGAGCGCGCCCGCCGTCCATTCCCTCGCTATGATGGCAATGGGAAATACCGGGTCTGGGGTCAGACCGCCGATGGCTTCCACCTTCAAGTGATTTTCATCTATGACCCGCCGGGCGTCGTGTTCGTGATTCACGCACGCCCGCTTAACGATCACGAAAAACGCCTCTTTCGGAGGACGCAACAATGAAAAATATCGTCGCCGCAAAAGTATCAAAACCCTACACCGCCATGACAACGGCTGAACTCCGTGAAGCCACCCGCCCATACGACCTGCCGACCGCGGGCAACAAACTTCCCGGGAAACCTCTGACCGCATTACAGCGCCGGAAGTTTGAGCGCGCTCGCCGCCCCGGCCGCCCCCGCATCGGCAAAGGCGTCCAGGTCATCAGCATGAGCGTTGAAAAAGACCTCCTCAAACGCGCCGACGCCCAGGCGAAATCCGAAGGCATCTCCCGCGCGGAACTCTTCGCCCGCGGTCTCCGCGCCATCCTCCCCCGCCCTACCTCCCGCAAATCCGCCTGATCCGCAACGCCCTCGCGTCTCAACGCCACCAATGGCCGCTTCGCGCCCTTTAACGCGGGTTATCCTCAGCCGCGTTTATAGCACCAGGCACTCCAAACTCCGCCCCATTCCCCAAGCCCGCCAAGATCAAATCCCGCCTCCGCGACATTCACCAACCCCTCCCCACAGCCGATACATCTATCGAGGCTATTTGTATCGAAAGGTTTCTGTATGCCCCCCCGCCTCATTCTCGGACCCCTCCTCCTTCTCACGCTCGCCGGCATCGCGCGCGCCGATAATTCGCGCCTCTCCTTTCCGACCTTCGGGCTCTCCTGCGTTCAGCCGGCGAACACGACCATCCAGCTCACCAGCGAACCGGGACACGTCGTGCTGATGCGTTCCCCCGGCGCGAATTTACTCATCGAAGTCCAGCTGCAGGTGGACCATACTCTCGACGAGTTCGCCGGCGCCCTCGCCTCACGTAACGGCATCCCCATCGACAACGGCACCTTCTCCATCGGCGGCGAGCGCGCCGTCAAAATCGCCGGCGCCACTCCCGATGGCGTCTTCCACAGCGTCTTCATCATCATTCACCAGGGCCGCGGATACCTCTTCAATTGCGTGGGCCGCAACAGCGAGGCGAACGACCAGTTACTCGCCGCCGTTCTGCCGACAGTCCGCCTCGAATCGCCCGACGCCCCCTCCCAGCACGTCGACGCCTTTTTCCCGCGCCCGCTCACGATCTTCAACGAGATGACCATGAACGTGCCATCCTGCCTCCGCACCTACCGGCGCGATGAACACGCCGTCATGCTCGGCGCGCACGATTTCCTCAACAGCGCGGATCCCTTTTTCATCAACATCCAGACCATCAACCTCCCCAACACCCGCCGCTTCAGCGATATCTACGATTCCCTCGGCCCGATTCTGCAGCAGAAACTGCATCTGGACGAAGTCCCCTCCTGGCGTCCGCACCCCTCCGTGCCCAACCTTTTCGTGAGCCAGTTCGTCGGCCAGCCCGACCCCGCCAACCCCGAGCGCCGACTCCTGACCCGCTATGCCGCCCTCGATCTTGGCGCCGGCCACTACATCCAACTCGTCTTCACCGTTCAGGACGACAAGGAACTCGACATCCAGGCGTACAGGGATGCCACCGACCGCATCCTCGAATCCGTTTCCGTCGTCGCCCACGCCGCCGCCGATTCCCAGTAGTTTCCGAGTTCCGCCTTCGCGCGGCTTCGCGACCGGCGGGTTAGCATCCCGTCCCCACAAACAGTACATTACCCGTTCCGCGAGCGCCCGTAGCTCAATTGGATAGAGCATCCGCCTTCTAAGCGGACGGTTGTGGGTTCGATTCCCGCCGGGCGCAGTATTCGGTAACCCCTGTAAAATCTAGACTTGCGAGCGATTTCCGCGTGATGGAATTGCGGCCGGGACCAGGGCCAAAAAGTGTACCGTACACTTTATAAGCGTGAACGGCACCCTTCTTTGGCCGGCTTCTCCGATGGGATCGGAAGAAGGAGCCGGTCGCATGCCGCAGGGCAACACCCATATTCCGAACTACTGCCGCCACAAGGCGAGAGACCTGGCGTTCGTCCGTCTCGACGGGCGCACGCTCTATTTGGGCCGCTATGACACGCCTGAGTCGAGGGCGGAATATGACCGGGTCGTTGGACTCTGGACGCTCAACGGGCGGCGGCTGCCGCAAGAGTTCCAGAAGCAGGAGATTCCGGCGTCGGCGTTGATGACACAGTCGGTGCGCGACATTTCGTCCGCCTCTGCCTATGGACCAGCGCCAGGCGTCTACACCATGGCGCATCTTTGCGGGGACTACCTGACGGAGATGGAGAATCGGTACCAGAGCAAACAGGGCAGCCGACGAACCGAGCTTGGGCGAATCAAAACCACGCTGCGACCGGTCGTCCGATACTTCGGAAAGGAGCCTGCGGCGGACTTCAGTCCGAGGAAATTGAAACTCGTGCGCCAATTCTTCATCGATCTCGGTCACGTCCGGCAGGAGATCAACAAAAGAATGAGAGCCATCCGCAAGATGATGAGGTGGGGTGTGGCGGAGGAGCACATCCCCGCCGAGACCTATATGAAATTCGTGGAGATTGAGCCGCTCAAACCAAATGACTACGGCGTCAAAGAGCCGACGCGCGTCAAACCGGTGCAATCGGAAATGATTGAGAAAACGCTGCCGTTCCTCAATCGGTTTATTGCCGCAATGGTAAAAGTGCAGCTATGTACCGGCGCTCGGCCGGAAGAAATCTGTTTGATGCGAGGCTGTGATATTGAGCGAACGGAGAGAACCTGGATCTATACGCCGCTCACTCATAAACTCGCATGGCGAGGCCAGGTCCGGCAGATCCCCATCGGCCCAAATGCCCAGGCAGTTCTGAAAGATTTTCTGACCGGCGATCCGAAGGCGTTTTTGTTCAGCCCCCGGATCGCGCAGGAGGAACATCTCGCCGCGGCAAGTGCCCAGCGCAAGACGCCACTGTCATGCGGAAATGTGCGCGGCTCAAAGCGAAAGAATAACCCCCTCAAGGAGCCGGGCGAGCGTTACACACCAGACTCCCATTGGCGGGCGATTGTGAATGCGTGTCGGAAAGCCTTCCCATTGCCGGATCATCTCCAGCGGAAACTCGTTACGCCAAAGGGGCGGAAAAGGAAGCCTCGACATGAGACCGTCGCGGAATGGCGCACTCGGTTAACCGAGGAGGGACTGTTTTCGCAGGTGGGCGAATGGGAGCAGGAACATCGGTGGTTCCCTTATCAGATTCGGCACTCCGCAGCGACTTGGCTTCGTAAAAAAGCGGGCATCGAGGCGGCCCAAGTGGTACTTGGTCACCGCCACGTGAAGACGACGGAACGCTACGCTGAGGAAGATTTCGAGCTGGCGAAAGACGCAATGTGGGATTTGGGATGACACGAATTTCTTGTGGGGGTTCTACAGTGCGTTTTCTGACGAATGCTTCAATCGATCAAAACAATTCTCGGCCACGGCGATCAGTAATCATCTCGGGATGATTGCGACGCCCTTTGCAGCCTTTGAGGAGCTCAGACAACTTATACTTATTCTGTCGTGCAGCTTTCTTCTTGGTCTGCTGTGTTTTCCCCTTGGCGATCCCGGCTCTGATCTTGGGCTTATTGGGCTCATTTTTCGTCATGATCCGATCATGGACGCCATCGCGAGTCTTTGCCATGTCCATCTCCTTGGCCCGGTTGCCATGCGCACGTCGTTTTCCACCCACGAGGATACTCGATGGCCACATTTTACGCCGACGAGGAGGCGAGCCGTTATTTTTTATTGGGAGATTTTGTACCAGCCGCACGGCCCCCCAGCCGCATCATGACCTGGTCCACGAAATGATCTGAGCAACCGGGCGATGTGGCGGTGTGGCGGGCTTTTGACGGAACGGAGTGCGCAGCGCTTGGCGTCGCAAAACGCTGCAGCGCCTCCAAACTGGTGAATCGGGTGCCTCCGCATTTAAGAGTCTCCAGCTGGCCGGTGGCGATCCACCGATAGATAGTGGCGCGGCCAATCTTCTTGCCCTTGCGCGCGCTGGGAAGGAACTGGTGGATTTGGCCAATCGGAATGAGCCGCTCAGCAGCGATGTCGATCATTTTCACGTCCTCAATACTTAAAACCTAGACGTGAAATCGACACCGCCGCGACTATAAGTACCCCATCCACTCAATTACTTCTTCCCGATTGCGAAACATTTGCGAGTTACCGGATATTTTGCACCGCACCTTGTCGGCATGACTGGATAGTTTTCCGCGGAGTACTCCGCAGCTTCCGGTCCTGTTCCGACAAGGAGTGCTTTTAATGGCACAAGATTCATCCACACCACCACCGGCGTCCCATGGCCAACCCAATGATCTGCTTTCAGAGTTGAAGGCGTTGCAGGCCGCAAGGGCGGTCGAGGACGCGATCCTCGTTGAACTCATTCGACGAGAAAAGCGGGCGATCCTTGATCGGCTGCGTGGGTATCACCGGGAGATCGGAGCCTGGGCCGAGAACTCGGTGAATGTTCCGCCGCTTCCGCGGCCGCGCCACACGGACGTTCTCGAAGAGATCATTCGGCAGGCCGGTCCGGAAGGGCTGACCGCCGCCGCTGTCGGGGAGAGAGTGTTTCCCAACTCCGTACCTCCCAGGTGCTTGCCCGGAGCGCTTCAGGCTCTGCGGCGTAAGAATGCGGTACGGCTCACGGGCGAGCCGGGTGCGCGCGGCGGGAAATATATCCACAAGTGCTTCTTTTAGGCGGCAGGGGCACTGCGGGTATGCCCTGTGACGAGCAGGTGGTGCTGGCCAAGCAGATTCTTCAACGGAATGGTCTTTCCTCAAAAAAAAATAAAGGAGTAGCTCATGCGATCTCGGAACAAAGTAAGTGTTCGGATGCAGCTTCGGCCCCAATCCGACAAAGAACAATTCGCCTTTCGACAAGCGCTGCGCGTCCTGCTTTTTCAACTGGCCAAGGCCGCGACCCGCAAGTCGAACTCGTAAGGGAGAACTTTCCATGCAACAATCAATCCTCGACAAACTCAAGCATTACGCCGGGCAACGGTATGTCATTCTCGCTCGGTGCAGCGATGCTGACCAAAAGGATTCCTCCACTCCGGAGCAGATTCGCGATATCCATGCCCACTGCGCCGCCGCAGGTCTTATTGCGGCGGGGCGTGATGTGATTCTCAATGGCGTGACGGGAAGTCACCCCGGAAAACGGGATGACCTGAAGATGCTCTTCAAGCGGAAGCAGGAGGATAACGACTACACCCTCCTCATCAGCCTCATTGAGGACCGATTCACGAGAGGCGGGGCTGGCCATGGTCACTGGGCCGAGTATGAATTCCTGCGCCACGGCGTCACCGTCGTGCACCTGCGGAGCGATATCCCGGAGGGGCCCCATGCAACGCTCTTAAGAACCCTGAAGTTTGAATCCGCGCGCGATTTTGCGTCGACGACCTCCATGCGGACCATCGGCGGAGTCGTGAAAGCCCAAGCGGAAGGGCGGGCGCTCGTCCAGAGCCATACCCCATGGGGTCTCGATCGGCTTTACACTACCCCCGATGGGACCAAGTTGTGCATCGTTCGAAAGATGCTGGATGGCACCCAGCAACTTCTCGATCCGGTGACCCGGGAGCTTCGGCGGGTGCTCGGCGAACCGAACAATGGGGCCATCGGTCATTACCGCAAGCAGAAAAAGGACTTGGTATTTCTCGTGCCGGGCGTGGAGCATGTGCGGGAAGTGATCATCCTGATGATGGAAATGAGGTGGCTGCAAGGAATCGGCGGTCATCGGATTGCTGCCCTGCTCAATGCCTTGGACATTCCGGCGCCGGAAGGTGGTCCTTGGACGCAGAGGCAGGTGGAAGTCATCACGGAGAATCTGGTCTACACTGGCGATTCGCTGGGGAACCAAGCCGCCTCCGGCGTATTCAACCGGCGGACCAAGGATGGTGCGGTGAAGCGGAATGTGGATCCGATCGAACTGGCCACGAAACGCTATCTCAAACCGGAGTACTGCCTGCCGGAAGACTGGGTTGAGCAGGATGATCCCTACTTGAAGCACTTCCTCCCCGAGCCCGTGAGGACGGTGGCGGCCAGTAAGATTCGAGAACTGAAAGAGCGCCGTGCCCGTGGGCAGACCAAGAAGTTGGTCCGAAATACGAAGCTGACCAGTGAGTATCTGTTGACGAGTTTGATTCGCGACCCTGATGGCATCTACTTGAAGGGACGGAACTGCGGCCCTCGGGGGAAACAGGTGCGTTACTATGGTCATCCGAAGGCCGCAGAGGACTCGCAGTTGTACGGCCCGAACACAACTTTCAGGGCCGAGGTGCTGGAGAAGGCTATTCTGGAGGCGCTCAGCGAGACGCTCCGCGCCATGCCGGAGTTTGAGGAGGAGGTGCGGCTGGCGGTGGATGTGGCCTGCAACCAGCGCAAGCCCGTTGATCCGCACAGCATCACGGAGTTGAAGCGACAACTGGATAAGACGCAGTCGGACATCAAACTGGTCTACGAGTTGATTACGCCGGAGACCAAGCAGGAGGGGAAGGCCCGTCTGGGGGAACTGGGGCAGAAGCAGCGCGAACTGCAGAAGCAGTTGGCAGAGGCCCAGGCGCTGGCGGAGGAGCCGGCGCTCGACAAGGAGAGACTGGTGCAGTCCATCATCGAGCGGATGATGAACCTTGCCGGCGAACTGGGAAAGCTGCCCACTTTTGCCCTCCGGCAGGTACTGGGGAGCATCACGGACTCCATGGTGGCCAACAGGCACACCCGGGAGGTCACGATGACGTTGAAGCTGCCTCCACAAGTGTTTGTCGGTAAAGATAATAAGAATGTCAGCGATTTGTGTCTGGAAACCAGTTCGGGGTCTCGGATTGGTTCTCAGGCCCAAAATGAACTTGTGATCGCACTTGCGAAGATTAAGTGTAATTATACCCGTGTCAGGGGAAAGCCGTGTTATGAGTGCCGGCGCATCAAGAAGGCGGCGTGAAGGAGCGATGTGGGCGAAGCGGAGAGCAACCGGCTTCTCATCTGGGTCCAGCGATCCCTTCATCGACTTTTGACGGCGAAGCCCATCTCATGATCCCTTGAGATCACTCTGCTCGAGCAGCACGTAATCAATGCGCAATGGATTGAACGGACGAGTGTCGTGCGTCGATCCGATTGTGCCACCCTTGGCAAGCACGAGACGTTGAAGAACAACGCGCTCGTCAGCAGCTGCGAGTGCGGCAATCTCTCCCAGACGAAGAAGTCGCTGCTGTATCGCAGCCTCAAATAGCGATTCCATCCGCGTGGGGCGGTCGGGTGGGACACACCCGGGCTCTTCCTTCCCCCAGCCAAGCCGCCTGAACTCGATCCGGAGCCTTTGATACACGCCTTCGTCAAGTAGTTTGCTTTGCCGCGCCCGGAACATCATGCCGGCCAACGAAATGCCGTAGCGCTCTTTGTATTGGACGAGTCGAATCATGCTCCTTAATGCAAACGCAGCCTCCAGCGCTGCATCTGGAATCAGGAGATGCGATGCGCATTCCATTGCTCGCTTCTCGATTTCGCTCTCTCTCAGCGCCTTCCCACGCACCCAGTTACGGAAAAGGTGACGCGACAACTCGTGAGCTACGTTCATTCGAATGCGGTCATTCGAAAGTTTGGAGTTCACAACTACAACGGGGACTTCTCCGAGCATTGCCGAGAAGCCGTCGATTCGGGCCTCGCTTTCAACCTGAATCACGTGGATTCCGAAATTTTCCGTAAGGCGCACGATGCTAGGAATGGGGAGGTCCTGAAATTTGTAGTAATTCCGGATCTGGCGGGCAACACGGGCTCCGGATTCGTCCGCCGAAATCTCAAACCCTTTAGGACAGTCTACAGGATCATTCACCTTCTTTTCAGCTGCGAAATACGCAAGAAACCACCCGAGCGACTCTCCCTCAAAGCGGCGTTTATCCACAACTCGAACCGACTTCAATGCGCGGTACCGGACCCCGCCGAAAGACGAGCCCCGATTGAAGAACCATTCTCGGCTTCGCTCATAGATGGCAGCGAGCGCATCGAGCATCAAGAGAGAGGAGACGGATTTACCCGTCTCGTATTTAGCGACCGTGGTATGTGAGGCGGGAACTCCCATTGATTGGAGCCGCTGCGCGACTTCTCGCGTCGATAACCCCGACGTTCGGCGTGCCTGCCGCAATCGATCTGAGATTTTGGTGACTGCATCAATCTTTTTCATACTCGGCGAGTTTACAGATGCACCTGCATTTGTAAAGTATATTTACACACTTTTGACAGTCGGTCGTTGGGAAGGTGGCACGAGGCGGACGCGGCTGGCGGCCTCACCTGCACGCTAGTGCAGGTCGGCATGAATCCTTGCATATTTGCACATCAGGGGGCAGCGCGGACATTCCGGCCCTCTCCGCTGTCACGGGGCAACTGGACGTTTCTGGGATCCGACAACGGCGGTCATACCGCCGCCATCCTCTTCTCCTTCATCGCCACCTGCAACCGACACGGCATCAACGTCTTCGATTACCTCCGCGACGTGCTCGCCCGCATCGCGGCACATCCCAAGAACCACCTGGCCGAATTACTACCCGACCGCTGGCAACCCACCCCCACCAACACCATCTGAAATCTTTACCCCTCATCCCGCTTTGCAACCGCCGCGCCACGGCTCACAAATCCTCAAACGTGGTTCGCCGAACGCATACTATGGAACCGTCACAGGTCCGAAACGCAGTACGAAATTTGATTACAGCAAGTTGGGAATTACCTACAAAACAATTATCCATTGGTCTATGGCTTGCCATGGGAACGCCGCTATGTTTGTTCCCGTCGAAGCTGCCGTTTGGTGAACGATTCATCATCTGATCGCTCCTAAACGGGGGGCGTGCCCCATGCCCGCAGTCAACTAGAGATCTATGAACTTTGGGATGAAGCCAATCACCTTTTTGTTGAAGGTCAGCGCTTTTTCTCTCAACCGGTCGAACGCCGCCGCTCAATGCGGTGCCGCGATTTCTGACGCTCGCTATTAGAGGAGTGCCTTTATGCGTCGATCTGCCCGTGCCTCCAGTTTCGTCTTGGCGGCTGCAATTCTGTCCGTATGCGGAGCGCCTCAACTGAAGGCTGACGATACCCCCTCAACGGCGGACTTGGCTGATCAGGTCAAAATTTTGCAATCCGAGGTGGCGGAATTGCGTGCAAAGGAGGATCAGAACTGGTTGACGCAAGAGCGCACCGACCAGATTCGGAAGATCGTGGAAGAAACGCTCGCCGACGCACGCACTCGCAGTCAAAGCGCCGGCGGTGCCGACTACGGATATAACAATGGCTTCTACATTCAAACGCCGGACAACAAATTCAAGTTCATGTTCAATGGCTACATGCAGCTGCGGTATACGTTCACGAATGCCGAATTGCGGAACGCGGAAGCATTCGGCAGCAAGCCCCCGGCGTCAGGAGATGCCAGCGGCATCGACTTTCGGTACATGCGGCTCACGTTCTCGGGGAACGCCTTTACACCGAATCTCACCTATTTGTTCACCGGCGACTTTGCGACTAACTCCACGGACCTAAACAATTTTCAGCTGGTGGACGCCTACGTTGCGTATAAAGTCAACGATTTAATTAATATCCGTGGAGGCGCGTTCCTTGTTCCGTACTCCCGGTTGGAGTACATCTCATCCGGCCTGGCGCTTGTTGATTTCCCGGCACTACTCAATCCATTTGACCCCGCCCGCGCGATGGGTATCAGCGTTTACGGCGACATCATCAAAGACAAGCTTCTCTACGAACTCAACATGAACAATGGTCCGCAATCTAATCACGAAGGGCGCGTCGCAGAACTGGGGGGCATGGAAGACAATCGACCGAGTTTCGCCTCGCGGCTGCAATACTTCGGCGGCACCGGAACACCTGCCGATTTCACCGACGAATCCGATCTCCGCAAAGACAATAGCACATTGGCATGGCTGCTGGAGGGCGCCTTTGGATATGACTCGGCCAACACGAGTTCCAACGCGTTCCCCGGGGCCCAGGGATCGGAAGGCATCGTAGGGCTTTCGACCATCACGTCGCCAGGTTTCGTCTCCAAGTATCCGCTCAATGGCGACCTTTATCGCGCTACCGTCGACGGTGAAGCCAAATACCAGGGCTGGGAATTCCTGGCGGCAGGGTTTTTCCAGCAGATCAACGAGAATCCTGGTGCGGGCGTAACGCTTCCGGCAGGATACACCGATAAGTCCAGTTTTTTTGAAGCATCGTATTACGGCCAAATTGGCTACATGATTACGCCGCAGTTGGAAGTCGTCGGGCGGGCTGGACAGCTTTTGACCGAGGGCGGTCCTAATCGGATGGAGGAATATTCGATGGGCGCCAACTACTTCCTTTTCGGTAAAAACGTCAAATTACAGACCGATTTGACCTACATTCCCAACGAAGCCGCTCTCTCCAATACGACATTTGGAACATTCATCAACACGCAAGACCTTATTGCCCGTGTGCAATTACAACTGAAGTTCTGAACAAAACGGTGAACTGCCGGACGACACCACCCATGAAGGTAACGAACATTTTGCGTCCGCACGCTAGGAGGTGCACGAGACGAAAAGCTCATCGGTATTCGCAAATCCATGCAACGCGATTGGCGCAACGGCAACTTGCCATGCAGAATGGCGAACTTTGTTCGACCGCCGGGGTTTAGGAATGCTACGATTACGGCTGTGCGGCGATTTTTGAGTGACCCCATGGCGACCCGGTAAATACGCACTGTCGGCGACTTATTGCGTGCGCGGATGGCGAGTGGACAATTCTTGATTACCGGTATTCCAGCAGCATGGCCGGGGGGTGGTGATGTCGTTGGCTGCGAGTAATGACCCGAGCCGGCCAGCAAGCGACCGGGGCAAACTGCGTCGATGGGCCTGGGCGCCAATTCCAGTGCTTCTGCTGGCGACGCTGGCACTCGGGTTTGTAAACATCCCTGTGGCCTATGAAGTTCCACTGCTGGTGATGGGATTGAACTTCGTCACGCGGACGCTCGCATGCCTCTGGATCATGTTTCTGTCCGGCCGGAGCTTCCTCAAGTCTGGTGCGCCCGGCCTGCTACTGTTGGGATGTGGGGCCGCGATCTGGGGCATCTCTGGATTTATCGCCTCGCCGTCATTGGCCCCGGACGTGAACTTCAGTGCTGCGGTTAGCAGCGTAGGGCTGTGGGTCTCGGCACTGTGCCATTTAACCGGTGTGGTGCTTTCTATAGGGTCGGCGCGGAACATCCGCCCAGTTCGACTGTGGTTGGGCCTCTGTTATGGCATTTCGTTGTGCCTTGTCGGATTGGTGGTCGTGGCAAAGGTGATGGGGTGGCTACCCACATTTGTGATCGGCGGCCTCGGGGGAACGGCCGTCCGCTCCATTGTTTTGGGTTCGTGTTTTGTTATGTTGACATTGGCGGTTGCATTACTGGAAGAAGCCAATCGTCGCTCATGGTCGAGCTTCCGTCGGTGGTATGCGGCGGCCCTGGCGCTAATGGCAGTCGCCGTCCTTGGCTTGTTGATCGAGCCTTCGTATCCGAATTGGCTCACTTGGATTTCCCGCACCGCGCAGTCTCTGATCGGCATCTATCTGTTCTTAGCGTTGTTGGCGGCAATGCGTGAGTCGGGTGTATCGCTTCGATCCCTCGAGCGACCGGTTCCCCCGCAGGGAATGCCCTATCGTTATGTGGTGGCATTTACTTTTGTGATTACGGCCGCTGCGGTGAGGCTGGCTTTTCTCCAGGTCCTCGGAACGAGTTCCTTCTTCATCAGCTTTTATCCGGCGGTGATGCTTGCCGCGTTGTATGGCGGCTTTGGCCCGGGAATGCTCGCCGCATTGGTCTCGGCAATGCTGACGGACTACTTCATGGCTCGACCGGCTGGCCGGCTCTTCGTCAACACGCCTGCTGAGTGGTTAGCCATTTCTGTATTTCTCGTGGGTTGCGCGATGGTCTCGACGATAGCGGAGGCCTTACGTCACGCCCAAAGGCGAGCGATCGATGCCGAAACGCAATCGCAAATCGTGGCCGCACGTCAACGTGATCTCGAAGCGTTGCGCGAAAGCGAGGACCGCCTGAGATTCGCCCTTGAAACCAGCCGCACCGGAGCCTGGGATCTTGATTTGACCAATCAGGCGATGGTTCGGTCACCGGAATACGAGCAAATATTCGGTTACGACCAACCACTTTCAACATGGACGTATGAGCGCTTTCTTGAGCATGTTCTGCCCGAGGAGCGGCCGGCCGTGGATACTGCGCTGCAAGCGGCTATCACGGCAAAGGGTGTATGGTTCCAGGAATTTCGAATCCGGCGCGCCGATGGGGTTGTCCGATGGGTATGGGCCGCCAGCCGTTATCGTGTGGATGCGAATGAAGCAAAGGAACACGTCGTTGGAATCGTTCAGGATGTGACGGAACGCAAAAATGCTGAGTTTCTGTTGCAGCAAACCAATGCCGAGTTGGAAAGACGGGTCAGCGAGCGCACTACGCAACTTGCCGCAGCCAACGCGGATTTGCGCGACCAGGTGGAGGCATACAAACGTTTGGAATCCGAGGTGGCCGGACTGGTTGAGGCGGATCGTGTGCACGTTGGCATGGAACTGCACGATAATTTATGCCAGCAGATTGCGGCCACTGGGATGCTGGCGTCGTCTCTGGCAAAGCGACTGCGAAGCCAGGAGCCGTCTCTCAATGAATTGACCAGTCGCATTGTATCTGTCTTGAGCGATATCGGGGGGCAAGCACATAAAATGGCGCGAGGCCTCCTGCCCGTGCAGATTGAACCGGCTGGCCTCATGATGGCATTAGGTGCCTTGGCACAGCAAACTCAAGAAATGCAGGAAGTAAACTGTGAGTTTCGATGCGCGGCTCCCGTGCCCGTCGAGAATACGACGACCGCCACGTACTTATTCCGCATCGCCCAGGAGGCGATACACAACGCGGTCCGCCACGGACGTGCGCGCCACATCACCATTACGTTGTCTGGCGCGGAAGGCGTCGTGTTAGAGGTGTGCGATGATGGCGTCGGCATATCTTCTGCCGCGGAACGCTCCACCGGCAGCGGCCTGCGGATCATGGCGTACCGGGCCCGCGTGATCGGGGGAGATCTTAAAATCACGGCCAACCCCCACGGGGGGACACTGGTTCAATGCTCACTATCCAAGGGAGCCAGACAGATATGAATGAACGGAAACCCCGAGAAACTAGCCGCGCCGGATCGCACACACGCATTCTCCTTATAGAAGACCATCCGCTCATGCGCCAGGCGATCAAGGAGACGCTAGAACAAGAACCCGACTTGGTCGTTTGTGGAGAAGCAGGTGATGCCGCGGCGGCGATGCGGCTTGTCACGTCCACGCAGCCTCATCTAATACTACTGGATCTTTCGTTAGGGAATGGTAACGGACTGGAACTGATCAAATGGATCGTCAAACACGATTCAACAATCCGCGTGCTGGTGCTCTCAATGCACGAGGACGAGCTTTACGCGGAGCGCAGCATCCGCGCCGGCGCCCGGGGCTACATCAACAAGCGGTCGGATCCGGATACGATCATTGCTGCGGTTCGCCGCGTACTCGCGAGCGAGATTTACCTCGATTCTGCCACGGTCGGCCATATCTTAAAGCGCATGGCGAATAAAAAGACGGAAGTTGAGGGCACTCCCGTGAGCGGACTGTCCGATCGGGAAATGCAAACGTTCGAAATGATTGGGGCTGGTTTGGGAAGCCGTGAAATTGCTGAGCGCTTGTGCGTCAGCATTAAGACGGTGGACGTTTACCGCCAACGGATTAAAGAAAAGCTTGGCATTGGGAGTGCGCCTGAACTCGCTCGCCGCGCCGTTGAATGGGTACTCTCCCGGTCGTGAGGGATTTTCCTCGCTCTCCGCGCACAGTCAGTCCGTCAACTGCAAACCTTTCGACCATACCTGTGTCATCACTGAGCACTGGCGCCTCCTGTCCCTCATGCTGTCCCATAAGGTGTCACAAAGACGCGCTCTGCCCGTTGAAGACGATCCAATCTAAAACTTTGTGATCACTTGCCGGGGTAACGTATCCCGCAAGGATTTCCCTACATGCAATTTAGGCTTACGCCAATTGTTGCAGACTGGCCAGTCGCGCTACCATCGACAATGAAGCATGAGGGCCTGCGTTGGGTTCTCGAGGAAATGGAGAATTGTGGCCGGCCAAAGTTGATATTGCTCGACATCTTCAAATGAGTCCTGTGCGAACCGTGGGATCCACATGGACGTACACTTGGATGTTTAATGGCAGCGGCGGCCTCATTCTCAATGACGAGCGGAGCATTTTATGTGGCGGATCATTAAAGCAGGTGTACCCACGGTAATGTTATTTCTGGTCGGCTGCAATGAGTACGGTTATCGCTACCAGCCGCATGCGCAACTTACTTCTAACCCAATTTACGCGGATTACCGTGTGCAGCCTAAGTCCGTGGATATTCTCGTCGATACCGATGGTTTGAAGCTGAACAACGTCGCGATTGCCAAGCCGGATGGTCAAATCGTTAAGCCGACGAGCGTGGATTATCCGGTGTTTGCGTCGCAATATGACCCCGGCAATGAAGTCACCATGCGATCCTCCGCGGAATTTGCCCAAGGGCCGACCGTAGCTCACTTTGATAAAACCGCCATTGGCTCGGGGCCTTGGGACGTCCAAGTGGATATCAACACGCTGTCGCCTCAGACAATCCGCGTCGGCGAACGCTAACTCTCAATTAATTATCGATTTGTCGCTAAGCCCGACAAAAGATTTGAAACCGTGATCAGGGGCATCCGAGTGAAGGCTCTGCTCCTGCAATAGTTCTTCATTTGATTTGGATCGGATCCTTCAGAGGTAAGTCGCGCATGGAGCCGCAATTGCTATCCCACGCATTTAACCGTCCACCAGCATCACAAGTCGGCGGAAACTGTTCGGACAGGCCGGCAATTCGTGACAGCGCTGGCAATCTCGTGTCCGAGGTTGCATTACCGGGCGCGTCAACCGAATTGCGGTTGCCGCTTCTGGAATCAGGCGGACTCCTTCTAACCGATCGCATAACGGTAAACGGCCGGAGCGTTGGATGGTTTCTTCTTGATACCGGCGCTAACTTCAGCATGCTCGATCGCTCTGCAGTGGCCGCAGCGGGGATTAAGCCGGGCCAGAGGTTGATGTCGCTCGGCGATCCACGAGAACCCGACGGCGCCTATCGCATCAGCTCATTAACGGTCGGCGACGTCTCAATTCGGAATCATGCAATCCTCGTATCGAGTTTGCCTCGCGCTCGCAATGTCATGCAACTTCGGTTGGCGGGAATACTGGGCGGCGACGTGTGGGGTGCCCTTCCATTCGCGCTGGATTATAAGAACTCGACTGTGACCTTCTTTGGCCGGCGCGACTTTCATCCGCCGACCGCCGCGCGGGCCGAAACCTTAAACATAACCCACAAGCCGGACCCGAGACACCTATTCGCCTCGGCCAATCCGTTCGCTTCGCAACCTAGTGTTCATGGAACAATTAACGGCGTTCGAACGTCCTGTCTGCTTGACACGGGCTGCACGAGAACGGTCGTGCTGACCGCCGACTTCGCACAGCAACATCAAGATTGGCTGCAATTCAATCGGCCGCCCTGCGCGCCGGATTCGTTTCTTTCAGGCGGCCGATATGTCTCGGCAATCGTTCGGCACTTGGAATTGCTCGGATCGACACGCGAAGACGTCCGTGACGCCGTGGCAATGGTCGGAGACTGGACTGCTATGCCCGGCACCGACGTCCCTGCAACATCGCAGACAATCGGAGCCGCTTTTCTGCGGGACTTTCGACTGACCTTTGACTATGCCGGCGGCATGATCTGGAGTGAACGGATATCCGATAACGGCGTGACGAATGACTGGGAACACGAGAGGAATCGATGGGTCTCACATGCGCGCGCATTAGCAGTGAGAGGCTCGGAGTCGTAAATGGGAATTGTTGCCTTTGCCCTGAAGCGTCCGTACACCGTCTTATCCTTGGTGATACTGGTGCTTCTGCTGGGAATCCTCGCCACCCTGCGTATGCCGGTGGACATCTTTCCGGAAATTGATATTCCGGTCGTGAGCGTCGTCTGGACGTATAATGGGATGAGCGCACAGGATATTCAGAATCGCATCGTGGAACTACACGAGCGGCAGCTTGCGTCGCTCGTGGACGATATCGAGCGGATTGAGGCAAACAGCTATACCGGCGTGGGGGTTATCAAAGTCTATTTGCATGAAGGTGCGGATGTAAGCCGGGCCGTGTCGCAATTGTCCAGCAGTGCGCTCGTGGTTCTCAAATACATGCCGCGAAACATTACGCCACCTCTGGTGCTGCGGTACGGAGCAACCGACGTGCCTATCATTCAGTTGGCCCTGTCGAGCGATTCACTGCCCGACACCAAGCTCAACGACCTCGGGCAAAACGTCATTCGGCCGGATCTTGCGGTTGTGCGCGGAGCATCGGTGCCATACCCCTACGGCGGAAAGCCGCGCGTAATCATGGTGGATCTGAACCAAAAGGCGCTCAATGCTTACAGCCTTTCACCCGCGGACGTAAGCTCAGCTTTGCAGAGCCAGAACATCATCATGCCCACCGGCGATGTCAAAATCGGATCGACCGATTATGCCGTACTCATGAACAACAGCCCCGGCCTGATCGACCGCATCAACGATTACCCTGTCCGGCAGAGCGGCGACAAAACCGTTTTCCTTCGCGATGTGGCGTATGTGCATGACGGTTATCAGATTCAGACGAATTCCGTGAACGAGGATGGACGGGCCGGAAGTCTGATGATGGTGCGGAAAACGGGCGGAAGTTCAACGCTGTCGGTGATTAATGGCGTAAAGTCGATTTTACCCGAGTTAAGCCATCTACTCCCCGCGGGGGTAACGGTCAAACCCATTCTCGATCAGTCCATCTTTGTGAAGGCGGCGATCAACAGCGTGCTGATGGGCGGAGCCATGGCCGCAGGCCTTACGGCGATGATGATCCTGCTGTTTCTTGGGAACTGGCGGCTCACGCTGATCATCCTCGCGTCCATTCCCCTTTCCGTCGTCGCGGCCATCCTCGTTATGTATTGCATGGGCGAAACACTCAACACAATGACGCTGGGCGGATTCGCTCTCGCCGTCGGTATCCTCGTCGATAACGGAACCGTCGTGATCGAGAACGTGGAGCGGCATATCGGCATGGGAGAGGGACTCGAGACCGGCATCATCAACGGCGCACGAGAGATTGCAATTCCGACGCTGCTCTCGACGCTCGCGATCTGCATCGTGTTCGTGCCGATCTTTTTGCTCGAGGGGACTGCGAAATACCTCTTTTCGCCGTTGTCGCTGTCGGTCTGCCTGTCGCTGCTGGCGAGCTTGCTATTGTCTTTCACTCTGGTGCCGGCCCTGTTCAAGTATCTGATGCGGTCGTATCTGATGAAGCATCGGGGGGAGCATGGGCAGCATCATGTGCGGCACATTCCCTGGTTCAACCTCTTTGCGTGGATTCATCACTGGTTCGAGGTGGGGTTCAACAGATTCCGCCACGCGTACCACAACGTTCTCGCATGGTGCGTGGGCCGGCCGCTGCCGACCGTGATGTTCTTCGTTGTGCTGATGGGCGCATCGGTCATGCTCTTTCCGCGTCTGGGACGAGATTTTTTCCCACAGGTGGACGCCGGGCAGATGCGGTTGCACGTGAGAACGCCCGCTGGAACGAAGATTGAAAAGACGCAGGAGTATTTTGCGGAGGTTGAGAAGAGCATCCGCGATATCGTCGGGAACAACCAGGTGGATGTGGTGCTGGACAACATCGGGCTGCCGTACAGCGGCATCAACATCGCACTCAGCGACAGTGCTACAGTGGGTCC
Organism: Phycisphaerae bacterium; assembly: GCA_035524355.1. GTDB lineage: Bacteria > Planctomycetota > Phycisphaerae > WQYP01 > WQYP01 > DATKPA01. The sequence goes on along the minus strand of DATKPA010000048.1, from coordinate 42,167 downwards.
CATGGACGGCGAAATTCTGATTGCACTGAACGAGGAGCACACGCCGACGGCACAACACGTCGCCGATCTTCGGCGCGAGCTGCCGAAGCGTTTTCCTGAGCTGCAATTCTTCTTCCAGCCAGCGGACATTGTGAACCAGGTATTGAACTTCGGTCAACCGGCGCCGATCGACATCCGCGTGACCGGTCCGAAGAACGATGCGGATTACGAACTTGCGACGAAGGTCGTGCGGGATGTGAAGAAGATTCCGGGGATTGTGGATGCACACATTTTCCAGGTGCCCGATGCGCCGGCGTTGCGAGTGAACGTGAACCGGACGCTCGCAAACGAGATGGGAATGACGCAGCAATCCGTGGCGAGTAATCTTCTGGTGACGTTGAATTCCAGCGCCCAGATTGCGCCGAATTTCTGGCTGGATCCGAACAACAGCGTAAGTTACCCGCTGGTGGTGCAGACACCGACTTATCGGGTCGATTCAGTTCCGTCGCTCATGCAGGTGCCGCTGGCGCCGTCCGCGGAGAACCAGGAACTGCTGATGAACGTCGCCACGCTGTCGCGGATGCCCGTGCCGATGGTGATGTCGCAGTTGAATATCCGCCCGGTGTTTGATGTGCACGCCGATGTGCAGGGGCGTGACCTGGAGAGCGTCGCGCAGACGATTGACGGCGTGTTGAAAAAGGACCAACCCGACGAAAGGAGCGCCATGCATCTGAGCATGGCGGGCCAGATCGAAACTATGCGGAGCAGCTACTCCGGCTTGTTCGGCGGGATGGCGCTCGCCGTGGTTTTGGTGTTTTTACTGATGGTGATCAATTTTCAAAGCTGGATCGATCCACTGATCGTTTTGATGGCCGTGCCGTTCGCGCTCGCCGGCGTCATTTGGATGCTCTTTGGCACCGAGACTCACATGAGCGTACCGGCGCTCATGGGTACCCTCATGTGCATCGGCCTCACAACGGCGAACAGCATTCTGGTGGTGACGTTCGCCAATGACCGAATGGCCGCGGGAGACGATCCTTTCACCGCGGCAATCGCTGCGGGATTTACTCGGCTCCGGCCGGTGCTCATGACTGCGGGAGCGATGATCCTGGGGATGATCCCCATGGCCCTAGGAGTTGGCGAAGGGGGCGAGCAAAACGCACCTCTCGCCCGTGCGGTCATCGGTGGACTATTCTTCGCCACATTGGCGACACTGATTTTTGTGCCTGCGATGTACCGGCTAATACGTCGCGCCCCTGTAATGAACGGAGAAACGCTTTGAACGCACCTCATTCATCAGACAAGGAATTAGTTCGGCAAAACGGGGACGGAGACGCCATACCGGACAAAAGGGCGGCAGGCAACCCGAATACTTCGGACAAGCATGGGCCGTCGCGCACGCCGGTGCATGCCAAGCGCGGCACAGGCGCTGGAATTATCGCGGCGGTTCTGCTGCTGGCAGTCGGTCTCGGCACGACCTTCGTCGTGGTGTCGCGCCATCGGGAGGGAGTGGAGAATTCGCTGAAGCAGGAGACGGAAAATTCGCTCCATGCGCCGCCCGAGGTGAATGTTGTGCCGGTGCAGTATGGATCACGCGACCGGACCATTTCATTGCCCGGCGAAACGCGGGCCTGGTATGAGGCAACCGTTTATGCACGGGTGAATGGCTATTTGAAGCAGTGGAATGTCGACATAGGCGATTCCGTGAAAGCGGGACAGGTTTTGGCGGTGATTGAGACGCCGGAACTGGATGAGCAACTAACCGCCGCGAAGGCGAAGGTCGTCGAATCTCAGGCGCAGATCAATCTCGCCCAGTCGGGAGAGAACTTTTCGCAGGTGACGCTGAATCGCTACAAGGACGCCCCGAAGGGCGTGGTCTCAGATCTGGAACGCGACGAGCGGTCGTCGGACTACCAGACAAGTGTCGCCCGCGTTGCGGCGGCGGAGGCCGATCTGAATTCGGCGAACGCGGAAGTCGAGCGCCTTAACGCCATGATAGCTTTTCAGAAAGTGACGGCGCCATTTGACGGCGTCATCACCGAACGACGTGTGGATATCGGCGATCTCATCAGCGCGGGAAGCACCACGAACACCACCTCTTTATTCCGCATCGCTCAGTATGATCAAATCCGGGTTTTCACCGACGTGCCTCAATCGGCAGCGTTGGAGATCCACGATGGCCACCGCGCAATAGCAGTTTGGAACGGACGAACGTTTGCCGGAACGGTGGCTCGCACTTCCCGATCGCTGAATCCGTCCGCACGCACGCTCCGGGTTGAAGTGGACGTTCCCAACCCGCAAATGGCCCTTCTTCCCGGTATGTACCTCGATGTTGATTTCAACGTGCAGGACGCCAAGCCAGCCCTGCAGATTCCCGCCAGCGCGATGAACTTTCGCTCCGGTGGGCTCCAGGTGGCAGTGGTATCCGACGACGGTCATGTTTCCTTCAAGCCGGTGACGATTGCCCGCGATATGGGGAACATTGTGGAGATCGCATCCGGATTGGCTGTCGGCGACCGCGTGGTTCTCAACATCAGCAATCAGATCGCGGATGGCGACCTCGTCAAAGCCAGCCTCGTGGAGGATCCCGCGCAATCTGCTCCGTTGGCGACCCACGCGGTGACGCTGGCGGCGCCGCTTCCAGCACCCATCCACTAACTGATTTGCCGGCGATGGAGAGCAACATGTCGTCAAAACCATTCCGGGGAGCGGGGATTATTCTCGGGCTGGCCATTGGCGGCTGTAGCGTAGGCCCCAATTACCACACTCCGCAGGTCTCCGTGCCTTCAGCCTTCGAGCCGTCCCCCGCCACGCAACCGGCAACGCAGGCCAACACCTCGCGAACGATCGACATGACGCGCTGGTGGCAATCCCTCGGCGATACCGAACTTGACTCCCTCGTCGATCGCGCCGTTGCTGCCAACCTTGATGTGCAAATCGCACTCATGCGCCTCCAGGAAGCGCGCTCTTCCGCTGGGGTGGTTGCGGGCGGGATCATGCCGTTCGTGGAAGGGAGCGGCGGCCTCGCGAAAGGGTCCGGTACCAATTCCACAAAGGGTCGGGTCGCCCCTCCGCTCAACGCCGCCACCGATACCACCGGCCTGAAGGAAATCACACAAGTCGTTGGTTTCGACGCCGGTTGGGAAATCGATCTCTTCGGCCGCTTCCGCCGCGAACTCGAAGCTGCCGTCGCCGACACGCAAGCCGCGGTGGAACTCCGCAATGAAGTAGTTCTCACTGTAGTTTCAGATGTAGCCCGCATTTACATCGACATGCGAACGGCCCAACTCCGTCTCGCCATCGCCAAGCAGAACATAGCCGTCGCGCAGCAAACCCTCTCCCTCGTGCAGCAGCGATTCGACCGCGGACTCACCAATGAGCTCGACTTCGCCCTCGCCCGCAGGCAGCTCTCCACCGAGCGTGCTGCCGTCGCACCGCTGGAGCAAGGAATCGGAGATCTGCAGCGTCGCCTCGCGGTGCTGCTGGACCAGTCTCCGGAATCGCTTTACGAGGAATTGACGCCACCGCGCAACTTGCCCGCACCGCCGGAACATCTGATCACCGGCGTTCCGTTGGACCTGCTTCGTCGCCGTCCTGACATCCGTGAAGCGGAACGCCGCATCGCCGCCGAGAGCGCCAGGATCGGTGTCGCGACCGCCGATCTATTTCCGCGCATCGCCATTACGGGAGGCCTCGGTCTACAGGGGCAGGGGCTCGGGCGCGCCCCCGCAACCAACAGCTTCATCTGGTCCGTTGGCCCAACCGCCATCGTTCCCATCTTCGATTTTGGCCGCATCGATAGTATGATCGAGCTCGAAGATTACCGCACGCGCGAGCAGTTTTACAATTACAAACGAACAGTGCTGAATGCGGTAGAAGAAGTGGATAACGCTGCGGGAAACTATGCTGCCCAACAGGATCGGCTTACGCAACTCGGAGAAGCGCTCGACGCGAGCAAGCTCGCCGTCAGCCTCGCCACCGGTCGTTATGAGCGCGGCCTGATCGACTTCCTCAACGTGCTCGATGCCCAGCGTCAACTCTACGAGTTGCAGGATCAGTACACCGTTGCTCAGCAGACGCTCGTTGAACAATACATTGCAGTCAGCAAGGCACTCGGCGGCGGATGGGAGAACTATCAAAATGTGCCTCCGATTCGCAAGCCGTTACCTGCCGTCTTCGCAGCAGGCGAACAAGTGCTTCATGCGCTATCGCCGCCCAAGTCGACGTCATCTTCCTCTTCCTCCACCGTACCTGAACCCAGGTGAACACCGAATGCTCCTGGAGATTCGAACATTGCGAGTCGTCATCTCGTTATGCGACCTCGTCAACAAGGAAAATGTTTTTGATCCTTTGCGAAAGGGAAGACTATGATCCGGTCCATTCTCACCGTTCTTGTTCTTTTGTCGGCTTTGATCGCCGCTTGTTCTCTGGCCGGTTACTCGGCGACCGGATTGGGCCAAGCCGCCACACCGTGCCAAACCATAGAACCGCCAGGATATCCGTTTGACGGTTTGACTGAGTGAAAGCCTGGAGAGCAATGAGGCGTCAAGCATTTGCATCGGGAATGAGCCCCCGTCAGGCGAAGAGGCGCAGACGGGAAAGAGTCTCTTGGACGACGACCTAAAGGAGTTATAGGCGCCACCGAAGGGCGGGGCGTTCCCTACAACTTTCTGTACACTTCTCACCCCGTCCAGATACCTAACTGTACACTTTTTAATGAGACAGCTTGGAGCGCCGTGATCCCTGTACAAAATGGCTAAAACACCGTAAAATAAGCCAAATTCGCACGGTCCCGGCCATTTTCGGGGAAGTGCCGACTTCGCCAATTTCGCGCTTCTAAGCGGACGGTTGTGGGTTCGATTCCCGCCGGGCGCAGTATTCGGTACTCCCTGTTAGCTATAGACTTGCGAGCCATTCCTAAGTGCGGAATTGCGGCCGGAAGCAAGGCCACAACAAAGGTGTACCGTACTCGTGACCCTTATTGCTCTTGTGAGGGTTTCGCTTTCGAATCGGTTTGCATCGCCTGGGCGAGGAGGGTGCATTTGAAGTGACGGCGTAATGGGCCGGGGCTTACTCTGCGGGGTCAGTAGGGGAATCCATCGCATCGAATATCGTTGGAAACGTGCTGGGCAAAGTCACCCCGGACGACTGCCAGGGTTAATTCCAGAAATCTTACGAATAACATTTGCCAGCGCCAGATAGCGTGTGGTAGGATCGGGTAAACGATTACTCTTTGAGTATTGTTCGCACCTCTTCGTCGCTGTTCGCTGTTTCTTGCATCTCAACCGTTTACCGCGTCGTGCGGTCGTTCATATCTCGTGTTGCGGCAAGGCTGGTCGCTCGATTTCCACATCTGCGAGCCGCCAGCTACCTCGGAAAGGGAGCCTCCCATGCGGACGAAATCCCCAGTCCACCGGCAGCCCGTTTTGCGCCCCCATGCGTTCACCCTGATCGAACTTCTGGTCGTCGTCGCGATTATTGCGGTCCTCATCGCCATCCTGATTCCCTCTCTTGCCCATTCGCGTGCTCAAACCCGCATGGTCGCCTGCCGCTCGAACCTCCGCTCGATCGGGCAGCTCCTGTATATCTATTCGAGCATGTTCGGCTCGCTCCCGATCGGCGATGGTCAGGATCCGAACGGCAATTACCTCCGTTGGTATCAAACCCTTCAGGCCACCGCCGACTCCAGCGCCTCCTACAACAGCTCCTCGCCCAATCTCGACATCATCTCAAAGCTTCGCCGCATGTACATCGACCCGGACGTTCCCGGTGGCGACGCCGCCCTTCACCTCAATAACTATCAGGGCAATAACACTCTGAATCTCATCCAGTACGATTGTCATCCGCTCGTGATGCCCTCGATCCCGGGCATCACCGGTACGCCCGGTCGCCCGTTCAAACTCGAGACGATCCAGCGCGGCGATCTGGCTCTCGTCTTTGATACCACCCTGACCGTTTACCCCGGCAATCTCTGGCGCGTGAAGGCCGATGGCGCCGTTGCCACCTGGATCGACAATGGAGCGATCTACGGCCCCACGCACCTGCTTGGCCCGGACTCCACCCACCCGCTCGGCAACAGCATCGACATGGCCAACAACAACAACGGAGCGTACAAGCCCAACACCGATGACCTCACCAACACCCAGGGTTACACCCAGAACATCCGCTTTCGCCACCTGAACGACACTCGGGTCAACGTCGTGATGACCGACGGCCACGTTGACGGCTTCGGCTGCAACCAAGGCTTGATGGCCACCAACCCCAGCAGTCCCAACGTCACCGAGTTCACTCGCCGATACCTGTACCTCGGCAACTGATTCACGCTCCAGCACCAGCCGCTTCATTCCGCCCCCCACTGGACCGCCGGCCGACTCCCGGCCTTGGCGGTATGCGCTTTCTCATATCCCCGCCACCTCTTTCGTTCATAAAACGTCCGCTCATCCCGCGGCGTGGGTAGCGCAACAGAACGCTCCTGCACGAGAGCCGATAGAGCTATTAGAATTTGATCTGCGGGCAATATCTCCATCAGTTGGGAACGATTTCTATTGCATTGATTTGCGGGTTTTCGATTTGCGGAGTGAACGTGATAGTGAGTTCACCGCTGGACACTGTTACAGGCACCGTATCGACGTACGCCTTGTATTGTGCGCCGGCAGCCTTCCACGGACTGAAGTTTTTGACCTCTTTGATCGTTTTGCCGGAGGCGGAGCCGTCCTTGATGGCGTAGGTAAACACGCGGTCGTCGGGGCTGGATATTCCGTCGAAATCCTCGGAGAAATGCAGTTTCAGCAGGTAGGCACCGTTGGGCACCTTCACACTATAGGAGTTCATCCCATAGCGTTCGCTCCGGTAGAGTTCCGGAGTGGGAGTGCCGGTGACGTTCAGATCCGGGCGGTCCTCGACCTCTCCTCCATCAAACCCGGTGTCGGCCGACCATTGGGTCCCCTGTGAATCGTTCAAAGCGGTCGATGCGCCTGCCTTGATTCGGACCGTGGGGCGCGCGACCGGGGGTGTCGGCACGTTCGCAGATGCTGATGCGACATTCGTCGAGGTTTCGGAATGCGTCTGTCCGACGGGGGTTTTTGATGTCTCGCAGGCGGGCAGTGCAATCGCCATGGCGATGGGGAGAAGCAGGCAATTGTGCATGCAGAAGAAGGTATTCAGTCGTTTCATGGACATCCTCCGAAAGAATCGTGTTCAAAAGCCGTTCGCCGATGTGATCGTCTCCGACTTGGCTTGGCAAACGTTTACCTTTATGCGGTATATATCTGCCGGTCATCCGTCTGGCAAGAGGGAAAGTTCTGAGCTGCGCGAACTCACGACCGACGAAATGAGGCCAGCGAATACCCTGTGCCGCCGAACGGCAACAACTGTGTGAAGAATGGCTTGTAATCGATCGGCATCCGGTTTCCGGTGGTGTAAGCCGCATTTCAGTTGACAGAGCCTGCCGCTCACCCTACATTTTGGTAAACGATTGCCTACACGCAGGCATCACTTCTGGCACGTCACGTCTTTTTGGTCGTCGGTGAACTTATGGCGGCTATTTCACAGCGGATTCCGCTTTCCGAGAAGTTGGGGTATGGGCTCGGTGACGCGGCGGCAAACTTCGTATTTCAGTCGCTGATCGTTTTCCAGTTGAGTTTTTATACTGACACCTTCGGATTGACCGCGGGCGCTGCTGCCCTGCTGCTTCTCGTCGCACGGTGCGCCGATGCTTTTTTCGATCCTCTGTTTGGAATCCTGGCAGATCGAACGAGCACGCGGTTTGGGAAGTTTCGGCCGTGGGTGATCGCCACGGCGATACCCTATGGCATTATGGCGGTCGTGGCGTTTTCAACGCCAGACTTCGGGTACGGGGGGAAGCTGGTGTACGCTTATGTGACCTACCTGCTGCTGATGCTGGTCTACTCCGCGAACAATCTTCCCTACTCCGCACTGAGCGGCGTCATGACGGGTGATCTGGGTGAACGGACGAGTCTCTCTTCTTATCGATTCATGCTGGCGATTTCGGCGTCTTTTGTCGTGCAGGCGATTGCGCCGCAGATGCTCCAGTATTTCAGCCACGGTCGGCCGGGGCACTACGACCCGCACGCTTACCAGGTCGTGATGGGCATTTTCGGGATTCTGAGCGTCGTTTTCTTCGTCATTACGTTCGCCACCACGAAGGAGCGGATCAGTCCGCCGGCCGGTCAGCATGCTTCGATCGCAGAGGACCTGAAAGGCCTGGGGAAGAACGGCCCGTGGTTCGCGTTGTTTGCGCTCACCATACTGGTGTTCATCACGCTCAGCATGCGTGGCGGCACGATCATCTATTACTTTCAGTACTACCTGAAGCGGCAGGATCTCTTCGGCTGGTTCAACGGTGTGAGCCAGGGGGCGAGTCTTCTGGGGATTCTTTTTTCGAAACCGCTGGCCATGAGATTCGGCAAGAAGTTGGTCTTTATCTGGGGGCTTGGCGTGACGGCGGTTCTCACCGCGGTATTTATGCTGTTCACTCCGGACCAGATTGAATTAATTTTCGTCACGGAAGCAGTGCGAAGTTTCGCGTACGGTTTCACGATTCCGCTGCTGTGGGCGATGATGGCGGATGTTGCGGATTATTCTGAGTGGAAGACCGGCCGGCGGGCGACGGGGATTGTCTTCAGCGCGATTGTATTTGGGCTCAAGGCGGGGCTCGGTTTTGGGGGGGCCATTGCGGGGTGGCTCCTTGCGAGTTACGGCTACGTGGCCAATGTGGATCAATCGGCGACGGCGCTGAGCGGAATCCGGCTTACCAGCAGCGTCTATGCGTCGATACCGTTTTTTCTCGGGGTGGTCTGCCTCTTCTTCTACAGCCTCAACAAGCAATTGAACATTCAGATCACCGACGAGCTGGCAACCCGCCGCAAGAGCAATGAGCCGGGCGTTTTGTCTGTTGAGAATCCGGTGCTTGCGGAAGCGCCTTGAGGGGCGGGTGTCGGCTGCGCCCGATTCAGCCCGAGAATTTGTGAGGATAACGTGTCAACGAACGTGCCGCCGATCCCCGGAAAGATCAGCTTCCATTCGCAACATTCACCGATGGGGGCGTTCGCGAGCTTTACGTGCGGACATTTTGGATCGCGTGGGGGCATTGGCACCCAGGCAGGGAGGCCCGCAAACCAGGATCTTTTCATCGGCATCAAAGAGGGGAGCCGCTTTGAGAATGCTCCGCTGAAATGCCTTCCTTTTTTTTCCAGCGTCGCTTCGGGTGGGGCGGGTGCGGCCGATTTTGTCGTCGAACAGGCAGGTCCAGCCGAGCAGCGTACTCCGACGCAAGTCATGGCGTATACCGAGAAGCAAATACGCCGTCAGTATGGGTGGGCGACGGATCGCTGGAGCACTGACGATTTCTCGTTCACTGTCTATTCGCCTTTCGGCGAGATTCCCGATCCGGCCGTGGCGGACTACAAAGAGCTGCGGGACGCGCTGCTGCCGGCCGTGGTTGCGGAGCTGGAAATTGACAATCGGCGCGGCACTCGGGCCAAGACGGGGTTCTTCTGCATCAACTTCAATGAACCCGGGTGGAGGCCGATCGAATGCGTTGGGCCAGCGTGCCGGGGATTTGCGCTTCGACGATCACTTGGAGTGCTCGGGCAGGTTGTTGCGGGGAGTGGGCAGGAAGCGGAAGTGCCGGCGCTGTTTTGCCGCTGGTCGCCGGAGATGGGTCTTCGGGAGCGGATGCCGCATTTGCTTGGATCGTGTCCTGGTCTGGCATTCGAGGTGCCTCCGGGTGAGGTGCGCGTTCTTCGCCTTGCCCTGGGCTGCTACGTCGATGGGATCGTCACGTCTGGTCTCGAAGGGCGCTATCTCTATACGAGCTATTTCAGCAGTTTGGAGGATGTGCTGGATGCCGCGCTTGTGAAAGGCGATCCGCGTCCCGCATGCGAGGCCATCGATGAGCGCCTGCTTGCCTCCGGCCTGAGTCTCGATCGGCAGTTTCTCATTGCCCATGCCACTCGGAGCTACTACGGCAGCCAGCAACTGCTGGACGTCGGCGGCCAGCCGTTCTGGGTGGTCAATGAGGGCGAGTACTGCATGATGAACACCCTGGATCTGTGCGTCGATCACATGTTCTGGGAGCTGGAACAAAACCCGTGGGCCGTACGCAATTTGCTCGACAATTTCGTACGGCATTACAGTTACGTGGACGGGCTGAAGGGGCGGGACGGGAAGACGCTGCCGGGCGGCCTGAGCTTTACGCATGACATGGGCGCCCACAACGCGTTCAGCCCACGCGGGCACAGCAGCTACGAATTACCCGACCTGGATGCAGTCTGTTTCAGCTACATGACGGCGGAACAGCTTTGCAACTGGGTGCTCATGGCGACCACGTACGTAGTGAAAACTGGCGATATGAATTGGGCCAGGCATAACAGTCATGTGCTGCTTGGATGCCTCGAGAGCCTTTGCAACCGGAGCGGCGCCAGCGGCACGCCGGAATTCGACAGCACCCGGTGCGGTTCTGGCGCAGAGATCACCACCTATGATTCACTGGATCACTCGTTGGCGCAGGCGCGCAACAGCCTTTACTTGAGCGTGAAGTTCTGGGCTTGTTTTACCGGCCTTGCAACACTCTTCGACTGTCTCGGAACCGCTTGGCAGGAACGGAGCCAGCTCGCTGCCGTCGGGGCGCAGCGGGTTGTGCAGACTCTCGTTCAGCACGCTGGCCCGGACGGGGTTCTCCCCGCGGTGTTCGAGAAGACGAGCAGTGGTTATTACTCCCGGATTCTTCCTGCCTGCGAAGGGCTTCTTTATCCGCTGCACTGGGGAATCGATATTGCTGCCACGGCGCCGGAACTTTACGGTTTGCTCAAACGGCACAGCGTTGCGCTGCTGACAGATCCGAAAGGGCGCAATATTTTTCCTGACGGGGGCATTAAGCTCTCGTCGACCTCGAACAATTCCTGGATGAGCAAGATAGCGATTTTTCAGCATGTCGCGTCGGAAGTGTTTCATCTTGAAGAGAATCTGCTTATTGCTGAAATTTTTGCGGCAGCGGATCGTGCACACGTCTCGTGGCAGATTGACGGCAGCGGATTCTGGGCGTGTTCGGACCAGTTCGTCGACGGCGTTGCAAAAGGAAGCCGCTGGTATCCGCGCGTTATCACCACTGCGCTCTGGCTCGCGGGTGCCCCTCTTTGGGAAATGAAGGGCGGCGCTTCCGGTGTTTCGGCCAAGCGGCGAACCAGGGATTGGACGATGCTTGGCACGAGCCGCTCGCATGGCGTTGACGACGCCGGATAACCTTGTCTCAGTGCGGTTGAAGGAGAAATGCAGGTGCAGGCCCGTCGGTTTCGTTTCATTGTCTTCATGGGTGTGGTGCTCGCTTTCGCCGGTCACGATGTCCTTGCCGCGGAACTGCGGGTCGCGGTGCAGGAGAGCCCCGGCGCGGTGAGGCTGGCCGCTCCCGAAGGCGTCGCTCCCCTTTACGTCGATTCCAAGGATATACAGCCTTCCGGCATCGCCACCGATCTCCTTGCTGACGATGTGGCCCGCGTGACAGGCAAACGGCCGGTGATTGTGCATGATTCGTCGGAGCTTTCCGGTGATGCGGTGATCATCGGGACGCTTGGGCACAGCGCGCTCGTGGACCAGCTCGTCTCCACCGGCAAGATACATGTCGCCGATCTCCAGAATAAGTGGGACGGTTATCAGATTCAGGTGGTTGAGCATCCCATCGGGAACGTGAGACGAGCACTCGTCGCTGTCGGCGGCAATCGGCGCGGTACTGCCTATGCGGCCCTGACTGTCTCCCAGGCGATCGGCGTCTCTCCATGGTACTGGTGGGCCGACGTCCCGGTCCCGAAGAAGAGCTCTCTCTACATTCTCCCGGTGGATATCCGGGAAGCCCCGGCAGTCAAATACCGCGGAATCTTCCTGAATGATGAAGCGCCATGCCTCACCGGCTGGTCGAAAGAGAAGTTCGGCGGGCTCAATAGCAAGATGTACGTGCACGTCTTCGAACTGCTCCTTCGGCTCAAGGCGAACTACCTCTGGCCAGCGATGTGGGGCAGCGCGTTCAACGAGGACGATGCGGAGAGTCCGAAGCTGGCAAACGATTATGGGATTGTGATGGGCACGAGCCACCAGGAGCCGATGTTGCGAGCCCAGGCGGAGTTCGACCGCCGGCATCCCGGTAAGGACTGGAATTACGCGACCCAGCCGGAACTGATGGAGAAGTTCTGGCGAGAGGGGATTCGGCGCAACAAGGATTTCGAGAGCGTGATCACCATCGGCATGCGCGGCCGCAACGATACGCCGATGATTGAAGGCGCCACCGTGGAACAGAGCATGCACCTGCTCGAAAAGATCGTAGCCAGGCAACGCGAGATTCTTGCCCAGGAGATGAATCCGGAAGTTACCAAGGTTCCGCAGGTGTGGTGCCTCTATAAGGAAGTGCAGGAGTATTACGAAAGGGGGCTGCGGGTACCGGATGATGTGACGCTTCTCTGGAGCGACGATAACTGGGGCGATCTCCGCCGCGTGCCGACGGATGCGGAGCGGAAACGCTCCGGCGGGGCGGGCGTTTATTATCACTTTGACTACGTCGGCGACCCGCGAAACTATAAGTGGATCAACACCAACACGCTGGGGAAGATCTGGGAGCAGATGGACATCGCCGCGAAGTATGGAGCGGACCGCATCTGGGTGGTGAATGTGGGGGATCTGAAACCAATGGAGATTCCGATCGATTTTTTCATGTCGATGGCGTGGAACCCTTCGGCGATGACGGCGGCGAAGGAACATACGTTTGTTTACGACTGGGCGGTTGCGAATTTTGGTCCGGAGCACGCTCACGACATCGCCGATTTGTACAACTGGTACACCGCGATGAATAGCAGGCGCAAGCCGGAGCTGCTCAATACGGGGCCGGACGGCATCTACAGCCTGGTGAACTACAAGGAGGCGGACACGGTTCTTGCGGAGTGCGACGCGGCGATGAGCAAAGCGGAGGCGCTTGCCCGGGAACTTCCCGTCGACGAACAGGATGCATTTTTCGAACTGGTCCTGCATCCCGTGAAGGCGGTGGCGATCGTCAATGAGCTCTACATTCTGGCGGGGAGGAATCACCTCTACGCCGCGCAGGGTCGCCTGGAGGCGAATGATCTCGCCGCGAAAGTGAAGGAGCTCTTCCGCACCGATGTCGATCTGAATCGCCAATACAACCAACTGGCGAACGGGAAATGGGATCACATGATGGACCAGGTTCATCTTGGGTATGCCTCTTGGAATGATCCGAAGAGTAACTCCATTCCCGAACTTAAAGAGGTTGTTCCTGCGGCTGTGGGGGCTCTCGGGGTCGCCGTGGAAGGTTCTGAGGCTGCGTGGCCCGGGACGAAGGAACCGGCGAGGCTGCCCGCGTTCGACAGTTTCAATCGCCAGGTGCGAACCATCGAACTCTTTAACCGAGGGAGCACGCCGGTTCATTTCACCGCTGCTGCTTCGGCGCCATGGGTGAATCTGAGCGCCACAAGCGGCACGGTGGAGAAGGAGCAACCGCTTTTGGTCTCGATCGACTGGCCGGCGGTGCCCGACGGGGGAGCCGACGCTCAAGTGCAGATCACCAGCGGCGGAACCGATTCTGTCGCGGTCAGCCTCCATGCCGCCAAGCCCACGGGAGTCACGCCGGCATCGTTGCAGGGTTTCATCGAAGGCGACGGCTATGTCTCCATGGATGCCGCCCACTTCACGCGAAAGACAGAGGCCGGCGGGGCTAATTGGGAGACGATCGATGGGAACGGCCGCACAATGTCCGCTTGTTCCATTTTCCCGGTGACTGCGCCAAGCGTGCTTCCGAGCAACGGCGGAATGCAGGCGCCCTCTCTCGAATATCGGATGTACCTGCTCGACAGTGGGCCGGTCTCCGTGACTGCCTACGTTTCGCCGAGTTTGAACTTCGTTCCTGGCCGGGGCCTGCGCTTTGCGATGGCGTTCGACGATCAGGCGCCGAACGTGATCGACGTTCTCGCCGACGCATCCCATGCGGCGTGGCAGGAATCGGTCCGGGAGAACGTGCGAACCGTCAAGGCGCCCCACATGATTGCTTCGCCCGGATATCACACTCTCAGAATCTGGATGGTCGATCCGGGGGTGGTATTTCAGAAGTTCGTTGTCGACTGCGGCGGTGTGAAGCCCAGCTACCTGGGGCCGCCCGAAAGTTTCCTGCGAGTCGCCGAGGAAGGGGCCGCCAGGTAATCGGTCTTGTTCACAACGCCCGTGCGTCATAGGTTTGAAAAGCGCTTATACACGGTTTTAGAAGGTGGTTAGATGCAACGAGACTATCGAAGAACCCCATGGATCCTCGTTTCAGCCGCAATGTTGATGTTGATGCCGGCTGTTTTGATGGCGCAAGACACGCCCGGTAAAGCCGCACAGGCAACACACTGGGTCGGGACATGGGCCACTTCGGCTCAGGCGATCGACAAATCGACGTTTCCGCCGACGCCTCCCGGACTCACGGACACAACGCTTCGTCAGATCGTCCACGTCTCGATCGGCGGGCATCAACTGCGTGTCCGCTTTTCGAACGAGTTCGCCTCCTGGGGCAACAACCTCACAATTGACGAAGCCCACGTTGCGCTCTCCGCGGGCAAGAGCGCAATCAAGCCCGAAACGGACAAGGCTCTGACTTTCCACGGACAACCCTCGGCGACCATTCCTTTCGGCGCGATGATGCTTTCCGATCCGATTGCGTTTGATCTCCCGGCTCTCTCGGACCTGGTGGTGAGCATTCACGTCACCGGAGCCGAGAAGGATTTCACGGGGCACCGTTCCGCGCGGGCCAACTCCTACCTGCAATCCGGGAATTCCGTGTCCGCCTCGGACCTTCCTGACGCGGTGATTGCCAATCGCTGGTATTACCTGAGCGGCGTGGAAGTAGTCGCCTCCCCGCCAACTTCCGCGGTGGCCGTGCTGGGGGACTCGATCACCGACGGAAAAGGCTCTACGGAAGGAACGAATCAGCGCTGGCCGGATGTTCTCGCCCGCCGCCTTCAGGAAAATCCGGGCACCGCCGGCGTCAGCGTCCTCAACGAGGGGATCGGCGGCAATTGCCTGTGGTTCGGGGGTCTCGGCCAAACCGCAATGGTACGCCTCGACCGCGATGTTATCGCGCAGCCGGGCGTCCGCTACGTCATTCTCTTTGAGGGGATCAACGATCTCGGTGGAGGCCAAACAACGCCCGACGAGATCATCACCGCCGACGAACAGATCATCGCCCGGTCTCATGGCAGCGGCTTGAGGATTTATGGCGCAACCATCTCCCCCTGCGGCGGCTCCTTTTATGATAAACCGGGCGTCGAGGAGAAGCGGCAGAAGGTCAATGAGTGGATCCGCACGAGCGGCGCCTTCGACGCTGTCATCGACCTGGATGCCGCCGTCCGCGATCCGCAGGACCCGCACAAGCTGTTAAAATCTGCGGACAGCGGCGATCACCTCCACCCGAGCAACGCGGGGCACAAACTGCTGGGCGATGCCGTCGATCTCAAGCTGTTCGCGCAACAGTGATTCTGCAAGGCCACGGCGTTTTGCCCGGAAACTCGCGCCTGCCCGCCAACTCGACAGAAGGCGTCCGTATGACGACACGATTCTTCTCCACGCGTGCGTCCCTCCTTGGGGCTGTTTTCGCGCTTGGCCTGGCGCCCGCCTGCGCGCGCTTCCAGTCGCCGACCGTCAACGCGGAACCGTCGCTCCGTAAGGCAGTTCACGGCCGCTTTCTGATTGGAACGGCGGTCATGTCGAAGCAGTTGGATGATCCGCGTCTCGCTCACCTTGTCGCGACGCAGTTCAACTGCATCACAGGCGAAAACGAGTTCAAGCCCGCAGTCACGGAGCCTCACCCGGGGCAGTTCAATTTCGCCCCCGCTGACAGGATCGTCTCCTTCGCCAGGAAACATGGGATGAAAGTAGTCGGTCACAATCTTTGCTGGCACTCCCAGACGCCCAAGTGGATGTATGAAGATGCCGATGGGGGGCCTCTCCCACGGGAAGCGGCCCTCGCCAACCTCAAGCGGCACATTGATGCCGTCGCGGGCCACTTCCGCGGCCAGGTCATTGGCTGGGACGTGGTGAACGAAGCCATCAGCGACGAACCGGGCGGATACCTTCGCGACAGCCCCGCGAAGCGCGCCATCGGCGACGACTACATCGTGCAGGCCTTCCGCTATGCGCACGCGGCGGATCCCCGCGCTGAACTCTACTACAACGACTACGGCAATGAGAATACCGACAAACTCCTGAAGACCCTTTGGCTGATTCGCGACCTCCAGAAAGCCGGCATTCCCCTCACCGCCGTCGGCATTCAGTCGCATTTTTCCCTTTCCAATCCGGAAGCCATTGGTCGGCTCGACAGCGCCATCTCGGCCTATGACGCCGCCGGCGTGAAGGTGATGTTGACGGAACTCGATGTCGAAGTGCTCCCCCGCGTCACCCCGGGAGCAGATGTCAATGCGACCCAGGAGCACGGTCTCGACTCGTACTCACAGGGCCTTCCGGAGGAGGTCGCTCGGGAACAAGCCGATTTTTACGAGCGCGTTTTTCGAGTGGTTCTGAAGCATCCTGGCGTTGTCACCCGCATCACACTCTGGGGAACCCACGACGGCACTTCGTGGCTGAATGACTGGCCGGTCCGCGGCCGCACGAACTATCCCTTGCTCTGGGATCGCCAACTGACACCCAAGCCGGCGTTCTACGCCGTCATCCAGGCCCTGACGCAGCCACTCCAAGTAGCATCCCACAAATAAACGGCGTTTTCGGTTCCCGGCTGAGCGGCAAGTTCGACTTCGCACGTGAAGTCGTTGTTCTGATGCCGCACAGCAAGATAAGACGGATTGCCCTCGCCAAAGACGCGGTCTGCGCGAGACTCTGAGCATGTGGTGAATCTCTCCAGGGTCAGAGGAATGACATGCAACGGGAAGACAAAACCGTTCTTGCCCAGCTCATACCAACTTGTGGCGAAGTACCCGCACACCCGAGAAAACGATTACGCGAATAGGCCCGTATGACTCGATGCCGCCGCAGTCTCCGGCTTGCCGCCCTAATCCGAATGAAGCCGTCAAACAGCCCATTTTACCCATGGAAAGCTGCTCAAGAAGATGAGAAAACAAATTCCAGCGTATTCAGTTGACAGCCAGGGAATCGGAAAATACATTAGGTAAACGATTGCGTAATCGACGCGATCCACTTCGTCGGGTTTGTCTGGCACGCGAAATCATTTCTTCCTGGTTTGGCTGATGAGGCCAATTCGGTGACTCGCCATTTTCGAAGGGGTTTCTTATGCGGAGTCAATTCGGTTTTGCCGGTCGTCAGGCACCGCGCCAGCGTTCCGGATTTACGCTCATTGAGTTGCTTGTTGTGGTGGCGATCATTGCGGTGCTGATTGCGATTTTGCTTCCTTCCCTCGGCAGGGCGCGTTCGAACGCAAGGACTACAGCTTGCGCTGCGAATCTGCACTCCATCGGCCAGGTGACAACCATCTACGCCAACCTCTTTGGCCGCCTGCCCTGGGGCGACTACAACACGGGCAACTCGGCGACATCCGCCCGCTGGGCCGATCTCCTGTTGAACGCCGTTTCATCGAACAGCGGATCCACCTACAACGGCGGCAGCGCCACGAACAACCTTAATTCCAGTTTTCACAAGGCGCTTATTTGCCCCGAGGTTCCCCCGAGCAGCACTCAACTTGGGGCCGCCACCCCGCAGTCCATCGTGCAGTATGGCACTCATCCGCTGGCGGAGATCGATTACAGCTACGTCAACAACCACTCCATCCCCGTCACCAACCTTCCTTTGAAGCCGGAGCAGATTCCGCACAACGATCTGGCCATCAATTGGGATGCGGCGCTTTCGCTGGTCAATGGCGCATGGAAGGTGAAATCGGACACCGCCGCCTCCGATTACATCGATAACAAGGCTTTTTTAAATCAAAGTGCGCATCTCATGAATCCGGACCCCGCGTTCCCGTTGCAGAACAGCATTGATATGACTCCCGGCAACGGCGGAGCCACCGCTACCAACACCGACGACGCCACCGGCGGGTCGATCAATGCGACCAATATCCGCTTCAGGCACTCGTCCAATACCAAGGCCAACGTTCTCTTTATCGACACGCACGTGGAAGCGTACACGCTCAACACCAACGCTGCTGCCAACAGCCCGAATAAGACGGATTTCATGCGTCGGTACATCATTATCAATCCCTGAGAGGGTTTTCGATTGTTGATGGCCGACAAACATTTTGACGGGCATTGCCGCGAGTTTGTCCCGTTTTGTCCCGTTCCGTAAATGAACCGTCATTTCGATCCCAACGGTCATGGCTCCACAAGACCCTTCCGTGCGCTGCGCAAGGCGGCCGGTTAGAATCCATGTTCCCCGAAAAACTTCGCAATCAATGTCGAAACCGAGGCGAATTGATGGCTCACTCACAGCGTGACAACCGGGGCCTGAACTGTTGCCTTCGTCTAATGGTCATGGCTGCGGTGATGGTGGAACTTCCGCTGAGGGTGGTTGGCCCCGCTCGTTGCATCGCCGAAGATATTCAGGCCCCCGTTGGGACCGATCCCGCGAATTCACCGCGCCAGCGGATTTCCATCGACGAAGGCTGGTCCTTCATTAAAGGGGATCCCCCCGATTGCCCGGTGAGTTTGCTCTACGACCGCATGGATCCCAACGCGGGAAAGGCCAATACCACAAGTCCAGCCACCCAGGAGGTGCATGCGGAGTCGCAGCCGGGTTCCTATATCAAGCAATGGATCCTGCCAACGGGCAACCCTTTCATCAAGGACCCGTCGAAATGGTTCTCGCGTCCAGAAGGAAACCTGGGTGATCGCGCTGCGTATGTGCGCCCCGATTTCGACGACAGCACATGGCAGAAAATCAACTTGCCTCACGACTGGGCGATCACCGGGCCTTTCAGCCACAAAGCAAACGGCAGCATGGGGCATCTGCCGACGGCAGGCATCGGATGGTACCGCAAGAAACTGTCCATCCCGGCGGAGGATGCCGGCAGATCCATTTTCCTCGACGTCGACGGCGCGATGGCCTATTCCACGGTCTGGCTGAATGGGCAGATCGTCGGAGGCTGGCCCTATGGATACGCCTCCTGGCGCGTGAATTTGACGCCGTACGTCAAGCCAGGCGCTGTGAACGAACTGGTGATCCGGCTGGACAATCCGCCGGATTCAATGCGCTGGTATCCGGGCGCTGGAATTTATCGCAACGTCTGGCTTGTCAAAACCTCACCGGTGCATGTGGCGCATTGGGGAACCTGCATCACAACTCCGCAAGTTTCCCAGGATTCCGCCACCGTGCAGATGCGCGTGATAGTGAACAATGATTCGACGCACACTGCGGACGTCACGGTGGCCACCGACATCTTCGAGTTGGACAGCGACGGCCAACGGTCTGAACATGCAGTAACCAGCATCGCGCCTGAAACACTCGAGATATCAGCGAAAAGTGAAGCCGCCATCGAGGCGAAAGGGGCGGTTGCCAATCCGAAGCTCTGGGGACCGCCGCCGCAACAGCGGCCCAATCGCTATGTCGCCGTCACCACCGTGTCGCAGGATGGAAAAGTCCTGGACCGTTATCAAACGCCCTTCGGCATCCGAACCATCAGGTTTGATCCAGATAACGGCTTCTTTATCAACGATCAGCATGTTGCCATCAAAGGCGTCTGCATGCATCACGACTTGGGCGCCCTCGGTGCAGCATTCAATTACCGCGCCGCCCAACGCCAACTGGAGATGCTCCAGGAAATGGGCTGCAACGCGCTTCGCACCTCCCACAATCCCCCTGCCCCCGAAGTCATGGAATTGGCCGACAAGATGGGCATTCTCGTGATGGATGAGGCGTACGACGTCTGGATCGGACCAAAGGTGCCGCTCGGGTTCCAACAGATTTTCCCGGACTGGCACGAGCAGGATCTACGGGCCATGATTCGCCGGGATCGCAATTCGCCGTCCGTCGTGCTCTGGAGCATCGGGAATGAGGTGAGCGAACAATACTCTGGAGCGAACGGCGCAGCCATCGGCAAATCTCTTTGCGACATCGTGCATGATGAAGATCCCACCCGCCCGACGACCAGCGCGATGAATTGGGCCAAGCCCGATGGGGCGCTCCCGGCGGTTGTCGATGTGATCGGTCTGAACTACCAGGGCGCCGGCATCCGCAAGGAACCCGGAAAATATCCGGCCTTCCATAAAAACTTCCACGACAAGCCGATCATCGGCAGTGAAACCGCCTGTGCCCTGAGCACGCGAGGCGCGTATTTCTTCCCGGTCATACCAGGCAATGATGCTGTAGTTGAAGGCACGCCGGGAGCATTGGACAAGAGCGGCTGCGAAGTGAGCTCCTACGAACTTTACCGCGTCGCTTTCGGCGCCTCGGCCGACAAGTCCTTCGCCGCACAAGAGCAGCATCCTTACGTCGCCGGTGAATTCATCTGGACCGGATGGGACTACCTCGGCGAGCCGATGC
The DNA here is from genome assembly GCA_035524355.1 of Phycisphaerae bacterium. GTDB lineage: Bacteria > Planctomycetota > Phycisphaerae > WQYP01 > WQYP01 > DATKPA01. Next base: position 21,695 of record DATKPA010000048.1, on the reverse strand, counting down.
CCAACTACGGATTGTTGCGCAGTTCCTCCTGCGGCATCATCGATACCGCTGGCTTCAAGAAGGACCGCTTCTATCTGTATCAAGCACACTGGCGCCCGGACCTCCCCATGGCCCATATCCTGCCCCACTGGAATTGGCCGGACCGCCTCGGACAAGTCACACCCGTGCATGTCTTCACTTCCGGCGATGAAGCGGAATTGTTCCTCAACGGAAAATCGCTCGGCCGCAAGAAGAAGGGACAATTCGAGTACCGCCTGCGCTGGGACGACCTTGTCTACGAGCCCGGCACGTTGAGAGTCGTCGCGTACAAAGGCGGCAAAACGTGGGCGGAAGATACCGTCCAGACGACTGACAATCCCAAGCAGGTCATGTTGACACCTGATCGGGCTTCCATCGCCGCCGACGGCCGCGACCTCTCCTTCGTCACCGTCCGCATGGCAGACCAGGATGGGCTCACCGTTCCTCGGGCAATGAACGAGGTCAAATTCAAGATCGATGGTCCAGGTGAAATCGTCGCCACCGATAATGGCGATCCTTCGAGCTTTGATTCATTTCAAGTTCCGCAACGGAAAGCATTCAATGGACTTTGCCTCGTGATCGTCCGCGCCAAGCCGAATCAGACGGGAGCGATCACGCTGACGGCAGACGCCGAAGGCCTCCAGGGCGCATCCGTGTCGTTGCAAAGCGTTCCTCCAGGCAACCACGACCCGAGATGAACGATCATATAGAACGGGGATTGCGATTCGGATCCTGGGGGAGATCGTCGCCTGAGAACCCAACCTCACCGCACGCCCATGAGGATTTCCATCGTGAGCTGATCGAGCCGTTCGTACGGCAGGCCCCGCGCCCCGAGCGATTTGCGGTCGAATTTGATCTTCTTGAGTGCCTCAGCGTTGCCAGCTGAAAAGCCGCTGACGAGCGATTCAAGTTTGCCGTCGGCGACGTTGATTTCGGCGCGGAGCGCCTGAATTTCCTTGTCCTTGTTCCAGCGTGCCGCTTTGTCCTTCAAGATCATGTAAGTGCGAATGCAGCCGCGGGCAAACTCTTTCACGCCTTCGTAGTCTTCGGTGCGGTAGGCGTGGGCGTCAAAGTGCAGCGAGCCGTCATAGCCGTGGTCGGTCAGCAATTTCACCAGGAAGAACGCCTGCTTGATATCCGCAGCGCCGAAGCGGAAGTCCTGGTCGTAGCGTCCGGGCACCTGATCGTTCAGATCGATGTGGAACAGTTTGCCGGCGTCGATCGCCTGGGCGACGTGATGCGTGAAGTTGAGGCCGGCAATCGCCTCGTGGGCGACTTCCGGGTTGACGCCGACCATTTCGGGATGGTCGAGCGTTTCAATAAAGCCCAGACAGTTTCCCGTGGTCGCGAGATAGATGTGCCCACGGGGCTCATTCGGCTTCGCTTCGAGGGCGAAGCGGTAGCCGTAGTTCTGCTGGATCGAGTACTCGCAGAGAAAATTGAGCGCCTCGCGGAAGCGTTTGATCCCATCAACGGGGTCTTTGCCCGCATCCGTTTCCGCGCCTTCGCGCCCGCCCCAGAAGACATACGTTTCGGCGCCGAACTCTGCGCCAAGGTCCATGGCGGCCATGGTCTTCTGGATGGCATACGCACGGACGCTCGCATCGCCGCTCGTGAAGGCGCCGTCCTTAAATACCGGTTCGCCGAACAGGTTCGTCGTCGCCATCGGCACCCGCAGGTTGTTCGCCTGCAGCGCCTTTTTAAAGTCAGCAATGATCTGCCTCTTCTTATTGGGTGAGGCGTCGATGGGAACCAGGTCATTGTCATGGAAGTTCACGCCATACACGCCGCCCACCTCCCCCAGGAGGTCGACGATCTGAACTGGTGACAACTGCTCACGAACCGGGCCGCCGAAAGGGTCGCGTCCTATGTTGCCGACGGTCCAGAGACCAAAAGTGAACTTTTCATTCCGGGTGGGCGAGTACTTGGCCATAGAAGAGGTTCTTTCCGAAGTGAGATGTTGCAGATCGTGCGAGGGCCCATCGGGGTTGCGATCTCGAGCCCCGGGGCGAAAACAAAGCAAACGATTACCTTGCTGAAATTAGAGCGTTTTCCGAAGTCTGTCAAGCGAGTCGCGGACACTGCAGGCAGATCAAACTCTTCCGCTTACGCTTCCTCGCCGGCGACGAAGCAACAACATCGCCCCGCCCGTGAGAATCCCCATGCTTCCCGGCTCCGGCGCCATCGCCGTCAAGGCGTAATTGGAGGTGCCCTTCGTCAGCGTCAGATCATACGTCTGGCCGCCGATCAGCACCTGGTACTCCCCATACGTCCCATTGAACGAAACCGAACCATTGCTCCCCACCGCGCCCATGTAATCCGTGCTCCACCCATTCAGAAGTTGTTGATACGCCTGCCCGATGCTCGTCAGATTCCAGTTCGCATCGTAAAGAAATGCCGCATCGTTCGGAGCATTCTGGCCCGCCCAGAAAGTCCACAGGCCGAAGGTCGTGGCGTTGGGAGACCCGTACATCATCCGCATCGTTTCGGTCAGGATCTGCGAGACCACTGCGTCTGATGGCGCATCCGAACTGACCTGAAACTCCGTAAGCGAGATCGGCAGCCCGGTGACGGAAAGATTCTGCATCACCTGCATCATGCGCGCAGGGCTGTGAAGCGTAATGTTTCCGTCGGCATAATACTGCACCCCCACGCCGCTCACCGTCGGCTGCCCCGGCATTGCGTTTCGAATGTCGTCGACTTCCTGCCGGTACCAGTTCGCATAGGGGTCGGAGAGGCTGGTGCTGGGATCCGAGGAGTATGTGAACACGTTGTATTCGTTGGTATAGAGGCGAAGGTTCGGGTTTCCCGCGGCTGCGGCGGCCTTCGCAACATTGTTGTAAACCTGCGCCACGCCCGATGCCCCAAAAATCTTCCAATAGGGCGCGGTGCGGAGCGCTTCGTTCAGAACGTCCATTTCCTGGATCGCGTCCCCACGTGGAATCGTCGTCCCTGCGATCTTTCCGCCAACGTAGTAGCTGATGCGGTTGTTGATCGCGGTCATCAGCGAGGCCTTGGCGCTCGCGGCAAGCGTGGCGTTCGACGACTGTGCGTTCGTAAGCAGCGTATTGACCCACGCGGGCTGCTGGGCGCCCCAGATCAAATTGTGCATGCGAACGTCCATATTGTTGGACGTGGCGTATTTCAACAGCGTATCCACGTACGACATCGTCACGACGCCCTGCGTCGCTTCATTGTTGGACCACTTGCCGGCGTTCGACGGTTCGAGCGTGTTGAAACTGGCGTTGTAGGCGTGCTGGTAGTTGTAGGCGGTCGTCCCTGGGGCCGGATTCGTCACAGCCATGTAGGCGACTGGATCGGACGATGAACTTCCCGTGGCCGAGCCTTCGAAGTTAAACGCATTGCGGACCAGTTTGAATTCGACCGGGGTGCCCGGGGCTAACCCGGGAAGCGAGACGGTGACGTTGCCGCTGCGGAAATTCGCCGCATAAGTGTCGGCGGCTGCGAGAGCGTTGGCGTTGATATTGGAATTCAGGATCGACGCGCCGGAGACATTGAGATTGCGAATAGTCAGCGACTGGTTGCTTCCAGTCACAGCGTTGGCAAAGTCAGTGCGCACGAAGGTCGTGCCTGCGGGCAGGTTGACCGTCGCGGAGTACGAATTGAACCCCGGCGTGACCGTGTACTTCGTCGTGGTGTCGTCGACCGATATGTCCATTTGAGGAGCAGCGCCGCTCCCCGCGCTCCCTGAGGCCTGCACCGTGAAGGTCACTTGCCCGGGATTCGCGAGGGTTACGTACGTGCCGACATAACCATCAGAAGAAAGTGTCCAGTCGGTGCCCGAGCCAGTGCCGCTCGATTGAAACGCCATGGCCGATCCGTTGAGACTCGCGGCAGAAGCATTGCTTACGGCGAGAACGAGAAACAAGGAAGGAGTCGCGAGACGAAGTATGCTATTCACTCGTTTTTCCCTTGCGTATACAAAATGCCGAGAGGAGCGCGCGGATCACCCGTAACGGCGGCATGAAAACATCAGCCGCACAGGAACCTATGGAGAAGTCAGCAAAGGAGATGCACAGCGGCCGGCGCTGTGCATCTCGTTGCGAACCTCGGGTGCGAATTAAGGGAAATGGATCGTGTCAGGCGCTCCGTTTCCGGAGCAGAAGCGCTACGGCGCCAAGACCGACAATCCCGAGGGATGCGGGTTCGGGAGTGGCGACAGCGGTCGTGTAGACGCCGACGAACATGTTGCGGACGCCGCCGCCCCACTGGGAAGAATACGCGTTCGTCTGCGCGCTCGGATCACCGCCGGTGATCACATAGCTCACACCGTTGGGATCGGTGGTAACACCGTTCGCACGATCGATAAAGCCCGATGCCGCGCCGCTCGTGTCGTACAAACCGAAGGCGTAGCTGTGGGTGGGATCCAACGTGATGCTGCCGCCGGAAAAATCAAATTCCAGGAACGACTGGGCGGCAAACCCCGGGAACGCGCTCAACGTCGTGCCGTCCAGAAGGTTCGTCTGAGCAGACGGGTTGAACACGCTGCCATAAGCGCTCATGGAACCCACACCGAGATCAAACAGGAAGGGACGATACGCGATGTTGGCGGGGGAATAATTCCAGACCTCGGTGATCGCGGCGAGATTCCCCGAGATGCCGTAAAACGTTTCGCCGAACGAGCCTCCCGCCACGACGCCTTGTGAAACGCCGCCGGCGATGGTCCCGCCCGCCCCCTTCGAGGCGTTGACCGTGCTCAGCGCGAGACTCCCCCCATTGGTCGAGCTGGCCGCAAAATCAGTGATTCCGGTCGTCGCGACTGGCGTCCCGACCGTGGCGATCACCGCCGCTTTTGCCGCAGCTCCCAACGATGCCGCCAATACAACGGCGACAATCGTCGATGTTTTCGAAAACGACGTATACTTCCTCATAGACGCTCTCCCAAAAAAGATAGAAATGTTCTTACCAATTAACGGTTGACCAAGATGTGAGCGCCAACCGAAAGCCGCATAGGATAGGGATAGAAATGGTCCGCTTACTCCGCGAGGTAAGCGTTTACGCAAACATATCTCGAATTCTGATGCCGTCAAGAAGATTCTGCGAAGTTTATTGAAGATTACGTTTGGGGCGTGGTTGCAGCGCCTTACTTATCTACATTACCCATGTTGTCTATATTGCGCCAGCACCGCACCCGCCAGACATCCAGAGAAGTGAGGCGCACAAAACATGAATTGTTCGCGTTTGCGTGCACTTACGATAATGGGCCCGCGCACGGTACGAAAACCCCACTAAACGCCTTATAGACGCTCTACCCAGGCTTATCCGCTCAGACCTTATTGCTCACCAAAGCCCGGTGGCGCTGTCGAGCGACGAACGACGAGTTCCTCCGCCACTCGAATTTCCCCGGCCGACGTCGTCGTCTCTGGTGAATTGAGTCTGTTCAATAGCAGACCCGCACCCGTACGCCCCATTTCTCGGCCGGAAACACCAATCGCCGTAAGCGGCGGCGGAAGGAGCGAGACCGGAAAAACATCATTAAAACAGATGAGGCTGAAATCACGAGGTATGCGCAGATCCATCGCATAGGCGCTGCCAAGGATGGTGACAGCAATCGGATGATCGTAAGTGATCACCGCCGTTGCCTTGCCCATCTTTACTGCACCGCGGAGAAAATCCGTTCCAGAGCAGAAAGGCACATCATGCCCTTGAATCAACTCCATCCCGAATTCTCGAATGGTTTCCAACAATGTTTCATGACGTTCCGCCACGGAGTAGTGCGTCAGGTACGTCGCACGGGCGTTGGCATAGGCAATCCGTCGATGCCCGAGTTGGTGGAGATGCTCCACCGCCTTCCGCATCCCCATGCGGTCATCCGCCAGCACTTGCGCAACCGCTTTCCCCACCCGCTCATTGACACACACATAGGGAACTCGCCGGCGATCCAGCTCGTCTACCATTTCCGATGGCGGCGATTGAAGCAAAATGGCGCCGTCGAACCGCCAGAACGGCACCGCATGCCGGCGCGCCATCGTCAAATTGAAAAATACGTCGTATTCACTCGCGTGCAGAACCTCCGCGATCCCCTCCAGCAGCATCTCGTTAATCCCCTCGGCGACGTGGGTCTGCGGAGACGTGAACACCCCGATAATCTGCGAACTCTGTCGATGCAGACTTCGCGCTGCCAGATCCGGCGCATAGCCCAGCGATTCAGCGGCAGCAAGAATCCGGCCTCGCACGGCCTCACTGGCCGAAAACTTCTTCTTCTTGTTGAGCACACGACTAACCGTTGCTGGAGTGACTCCGGATAATCGCGCGACATCGTGCAGGGTGGGACGCTCTTTTGACATTCAGACAGTATACCTCCTGGGCAATCGATTTACAGACGGATCAGCCATGCTATAGTTAGGTGAACGTTTACTTAAAGCCCTTTCTCGCACGTCTCAAGTCTTTCTACCGACGAGTGAACGTCTGATCAATTCGGATAGAGGAGGCAGTGAATGCGTTCGTTTCTGACCGTGCTGACCATTCCGCGGATTCCCAGATGCACCGCTTGGATCGCCGGCTTCTTACTCTGTATCGCAACTCTCGCCGGCGTGGCCCACGCCGCCCCCCCCACAGCAGCTTCCGTGCCAGGTGCGCAACCCACCGTCCTGAACCTTTCCGACACCGGCTGGCGCCTCTGGCTCGATGTGGATGCCCCATGGAAAGACGACAAACTTTACCTGCCAGACCAGGTCGAGCTGAACAGCCTGCCGACAAACCCGCCGACGGGCGGATGGTCCACTCTCTCCGACTCCGCCGGTATTCCCGTCACCCTCCCCGGCACCGTCGAAGAGCACTACTGGCCCCGCAGCCTCAACGAGCACCCTACACCGAAACAGATCGTTGAACACAACGGCAGTTATCTCGGGGTCTCCTGGTGGTACACCCATTTCAACGCGCCCGCACTCGCCCCCGGCGAGCGGTGCCTCATTCACTTCCGCGGAACCCGCTTGCGCGCCGAGGTCTACGTCAATCAACGGCTCGTTGGCTATAACCTCATCACTGAACTCCCCTTTACCGTCGACGCCACCCCCGCGATCAAACCCGGCGCAGCCAACCAACTCGCCATCCGCATCACCAATCCCGGCGGCGAGCTCGCGTGGAACGACACCGCCACTATCAAGTGGGGAAATCACGCCATCCCCATGTCGCACGGTTTCGGTGGAGTCGACGCCGGCATTGAACTCTGGATCCGCGGAGACACCTCCGTCTCTGATCTCACGATCTTCAACACGCCCGACCCCGCCACCATCAACGCGGTCGTCCAACTCTCCTCCACCGGCTCCGCCTACCACGGCCCGGTCAATCTCTCCGTCACCCGTGACGGCAACACCATTGCTTCAACCACCATCGACGCCGACATTCCCGCCGGTGGATCCGCCACCCTTTCACGCACCATCCAAATCCCCGCCGCCGACTTGTGGGACATCAATCACCCCTCCCTCTACGAAGCGGACGCGCGAATTCCAACCATCTCTCACTCCGACCGCCAGACCACTTTCGGCTGTCGCTGGTTCGCACCCGTGGGGATCGGCTCCGATGCGAAACTCCTCCTGAACGGCCGCCGAATCGTCGTAAAATCCTCCATTTCCTGGGGATTTTGGGCCCCGAACGGACTCTTTCCGGACGATTCCGCCGTTTCTCGCGAAATCTCCGCCGTCAAATCGCTCGGATTGAACAGCATCCAGAACCATCGCCACATGCCAAAGCAAGTCGTTTTGGACGGCTTCGACCACGCCGGACTGCTCCGCTACTGCGAGGCCGGCGCCGGACTCTACTCCTTCACCGAGCATCCCTGGGCCGACGACCCTTTGCCCAAAGGCCCCGTCGACACCTCCGGCTACGGTGGCGAACCGAAAACCTTCACCGCACGTTACGAAATGTTCAAAGTGCTCGGAATGGTCCGGGCGTTTCGCTCCCACCCATCCGTAAGCCTCTGGTCCTTACAAAACGAAATCTCGCCCGACCTGCACAACCCTTCGATCTTCTGGATGATCCGGAGAGTTCACGAAATAGACCCCTCGCGTACCGTCATCCTCAAATCAGGCGTAAACCCCAACAATCAGGTGCTGGCGCTTCCCTACTCCGACGAAGTGCTCCACAGCGATAACTCCGGTTTCTCCGGCTGGTGGGACCAGCACACGGCCATGGATTCCCGCGGCGAGTACATCGACAATATGTACACTTCGCCGACCGATTGGCAGTATCGCACCGACAACACAAAGGAAATTGTCTGCTGGGGTGAGATGGCCACCGGCGCATCCCCCGACGACCACTCCGCCGTCGCCCGCTGGTACGCCGAGCGCGAAAAGCCCGGCTACGATCGGCTCGCTGCGGAGACTATCCGCGACAGCTACCAGAAATTTATCGACACGTACGGGTTTGACGCCGCCTTCCCCACCGCTGAGAGCTTGTTTCTCGGCGCCGGAAACAAGCATTATTTCTCGGCCGCGCGAATCTTCGAGAACGCCCGCATCAGTGACCCGGTCGACTACATTGTCCTCTCCGGCTGGGAATCAACGATCATCGACAACCATTCCGGCATGACCGATGCACTCCGCAATCTAAAAGGGAATCCTTTCGAGTTGCATCGCGCTGGCGCGGACGAACTGCTCGTCGTTCGCCCGCGCCACTCCGTCGTTGCGCGCGGCGAACCAATTGTCTTCGACGTGCACCTGATCAACGAACACCGGCGACAAGGCCCGCAGACACTCTCCGTCATCGTCAACAACTCCGACGGCAAAAAGCTGCTCGATGCCACCGACATCGTCGCCGCCGCCGGTGGAGACACCTATGGCCAGCTCCTCAAGGACAGTTACAAGGTTGCCACCGCCACACCCGGTACGTACACGATCACCGCCCGACTTCAAGCGACCACCGGCAACGCCGATCCGCTCGACCGCACCGAACAAGTGCTGGTCATCGATCCCATCCCGTCCCCCATCTCACGGCATGTGGCTTACGTAGACCCGTCCGGCCGCATCGCACAACTCCTCAAAGACCGCTTCAAAATCGATGCTGCCCCCCTCGATTCAATCACCGGCGACTTTGATCGCATTCTGCTCGATTCAGATTTCAGCAACGCCGCCACCTGGCGCTCCGGCCGCCAGTGGGGCCCTTTCCCGGTGCCCCCTTCAGACAAATCCCTCGATTCCGGCCTGTTCGATAGCCAGATGGCAGGACCCGCCGGCGACCTCCTCAGACTGCCCGTCACCAATGGCCGCGCGAAAGTCGAGCTCTTCTTCGGAGACGTCCGCCACGATCCCAACCGCACCTTCGACGTTGCCCTCAACGGCCGGACCGTCTTAAAGAATTTCAACCCCGCGAACGAACCCGGCAACGTCGGCGGATTCTCCAAGGCCTTCAACGTCGACGTCGACCATGGCCAATTGATCCTCTCGATTCCGAAAGTACAGCAGGGCAGTGCGATCATCACCGCCCTCCGGGTCACCGACTCGAATGGCGGCGTCACGCGGCGCGTGTTTCGAGATGGCAAGTTTTCCGATAGCCATGGCGACATCTGGCTCCCCGCAGAGTTGATCGATTACGACTTCGCCGGCGCGCTGGCTGCCGCACTCCCGCGTGTGCAGAATGGCACGCGCGCCATCCTGGTGACCGGCAGTGATCAGGCCGCCCAGGCCGCGGGAATGGCGCTCGCCGACGCGGGTCTGATTGACTTCAATGGCGTACTCACCCACAGCGGCCCCTCTTGGTTCGGCTCCTGGTATTTCGGCCGCAAACACTGGCTCCTCGACGGTCTGCCAGGCGATTGCGTCTGGGACTGGCCCTACCAGGCCGACTCCGGCGAGACCGACGGTATGTTGCTCTCCGGCCACCACGTCGAAGCCGTGGTCGGCTTCGCTAAAGATCACGCCCCGGAAATAGGGCTGGGCATCGCCACGATTCCCGTCGGCAGGGGCCAGATCGTCGTGCTCTGCCTGCCAGGGCTGACGCGATCAATCGAGGACCCCAGCGCCTTTCATGGCCTCCACCCTGTAACTGCAACCCGATTACTGTTCAATGCTTTGAACTGAGACTTCGGAGCAAATTGATCCCTGTACAGCGCTCTCAAATACCCGTAAAATAAGGCCAATTCGCACGGTCCCGCCCATTTTCAGGGAAGTGCCGACTTTGCCCGTTTCGCCCTTCTCAGCCGACGACTGTGGGTTCGAACCCCGCCGGGCGCGCTTCCCCCCTCCCCTCTTGTCGACACCGGAGTCCCGCGTGACCTCCCTCTACCGCGCCCTCTATCACACGATGATCCTCCTCGGACGCCCCATCGGCGGAATCCGCCCGCGCCGCCTCTACGACTCCCTCGGACGCCGCGCCTACCCCACCCCCGACCCCCGCTGGCATCGCAACCGCTGGGGACACGAACTCCTCCTCTCCCACCACTTCCACCTCGACCGCAACATCCTCATCCACGGCGACTACGATCACGAACTCCACCTCCTCTTCCAGAACCGCATCTCCCCCGGCATGACCATCCTCGACGTCGGCGCCAACCTCGGCGAAATGTCCCTCCACCTCGCCGCCCTCACCGGCCCCGCGGGCATCGTCCATGCCTTCGAGCCCTTCCCCGCCGCTTACGACCGCCTGGTCACGCACATTCGCCGAAACCATTTGGAATCTCGCATCCACACCCACAAACTCGCCCTCTCCAACGCCCCCGGCCAGCTTTCTATGAGTCTCCCCGCCGCAGATGCCGACAACCAGGGCGTCGGCTCCATCGTCAATCACGACGCCGCACGCATGCCGGTAACACTCACCATCGACGCCACGACGCTCGACCTTTTCGTTCAGCAGCACGCAATTCCGAAGATCCACTTCATCAAGCTCGACATCCAGGGCGCCGAATGCTTCTTCCTCGAAGGCGCCCGCGAAACGCTCCGTTCACACCGCCCAGAAATCGTCATGGAAGTCTCGCCCGATGACCTGCGCGCCCTCGGAAAATCCAGCCGCGATCTCCTCTCGCTCGTCGAATCGCTCGGCTATCGCCTCCTCAACCTGCACGCAGGCACGCCCACCACCCCCATTTCCGCCGCAACCATCCCCGACAATTTTTCTGCCGTGAACGTCCTCTGCCTGCCCGCTTCCGACAAATAATCCGGATCCCACTGGATTATCATCCTCAAAATGTTTAGCCGTCTATCGAAGATCGACGCGTGCTCGGCGCGAGTTTCAGTTCGGAGCCGGATAATCACACCCGAATCAGCGTGATCAAATTCCGCTGCAGCAGCGTGCGCAAAAAAATCGCCAACACATTCTCCGCTTCCTTCACTTCGACCCCGTGTTGCGCAGCAAAATCACGAATCAGGGCAGCCACCGTCATTTGGTCCGCAATCCGGTCCCACACCCAGATGCCGACTGCATCCAACTCGAACGATTTGCTCCGGGTGGACCGCGGCGCGATCAGCTTGCGCAGCCCGCTGGTCTGCAGCGGCGCGGTCAGCCGAAGCGACTCCTCACGCCGCCCCGACTCCTTCACCAGCGGATTCCGCACCACCACAGCCCCCATCAGTTCCTCCCGCGACGGCTTGGTTTTGGCCTTGCGATTGAGCATCGTGCACCGCTCCTCGCCTCGCACAAATAATCAGGACGCCCGATCCCCATTCGACGACGCCGCTTCATCCGCCGACGCCTCCGGCAACTCCAGCTTCAACTTCTTCACCCGCCGCGGCTCCGCATCCAGAACCGTGATCGTCACCCCCTCATGCGTCAGCACCTCCCCCTTCGGCGGAATCACCCCCAGCGTCGCAATGACAAATCCGCCGAGCGTCTGAAAATCCGAATCCTCCGGCAAACTCAGCGACAACGCCCGATTCAGCTCCGTGATGTGAATCCGCGCATCCACTTCCATCGTCCTCTCATCCAGCTTCCTCACCTCCGCCACCGCCGGATGCTCATATTCATCCGCAATGTCCCCGACGATCTGCTCAATAATATCTTCGGTCGTCACAAGCCCCGACGTCCCCCCATATTCATCCAGCACGATCGCCATGTGCACCTGCTGAATCCGGAACTCACGCAGCAGATCCCGCAGCGGCTTCGTCCGCGGCACGAACAGCGGCGGACGCATGATCCGCCGAACATCTATTCCGCTCGATGGCGAACCCGTTCCCACACCCACGGGATTCCCAATGAACGCCAGCAGGTCCTTCGCAAACAGCACCCCCACAATATTGTCCAGCGTCCCCTCATACACCGGCACCCGGCTCAACCCCTCCTTCAGAATCTTGTCGCGAATCTCCAGCACCGGCGTGTTGATGTCGAGCGCGATGATCTCCGTCCGCGGCGTCATGATCTGCCCCACCTGCAGGTCCCGGAACGAGATCACCCCCTCGATCATCTTCTTCTGCTCTTCATCCACTGTCCCCTCCGCAGTCCCTTCCGCCACGACCGACAAAATCTCCTGCTCGACCGCTTCCGCCGTGTCCGCATCCTCCGCGATCGACACTCCCGCCAGCCGGCGAACGATTTCATCGAAGACATTCAGAATCCGGATCAGCGGAAACAGCACAAAATGAACCAGACGCAGCAGCGGCCACGTCATCGCCAGAATATGCTCCCCCGCATATTTCGCCCACGCCTGCGGAATCGCTACCGACACGATCAAAAGCGCCGGCACCGTCAGCAGAATCGTCCACGCAAATACCTTCAGTGGCGAAGTCCCCGGCGACTCCTGCGTGATATACCACCCCGCCGCCAGAATCACCACCACCGTGCAGATCAGCCGAAGCACCGCCGCCGTCAACGCCAGATCAAATCGCGCACCCAGGATCGCCTCCAACTCCGTGGATCGGCGAAACGAGTCCAGCGCCTCCTCCAGCCGCACACGCGACGCGATGCGCAGCGCATACGACAGCGTCGAAAAAAGGAGCGTCGCAATCAAACTGGCAAAGAAGATCCACATGGGAAGGGTCACGTCGGGATCCTCGCGGGCTCGTGCTCTTCCGCGGCGTACACCGGGCCGATGCCTAAGGCTATCAGAAGCGCATCTTCGCGTCGATGCATCCGCGCCGCCCCCCTCGCTGTAACATCGTCATATCCCTGCACGTGCAGCAGGCTGTGAATCGCATACAGCAGCAGTTCCTCATCCACGCCGTGCCGCAGCTCCTTCGCCCGCCGCGCCGCTTCATCCACGCACAAAACAGTGTCCAGCTCCACCGCCGCCCCCTCCCGCGTCTTCTTGATCTCCCGCGCCTCCCGCAGATCAAACGTAAGCACGTCCGTCGTGCCGGGATCGTTCATCGTCCGCCCATGCAACTCCCCCATCGCTCTGTCGCCCACGATCGTAATCGTCCACTCCGCTCGCTCGATGCCAAGCACCTTCATCGCGCCCAGCAGTTTCCTCCTGAGCCGGCGCGTCTCGATTTTTTGACGCGTCTGGTTTGCTATGGTGAGTCGGAGTGCTGAAGGCATGGATGAATCCGTAACGAGTTAATTGAGTTAAATGGGTTAATCAGGTTAATTGGATATCTCGCGGGTCCCAATGAACCCACTTCACCCATTTAACGCAATGAACTCCCCTTTACGCCGGCCGCGAAATCGCCGGCTTCCCCGTCGGATACGCTACACGACCATGGTGCACCCCCGCCAGCGTCCGGATCAGCGTGTCCTCGATCACCGACAGCTCCCGCAACGTCAGATCGCACTCCGCAAACTGACCGTCCATCAGCCGCTTCATAATAATGTTGTGCACCGCCGACTCAATACGCCCCGGCGTCGGCTCCTCGATCGAGCGCACCACCGATTCGCACGAATCGCAGATCATCACGATCGCCGCCTCCCGCGTCTGCGGCTTCGGCCCCGGATACCGGAACTCCGTATCCGAAACTTCGATCGCGTCCTCCCCCATCTGCTCCTGCTTCTTCCGCGCTGCATGGAAGAAATACTCCACCAGCGTCGTGCCGTGATGCTGCGCAATGAACTGATGAACCACGTGCGGCAGCTTGTACTCCCGCGCCAGCTCAATCCCGTCCTTCACATGCCCCACGATGATCAACAAACTCATCGCCGGCGACAGCTTGTCGTGCCGGTTCGGCCCGCCGCTCGGCTGGTTCTCAATGAAGTACTGCGGCTTCGACAGCTTCCCAACATCGTGGTAATAGGCCCCCACGCGGCACAGCAACCCGTTCGCCCCAATCGCATTCCCCGCCGCCTCCGCCATGATTCCCACCGTCAGCGAGTGATTGAACGTCCCCGACGCCTCCTGCGCCAGCCGACGCAGCAATGGCTTGCTCGCATCGCACCACTCCAGCATCGTCATCGATGTCGTCACGTTGAACATCCGCTCAACAAACCGCAGCAGCGACAGCGCCGCCCCCGCCGCCAGCAGCGCCGATCCCGCTCCCGCCAACGCCGCCATCCCCAGATCGCTCGGCCCCATCCCCCCCAGCGTGATTATCCGGATGAATCCCAACGCCAATATCGTGATCAGCGTCCCCGGCGCCGCATAGAAAAACGCCACCTCCCACAACCGCCACGGCGTCCGGATTTCCTTCAACGCAAAACAAAACGCCGCCGATCCCGACAGCAGCGGCAAATAAAAATCCAGCCCCTGCCCCAGCGTCACCGTCACCAGCATCCCATGTATCGCCGACATCCCCAACGCAAACCGCTGGTTGTACGCAATCGTCAGAATAATCGCCGTCAGCAGCGTCGGAAGCATCCCCACCATGTACGTCCACTGCGGCCAATAGCTCACAATGAACTTCGCCGGCACCAGCGTCAGCAGCATCAGCGCACAAACAATCCACCCCTGTCGCGCTGAACGCGTCACATCATTCATCCGTACCGCATACAATGCCCCCGCAAATGTGAGAATCCCCACGATCAACCCCCGCCCCAGCGCCGCCGCCCACGGCGCCCACGGATGCGCCGCCGCTACCTGCTTCTGCAACTCCCGCTGCGCATTCAGCATCACCCCATAATCCCCAGGCGTGATGATCTCCCCTTTCGGAACGATCACCTCGTCCCGAGTGTACGACGTCCCCACCGGCAGCATGTGCGACACCCGCCGGTCCCCCAGGTCCGCCGTCAATTTCGCACTGTAATGAAACGTCGGCTGCGTCAGCGCCGCAAAATACGACGCAACGATCTCCACCAACCCCTGCGGTAGATTCGCTTCTATCGCCTGCCGCAGCCGCTTCTGCTGCGCCCCATCCGCCTGCCCGATCGGGAAAATCGACTGCAGGTACAACTGCTGTATCGACTCCGGTAACGTCGGCCCGTACGCCAGCGCCGCCTCCCCCGATGGATTCCGACGCTGGTCCGACAGTATCCCGTAGTCCTCTTTGCTCACGATCGGCAGCGACGCCAGCGTGTGATACACCAGCGTCCGCACATCCGCCTCAAACACGCTCGCATTCAGCGACTGCACCCGCCGCACCCCGTCATCCGTCAGCGCCGGAAACTGCTCCTTCACTGCCGACGGCACTTCGCTCGCCGACTTCAACCCCTCCAGGTTGTATTTCAAATTGTTCAACTGCCCGTAGATCGCATCGAATGCCGTCTGGTCCGCCACCAGCACGCTCGGCGTCTCCCGACGCGTCTCATTCCGCAACGTCTCCGCCGTCTCCGGATTCTCCATCGTGAACGCCACCGGCGAACGCAGATCCACCGGTGCCCGCTCCCCCGCATGGTACGGCAACGGATCGTGCGGCCAGAACTGTATCGCCACCGCCACCAGCAGAAACACCCCGGTGATCACGTACACATGCCCGGCCTGCTTGCCAACCGACGGCGCCAAACTCTCTACTTCGGCCATGTCCTCCCGAATCGCCTGGCGACGCGGACTGGCCTTTCGAAACCACATAATGTCGCGCCGCGAGCGGCGCCCCTGGACGCGAAACTCTGCTCCCAACCAACGGGCACAGAAACTCTATCGGCCAACTGACCCCCACTTGTGGGAAAGTCCGCCCGGCCTGCAGCTCCCATTCTAGCCGCCCGCCTCCCCGCAAAAGAATGCTATCCCGGACACAACCACTTAACCACTTGTCGCACAATTACATATGATCACAAAATCCAGACCCCGCTCTGCCGCCACACCCCCGCATACTCAAACCCCAAACCCCCTTCCCACCCCCCCGACGGAATCCATCAACCTACTTCTTCTTTTTGTTCTGCAGCTCTTCCGGCGTCTCCAGCATCGTCTTCGTCTGCCGCGCACGCTCGATCAAATCCTTATCCGCCGGCTCCCGCAACTCCGGCACCGTGAACGCCCAGAACTTCTCATCCTTGAACTCAATCGGCAGCAGCTCCGTAAACAGATCAACCCCAACCCACTGAAACCACGGCGCCGTCGCACGCTCATGCGTGTGCAAATAATAATGCTTGATCTCCGGCTTCTCCTCCGTCCCCACATTCTTGCTCAACCGCATCTTGATGTCGTAATCCCCGTACCACGTGAATGGCACCGAGCACGGCGTACGACCCACTTCCTCATCGTTCAACGTCACCACCGCCCCCGCCGGCGAACTCCCAAACGTAATCTTCCGCTCGATGCACCCCGGAAGGAAAGCAGCAGCAAGCAATAGCGCGGCAACGATTTCTTTGCGGATCATCATGGGCCGGATTGTAACCAGTGATGTGCGCACGTGCTACCGGCGGGACGCGTGGCAACGTGGCAACGTGACAAGGTGGCAACGTGAAGAGTTTCCGAACCCAACGCCCCCGCGCGACGACGCACTCACCTTGTCACCTTGTCATCAGGTCACCTTGTCAATCCGCGAACCTCCGCGCCACCACACTCCCCGCCAAATGCCCCGTCGAAAACGCCAACTGCAAATTGTACCCCCCCGACGGACCCGTCAGATCCAGCACCTCCCCCGTCAGAAAAAGATTCGGACAAACCTTCGACTCCATCGTCCGCGGATCCACCTCCGACAGCTTCACCCCCCCCGCCGTCACCATCGCCTCCTTAAATCCGCGCGTCCCCGTGATCGCAAACCGCGTATTCTTGATCCGCTCCACCAGCCGATGCATCTGCCCACTGCTCAGCGTCGCACAAACCTGCTCCCGCGGAATCCCCTCCAGCTCCAGAAACTTCTCCGCCAGCCGCGTCGGCAATGAAAACTGCGCCGAATGCTCTCCCGCCGCATTCCCAATCCCCGTCTGATCCGGACTCGTCGACGTGATCTCGATATCCCGCGCATGCTGGCACAGAATCTTCCTGAGCAGCTTCTTCCCCTGATGCTGCTGCCACGAGCGAAACAACTCATGCAGCTCCTCGTGCGTCTTCCGATGCGCAAAATCCACCACCACCGGCACCACCTCAAACTTCTCCAGCAACTCCGCCACGATCTCCGACACGTTCAACACCGCCGGACCGGACAACCCAAAATGCGTAAACAACATGTCATTCACGCTCGGCGTCGGCTTCCCCGTCGCCAGCTTCGGCAACGCCCCGCTCACCGCAATCCGCACCTCCACCTCCTCCACCGCCAACCCCTGCAACTCCTTCACCCACCCCTCCTGTGCCAGCAACCCCACAATCGCCGGCCGCGGCGTCACCACCGTGTGCCCCAACCCCTCCGCAAACCGATACCCATCCCCAGTCGTCCCCATCCGCTGATACGACATCCCCCCCACCGCCAGAAGCACGATCTTCGCCGTGTGCGACAGCCCATCTGCCGTCGAAAAACGGAATGGAACCCCAGAGGACACAGAGGGCACAGAGACCTGATCCCGTCGTCGTCCCTCTGTGCTCTCTGTGTCCTCTGTGGTTTTCAATTCTTCTCGCTCAACCGAAACAACCGTTCCGGCTTGCCCGGTGAAGATCTCCACTCCAAGAGAACGCATCCCATTCACCAGCGCATCCACCACCGACTTTGCCTGATTCGAATCCGGATAAATCTTCCCATCATGCTCCTCATGCGAAGGCACCCCGCGCTCCGCAAAAAACGCCCGCAACCCCTCATTATCCAAATGCCGCAGCGCCGGCGTCAGAAACCGTCCGTTCCGCCCAAACTGCTCAATCAAAAACTCCACCGACCCCGCATTTGTAAAATTGCACCGCCCCCCGCCGCACACCAGCACCTTGATCCCCGGCCGCACATTTTTTTCGAAGACCCCGATGCGCAACCGCGACCTCCCCGCCCCCGCATCCACGCTCCCCTCCCCCGCCGCCACCGCCGCCATCATCCCCGCCGCACCCGCACCCAAGATCGCCACATCCAATTCAGACATCCGCTGCACCGCTTCTTTATCTTTCTCTTAATCCTCATCTTAATCCCAAACCTTCGCTGACCGCACCCATCCGCGCTTGCTGTCAAGGCTCCCGCGCCCGACGATGCCCTCTATGCGTGTCCTCGCCATCGACATCGGCTCCTCCTCCGTCAAAGCCGCCTTCTGGGACGGGAAGCAATTCCGCGCCCGTACCCGCATCCCCTACGAAACCCACTTCGACGGCCCACGCGCCGAACTCGATCCCACCACCGTCCTCCGCGCCGTCATCAAAGCTGGCAAAAACGTCCGCGCGCAAAAGCCAGACGCTATCGCCTTCTGCACCCTCTCCCCCGGCCTCGTCATCACCGACACCACCTTCAAACCCCGCGGCAACATCATCACCCACCAGGACCGCCGCAGCACCACCGAAGCCCGCGCCCTCGTCCAAAAATTCACCGAACCCTGGCTCCTCCAACACACTGCCAACCTCCCCTACCCCGGCGGCATCGGCTCCTCCTCCCTCGCCTGGCTCGCCACACACAACAAAAAAATCCTCCGCAACGCCCGCATCGGACAACTCTCCTCCCTCGTCGGCCACGCCCTCACAGGTCAATGGAAAATCGACCCATCCCAGGCTGTCTTCCTCGGCCTCTGGGACATCCAAAGCTGGCAATGGAACGACCGCCTCTGCCGCACCCTCGGCATCTCCAAAAACGCACTCCCCACCTGCCAATACGCCGACGAACCCCTCGGCACCCTCTCCCCAACCATCGCCCACGCCTGGAACATCCCCGCCGGCATCCCCGTCCTCGGCGGCTTCGTCGACACCTCCGCCGCCGTCCTCCAAACCCCCATGAAGCCCGGCCAACTCACCCACAACGCCGGCTCCACCGACGTCCTCTGCCTCTCCGTCAAAAATCCCCGCCCCGCCGCCGGCCTTCTCTCCCGCCCCGTCGGCACGCGCGGAAAAAAAGGCGAAGCCGAATGGCTCGCCATCCTCACCATCGCCGCCGCCGGCAGCAGCATCGCCTGGGCCCGCCGCGAACTCTTCCCCGACATCTCCGACCCCGCCTGGAAAAAAACCCTCGCCGCCGCCTGCCGCCAAGCCACCCCCGACACC
This sequence comes from Phycisphaerae bacterium, assembly GCA_035524355.1. GTDB lineage: Bacteria > Planctomycetota > Phycisphaerae > WQYP01 > WQYP01 > DATKPA01. The sequence continues at coordinate 2,386 of DATKPA010000048.1, read as the reverse complement.
CTCGACGACGAAACCCTCCCCGCCTGCATCCCCGAATTCAGCGGCCGCCGCGCCGCCATCGACCAGGGCACCGGCGGAGCCTTCTTCCACCTCCACCTCGCCACCACCCGCGAACAACTCCTCGCCGCCCTCCTCCGCGGCCTCGTCCGCCAATCCGCCTCCCACTACCAAACCCTCTCCCACCTCCACTGCCCCACCCGCGAAGTCTTCTCCATGGGCGGCGCCACCGACCTCGCCACCCGCATGCACGCCGCGTGGAAAGGCAAACACACCTTCAAAAAACTCGAAGGCGACAGCATGGCGGGCCTCGTCCAACTCGCCGCACGCGCGCTCAAATGACTTTTGAACGATCTATCTAAAAAAACGTCTTCGTGGTCCTTCGTGTCTTCGTGACTTCGTGTTTACGTCGTCGTTTTCCCCTCAAACTTCCCCCCCAGAAACTCCGGAATCGCCTGCACCTCCCCCTTCCGATTGATGCACGCAATCGTACTCTCCGCCGTGCACAAGAGCGTTCGCGTTGCCGCATTGTACATCTCATACGCATGATCGATCCGCACATGCGTCTGCTTCACGATCTTCGTCACCAGCTCGATCTCATCGTCATACCGCGCCGGCCGCTTGTAGCTCACCGCCACTCGCGTCACCACAAACAGAACATCCCGCTCCTCCAACTCCCGGTACGTCACCCCGCAATGCGTCAACAAATCCGTCCGCCCCATCTCAAAGAACGGCAAATAATTCGAATGATGCAAATACCCCATCGGATCGCATTCCACATACCGAACCCGAAACTTCATCCGCCCTTCAACCTGACGCGACAATGACAAGAGAAACTCCCGAAAAAATGCCTTGCCTATTTGTGTCCATTTGTGTCCATTTGTGGGCAATTCCCGTCGTCACGAAATCCCCAATAACTTCTCCCCCGGATCATCATAAAACAACTTCGCCAGCTTGTCCGGATCCACCGTGTACCGAAACCGCTCCACACCATCCACCAGCACCACCGGAATCTGATCGCCATACTTCTCCAGCAACTCCTGGTCCTGCGTAATATCCACCTCCTCAATCAACGCCGGCACATGCGCCCCCACCACGTTCTGCACCACCCCCAGCGCCACCTCACACAAATGACACCCCGGCTTCGACATCACCGTAATCCTGTGCATCGCATCTCCTCCGTCAGATCCTAATCCTAATCTTTATCTTTATCCCAATCCCGTCCACTTTACGTTCGGACAAAGTACGGCATACTAAACCCATGCTCCCCTTCAGCTACGACTCACTCCTCCCCAAATATCCCCTCCAGATACGCCAAACTCTCCTCCGCCGCCTCCGCCGGCCGATCCGGATACGTATACAACTCCACCGTCAAAAACCGATCATACTTCGCCGCCTCCAGCGCCCCTCGCAACCCCGCCCAATCCATCGTCCCCGTCCCGGGAATGAGGTGGTAATGCTTCCGCCCCGGAATGTCCTCCACATGACAATTCCACACCCGCCCCTCCAGCAGCTTCAACGCCCCCGCCACATCCTCCCCCAGCACCACGCTATGCCCAATATCCAGATTCGCCCCCAGCATCTTGCTCCCCATCCGATCGATCAAATCCCGCAGCTCATGCGCCCACTCGATAAACAACATCGGCTCGCACTCAATCCCCACCCGCACCTTCAACTTCTCCGCCACCTCCAGCACCGGCCCCAGACTCTCCCGCAACTGCTTCATCGCCAGCTCCGGCGGCATCGTCGGCAACGCCTTCCCGCTCGTAATGCTGATATTCTCCGCCCCAATCCCCTTCGCAAAATGCAGCGTGTTCTGAATCATCCTCACCCGATCCCCCCGCAACCGCTCCTCCGGCGAAATCAACGACGGCTCAAAAAACGGCTCCGGCGGCGCATCCTTCCAATACCCAAAAGTGCAGTTCGCATTCACATTGCTCACGACCAACCGGGCTTTCTCCAGCATTTCCCGCACCCGCTCAGCCTCCGCCGCATCAAACTTCTCCGCCCCCCCCGGATACCAGTGCGGCTTATCCGCCAGAATCTCCACCCCCGCATACCCCAGCCGCCCAATGCACTCAATCGCCTCCGCCAGCGTGTGCCGCACAAATGCGTTCGTAGAAAATGCCAGTTTCATCATTGCTCCACCAGACGTACAGCGAGCACCATTGTAGAATGCCCTCGAACCAGAGTCTCCCCGGTTGGAGTTCCGCCTTTAGGCGGCCTCGCGGCGCAGTGCGCCAGCACAGCCGCCTAAAGATGGCATGAGCAAAAAAAAGAGGCGGTCTCCAGGTCGGGTCAAGGTAAGCTCGCCCGAAAGAAAGCGTCGTAGCGCTTTCGCGTTTGGCCGTTTAAGCCAAGGAGACCGCCCATGAATACTGGCAAGGAT
>DATKPA010000047.1:0-6522 GCA_035524355.1 Phycisphaerae bacterium | reverse complement strand
ACCGGCCTCTCCGCCGTCGACTACCGCCTCACCACCCCCCACCTCGAACCCACCACAGCGACGACGCCCGCCGCCTCGGGCGGCGCGGGGCCTTCCGCTCTCCCAACGGTGGAAACGCCCCTCCCCATCACCGCCCCCCTCACCTGCTACCTCCCCCGCGGCGAAGCCACCCCCCTCACTCCCGTCCCCCTCCTCACCAAAACCTCCCCCGCCCAAATCTCCTTCGCCTGCCTCGCCGCCCCCGCACACCTCAACGACCAAACCCTCACCCTCTTCGCCCAACTCCTCCACGCCCTCCCCCAATCCACCCTCACCCTCCTCGCTCCGGAAGGCTCATACCGCGACCGCACCCAAGAATTCCTCACCCACAACAACATCGCCCCCGCACGCATCTTCTTCACCCTGCCCCAGCCCGGCTTGGCCCACTTCCAACTCTTCCACGCCATCGACATCTCCCTCGACACCTTCCCCAACAACGCCCACCATATCGCTCTCGACTCCCTCTTCATGGGCGTCCCCGTCATCACCCTCACCCCCCCCCTCTCCGATCCCCTCCCCAACCCCCTCTCCCGCACCACCCACTCCCACCTCACGCACCTCGGCCTCCAAGACCTCTCCACCACCACCCCCGCCACCTTCATCGAAACCGCAAAACAACTCGCCGCCGACCCCCAGCGCCTCACCTACCTCCGCCACAACCTCCGCAACCGCATGCGCGCCTCCCCCTTGATGAACCCCTCCCAACTCGCCCGCGCGCTAGAATCCGCCTACCGCCACGCCTGGCACACGTGGTGCGACCAACATCCCACCCCAGCTTTATCTTGATCTTAATCCTCATCTTCATCTCCGCTCCCCCTTTTCGTCATTCGTCATTCACTCATTGAAATTTGATTCGTCATTTGTCATTCGTCATTTATCATTCACCCTATCCCTTCCCAAAAGGCACCACTCATGCCGCGCAAACTCTTCCTCCCCACCCTCCCCCTCCTGCTCGCAATCACCGCCTCCACCGCGCACGCCGCCGACTCCCCCGCCACCGGCCCGACCTTTCCCCCGCGCATCGCCATCGAACGCGCCCCCGCCCCTCTCTACGACGACCCCCTCTTCCACGGCGCCTCCGACCCCGCCGTCATCTGGCTCCCCTCCAAAGGCCCCGCCGCAAAAGGCCAATTCTGGATGTTCTACACCCAACGCCGCGCCACCCTCCCCAACCCCAACGGCGTCGACTGGGTCCACGGCTCCGCCATCGGCATCGCCACCTCCAACGACGGCCTCCACTGGTCCTACCTCGACGTCGCCCACGGCAACCTCACCGACGGCACCTCGCAAAAATCCCTCGAAAACTCCGTCCGCGACAACGTCACCTGGTGGGCCCCCACCATCTTCTGGGAACACGGCAACGGCATCTCGGGCGGCGGCGGCCCAGGCGACACACTCCACATGTTCGTCACCCGCGTCCACGGCATCTTCTCCGCCTGGACCGGCGACCGCACCATCGAACACTTCACCTCCACCGACGCCTTCCACTGGACCCACATCTCCTCCCTCCCCCTCGCCTCCCGCCGCGTCATCGACCCCACCGTCCTCAGAATCAACGACACCTGGTACCTCTGGTACAAAAACGAAGCCGCCGGCTCCCGTACCTTCCGCGCCTCCTCCAAAGACCTCACCACCTGGCATGATGACGGCGACGCCCACATCGGCCGCGGCCACGAAGCCCCCTTCCTCTGGCACTGGAAATCCGCCTACTGGGACCTCCAGGACAACGGCCGCGCCTTGGACGCCTGGCGCTCTCCCACCGCCCTCCAAAACGACTGGTCCCCCAACTCCCTCCTCCTCGAACCCACTCCCCCCGCCCCCCCCGGCACCCGCCCCCTCGACCAAGGCACCGGCCACCACCCCTGGATCATTTTGCAATCCCCCAACGACTCCACCCCCCTCACCGACGACAACGCCCAACTCCTCCTCTTCTACTTCACCCACAACGGCAACAAAACCTACATCCAACTCGCCGAAATCACCCTCGACCAAGACGGCAAACTCCAATGCGACCGCAACAAATACGCCCCACCACCCACAACTCAAGGGAACCCGTAGCGTAAGAACATTATGCATCGTCAGGTTGTTGTTGGGTATTGGCGACGCAACGCGCGGCATAAATGAGCAGTTTGAGTTTGACCCAAGCGCGAACGCGCCAGATTCTTCTGATAAATGGCGGCAAGGCGAGCGTGAGAGCGCCGACGCCACTGGTGAGGTTCCCGAATTTTTGTTCAATCTGCCGGCGCTTGCTGAAGAGGTGGGGCCCGAATCTTCCAAGGCCAAAGGCGTTGCGTTCGAGGAGTTCGATCGACCGCAGGCGTGCCGGTTGTTGCCGGCGATTGCCCAGCCCGCTGCCGGGCTTGTCGCGTGGCGCAAGGAGTTGATAGCCGCCGAGGCTGGCCAGGGCGTAGAGATCATTGGCGTCGTAGTTGCCGTCGGCGACGACGTAGCCGTGGCCTTCGAGCCGCCGGAGCAGTCGGCGGGCCACGGCGCGTTCATCCATGTTCATGGGCGCCACCACGCTGGCTTGCGGCAAAATGCTGCTGCCCCAGAGCGCGTGGAACTTGTAGCCTCGCTGGAGTCCACCAGCGCCGCGGCCCCAGGTCGCGTCACGATCCTTGGAATGGGCGGCGACAATCAGCGGCTTGCCGTCGAGTCGCTTGAGATCAAGCAGGCGTGGATCCGGGCACTTGGAGAGACGATGCGCAAGCGTGTCAACGAACCGATGAAAGACTTCCCCGGCGGCGCTTCGGGTCCGACGACTCATGGTGCTTTGGTCAGGCAGCACGCCGGGCCTGCGTTCGCGTGCGCCGGCGGGCCAGTTCGACGGCTGGGTAGCCCACATCACGCTATTTCCATGAAGCGCGGCCCAGAGGTAGACGCGGACAATCCGAAAGGTACGATGGCCATAGCGTGCCAAGTCCACAAATTCGGCATCGACGGCGGCAATCGCCTCCGCGAGCACTTTCCACAATTCGCGTTCCATGACGATTCTCCAAAAGGAATCTCTTGTTAGCCTCGCAGCCGACAAGCATGGACGCGAACGCGCGCTGGCGCAAGTAGTTAGGATGGATGGCGCATAATGTTCGTAAGCGCCGGCCAATCTCACTACCAAACAGCAGGACGAAGCCTCGCGCAGGCGATCACCGGCTCTCCGACCATTACAAACCCCTCTCCAAACATCTCCGCACGCACCAACGCCTGCAACATCGCACCCCATTCACCGCAAAAACATCCCCGCCACCCATCAAACGTCCGCCCCCTCCCTCAATTCCCGGTGCTGAACCGCCGGCCGCACCCTCCACGCAAGAAGAATTCCGTCCAAAACGCCCGCGCGCCCCGCTATACTCGCAAAACTCTTCTACTCGATGCGCGTTTGGAGCCGCCATGCACTCTCGTACTCTCCTCACTGTTGCTCTCCTCTTGCTCTTCACATCCCTCGCCCGCGCCGAAAAGCACATGGACATCGCCCATCCACTCGGCCCCGTCACCGTCACGCAAAACTCCGACGGCTCCATAGTCATCCTCTCCCCAAAAAATGCCTCCGACGAAGGCCGAATCGACTCCCTCTCCACCTTCAAAGTCCCCCTCGTCATGACCATTGTCGCCAAGACCTCAAAAGACAATCTTCGACTTTACTTCGGACAACACGGCCGCTTCATCTTCAACTGGGAACTCAACGAATCCCAACTCCGCGGCAACGACCTGCTTTCCAACGACACCATCGCCGTCGATCATCAAGGCGCGGTCCCCAAAGACCAGTTCGTGACCATCAAGTGGACCATCGATAAAGATTCCTCCACATTGGAAGTCGATGGCCAACAGCGAACCGTGCAGCACGGCGATTACAGCAACCTCTCCGGAAAAATCGGCGTCGGCGCCTTCAGGTCCCGCGTCGTCCTCAAGTCGCTCACTGTAACGTCCCTGTCCCCCCAGAAAGCACAACCATCAGAGCCGAACGAACTTGATCTGCAGTCCGACGATGTCGTCGTTCCATCCTCTCTGCCCAAGGGCACGCAGGCGCCCGCCAACCTCGTCACCGACCCCGCCGTCATCGAACGCCCCGAATTCCAATACAAAACCAAACCCCTCCCCAAGAGCATCAGCTCTATCCGGGGTTTGTCCGTGATGGTCGATGAAGACGGGCAGGAATTCGGACAGACGCTCGATATCATCGCGACGATTCCCCCCGAATCACGTCACGCCACCTCCTCCGGCGCTGGCATCGCCACCAGGGTCGGTCCCGACATGCGCACCTCCTTCGAAGAAGCCGTCCGCGCTATCGAACTCCGCTATCCCTATTGGGACCCCGCTCACATCGACATCAGCTTCGGCGACAAATACACCGCCAAAGACGGCGGCTCTGCCGGCACCGCGATGAGCTGCCTCATGCTCTCGCTCCTCGAAGGTTTCGAGATCGATCCCAAGTTCGCCATCACCGGCGACATCACTGTCGACTGGAAAGTCCGCCCCGTCGGAGGCATCACCGCCAAACTCCGCGGCGCTTATGCCGACAAATGCCTCTACGCCGCGATCCCGGTTGAAAATGAGCCCGCGTTCACCGACATGCATCTCCTTTTCGGCGACGCCTCCATTTGGAATCTCCAGGTTTTCTCGATCGAAACCCTGCAGGAGGCCTCCGCACTCGTCAATGCCAAGCGCACGCCCCAACTCACCGAAGCGATGAAACTCTTCGCCGACCTGCAGCCGCTCCTCACCGCCAACGAACACGCAACCCTCCGCAAGCCGGAGACCGCGCAGACCCTCAAGCACATCCTCGAACTTGCCCCCAATCACCTCTCTGCCAAACACCTCCTCGCGCTTATTGACGGCACGGAACCGCGCACCCTGACAGCCACCGCCACGCTCTACAACCTGGGCTCCATCCTCCACCCCTATGCCCTCCTCATCCGAAGCGGCGATCCCATAAACAAAGAAAACCTCTCCTACGTCACCATGTCCACCGCCCGCAAACGCCTCGCCGCGATTCGCGCAGTCACCGCCCCCGATCTACAACCCCTGGTTACCGACGCGGCGGCCTACATCGAAGCCGTCAACAATGTCGCCTACAACAACGGCCCCATCAGCGCCATCAACATTCGCGCCGAAACCTACCAGTCCCAACTCCGCACCTATTCCACCGATCCCGATTTTATGGATAAACTCGTCCGCGACGGTTATTGACAAACCATCGCCATCTCCGCACTTGCTGCGCTTCCCCGAACAAATAACGAAATTTTCTTGCATCCAGCCACAACCCGACTATAATACTAACACACGGTCGAGGCCGACCGCACATTCAAAGGGAGGGGGAACCCCATGCCACCAACCCAACCCACACCCACCCATCACCCCCGCAAGCACCCAGTCCCCTCCAACGCGCACCCGGCTGCACCCAACACCCACACCAACCTGCACCCCATTGCACGTAACCCCCCCACAGACACGCAACCCGCTGCACCCCTCACCCCCCAAACCCTCAGTTCCAGCTCAAAAACCCTCAAGGTGCACCCCGGTGCACCCATCAAACACAAATGCCCCTCCCTCTCATCACAAGCCCCCCCCATTGGCGGCCACCTTACCCCTGATACCACTGCTACAACGGATATCACTGCGACCACTCCCCCATCCCCCAGCCCCCCCTCGCCCCCTCTCCCGCTCGCCGTTTCGCCGTTTCGCCACCTCGCGTATACTGCCCGGCTCTCATCACTTTTCCACAAGGAACCCCCGCGCATGAAACCCGAGGAACCCGACGAACCAGATCTCAAGGAAAACGACCTCTCCACCTGGCTGCAGTACGGCCTCCCCATCTTCCTCCGCAAGAACGGCTCCTACCTCCTCCTCGCCGTCGCGCTCTGCATCCTCGGCTACCAGCTCTACCAGCGCTACGAAATCAAAAAGCAGGTCGAAGTTCAGTCCGCCTGGAACGACCTCGACGCCGCCAGCGCCCCCGGCGTCGACAACGCCCCCGCCAAGCTCCAGGCCCTCATCTCCCAGTACCCCATGAAACCCATCCAGGCCTTGGCCTACGTCCAGCTCGCCAGCTTCTACCTCGACGATGTCGCCCACGGCAATCCCCCCGCCGGCTACCACGGCGTCAAAGTCTCCCGCGACGACGCCCTCAAACTCGCCGAGTCCGCCGCCAACTCCGTACTCTCCGACTACGCCGACCAGCCCGTCGCCGTCGGCAAAGCCCGCTTCGCACTCGCCGCCGTCGCCATGAACCGCGGCGATTTCGCCGCCGCTCGCAAAGAGTACGAACTCCTCACCGACAAGTCCGGCCCCTACGCCGGCACCGCCTTCGCCGAACTCGCCGACAACCAGCTCAAGAAACTCGACCAGTACGCCAAGGCCCCGCCCCTCGCCGCCTTCGCTCCGCCCGAACAGCCCCCCTCCACCGCACCCGCCGGCCTCCAGGACCTCTCCCAAATCCCCGGCCTCTCCGGCACCTCCGCGCCCGACCTGAATCTCACGCTCCCCCCC
>DATKPA010000046.1:0-4108 GCA_035524355.1 Phycisphaerae bacterium | reverse complement strand
GTCCTCGCGGTTTGCCGCTTAGGACACCTTCTCTAGTACGCTAGGGGGATTGTTTGTGAGCCACAATGGTACAGGCGTCCCATGTGACTCGCGCGTCAGCTAGTCATTCGACCAGTCTCGCCTCCTGCCCTCTCGACCGGCTTCGCTCCCCGGAAGTACAGGTCCTCTCTCGACCTCCCTGCTCACCCAATAGTGTTATCGTTGCTCCCCCCAATCCACTGATGACACCGCTTCGCCGCCTCAGCATAATGCAAGGGGAAGTCACGGGAGTACGGAAATGCCCAAGTCCCCGCAACATGCGGCGGATCCCGCCTCGTCAGTTCGCAAGGAAGCGGACAGCTTGGGCGAAGTGTTGGTCCCCGCGGACAAGCTGTGGGGAGCACAAACCCAGCGATCCCTCGAGCATTTCAGCATCGGCCAGGACCTTATTCCCCGCGAAATGATCCCCGCGTACGCTGTCCTGAAAAAAGCCGCCGCGAACGCAAACCACGCCAGCGGCCGCCTGAAGGACATCCAGCACCAGTTGATCACTCAAGCGTGCGACGAAATCCTTGCGGGCCAGTTCCGTGAAATGTTTCCGCTCCATGTTTGGATGACCGGCAGTGGCACGCAATTCAACATGAACGTGAATGAAGTCATTTCCAACCGCTGCTGCCAGTTGGCTGGTACACCGCTTGGAAGCAAAACACCCGTCCATCCCAACGACCACGTCAACATGTCGCAATCCTCGAACGACACCTTCCCGACAGCCATGAACATTGCCGCCGCAATCAGTGTCAAAGAACGGCTCGCTCCGGCGGTTCAGGCCCTGCGCGACGCAATTGCGATGAAAGCGGAGGCCTGGAAGAACATCGTCAAGATCGGCCGTACCCACATGCAAGACGCCACACCCTTGACCCTCGGTCAGGAATGGTCCGGGTACGCGGCCATGTTGAGCGACGGGTTGCATCGCCTGGATAACGCGCTCACGGACATCTATCAATTGGCCTTAGGCGGCACCGCTGTCGGCACGGGCATCAACGCCACTCCCGAATTTGAAACATCCGCCACGGCCTCTATCGCCGAACTCACTCGCTTGCCTTTTGTCAGCGCTCCCAACAAATTTGCGGCGCAGGGCGCGCACGACGCCCTGGTTCAGCTTTCCGGATCCCTTCGCACGCTCGCTGTTTCCCTCTACAAGATCGCCAATGACATTCGCCTGATGTCTTGCGGGCCCCGCGCCGGCTTCGCCGAGTTGCTGATCCCGGCAAACGAGCCCGGTTCTTCGATCATGCCCGGAAAGGTGAATCCGACCCAGGCGGAGGCCCTCACCATGATCGCCGTCCAGGTGATGGCCAACGATGTGGCTGTCGGTTTCGGCGGAGCCGGAGGCTATCTGGAAATGAACGTCTACAAGCCTCTTTTGATCTATAACATCACCCACTCCGTCACCCTGCTCGCCGACAGCTGCACGAATTTTCGCAGGTTTCTCGTTGAAGGCACCGAACCGAACTTGAAAAAGATTCAGTCATACGTCGATTGTTCCCTGATGCTGGTCACTGCCCTGTCGCCCGTCATCGGCTACGACAAGGCTTCGGAACTTGCGCATTTCGCCCTGAACAACGACCTCTCACTCAAGCAGGCCGCTTTGAAGCTCGGCTACGTCACCGAGGCCGAATTCGATCGTGTTGTCGATCCGAACAAAATGGTTCGTCCGTATGTAGCCGGAGCCCATTGAACTCAGCAAATCCACAGTCCATACGCAAAATTTAGATAGGGGGTTGGCAATGGTAAATCAGTCGAATACGGGGGTGCCGGGTCCGTCGAATCCAGACGTGGCCCTGATCGGTGCCGGCATCATGAGCGCCACGCTGGCTGTGATTCTCAAGGAGCTCGACCCGAAACTTAGGATTGAGATTTACGAAGCCCTGGCTAGCCCCGCCCAAGAAAGTTCCAACGCCTGGAACAATGCCGGCACGGGCCATGCCGCGCTTTGTGAACTCAACTACACCCCGGAGAAGGCGGACGGCACCGTCGATATTTCCAAAGCTCTCCAGGTCAACACCGAGTTTGATTTATCCCGCCAGCTCTGGGCTTATCTGGTGAAGACCGGGGCGATCTGCGATCCGCAGTCGTTTCTCCATGCTGTGCCGCACTTCAGTTTCGTTCGCGGGCCGGAAAATCGCACCTTCCTTCGCAAACGCTTTGAAGCTCTCACCAAGCACCCGTTGTATTACGGCATGGAATATAGCGACGACAAAAAACAGATCGAGGATTGGGTCCCCCTGGTGATGGAGGGCCGCGATCCCGGCGAGGTGGTTACCGCCACCTGCATGCAGACAGGCACCGATGTGGATTACGGCGCTCTCACGAACAATCTCCTTGATTCTCTTCGCGGCAAAGAGGGTTTTGCGATTCATTTCTCCACTCGCGTGCAAGACCTCCGACGCGACGGCAATTCCTGGAATCTCCAGATTAGAGACGAAAGCACTGGAGAGCAGCGGAATGTCCAGGCAAAGTTCGTTTTCATCGGCGCTGGCGGTGGCTCGCTTCCCCTGCTTCAAAAATCCGGCATTCCCGAAGGCCGTGGTTACGCCGGATTCCCCGTCAGCGGAATCTGGCTCCGCTGCGACGACCCGAAAATCAGTTCTCGCCATCACGCCAAGGTCTATGGCAAAGCATCGGTTGGTTCCCCTCCGATGTCCGTTCCTCACCTCGATGCCCGCCACATCCAGGGCAAAGTGTCGTTGCTGTTCGGGCCCTACGCTGGCTTCTCCACAAAGTTCCTCAAGCACGGCTCGTATCTCGATCTTTTTGGTTCCATCGATCCGGAGAACATCCTTCCCCTGTTAGCCGTCGGCAAAAGCAACTTTGCCCTCGAAGAGTATCTGGTTGGCCAGCTCCTCGAGTCCTCCGAAAAACGCTTTGAGACCCTTCGCGAATTCTACCCAAATGCCCGGGAGGAAGACTGGAGAGTCGAAGTGGCCGGTCAACGCGTGCAGATCATCAAAAAGGATCCTGTCCACGGCGGCATCCTCGAATTCGGCACGGAGCTTGTCGTCGCTTCCGACCGCTCGGTGGTCGCCATGCTGGGAGCTTCGCCCGGCGCGTCCACTGCTGTCTGGATCATGGTTCACGTCCTCGAGCGTTGTTTTCCCGAAAAGCTTACCGACGCCGCATGGCTCCCCAAACTGAAACAGATGATTCCTTCTTACGGACAGTCCCTGTCCGACAACCCGGCGCTCTGCCAGCGTCTGCGCGCCGAAACCGCATCCATCTTGCACATCCAAAACATCTCCTACAAGGAGGCGAAAAATGATTCGAGCGTATCGGCTGTACACGGGAGCTGACGGAAACTCACACGTCGTGCGCGGCGCGGTGAATCCCGACAAATTGGTGAATGTGCGGTCCATCCACTTTAAGGAAACTCCCGCCCATTCTTCCTACGACTGGCACAATGATCCCATTCCTCAATACGTCATCACTCTGGCGGGCATCCTGGAATTTACGACCGTAGGTGGCGAAACGTTCACGATCCATCCGGGCGAGATTCTCATCGCGGAAGATCACACCGGATCGGGCCACAAATGGCGTTTGATCAATGATCAACCTTGGCAGCGCGCCTACGTGGTCTTCGCCGAAGGTGCCGATACCCAATTCATCCCCGACGCCGCCACCAGCTCAAAAGGCGTTGCCACCTCTTAGAAGCTGCCGTTCCGCCCGCCGTTCGGTCCTGACAGGCGCGCGCGTCGTGCGCGTGAAGAAATTGGGGAGATTTGCGACGGCGTAGGGTAGAGTTCTGAAGGAGGCGTGCCAGAAGGGCTCGCCTGCCGCTCGTACCCTCAAGGCGTGTTCACTGCGTCCATCCAATTAAAGCACCTCGCACCCCCGTGCAAACGCATGAGTTTCACTGAGAAGAAGCCGGCCGTATTCGCATATCTCCTGTCGCGGGCGATCTTTCCATTGGCTCTTGCCGCCCTCGGGCCTAGCCTTGCCGTCAATTCCCGCGCCCAGGACCCGATCCGCGTCCAATCCAACGAAGTGTTGGTGCCTACCGTTGTCTTCAGAAGAGACCTGTACGAGCAGCTGAACAAGCAGGCGCCGCACCATCGCACGTCTTACGCTAAAT
>DATKPA010000045.1:0-27482 GCA_035524355.1 Phycisphaerae bacterium | reverse complement strand
CCTGAACGCGACCTGAGCGTTTTGGCGGGCTGTATCATCCGGGTTTCGGCGGGATTTCGATTCATACCTTAATTGAGCGCCTATGAGAGCATCCTTCTTAGTCGTTGTGCCATTGTTGTTGATGGGGGCGGTTGTTCATGCGGAGGAGAAGGGGTTTGTGCATCCGGGGTTGTTGCATTCGGAGAAGGATTTTGAGCGGATTCGAGGGAAGCTGGCGGCGCATGGGGAGCCTTGGGAGGCGGGGTGGAAGAAGCTGGTTGAGAATAAGCATTGCTCTTTGACGTGGACGCCGCGGGCGGTGGTGGAGGTTTGGCGCGGGACGGATCATGTGCACCATGAGAATTATCCGGTGCTCTACAACGACATTGCGGCGGCGTATCAGTGCGCGCTGCGGTGGCGGATCTCGGGGGAGCGGGCGTATGGTGATAAGGCGGTGGAGATTCTCAATGCCTGGTCATCGACGCTGAAGCATGTGAATGGGACGTCGGATCGGTTTCTGGCGGCGGGGATTTATGGGTATGAGTTTGCCAATGCGGGGGAGTTGATGCGCGGGTATGCGGGGTGGCCGAACGGGGATTTTGCGCGGTTTCAGGTGATGATGCGGGATGTGTTTTATGCGGAGAATCATGATTTTCTGCTGCATCATAACGGGGCGAAGATCGATCATTACTGGTGCAACTGGGATGCGTGCAACATGGCGTCGGTGATTGCCATCGGCGTGCTGTGCGATGATCGTAAGATGTATGAGGAGGGGGTTGAGTATTACAAGCATGGGGCGGGGAATGGGGCAATTGAGAAGGCCGTGAATGTGATTTATCCGGGCGGGTTGGGGCAGTGGCAGGAAAGCGGGCGGGATCAGGGGCATTCGACGCTCGGGATTTCATTGATCGGGGCGGTTTGCCAGATGGCGTGGAATCAGGGGGATGATTTGTTTGGGTATGACCACAATCGGTTCCTGGCAGGGGCGGAGTATGTGGCGAAGTACAATTTGGGGAATGACGTGCCGTATACGACGTATAAGAACAGTGATGTGACCCAGACGGTGATTTCCGACAAGGGGCGCGGGGACCTGCGGCCGTGCTGGGAGCTGGTCTATAACCATTATGTGGTGATGGGGCATTTGTCGGCGCCGTATGTGACGGAGTTTGCGGCGAAGGTGCGGCCGGAAGGAGGGGGCGGGGATTATGGGCCGAATAGTGGGGGGTATGATCAGTTGGGGCTGGGGACGTTGATGTATACGGTTGAGAAATGACGAATGACGAAACGGGGTCATTCCTCGGGTGGGAGTTCTTCTTCGAGTTCGGGCGTGGGTTGTGGGGATGATGCTTCCGTGGGGGGCGGTTCGCTGGATGCTGCTTCAACGTTGGTTGGGGAGGAAGGTTCTTCCTCGGTGAAGAGTTGCTGATCGGGGACGTCGGTACGGAGGAGGATCTGGATCGGGCCGAGGGTTTCGGGTTGGGAGATCGTGACTTTTTTCTGGCGGATGAGTTCGAGGGTGGCGAGGAAGAGACCGATCATTTCGGATTTTTTTGTGCGGCCCTGGAAAAGTTCCTGGAGCGTGAGCGACTGGCTGGGTTCGCGGGTGAGGCGGTCGAGGATGTCGGCCTGGTGCAGCGAAATGGGGGTGTCGTCATACAGCACCTCGTGGCCGTAGGCGGATTGGCCGAGGGAGGACATGATGGCGTTGAAGGCGTCGATGAGGCGGAAGAGGTCGAGGTCTTCGATGGCGAGAGGAGCGCGGCCTTCGGGTTTCGGAGTTGCGCGGGGGTAGCGGGCGGCTTCGGTCTGGGCGCGGCGCTTGAGGTCGGTGGCGGCGTCCTTGAATTCCTTGTAGGCCAGGAGCTGTTTGACCAGCTCGTAGCGCGGGTCGGCGATCTCTTCCACACTCGTGGGGCCGGCGTTGGGATCGTTCGGATCCGCGGCCTGCGGTTGTTTTGGAATCAGCATGCGGGATTTGATTTCCATCAGCGTCGCGGCCATCACGAGGAATTCGCCGGCCAGGTTGATGTCGATCTTGCGGATGATTTCGACGTGGCGGAGGTACTGCTCGGTGATGCGGGCGATGGGAATGTTCTTGATGTCCACCTCATCCCGGCGGATCAGGTACAGGAGCAGTTCCAGCGGGCCGGAGTAGACGTCGAGGTTCACTTTGTATTCGTGGCCGTCTCCGGTCGGAGCGGGCGCGGGGGTGGCGGCGGCGGCGGCCGGGGCTTCGGCTGTGGAATGTGGGGATTCGCTCATAGTCGCGCAATGATAACAGGAAATCCCGGGATTTTCTTGCTTTGCAGCCGCTTCGCCGGATAGATTTGCAGCATTGCCTTCATGTCGGGAAAAGGTAGAGCGGATTGAGAGAGTCCAATTTGATCCGGACAGCGTGTGGGTGCGCGGCCATGATGCTGGCCGCCGGCGCGCTGACTGGTTGCTTCAGCGAACAGTCCTTCCCCATGCACGAGCACCGGCTGCTGCGGCTCGAGGCTCAGCAACCCTCACTCTCCACGCGGGCCTGGACGGCGGCGGCGAACGCCAAAGCTGCTCCGCTTCTCCCGGTCCTCCAAAAATCTCCCATCACCCAGGATGATTTCCTCAAGGACGGCCGGACGATCAACGTGTATCGCCATTTTGGCTACGACCCGGATGAGATCGACAGTCTGCTCGGAAACTGGAAGGGGCTGGAGGACACGGCGCAGGTGGCCTCGCCGGTACCAGACAAGGATCCGAAGGGCCACATTCTCCGGCCCGCGTGGCGGGGGTTCCGCCAGGTGGAAGTGCCGGTGGATGGGGGCGTCCTGTACGGGCGGCTGGGGGAGCCCGACCCGCGGCACGAGATACCGGGCAGCTATATCGTTTTCACGCACGGCCTGTTTGGGACGCTGGACGGGTTCGATACCGAGAACCAGGTCGAGGCGCTGCGGCGCGCCGGCCATCACGTCCTGGCGATCGAGATGCGAGGCCATGGCGAGACGAACATCTGCCACCCGGAATATGCGGTGAGTTTCGGGATTCGGGAGTCGTCCGATTTCATTGCGGTGGCGCAGTGGCTGAAGAAAACGCAGGGGGCCAAACGCGTCGGCATGGTGAGTTTTTCCTTGACCGGGTATGAGGCGCTGCTGACCGCGTGGCTGGATGGGGCGAAGCCGGTCGAACGGTTTGACCATGTGCCGCTGCTGATGGATCTCCCGCGGCGGAGTGACGGGGAGCCGGCGTACAACGCAGGGATGTTCGTGGTGTCGCCCCCGGTGGATCTGGGAACAATCGCGGACAGCTTTGAGAAGCACTACACCGTGCTCGACGGCCCGTGCCATTCGATCTTCCAGGGGCATCTCGTGGAACGGATGTCGCTGGTCCAGGAGAATCCGACGACCAGCATGTGGGGGTGGGCGATGAGCGAACTCGTGCGCAACGGGTGGGGACGCTCCTATGCCAGCACGCAAGAGATGCGGGCGGACTTCGTACGCTTCATCGATCTGCGGCAGGGGGATTGGTCCGAGGGGGTGCGGCGAATGGAGAATGTGCGGGCGCCCGTGCTGATCATGTCGGCGGCGAATGATCCGATGGGGACGGCACAGGGAATCGTCGATCTGTTTTCGCGCGTAAAGAATCCGAATATCGGCGTCGTGATGCTCGGCGGCGGCGGCCACATGGGATTCCCGGCGCTCTCCGCGGATTATTACTACAGCGTCATGACCGGTTTCTTCGATCCGCAGCGCGGACCCGAAGCACGCCCCGTGAGGGAACTGGCGAAAGCACCCTGAGGGAATGACGAAACGGGGGCGCGCTGCGCTGCGACCGGAGCGGATTCACCGCGCCGACTTACACGTGATCGTCCAATAACGCTCCTCCATAAGGGAGCCCCCTACGCAGGCGAAAAAGCTCGCCTCCAATTTCGGCCCTCTCGAAGACAAAATAAACGACAATCTAAATCCGCCTCAAAAAACTACTTGCCGCGCCCAAGTTGTGTGGTAGTTTTCCACAAGCATATCGAGTGGGCGGAAATCCCCGGAATGAGGGAGTGCTTTCCCCGGCGGCTTGTGAAAAGCCTAGCGCAATTACGCCTTGCCCGGCGACGTTTCCGAGCGTCTCAGGGGGCAAGGTTCACGTCGAGGCGTTTCCAGCCTCAGGGTTCGTTTGTCGTTAAAGGAGTTCATCATGCGGAGTGTCCTGGGTTTGTCGGTGGTAGGTCTTATTATGGGAGCATGCGCGGTGACTGCCAAAGCAGACTTGCTGCACCGATATGATTTCTCGGCCGACGGAAGCGATTCGGTGGGCTCCGCCAGCGGTACCCTCGTTGGTAGCGCCACGGTTACGGGCGGCGCCTTGGTTACCAATGGCGGCAATGGCACTGTTGATGGCAAGTGGGGTGGAGCCGGGCCCATGATGACGCTGGATCCCAGTGCTGTCGCGGGAATCACCGGAGCGTTCACGATCGAAGACTGGTTTAGCGCCACGACCGGGTGGCCCAAGTATGACACGCTCTACGCCTTCAGTGACACAACCAATGCCAACTACATTCTCGGCGCGCCGGTTCGTGGATACAGCCCGTGGCCCTCCGGGGTTGGGCTTATCGGCGGCGGTGGGACCACTCGTGCCAACGCGGGCGTCTGGGATTACGTACTCAGCGGCATCTATCTGGACACGCCCGGTCCTCACCAGACCGTGCTTACCTACGATGGCACCACGTTTAGTTACTATGTTGACGGCGCGCTCGCTAACTTCTCAGGGTTGTCCGCTACGCTCGTCGATCCCGGCTTTAACCTCTCCACATTGACGGCAATCGGCATCAACGGCGGCTCGCCTTATGACGATCCCAGCCTCACCGGCTCCACTTACGATTTCCGCATCTATGGCGGGGCCCTCTCGGCAGATCAGGTGGCAAGCTTGGATTCCCTGGGATCTGACGCCAGTAATGCGGCCATCGGTCAGATCGTTACTCCGGAACCGGCTTCGCTCGGGATTCTTGCCGTTGGGGCCTCGGCGCTCATCAGCCGTCGCCGCCGCGTCTGACATCTGCCCGAGAATTCATCAGCATCTCGCGGCCCGGTGATTTTTCGCCGGGCCGCTTCTTTTTTTTGTGCGCACTTCACGAAAATCCCAATACATTCCTCGCCGCGCGACGAGGAATCCGCCACAAGAGCCACGGACTTTGGCAGATTTGGAACGGAGGGGGAGCGACATTGAGAGTGCTTCCGCGCGCTTATCGTTGGAGGGAAGTGGTCTTGGGGTAGATCAGGTGGTAGTACAGCAGCGACGCGAGGATGCCGCCGCAGAGCGGCCCGGCCCAGAATATCCAGTGCGTGGACCAGTCGTACCGGGCGCCGCCGATCATGGAGGCGACGGCGGGACCGAAGGCGCGGGCGGGGTTCATGGCGGCGCCGGTGAGCGGGCCGATGGCGAGAATATCCGCGGTGACGGTGAGGCCGATGCCGAAGCCGCCGATCTTCGGGGCACGCGGATCGACTGCCGTTCCCCAGACCGCGGTGACGAGGAAGAAGGTCGTCACGAGTTCGGCGAGAAAAGCGCCCAGCGGGGCGATCGGCTGCTTGTCCGGAATGTCGCTGAGCGCCGGCGTTCCGTTGGCGACGATTTGCGCTCCCACGCTGCCCGGAGCCTGATCCACCAGGCTTGCCGCGGGAGCCTTGCCTCCCGCGAACATGGCCATGATCACGAGGCCGGCGAGGATTCCCCCCATGCACTGCGCGATGATGTAGGCGATCGCCGGTCCCAGCTTGATCTGCTTCCCGACGAGCAGCCCGACGGTCACCGCCGGGTTGATGTGTCCGCCGGAGGTGGCCGCGAAAATCGAGATCATGATGGCGAGGATGAGGCCGTGGGCGAGGGCGATCCCGATCAGACCGCCCGGCACGTTGCCGAGCTCATGGATCGCGAGAATCCCCACGAAGGAGAGCGCAAATACGCCAACAGCTTCGGCGACGAGGGCGGGAAGAAGTTTCTCCATGGTTTGCTCCAAATTGAAAGAGTGTGACGACATGGAGCGTCCAAACGGACGCCCGACCTTTTTCGGGGGAGAGCTGCTCAAGGAATGGTAATGCAGAGTTGCAGTGATTACGAGCAAGGCAGTGTGAAAAGTCCGCTAATCCGCGTCCCTCCGCGCCGCCCCATAATTCAGGCTTCGTCACCGCGCCAAGCCCCCCGGTTTGTTATTCTTTGCGCAATGCTCAACAATTTTGTTGCTCGCACGGATTTTGCGAGCTAGGCTAGGCAACAGATGGCGGCGTGGCCGAGGAGGAGAAAAGACTCGCGTCCAACGTCCTTGAGCGCCGCCTTCGAAAAGCAGCCCACGCTGCTTTGGCTACCGATCGAGGTTGCTGGATGCGAGTCGCGGTCAGGCATGGGGCAAGGATGTCCCAGACTCAGAGGCTGACCCATTGTGGGCGAGCCGTTCCTGCCCCGAATCAATGCTGACCGGAACCTCTCTTTGAGGGTCCAACACGGATGGCGAAAGAAATTCCTCCCTCGTCGGACATGAAGTACTTTGTCCTGGACACGAACGTCCTCCTGCACAATCCCAACTCACTATTCGCCTTCGCCGACAACCACGTCATCATCCCCTTCGACGTGCTGGAAGAACTCGACAAGTTCAAAAAAGATTCCACCGACGTCGGACGCTCCGCCCGCACCGCCATCCGCCACATCGATACGCTGCGCGAAAAGGGACACCTCGCCGACGGCGTACGCTGGAACGGACATGGCGGCACCATCCGCGTCTACATGGACACCTACGGCGATCCCGTGCCCGGTCTCTCCTTCGAGAAGGCCGACAACCGCATCATCGGCGTCGCCTGGCATCTGCGGAAAGAAGGCAAGCCCGCCGTCTTCATCTCCAAGGACATCAACGCTCGCATCAAATCCGATGCGCTCGGCATCACCACCGAAGACTTCGAAAACCAGAAGGTCGACTACGAAACCCTCTACACCGGCTATCGCGAACTGACGGTCTCGTCGTCGGTGATCGATCGGCTCTACGCCGAAAAGCGGCTGCCCGTGACCGATCCACTGCTTGCGTCGCTCAATCCGAAGTTGCGCCCGAATGAATACGTGCTGCTCAAGGCCAGCGGCGAGGAATCCCAGACCGGCCTCGCCCGATACGTCCCCAGCGCCGGCGCCGTTCTCCCACTCTCCCGCATGAAAAAAGCCGTCTTCGGCGTCACCGCCAGAAACCTCCAGCAGATCATGGCCCTCGATCTCCTCCTCGATGATGACGTCCAGATGGTCACCCTCATGGGCACCGCCGGCACCGGAAAAACCCTCCTCGCCCTCGCCGCCGGCATGCACAAATGCTTCCAGGAACAACGCTACGAACGACTCCTCGTCGCCCGCCCCATCATGCCCATGGGCAAGGACATCGGCTATCTCCCCGGAACCAAGGACGAAAAACTCTCCGCCTGGATGAAGCCCATCTTCGACAACCTCGAGTTCCTCCTCACCGACCGCCGCGTCCACTCCGGCGAAACCGCCAACGTCGAAGCAAAACTCAAAGGCTACGTCGAGTCCGGCAAACTCGTATTGGAAGCCCTCACCTACATCCGCGGCCGCTCCATCCCCCACCAGTTCATGGTCGTCGATGAAGCCCAGAACCTCACCCCCCACGAAATCAAAACCATCGCCAGCCGCGTCGGCGAAGGCACAAAACTCGTCCTCACCGGCGACGCCGAGCAGATCGACAACCCCTACCTCGACGCCAACTCCAACGGCCTCTCCTTCACCATCGAACGCCTCAAAAACTCCGACCTCGTCGGCCACGTCACCCTCGCCCGGCCAGAACGCAGCAGCCTCGCCAGCCTCATCGTGAAGGAACTTTGACCCCCGTACCCACCCTGCTAAAGGGTAAGTATGGTAAAATACGCTGAGAGGTGCTACATGACATTGACTTTTCAGCTTCCACCCAGCGTTGAAGAGCAACTGCGAGCCCATACCTCGGATCTCCCCGCCGAAGCCAAGGAAGCAATGCTCGTCGAATTCTACCGGCAGGAAAAGCTCTCGCGCTACCAATTATCCCAGGCCCTCGACTTAAGCCGTTTCGAGACGGACGCCGTCCTCAAAAGGCACAACGTCACAGAAGATCTTCCCACCACCGATGAATTGGAGGAAGACTTCAGGCAGGGACTGCGCCTGGTGAATCCGTGATCGTCGTTTCCGATACCTCTCCGCTGAATTACTTGGTCCTCATCAACGCCATTGATGTACTGCCCAAGCTGTTCCGGGAGATTCATGTCCCCTCCACTGTCATGTTGGAACTCCAACATCCCCGCACTCCCAATGTCGTTAAATCATGGGCGCAATCGCCGCCGGCGTGGCTCCTCATTAGCGCACCTCACGCGACGTTCCCGGCCGCAGTTTCCCTCGACCCCGGCGAAGCTCAGGCTCTCGCTCTCGCCAAAGAACTCAACGCCGCAGCCGTGTTAATCGACGAGAAAAAAGGCCGGCGCATCGCGAGAGAACAGGGATTCACCACCCTCGGCACAATCACGATTCTCGAACTCGCCGCCCAGCGTAAGCTGCTCGATCTCAAATCCGCCCTCGATTTCCTGCAGAAAACTTCGTTTCAAATCACCAAAAATTACATCGACGCCGCTCTCGAACGCGATGCCGCCCGCAAACTCGCGGAGATGCAACGCGTCGAGTTACTCACGGTGCTGGATTCCTTCGAAATCAAGGGTCGTGGCGTGGTTCTGATGCCCAGTTTCTCCATACCCAGAGGCTGGAAGGACAGAATAGAGACGGTCACGATCATCAAACCCGACGGGGACCATTACGAGGCTTCGGCACAGTTCAATATGACGCATTTCAGCCTCACCGATCGCACCGCCCCTGCCGATGAGCGTTACCGAGTCGCCGTGATGTTGCCGGACAATCGGAAGGAGGAAGTTCCAGTGGGGAGCAAGATCATGGCTTCGCAGGCGGCCAGAGATGCCGTTCTCTCACGAAAGCTGGATTCGAATCTCTAATCCCGTATCCCGGCCCCCGCATCACACCCCACGCACCCTCCCAATATCCCCCATCCCCTTATCCGCATACATCGCCGCCAGCTGCGCAATCGTCGGCTGAACATCCGACAGCACATGCTGCCCGCTCGTCTCATCCAGCGGAATCGCGCTCACCGCCGCCATCACGATGCTCTTCGCCGTGTTGAACAGATACGTCGCAATCGCCCGCACCTGGCTGCTCGTCGTCTCGCTCACCAGCGCCCCAAACGCCACCGCATGATGCAGATCCGTCCGCACCGCCAGGCCGTCCAACTGCTCATGAATCGGCTCCGCCCACCCCCACGTCCGCGAGACCGCCCACAGCCGCTGCCCCATCTGCACGCTTGCCAGCCGCATCTCCATCGGCAGCCGCTCCGAGCTCATCGCCGCACACACTTCCGGAATCGAATCCAGCGCCCCATTCCGCGCCGCCCGAAACGCGATCCCCGACGCCACCCCATCCGCCGGCCCGATCCCCGCCTGCAGCACCGACCGCACAAACGACAGCAAATCATCCGATGACCGCAGTCGACCCTCCCGTGCCATCCGCTCAATCCCCAGCGAATGAGAATACCCGCCCACCGGTTGGGCGACTTCACAGAGCTGAACCAGTCCAAGGACATTCATGCGAAGGTGCTCCTTTGTGAACGACCCTCTCGGATGATCCTTCTCCGCTACCCATTCTATCGGCCCGCCATTCCTCGCTGTTAATGTATTTGACACATCTCTTGCGGAATCAAGTGGCGGGTCCAGCGGCGGTTGCTCGCCATCGTCGGCTCCGCGGCGACTGAAAAAGCTTCCTTCCTTCCGCCAGGTTTTCGGTGACTTGCTGATGAATCTCGTTACAATGGTCTCCGTGTGGGGCATTTCTAACTCTTGCGGGAACCCAACATGGCGGACGTGAAAAAAACTTCCAAGCGAGCCCCGAAGGAAGTCACCAAGGGGGGCGGCGGAAAGCGTGGAATTCATCCGGTGGAATCAGGGATTCAGTCCGGCGGGATGCTGACGATCGTCGCGCCCGCCGGCGACCTCCCGGAGGCCGGCGAGTCGAAACAGATTCGGGTCGAGTATCTCACCGAGGGGGAAGAATTCCCCGCGGTGCTGCCGTCCCCGCAAAATCCGGACGATGCACCTGCGCAGGTCGCCGCCGCGCTCATCGGTATTGACGACGTGCCGACACGCCCGCCGGCGCACGCCGAACTGCCACCCCCGACCTATCCGCCCACGCCCGCCGCGCCGATCCTCAACGAAATCCGCACCCCAGTACCATCCGTAGTTGATGACATGCAGCCCATTGCTCACGCCGCGCTGACCCAGGCGCCGTACGCCCCGCCGCCGGCCGCGGTTGCGCCCAATGCTGCCCCAACCGCCGGCATCGGTCACGCCGTCCCGCCCCCCGCTTCCTTCGTCCCCATGCAGCCCCTCCTCTTCGAAATCGCCTGGGAAGTCTGCTGGCAGCTCGGAGGCATCTACACCGTCATCCGCTCCAAGGCCCCCCAGATGACCCGCTCCTGGGGCGAACGATACTGCCTCATCGGCCCCTACAACAAAGACACCGCCGACGTCGAACTCGAAGAATGCCAGCCCACAGGTCCCATCGCCATCGCCATCGAACGACTCCGCGCACTCGGCATCCGCGTCCACTACGGCCACTGGCTCGTCACCGGACGACCTCGCGTCATCCTCCTCGAATTCGGCGCCGCCATGGATCGCCTCGGCGAGTTCAAGTACTACCTCTGGAAAGACCACGGCATCCAAACCAACGAAAACGACTGGGAAGTCAACAACGTCGTCTCCTTCGGCTTCCTCGTCGGACTCTTCTTCCAGGAACTCACCAAGGTCCCCAACCTCCAACTCCCCGTCCTCGCACACTTCCACGAGTGGATGGGCGGCCTCGGCGCCATGCGCATCAAGCACCTCAATCTCCCCGTCGCCACCGTCTTCACCACCCACGCCACTCTCCTCGGCCGCTACCTCTGCACCGACAACCCCGACTTCTACAACAAACTCCCCTGGATCAACCCCGACCACGCCGCCGGACACTACAACATCTACGCCCGCTACTCCATCGAACGCGGCTCCACCCACTGTTCCGACGTCTTCACCACCGTCTCCGACATCACCGGCCTCGAAGCCGAAAAACTCCTCGGCCGCCGGCCCGACATGGTCACTCCCAACGGACTCAACATCCACAAATTCTCGGCCCTCCACGAATTCCAGAACCTCCACAAACAATACAAGGAGGTCATTCACCAGTTCGTCGCCGGACACTTCTTCCCCAGCTACAACTTCGACCTCGAAAAAACCATCTACCTCTTCATCTCCGGCCGCTACGAATACCGCAACAAGGGCATGGACCTCTTCATCGAATCCCTCGCACGCCTCAACCACTGGCTCCGCGCCGGCGGCATCCCCGTCACCGTCGTCGCCTTCATCATCACCAAGGCCCCCAACAAAAACATCAACGTCGATGTCCTCCGCAACCAGTCCATGTTCGATGAACTCTCCAAGATGTGCGGCCAGATCACCGAGGAAATGGGCCAGGCTCTCCTCCACTCCGTCTCCATGGGCCGCCTCCCAGAACGTGGCGAACTCATGACCGAAGAATCCGTCGTCCGCCTCAAACGCGGCATGCACGCCTGGCGATCCTCCCGCCAGCCCCCCATCGTCACCCACGACCTCTGGCACGACGGCACCGACCCCGTCCTCACACAGCTCCGCTCCTGCCAGCTTTTCAACGCCCGACACGACGCCGTCAAAGTCGTCTTCCACCCCGACTTCGTCTCCGCCACCAGCCCCCTCATCGGCCTCGACTACGACCAGTTCATCCGCGGCTGCCACATGGGCGTCTTCCCCTCCTACTACGAACCCTGGGGATACACCCCCGCCGAATGCGTCGCCTCCGGCGTCCCCTCCGTCACCTCCGACCTCGCCGGCTTCGGCTCCTACGTCCAGCAAAACATCCAGGACCCAAACTCCAAGGGCCTCTTCATCGTCGGCCGCCGCTACGCCTCCTGGGAACAATCCGCCCACCAGCTCACCGAAATCCTCTTCAACTTCTGTCTCAAGGACCGCCGCACCCGCATCGAACTCCGCAACCGCACCGAACGCCTCTCCGACTACTTCGACTGGTCCAACCTCATCTCCCACTACAACGAAGCCCACAAACTCGCCATGCAACGAAAAGCCGGCGTCACCATCTAAGCGCTGGAGTTCCGCCTTCAGGCGGCGTCCCGCGCGATGCCGGGGTGCCATGGTTCTGGCACAACCTCGGTGCCAGAACCATGCCTCATGTGCATGCCCCAACGCATTGCATCCCCAATTCCCCCCACCGCATAATGCCCCCATGCCCACTCCCTCCCAACGCACCGCCCTCCTCGTCCTCGGCATGCACCGCTCCGGCACCTCCCTCCTCACCCGCATCCTCTCCCTCCTCGGCGCCGACCTCCCCTCCAACCTCGCCCCCCCCAACCCCGGCAACGAAGCCGGCTACTGGGAGTCCCTCACCCTCAACGCCCTCCACGAAGAAATCTTCAACGCCCTCTCCCTCTCCTGGGACAGCCTCGCCCCCATCCCCGACCGCTGGTTCACTACCTCCCACGCCGCCCGCTTCCAGGAAAAAATCGCCGCCTTCCTCCACCGCGAATTCCTTACCAGCAATCTCTTCGTCCTCAAAGACCCCCGCATGTCCCGCCTCCTCCCCCTCTGGACCAAACCCCTCGCCGACGCCAACATCCGCCCCATCTGTCTCCTCACCCTCCGCAACCCCCTCGAAGTCGCCGCCTCCCTCGAACGCCTCTACCCCATCCTCCCCCAGCACGCCCACCTCCTCTGGCTCCGCTACACCCTCGACGCCGAACGCCACTCCCGCTCTCTCCCACGCTGCGTGATCTCCTACGACGACCTCCTCTCCGACTGGCCCGCCCCCATCACCCGCCTCGCCGAACTCACTGGCCTCCAATTCCCGCGCCCCCTCACCGACGCCGCCCCCCAAATCCAATCCGCCCTCGCCCCGCGCATCCGCCACTTCCGCATCACCCCCGCCCTCCTCGAAGCCGACCCCTCCATAATCTGGTGGGTCAAATCCCTCTACGCCGCCCACCAGACCGCCGCCCGCACCCCCGCCTCCGCCGACCTCCCCACTCTCTCCGACCAACTCCACAAACTCGCCACCGACGCCCACCTCGCCTACGGCCCACTCCTCACCCACCTCCCATCCCACCCCCATTCTTGATCTTAATCTTTATCTTAATCTTCATCTTAATCTTCATCTTAATCTCCCCCCCCAACTCACTTCCCCTTCACCGTAAACTCAAACGTCCCCTCCGTCTTATGCCCATCCGGACACATCGCATGCCACTTCACCGTATACGTCCCCACTGACAGCGTCTTCACCGACACCGCCAGCGTGTCCTTCGTCTCCCCATCAAGATGCACATCCTGCTTATCCACCTCCTTCCCCGCCGCATCCATTACCTCAATGCCGCTCTCCTTCGCGTTCACATCATCCGTAAACGCTATCTTCACCTCCGCCGGCGCAACATCCACCGTCGCCCCAACCCCCGGCGTCGCCTTATCCAGAAACGCATGCCCAAACGCCTCCTGCACAACGCAGGAGGCCATCATCACCATCACAGAAATCCACGCAATTGTTCTCAATTTCATTTCAAACCTCACTTCCAAACTCATTTGTGTCCATTTGTGGGCAATTCCCGTCCTCACTCTCCAAAAAACAACGGCTTGCCAAACAACTTCGGCTCAATGTCATCCAAAAACCACCACACCTGAATCACCGCCCCAACGTTCTCCCCGGAATCCCGATTCATCGGTATCAACGCCTCCACCCCCACCTGAAAATACTTCATCTCAAACAACACCCCGGGATTCACCGTCCCCGTCGTCGTCGACGGCCCGCGGTTCTCCGTCGTCGATCCCGATATCTCCACCAGCGGAATCATGTCCTTGAACGGCGCCGGCCAATTCAACGCCGCCACGTGCTGCCGCAGGTACGAAATCTGGTACTCCACCGCCACACCCCAATCCAACGCGTTCGGCGCACCCGCCGACGTCGGAAACTCCTGCCCCACCGTCCCCGTCACCGCCACCGGCTTCATCCACTCCAGCGACTTCGGCAAATCCCCAAACCCCTTCCCAAAATAAACCGTCGGCGTAAACGTGCTGAATGAATCCCGATCAATCGACTTCGACCCCGTACCCCCCACATCCGCCTCCACACCCACCGACACAATAAACTCGTGCGGCCCATCCACCAGCAACTCATACTTCACATTCAACGACAGATTCTGAAACCCGTTCTGGTGCGACTCCCCCGTCGGATGTATCCACGAATACCCCTCCGAAACCCCCAGCGACAAGTGCGGCACAATCAACTTGTCGAACTCAAACGACCCGTCAATCTCCCGCGACGCCGGCGCCCCGTCCCCAGCCGGATTCTTAAAGTACGACACCGTCGGAAACGCCAGCTCATCCGCCGCAAACGGATCATCCGTCGTAATCGTCGGCGGAAAAAACCGCTCCCCCGCAAACCCATGCCCAAACGCACTCCCCACGAACCCACCCAGCGCCGCAATCAGCGCAATAACCTTCGTCGCAAAATTCATTATGTATCCTCAAACCAAAAAACGTTTAGCCGTCGATCGAAGATCGACGCGTGCCGTGTGCCATGCTCAGGGAAGGGCCCCTGAGCATGTTCGGCAACTCGCCAACGCAAACCCGACGCGCCCTTTCAAGGCGCATCAAAGCGCTGCGACCAATTCAAATCGAAAATCGAAAATGGAAAATCGAAAATCCCCTCACCCCACCGGCGGCCCCGTCCCCATCGGCAACCCCAACACCGCATAATGCACCGCCCCGCTCGGCGCCACCGGCCGCAGCACCCCCGCCATCTCCAGATACGTCAACACCGGCAACGCCGGCGCCGCATTCGATGTCGTCCCCACAATCTGACAAATCGCACAATCCCCCGAACTCCGCTTCTCCCCCGGCTCTTTCTCATGCTTCCCCGCACAGCACCCCTTCACCGTCCCAAAGAAATACGAAACCTTCCCCTCCCCACACGCCGCACACTCCCCCCCCAGCGAAATCGCCCCACGCGTATGCGCCGGCACAACCACCAGCACCCACGCCAGCCACCACCCCGCCATCAGAAGATGGACCATCCGCCGAACCATTTCCCCAGCCTATCTCTCACCCATTCCCCCCGCAAGCAACACGTTTAGCCCCGGCCCTTGGGCCGGGGAGTCTCCCCACCCGACAATCTCCCCACTTCATTGACCAAACGCCACAAAAGCTTATCGATCCTCCCCTATTTAATGTCCCGTCTTTTAGCGCCGTCGCAACGCGACGCGTGCCGCGAGCCCCCAGCGAGTGCCGAGCCGCGGCAGCGGCGCCAAGAAGGTAGCCCACGGCGAAGCCGTGGGATCGCATGCCGCAAAAATAATCCGAAGCCGCGGTAGCGGCGCTAGAACCGTCCCCTCCAAAGAGGCCCCTTCCCACAACGCACCTGGCACCTAACCGGCCTGCCTTTTCGCGGCGTCTCCCTCCACCTCCCACCTCCACTTGTGCATCCGACCACGCTTGCGTCGTCGCGCCCCGTGCACATCAAAATCCGCCATCCCCACCACCTCCCATGGGCATCTGATATCATTCCCCCATCCTTGGAGCCACCCGTGTCCGACCAACAACTCGATCCCTCCCTCCCCCGGACCCGCCAACCTCCTGCGCGCGATGGCTCGCTGGAGCGCCCCGTCCGTAAAAAAGATCTCCTGTGGGCGGTCATCGTTCTTGCTGCATTGACTGCCGGCGGAATCCAGGTCGAACGCACCCGCATCCACGACCCCTGGCTTGCAGATCATGAAGTGTTTATTTTCTTCCTGATGTACCTCGGCTGGCTCTTCGGTGCCACCGTGATGATCGCCGTTCACGAGTTTGCCCACGCCCTCGTCGCATGGGCCGTCGGCATCACGGTCAACGGCGTCTCCCTCGGCTGCGGCCCTCGTCTCTGCAGAATTCACCTCCGCAAAATCTTCCTCGACCTCCACGCCTTCCCCGTAATGGGTGTCTGCTGGACACTCCCCCTCGCTCCCACCCAACACCCCTGGCGCCGCGCCCTCATGATCGCCGCTGGCCCCGCCACCCATATCCTCGCACTCCTCGCCGTCACTGGCCTCTGGTTCGCCGAGGGGTGGAACCGGCAGGAACACTTCACGATCCCCAGCGCCCTCGCCGTCGGCTTTTTCATCTGCAACCTTGTCGCCCTGCCCCTCAATCTCCTCCCTCGAAACACAAACTGGAACGGAATGCCCACACGCGCCGACGGTGGTTCTCTACTTGACCTGCTCCGCGGCAACCCCGCCACCCAATCTCAGGAACTCCTGATCTTCCTGGGTAACCAGGGAAAATGGGACGAAGTTCAGCAAATCTCTCGTGCCATGCTCCGGCAGCAACCTCCCCAGGCGCCCTCCACACTCTTCGTCGTCCACGCCTGGCTCGCCGTCGCCGACATCTGGGTCGGCGGCGAAGAAGACCTCACGGAAGCCGACACCATCAGCCAACGCTGCATGGCAACCGCCCCCGCCGATTCCGCCATTCTTACCGTCCGTGCCTGCGTCCTCCTCGCCCTCCATCGCGACACCGAAGCCGAAAAACTTCTCACCCTCGCACAATTCGCCACCCCCGGCCCCCACGCCGAAAAAGCCGCCGCCCACCTCTGGACCGAACTCCACCGCCGCCGCAACAACCTCCCCGAAATGCAACGCTGGCAATCCATCGCCCAAAAACTCGACCCCACCGCCGCCTACAAACTCCTCCGCAACCCGCCGGCCATTTCCGTGCCCAGCGAAATCACCCCCGCCTGATCTCCCCCTCCACTCCGCAAATATTCTCCGCCCCTCTCAAAAAAATCCTCTTGATGTGATCCAAACAAATACCGTACAATAATCCCCGCCGATTCACGGCAGGGGGAACCATGCTCACCCAACCCCACAGAACCCGTAGCGTAAGCGCCGGTGCCCCAACCGTTCCTTCCACCGGCGACCTCCCCGCGCACGCGGCCCAAAACCCCTCCCTTATCCCAGACACGCACCCACCTGCGCTCTACCCGCCCAACCTGCACCCCATTGCACCCAACACCCACCCGAGGGTGCAACCCATTGCACCTCACTCCCACTCCACCCTCGTTTCCCGCTCAAAATCCCACACAGTGCACCCGGTTGCACCCATCAAACCCAACCGCCCCCTCTCCCGCCTCCCGCGCGCAGGGGGTGGCAACCATTCTGAGGTTCTTCGCATTTTTCGCCCAAAAACGCCACTCCCCCTTCCGACTTCTGAGGATCTTCGATTGGCGCTATCAAAAACGCCACCCCCCTCCGCCCCGCCCTCCCATTCTGAATTCACTCACTCACTCATTCTGAATTCCCCCATTCCCGTTACAATCCACCTCATGAAACACCTCCTCCAACAACTCCTCCACGGCACCCCCCTCACCGCCGCTCAGGCCGAAGCCGCCTTCTCCGACATCATGGACGGCGTCGCCGACCCCGCTCAAACCGCCTCCCTCCTCACCCTCCTCGCCGTGCGCGAGCCCACCGTCGACGAACTCACCGGCGCCGCCACCGTCATGCGACGCCACGCCATCGCCATCGACGCCCCCGACAACGTCATCGACACCTGCGGCACCGGCGGCGTCGGCTCCAACTACTTCAACATCTCCACCGCCGCCGCTCTCGTCGCCGCCGCCGCTGGCGTCCCCGTCTGCAAGCACGGCAACCGCTCCGTCACCTCCCGCTCCGGCTCCTCCGACGTCCTCCGCGCCCTCGGCGTCAACATCGACACCACCCCTGCGCAGGAAGCACACTGCCTCAAAATGGCCAAAATCTGCTTCGCCTTCGCCCCCAAACACCACCCCGCCATGAAGCACGTCGCCGCCATCCGCCAATCCCTCGGCTTCTCCACCCTCTTCAATCTCCTCGGCCCACTCACCAACCCCGCCGGCGCACGCCGCCAGGTCGTCGGCACGCGCTCCCCCGAACTCGCCGACAAGCTCCTCGAAGTCCTCATCCGCCTCGGCGCCGACCGCGCCCTCGTCGTCAGCGGCAACGATCCCGCCTCCGGCCCCCTCTGCGAAATCTCCGTCACCGGCGACACCCACATCGCCGAATTCCACGCCGACCCCGTATCCCCTGCCCCCGATTCCGGCCGCCGCTGCTACCGCATCGTCCCCACCGACCTCGGCCTCGGCGCCGCCATGAAATCGCCCAACGCCCCCGACGAACTCATCATTCGCTCGCCTGAAGATTCGGCCGCTCGTATTCGCCAGGTCCTCGGAGGCCTCGGAACCGCCTCACGAGAGATCCTGCTCGCAAATGCGGCAGCCGCCCTCTGGGTCGGCGGCGCCGTCGAAACACTCCGCGATGGCGTCAAAAAAGCCGCCGAAACCGTCGATTCCGGCGCTGCACTCCGCACCCTCGACATCCTGATCGCCTGCAGCCATGCCGCGCTTTAAGTCATTCGAATCGGCACAGAATGAACTGCAAAAAAGCCGGATTTTTCTCTTGGAACTCCCGCGCCCAATCGCCATAGTACATCTCATCACTCACCCAACTGTTCGTTGCGACCTTCCTTCCCCACCCTCCGTCGTGTGGAATGAAAGCGCGATGAAGTGCAAGCCACGGATGGCAACTTGTGGATGAGTGCGAATGTGGGTTGCGACTGCTCTTAATGGGAGTATGGTGTGGACCGCATCCAAAAGCATCCCCAAAAGCATCCCCGCTTCGGGATTCCCTTGTTACTGGCAACCTCGGTATTCACAGCCGCCATCGCCGCCGTTCCCGTTCGCAGCGCCAGTGCCGCTGTGACTCCGACGGTAACGACCTGTCGCGCCGCGCCCGTGCAACTGGCTGACGAAATCACCCGCCGCCTGCGCCGCATCGGCGTCTCCTTCAGCCGTACCCGCCTGCAGCACCCGTACGATCCCGCCGGCGAAATCTGCTGAGCCTTTTACGGTCGAAGTTCCGAGTTGGCGGCAACGGGCTCGAAGAGCGTGCAGCGCAGAAGTTGCAGGCGCCCATAGCCCCACCGCCGGATGACGTTGAACGTGGGGCGACGCACCCACGCGTCGATGGCGACGTCGAACGTCCGGGCGCTGATTAACAGGGTGGCGAGCGGGAGCCTGGTATTGCCCGCGACCCATTTGAGCAGGAGTCGCGTGCCGAAGGGGAAGCGGATCTTGCGGGAGAGTTCGCGGGCCAGCTTCGAGGGACTGTTCAGGGCCGCCGGCGCCTTGCGGCGCTCGCGCAATTGCAGCAGGACCGCGAGGATGATCACCATCGCGACCATCGTGAGCAGCAGGTAGACGAAGTGCCGGTCGTTGGCCGTGCCGGTGTTCGTATCCTGCAGGCCCTTCTGCAGGTCGCTGAAGGAGAACCGGTGCGGCGCTGGGGGCGGAGCCGGAGTGTCCGTGGGGGCGTCGAACGCTTCCTGTGCGAGCGGGAGCAGTGCGAAATTGTAGAGCAGATGGAGCATGAACAGCCTCATTGACTGCTAATCACGGAGCCGGGGGCGCCGGTCAGCGTTTCGACCATATCAGCCGCCCGGCGGCGGACGCGCATGTTGGGATCCTTGCGGGCCATCGCGTTGACCTGCCGGACGAGTTCGAGCATGTGGATCTGGCTGACCACCCAGAGAGCCGAGACGCGGTGGATCGGGTTCGGATCGGCCAGCATGCGGGAGAGGCATTCGCGGGCGGTGGCGAAATCGAACTGGCTGATCGCCTTGATGGCGTTGGCACGCTCCCGGTTGTGCCGCGAGTTGAGCATCGCGAGGACCTGCTGCGAGCGGTCGGCGATGTGCAGGGTTTCCATCGATTCGACGGCGTTGGCGCGGACGCGCGGGTCGCTGTGGTGGGCGGCGGCTTCGAGGAGGTCCTTGAGACGCGGGTCTTCAAGCCGGCCGACGAGACGGACGGCCACCGCCACGATGCGGGCATCGGCGTTGCCGCAGAGGGAGATGATCTGCCCGCGGAAGGGAGTGAGGTCGGGGAGGGCCGAGATCATCTTGAGGCCCTGGGCGATTTCATGCGGGGCGCTGCTGGCGAGTTTGACGCGGAGGCGTTCGGCGAAGGTCGGGTCCTTGTCGTCGGCGACGCGGGTGGCGGTGTGCTGGACCGCGGGAGGAAGTTTGGGATATTCGTTCCAGGTTTTTTCGAAGCGCGATTCGGCGCGCGACGTATTGGGGACATGCAGGCCGATCGCGAGGCGGCGCACGGAGATGTGCGGGGATTTGGGAAGGGCGGCGGCGGCAAGCGGACGCCATTCCGGGCGGCGCTTGTGGAGCAGGTACCGGGCGGCGCAGCGCGCGACACGTTCGTCGCCGTCCCCGGTGAGGGCGCAGATGAGCCGGGCCGATTCGGCGTTGCTGATGTCGAACAGGGCGCGGAGCAGTTCGAGCTTCCAGACGACAGTGCAGGCGGGGGCATCGGCGGGCATGGTTTCGAGCATGCGGGTGTAGACCAGGAGGCGCTTGGTGGAGTCGAGGCCGACCGTTTCGACCAGGCGGAGCCACGCAGGCCAGGTGGCCTGCGTCCATGGGGGATCCTTTCGCGCGCCGGCCACGCATTTGAGGTGCTGGATCGTTTGAGCGGAGTCGCGGAGGACCGGGTCAAGCAGGCGGAAGGATTGGTGCGCGACGGCCTCGCCGATCGGGCCGTCGGCGCCGGAGATGCCGGCCATGGCGGCGGTGCGGAGGGGGGAGGCGAGGGCGATCAGGATCGCGGCGCCGAGGCCGGGGTCGCCGGGCGAGCGGAGGATGCCGGTGGCCGCCCGGGTGATTTCTTCGTAGGTATCCTGGAAGTAGTCCCAGATCCGGCCCGTCTGCTGGCGTTCATTGATGAGTGCGGCGAGGAGCGCGGGGGGCTGGCGGTGCGTGCGGTACTGGCGGATGGCGAAGTCGAGCGCGCGGGTGATCTGGTGCTGAACCGCGGATTCGTCGGCCGGATCGGCGCTGTGATCATGCATGTGGCGGCGGATGGCTTCGAGGAGCGTTTTTCCGGCGAGCTCGCGGACTTCCGTCCGCGGGTCCATGAGCGCCTCGGCCAGCAGGTAGACGAGCTTCCCATCGGCGACGAGGCGCACGATGTTGATGACGTTCTGGCGCGTGGGCCCTTCCGGTTCGTGGCTGCATTCGGCGAGCGGGCCGAAGAGATCGCGCGGGCGGGAGAGGATTTTGCTGCGGATCGATTCTTCGAGGCGATGGAACGTGCGAATGAGGGTGACCCATCCGGCGCGGCGGTTGCGTTCGAGGAGGACGTCGGCGAGCTCGATCTGCTCGTGCGGAAGGGCGTCGGGCAGCGCGAGTTCGATGATGCGCTCGACGGCGAGGTTCTCCGAGCCGGTGAGCGTGGAAAGGATGGATTGTCGGACGGACATGCCTCGAGGTTCCGGTAACGACTGTTCTTCATCAGTGTTATCGGTAATTGAGGCCCGGGGGTTTGGTGCGGGATAGGGGGAAATCTGAAAGGGGGAGCGGGAAGTAGCGGGTTAAATGTGCGTGTATCTCGTTTTTTGCGTAAAAAATGATGCTGGTGGTGGGAGTTGTGGGCTCGGAGGCGCGTGGCGGGAGGGAGGTTGGACGCAGGGGATGCGCGTGGGCTCGAATGAACGGTTCATTCAATGGAAACGCTTCGCTTGGGCCTTTCGGCCCAAGCGAAGCGTTTCTTGTGGCTCGTCGGGACCAGAGGCTTTGGCGACCGACGGATCAGACTGTGCAGTGGTTAGCGCGTCGGTTGGTCGGCGGCTTCGTAGCGGAACTTCTGTCCGCCGATGGCTGCCTGGGCCATGAGGCCGTCGAGGGGCATGGTGAAGATGGCTACGCCGCGGCGGTAACTGGCGGTGGCGCCGGCGCCCCTGGAGGCGGCGACGGCTGTGGCCTGGGCGTCGAGTTCCAGGACGCTGTTCGTGAAATCAAGGTAGCTGGAAGTGGTCTCGAAAAAGATGATTTCGGCGAACTTCTCGGCGCCGACCTGCGCGCCGACGGATCCCTTGGTCACATCAGCGTAGCCGGCGAATTTTCCTTGTTCATAGGTTTCGCCTGCGCCGCCTGCTCCGCCGACGCCGGCGGCTGCCGCTGTGATATTCGGGAAGACGACGTAAGCGTGGGCATTATCGAAGAAGTGCTGGATGGAGGGATCGGCATTTTTGAAATCAACGATCGCAGCCTGCGCCTGTTCGTGCAGCATGGCCCGGTGTTCCTGGTCACCAACTCCGGGCGTGCTATCGCACGCGGACAGCAAAGCTCCGGTGACAATTACGGCAAGTGCACGATGAATGATCCGAGCCATGTATTCTCCTTTTGTTTGGCGATGGCTTTATTGTGGTATGGCAAACTTTGTGCCTGCGGCGCGCGAGGGGCGATGTCGCAGCCCTTCCGGAGTGGAGCGTCGGAAATGCGCTCGTGGCGGCCCTGCGAAAAGGCGGACGGCATGCTGCTGCCGCATCGGGTCCGGACAGCCGATCGTGGCTGCTCCGGGGGGCGAAGAAATGTCCGAGCCAAGGCAGTTTTACAGTTGGAAAGGGGAGTCGTAATATGGCTGGATTAGGAGTGAAATGGTTATGACACAGGTGGAGAGTGCGAAGAAGGCCGCTGCGGTGCCGTTGTTCGAGCTGGCGACCCAGTGGCAGGTGATCCGGAACGAGGTGGAGGGGGCGGTTCGGGAGGTCCTGGAGAGCCAGCAGTACACGAGCGGGGCGGTGAGCGGGCCGTTTGTGGGGCGGTTTGAGGAGAACCTGGGGAAGATGGTAGGGGGGCATGTGGTGGCGCTTTCCTCGGGGACGGATGCGATTCTGGCGGCGTTGATGGCGCTCGGAATCGGCCGAAGCGAGGGGGAGCGGGATGAGGTCATCACCACCCCCTTCACGTTTTTCGCAACGGCCGGCTGCATCGTGCGGGCGGGAGCGCGGCCGGTGTTTGTCGATATCGAGGAGGAGACGTTTTTGATGGACGTCTCGAAGGTGGAGGGGGCGGTGACATCGAGGACGAAGGCGATTGTGCCGGTGCATTTGTATGGGCAGATGCTGGATACGGCGGCGCTGGCGGAAGTGGCCTGCCGAAGCGGGGTGCCGGTGGTGGAGGATGCGGCGCAGGCGATCGGGGCGCGCGATCCGCAGGGGAAGCAGATTGGCGAGAGTGCCCTATGCGCCTGTCTGAGTTTTTATCCGACGAAGAACCTGGGGGCGGCGGGGGATGCGGGGGCGCTGGTGACGCGCGATGAGAAACTCGCGACGCGGTTCAAGCAGACGCGGCAGCATGGGGAGACGACGCGGTATCACCATGAGTTTGTCGGGGGGAATTTCCGCATGGATGCGATCCAGGCGGCGGTGCTGAATGTGAAGCTGAAGTGGCTGGAGAAGTGGAACGAACGGCGGCGCGCAATCGCACGGTATTACACGTCGCGGTTTCAGGGGACGGATGTGCGGCCGCCGGTGGAAAAATCCGGTGTGCATCATGTTTACCATCAGTATGTGATTCGCGTGCCGCGGCGGGATGCGCTGCGGGATCACCTGGGGAAGGAGGGCGTGGGGTGCAACATCTTTTATCCGCGCTCGCTGCACATGCAGGAGTGTTTCGCCGATCTGGGGTACAGGAAGGGCGCGTTTCCGGTGGCGGAGAAGGCGTGCGAAGAGGTCCTGGCGTTGCCGATTTTTCCGGAGCTGACGGACTCGCAGATTGAGCGGGTAGCGGATGTGGTGCTGGGATTCTACCGGGGTTAATTGAGTTAATTGGTTAATTGAGTTAATTAGGACGCATGGGCCACATGTGGTGGCGAAATCCCAATTAACTCAATTAACTTGATTAACTCAATTACTTCGTTCGAAAGCAGTGTGATTTCATGACGCAAAGCCGGCCGGCGACGATTCAGTGGGTGGGTGGAGCCGAGGGGCATCTGGAGATTCTGGATCAGCGGAAGTTGCCGGGCGAGGTGGTGACGCTCCGGTTGAACACGGTGGAGGAGGTGTGGGAGGCGATCAAGACGCTGGCGGTGCGCGGGGCGCCGGCGATCGGGGTGGCGGCGGGGTTTGGGATGGTGATTGCGGCGCGGTCGGTGCCGACGACGTCGCAGGCGGCCCTCCTGGTGCAAACGCTCGAGACGGCGGGGCGGTATTTGAAGAGTTCACGGCCGACGGCGGTGAATCTGGAATGGGCCGTCGAGTACATGCTGGGCGTGGCGCGGGCGGAGAAGGGGGTTGGCGTGCGGCAACTGCAGGTGCGGCTGCTGGAGGAGGCGCAGGGGATTCTGCGGCGGGATGCGGAGATGTGCCTGGCGATCGGGCGGAATGGAGTGGATTTTATTCGGGACGGGGGCGGCGTGCTGACGCATTGCAATGCCGGGGCGCTGGCGACGGCGGATCATGGGACGGCGCTGGCGATCATGTACGAAGCGCAGCGGCGCGGGTTGCAGTTCAAGGTCTTTGCGGATGAGACGCGGCCGCTGCTGCAGGGGGCAAGGCTCACGGCGTGGGAACTGGGGGCAAGCGGCGTCGATGTGACGCTGATCTGCGATAACATGGCGGGGCTGGTGATGAAGCAGGGGAAGGTGGATGTCGTGATCGTGGGGGCGGATCGAATCGCGCGCAACGGCGACGCGGCGAACAAGATCGGTACCTACTCGGTGGCGGTGCTGGCGAAGGCGCATGGGATTCCGTTTGTCGTGGCGGCGCCGACGAACACGTTTGATTTGAACCTGGCGAGCGGGGCGGGGATTCCGATTGAGGAGCGCGGGGCGGAGGAGATCACCGAGGGGTTTGGGCGGCGCACCGGGCCGATGGGGGTGAAGACGTATAACCCCGCGTTTGATGTGGTGCCCGCGGGGCTGATTGCGGCGATCGTGACGGAACGGGGGGTGATTTCGCCGGTCAATGAGGCCGCTGTTGTGGCGATGGTGAAACAATGATCGTGCCGGCGCCGTGAACGGCTTACTCGGGATATGATGGAAGTATGAAGATTCGGCCAGCGACTGTTCGGGATGTGCCGGGGATTGCAGCGCTAATCGAGGCGTTTGCCCAGCGGGGGAAAATGCTGTTTCGCTCGCATGCGGAACTGTACGAGGCGATTCGCGATTTTTTTGTGGCGGAGGAAGAGGAAGGGGGGCGGGTAGTGGGGATTTGCGCGCTGGAGATTGTGTGGGCGGACCTGGCGGAGGTGCGGTCGCTGGCGGTGGAGGCGTCGATGCAGGGGAAGGGGATCGGGAAGATGCTGGTGAATGCGGTGGTGGAGGAAGCGCGGCGGCTGGAGATTCATCGGGTTTTCGCGCTGACTTACGAGCAGGCGTTCTTCGAGAGGCTGGGGTTTGCGGTGGTCGACAAATCGGCGCTGCCGTTGAAGGTGTGGTCGGTCTGCATCAAGTGCCCCAAGCGCGACGGG
Source organism: Phycisphaerae bacterium (assembly GCA_035524355.1). GTDB lineage: Bacteria > Planctomycetota > Phycisphaerae > WQYP01 > WQYP01 > DATKPA01. The sequence continues at coordinate 2,067 of DATKPA010000045.1, read as the reverse complement.
TGCGATGAGATTGCGATGGTGCGGACGGTGATGGAGAAGCCCCCCCCCCAGGCGGTGGTGGAGGCGCCGGCGGATTCACATGCGGAACTGCGGTATGACGTGCCGACGCCGCTAGTACAGATTCGCGTCAAGGATTAGCTTTTTACGAAAATGGGCCCGGGGGCGGCTTGCTGAATGGGATGCCGGTGGGGGCTGCTGCTGCAATTGGCAGAGAAAAGCTGTATTTCGGTGATGCGAATTTCCGATATGCACATATCTGAAGTACCTACGAGGAGCTGTTCACCTTGAGATTGGCACAATTGATTCATGACCGGCGCTGGTGGGTCTTGTTCTGTGTGATCCTGGCGGCTCTGTCGGCCACGTACATTGTCCGCGGATTTGGGATTTATTACGGGCATCTGATCGCAGATAAGAAGGTCGGATTTGCAGACGCGCAGATGCGATGGTCGGAAGTGCGGTACGTTCTCCGGCGGAAGAATCCATTCGATGTGGCGTTCGCGAATGATCCGGCGATGAAGGCGTGTGCGCCGCTGTCGCAATGGTCTTCGGGACGCGATTCCTCGGTTGATCCGGACCTCGGTGTACCGGGGGGGACCGTCTATCCGGGCTGGGCATATATATCCGCGCTTCTGTTTGTTGGCGTTCCGCGTGCTGTGTTACAGAATTATTATGCAGCATGGATGATCTTATCGCTGGCAGCGATGTTCGCCTGGGGATGGACGACGGGAAGAATGTGGGGGCTGCGGGCGTCGTTGTTATTCGCGCTCAGCCTGACGGCGATCGCGGGTTGGACGCGGGCTATCTATCTGGGCAATTATCCGTTGCTCCTGGTATTGCTCCTCATCGTTACGCTGCTGCTTGCCGAGCGCGGACACCCGCTTTGGGCGGGACTGGTGCTGGGCATTGTTCTGTTGAAGCCGACGCTAACAGGTCCGTTCGTGCTGGTGTTTTTGGTCCGGAGGGACTTCAAAACCGTGGCGGTCGCGGGAATCTATCTGGCGGCGTGTTCACTGGTGTGCTGGTGGTTGACGCGTACGGATCCACTGGAAATGACGCGCCAGATGTTTGCGGCCGGCCGGGTGTGGGTCAGCGGGGGCTACGGACCTGTGCAGTACCTGATTCGACTGGGCGCCGCTCCGCAGAATGCGACGTTAATTATCGGATTGCTCGGCTTTGTCTTGGGCGTGGCGGCCATGGTTCTTGCACGGACCAAAGACTTGCTTGTTCTGTTTGGCATTGCGTCAATTATTGCACGACTCTGGAGCTACCACTATTACTATGACGATGGCGTGATGCTGTTTGCCCTTATTGCCTTGGCGGTAATGGCGATGCGGACGAATGATTCGCTGCTGACGCTCGCGTTTCTGGCCATGGGCGCTTCCTTGTGGGCGCCGGCGAAATTGACGGAGACGCATCTGATTGTGCAGTTACTGCAGATCGTCATTTGGATTGCTGTGGTTGTGGTTTTGGTGCAGCATGAGCGAGCCCGGAGAAACGAGGGGGCCCAATTGATGAAGCCAGGGAATTCTGTGAGCGATATGATCGGCGAACCCCTCGAATCCACGGACGGATGAGACGGCTGCGGGAGATCTGGCGACGGCGGGCGGGGAGTTCTCGGGTTTGGGGTTGGAGTGGTTGATGACGAGGCCGGCGGTGGTGGAGAAGCCGAAGGATTCGCATGCGGAGTTGCGCTATGGCGTGCCGACGCCGTTGGTGCAGGTCTCGGCGGGGAAGAGGACGACAACGGAAACACGAAGTAACGCTGCGAAGGATCACGAGAAGCGTTAGGGGGGAGTGGCTGAATTGTTGTTGAAGTCCAGGGGGTTCGACGGGATGGTGGTGGGGCCTTCGGGGAGGGTGGTCGGTGGGGTGTTGAGGAAATGGACCTGGAAATCGAACCACTTGTCGGGGGTCATGTCCCATTCGTCGGAGATGGCGACGCCGCGGTAATTGGGAGGGCGCCCCCCCCCGTTGATGCTGGCGAGGGCGGCGTGGATGCCCATGAGGGCGTTGTCGATGTTCTCGCACTTGGGGTCGTGCCAGGGGAGGGGGGGGGGGGGGGCGGAT
>DATKPA010000044.1:0-5320 GCA_035524355.1 Phycisphaerae bacterium | reverse complement strand
AGTGAATTCAGAATGGGGGTGGGGGGGGGGGGACGGGAAATAAGGAGTTGCGCGATTTTTTGCGCTGGGAAAAAGTTTTGGAGGGGGGAAAGTGGGTTTTTGGGGTGGGAATGGGGTTTTTGTGGGGTTTGGGGTGGGGGTGGAGGGGGTTTTGGAGGGGCGATATGCCGGGATAGGGAGTCGTTCCGCTTCGATCCTCCTCGATTTTGGGGTTTGGGGGGTGATTTGATTGCTGGGCTTTTTTTGGCGCTTTTTGGGTTGGGGGGAGCGGGGTTGCGCCGCCGGCGCGGGGGGAGTGGCGGTGGGGGGATGGGGTGAGGGGCGCTCCGTGACCGTCGCGGTAGCATAGGTGTGCTTTTGCATGGTGGCCATCCCCGGGTTTGTTTGGGTTATAGTATACCTTACGGAATGTGAACGTCAAGATTTTGTTGTTCGCGCTTTGCAAGTGTTTCCCCCCCCCTCGACGACGACGTGAATTGCCCACAAATGGACACAAATGGACACGAATGGGGATGGCGCGGTGGGGCCGGAATCAAGACACGAAGTCAGGAAGAAATGACGAATGACGAAGCACGAATGACGAATCAAATTCGAATGACGAATGACTGAATGACGAAACGGGGAAGACGGGAAGCACTAAGTCGCAGAGGCACGGGCGCACGGAGGCGGAGGGGAGGGGATTCTTCTCAGGCCGGCGAGAATCCGGCGGATAGTCGTACAAATGGGTTCGGCGCGAGGTCGCGGGGGGGAGGATACGGATAAAGATGAGGATGAGGATGAGGGTTAGCGGAGGTGGTGTTGGTGGGCGGGGAAGGGGGCGGCGGGGGAGAAGAGGAGCTCCCCTTTTTGTGGTTATAGAAGACCTATGGAGATTAGTTAGTATCAGAATTTCCAAACATCGAGCGTCATAAAGGTCATGGTTTTCCGCCAGATACGCGGCACCTGCGCGAGGCGATTCGGAATTCATGCGCCCCGCAGATTCTGCGATGCGGATGTCGGGTGACAATCTCCCATGGAACTGCTCAACAGGGGGGTGTGGTTGAGCCGAAAGTTTTTCCGCCCACCCGTTGCGGTGACCTCACAACGGGCGTTTCAAGGAGATCACATGAGCGCGGGCATCAATGCAATTTGGCTTTAGGGCCGTGAAGTCTCAATTCTCCTGACGGAGCCGCCCACGTCTGTACAACGTCTGTACAACGGAATTTAACAGAATACAAACAGAAAGGAACCCCCGATGAGGCATGCATTTCGTTCCACCCTGCTTGCGTTAGCCGTCGCACTGAGCGCCGGCACCCTGGTGATGGGCGCGGACCCGTCGGCATCCCCCGATGCCGACGTGGCGATGCGACTGCTGATGGATGGCAACGCCCGTTTCACTGCGGGCGCCTTGACCCATCCCCACCAGGATCAGGCCCAACGCGACCTCACCGTCGCCAAGGGCCAGCACCCCTTCGCCACGGTGCTGACCTGCTCTGACTCGCGAGTCTCGCCCGAAGTCCTCTTCGACCAGGGCATCGGGGACGTCTTTGTCGTCCGCGTTGCCGGCAATGTCGCCGGCACCGATGAGATCGGCAGCGCCGAATACGGCGTCGGCCACCTCGGAACCCGCCTGCTTGTCGTCCTCGGACACTCCAAGTGCGGCGCCGTCACCGCCGTCGTCAAGGGCGACAGCGTCCACGGCAACATCGCCTCGCTCGTCAGCAATATTGTTCCGGCAGCCGAACAAGTGAAGTCCGAGCAGCCCACCCTCCAGGGCGACGCCCTCATCGCCCAGGTCGTCAAGGCCAACGTGTGGCAGACCATGGGCACACTGCTCACCCACAGCGAAGAACTTCGCGAGGCCGTCAAGGAAGGAAAGGTGCAGGTCGTCGGCGCCGTCTATGACGTGCAAACCGGCGGCGTGAACTGGATGGGCCAGCTTCCCTGGCAGCAGAAACTTCTCGATGCCCCCCTGGTTGAACAACGCGAACCGGCCGGCGGGCACGAAAACAAAACCATCAGTGGCAACGCCGCCGAGGCCTCCAAAGTGGCCTCCACGGGCGCCTTCGCCGCTCCGGAGTTGAAGGTCGCCGAGCGGGCCGCCTACGGCGCCAAAGCCGGCAAGGCGGAGGAATGTGCGGCGATCAAGCCCGCGGCGCATGACAGCGACACTCTTTTCTACGTATTCGCGGGCGCGGCGGGTCTGGCACTCATCCTGACTGCCGGAGCCACTCTTGCGCTTTCCAAAACGACCAAAGCCGATGGCTCGCAGGGTCGGTCGATGACGCTGGGCGCCAAGCTGGCCGGCGGTTTCGGCACGGTCGTCACCGGTATTCTCGTGCTGGCGGCGCTCTCCAGTAACGCCAGCAGCACGGTCGCCAATGCGAACGCCGATTCCGAGCACCTCAACGACCAGGACAACCTCCTGACCGCGTTGGACGCGGATATGTTCGCGACCCGCCTGAACGTCAAGGGTTTCCTGCTTTCCAACAGCGATGCGGACCTGGTGAAGTACTCCGACGCGGTGGCATCGTTCGCCCATAAGCTGGAACTGGCCAAGCAGACGATCCAGAATCCCGAACGGGTCAAGATGGTGGAGGAGATCGCGGCGAGCATCGAGGAATATGAGCACAAGTTCGCGGAGGTGGTTGGTCGCATCGACGAGCGCAATGCGATCATTGAACAGCAACTGAACCCGACCGCCGCGCGTGCCACCGAGCTGATCAACGAGATCGCATCCACGGCGCACGCCGACGGCGACCCGGAGGTAGGCTTCACGGCCGCCGAGACCGGTGAAAAATACCAGACGGCTCGGCTGTACTTCTTCAAATACCTCCGATCGGGCGACCCGGCCGTGTCCCAGGATGCGGTCAAATACGCCGAGGAGACCACGCACGAACTGGGCGTGCTTGAATCCGAAGTCAAGAATCCCCGGCGCAAGGCCTGGCTGAAGGAAGCCGGCGAGGCGATCAATTTCTGGATCGGGCGCATGGAGCACGTCGAGAAGCTGCAGGTGGAGCGCAACGAACTGGTCAAGGAGGGCCTGGACAAGATCGGCCCGCAGATCGCGGCGAATTCCGCTGCGATTGTCACTTCGTTGAACAAATCCAAGGAGGAGGTCGCGCAGAACGCCGCCGCCACGACGGCAGCGGCGAAGGTGCAGACGACGGCGGGATCGAGCATCATCGCGCTGGCGGGAGCGATCCTGGCGCTGTCGATCGTGCGCGGTACGAACCGGGTGCTCAACCGCATCGCGGGAGGTTTGGGAGAAGGGTCGAGCCAGGTGGCGTCGGCTTCCGGGCAGGTCGCGGGATCCAGCCAGTCGCTGGCGCAAGGCGCCAGCGAGCAGGCCGCGGCGCTTGAGGAGACGACCTCGGCACTCGAGGAAATGAGTTCCATGACCAAGAAGAACGCGGAAACGGCCCAGCAGGCCGCCAGCCTCGCTTCCGAGGCCCAGAAAGCGGCCAACCAGGGCAATGAGGCGATGCACAAGATGGGCACCGCCATCGACGAGATCCAGAAGAGCGCCAGCGACACCGCCAAGATCATCAAGGTCATCGATGAGATCGCCTTCCAGACGAACCTTTTGGCTCTCAACGCGGCCGTCGAAGCCGCCCGCGCCGGTGAAGCGGGCAAGGGCTTCGCCGTGGTGGCCGAGGAAGTCCGAAACCTGGCGATGCGCTCCGCCGAAGCCGCGAAGAACACCGCTGCCCTCATCGAAGGCAGCGTCAACAACGCCAAGAACGGCGTGGCGATCAGCGTCGAAGTCGCCAAGATGCTCGAAGAGATCACCTCTGCGGCCACCAGGGTCAATGCCCTGGTCAGCGAGATCGCGGCCGCGTCCAACGAGCAGTCACAGGGAATCGGCCAGGTCAACACGGCCGTCGGCGAGATGGACAAGGTCACCCAGTCCAACGCGGCCAGCGCTGAGGAATCGGCGGCGGCTTCCGAGGAACTATCGGCCCAGGCCGAACAGATGCGCACCATGGTGCAGGAACTGCTCGCCCTGGTGGGCGGAGCGGGCGCCTCGGGCAAGGCTCCCGCGAGTCACCAGGTGAAGGCGCAACATGCGGTGGTGGCCAAGAAATCGTTCGGCAACACCGTTGTCGCGAAGAAGCCGAAAGAATCCAGGTCGGCCAGCCACGTGATCCCGCTGCACGAAGGGGAAGAGGCGGCGAAGGAGCCGGCGTTCTCCGAATTCAACAAGGCGTAAGACCTTGAGCGCCGCGTGCAGACAGTTCAGGAGGTTGTCAGCGGAATTGACAACGATTGAAACCTCCTCGGCTGCTTCCTGCACGCGGTGCCAAGGGGGGGGGGGCGGGTTTTCGAGAGGGGGAGGGGCCGTCGCTTGCGCTTGGGGTTGTGTTGGGTTATTGGGGTGGGGTGATTTGGCGGTTGTCGAGAAGGATTGCGAAATCGTATTGGGGGAGGGGTTTGGATTCCAAGGCGTGAGGGGAGATGACGACGGATTTGATGGTGCCTTTCAGTCGGAGGCGGGTGCCGGGCTTATAGGATTCCCATTTTTTGGCGCCGGCTTCGTCGGTGAGGATGGCGGGGAGGTAGACTTTCCAAGTGTGGAGGGCGCCGAGGCAGGAGAAGCGGTGGGAGTAGTAGCCGAGGGGGACGATCCATTCCTGGCCGGGGGGGTGAGCGTATGGATTTGGCGTGGCGCTTGTGCCTCCGAATTGGACTTCTTCATCGAAGGTCATGCCGATCATTTGCTGGGCGACCCAGTCTTTGAATTTGTTCTCGGTGTATTTGTGCCAGTCGTAGGTTGCCTGGGGACGGAGATTGTCGGGGACTTTGTTGAGGATGTCGGGCATGGAGGTGAAGCGGCGTTCGTGGGGTTGGGTGATGGGTTGAGTGGCGGGGGAGGTGGTTGGTTGGGAAGTCGGGGCGGGAGTGGCGGCGGTGGTGAGGAGGAGAATTGGGATGATGGGCCTGAGGTGTTGTTTCATGGTTCGTTCTTAAGCGTGAGCGCGCGATATCGTGGGGGTGTTTTAATCGATGGCGTTTGGGGTTGGAAGAAAAAAGTGCATATCGGTTTTGGAATGGGGGAGGGAAACGTCGCCGCTACGGCGACGGCTAACGGGCGGGGGTGGTCGTGGGTGGGGTGTAGAAGATGTGGTGGAGCCAGTCGGCGATTTGTTGGGGGTAGGTGGGGGCGGATTTTTGCCAGGTGGTGATGTTGTGGGGGGCGTCTTGGAGGGTGATGAGGTCGCACTCGTTGTTGAGGGATTTTTCTTGGGTTTGGAAGTTGAGGGAGCCTTGGTAGGGGACGGTTTTGTCGGCGGTTCCGTGGAGGATGAGGATGGGGGGGAGGTCTTTGTGGAGGTAGTGG
>DATKPA010000043.1:0-8391 GCA_035524355.1 Phycisphaerae bacterium | reverse complement strand
GGAGGTAGGTGAGGTAGCTGTGGATACCGTCGCGCCATGTATCACGGAAGGCTTTGACCTGCTCGGGCTCGCGCGTGATGTGGTCGGCCTTGCCATCCTTCACGTCGCGGCTGGTAGTAGACCACTGGAAGTTACTGTTGAACTTGATGCCGTAGGGCGGATCGAAGTAGATGCACTGCACCTTTCCGCGAAGACCCTCGCGCTCAGCTAAACTGGCCATGACTTGCAATGAATCCCCGAGGATCATTCGATTCGACCAGTTCTGATCATGTTGATAGAAGTCGGTCTTGTCGGCTCCCTTTGGAATGCCGTTGAAGTCTGCGAAAAGATCGATCTGCGGATCAGCAGCCTTGGTATCAGTCCGAGTGCGCTCAAGCAGATCGTCAATGAGGACCTTGGGCTGGACTTTCTCCTGGATATAAAGAGGGGGAGCATGCACAACCAGATCGCTCCAATCCTGCTCGTCCTTGCCACGCCAGACGAGTTGCGGATCGATGTCGGTGTCGCGCGGGTAGCGCACTTTCACAGGTTTCTGCTCGTCGGGCTTGAGAACGGATTGGAACTCCGCCGTCGGAATGTTTTTCCGCGTGGCTTCCTCGTGCCTTAGCGTCTCAACGGACTTTAGTGTTGTAGATTTCTTGGCCATGATTATTTCGTCTCGGTCGTTAATTGTGTGGAGGCAGATTCGATCATCTTGTCAAATTCGCTTTTGATTTTCGACTTGAAATCAGCTTGGATTTGGTAGACCTCGGTGAACTCGGCGAATGCCCAGCGCCCGTAAGTAGCAAGATGATTTACGCCGGGTACCCAGTAAGTGTCCATCGTGGACTTTTTCTCTTTCGCGTCCTCGCGTCGATAGCCTTTGATCTCAACCACCAGATGCAGAGGATCGTCGGGACCGTGGCCGTCATCCACGAGCACGATAAAGTCAGGCAAGTACTTTCGTGTTTCGGAGCCATAACGATACGGTACTTCGAGGCCAAGACCCTGATTCTTGACGTATCCGATCACTCTGGGGTGTGACTCGGCAACACGGCAAAACTCCCCTTCCCAATCGCTATCGAGTATCACCCAGTTGATATGGCTGTGTTTTGAGCTCGTCTGCCAGCGATTAGTCTTGGACGTATTGAATCGAACGTGACGGGTCGAACCGGTTGGATTATAGGGATCAAGCAGTGCCTTGATCGGACGTTCGCCAATAAACTTTCTTGTGATTGCGGCAGTAATTCGATTGCACGCGGTGTCCGCCAAATCTTGGTACATGAGTAATGCCGGATAGGTATCGCCCTTACAGACGAGGCAAGTGTCCAGCCATTCTTTCGTGATGCGCTTTAGCTGGCCGAAGAGGTGGAGCTTCGGCTCTTCGCCGGGATCGCGCCATTTCGTATACAGCAGGCGCTGGGTCAGATTAAAAACGAGTGTGGACGGCCTGATGTCGCCTAAATGATCAAGGCTCATGTCGACGCCTTCGCCGATGATGCCAGCGTTGCGCGTGATCGAGGGGCCGACAATGTCGGGGCTGAGTTCCAGGATGGAATCTTCATTGAAGTCAGCGGTGAGTCTTTCCTCGGGCAGTTCAACACGATAGCCTTCGACACGCGGGAAGCGGATTTCGAGGGCGTCGCGTTCAGGGCTGATAGCCTTCACCTGAATGGTTTCACGCGGAGGCTGCGGCGGGGCAATGACTGGCTTGGCCGTAAAGTCAAAGGGAATGCCGAAGACATCGGCATATTCGACGTTGAAAAGGCCTTCTTCGTTGAGTTCGTAAGACTGACGCCGGAGCGCGCGTCCTATGACCTGCTCGCATAGGAGTTGTGTGCCAAAGGCTCGAATACCGAGCACGTGAGTGACGGTGTTGGCATCCCAGCCCTCTGTGAGCATCGAAACGGACACCACACAACGAATGGCGCCTCCAAGTTGGCCCGGTTTACCGACGGTATTCATGACTTCGCGGAGTAATTCTTGGTCAGTGATGTTATCGCCAGCGCGAGCATCACCTGTGCGTTCGACGATTTCTCGGCGGAAGCGCTCAATTTCGTCGGTCGCCATGCTGCGAAAGTTGTCGTCGAGAGCGTCGCCGGCCTCAAGTTGCTCGCTGTCGATGAGCAGTGTATTCGGACGCGGCAGCGGATTGCCTGTGGTTTCATCAAAATTACGGAACAGGGAGAGGCGCCCGTTGTCGAGCGTGGTCGTGCCGTCCTCATTCTTACGTTGGAAGCCGGAAATGTAATCGTAAACCAGTTTTGAAATGGCGGTGTTCTGGCAGACGATGATGAAGCACGGTGGAACTTTAATGCCCTTTTGCTCCCAAAGTTTGTAGGTCTTTTCGTAATGACCATAGAGAGCTTGCAGAGCGGTCTGCAAGCGAGTGGGAAGCTTAAGGGGATCGAGTTCCCCTCCCTGCCCGCGCCCTTTCTTAGGCATGTCTTTGCGGATGTTCTCCCAAAGATCGCGGAACATGGGCATCTCTTCGCCGGGGATATTTTCCGCTACAGGCACGCGCGGTAATTTAACGATGCCGCATTCAATGGCATCCATAAGCGAGAAGTCGCTCATGGTCCAAGGGAACAGCGTTCCCTCGGCGTAACCGGAGCCCCGCAGGAAAAACGGAGTTGCGGACAAATCCACGACACGACTTAGGCCGAGTTTTCGGTTTACAGCTTCGAGGCCGGAAATCCACAGCCGCGCAGCCTCGTTGTTTTTTTCGGCCTCTTTCTTCTCGTCGCCCTTCAGTTCTTCTTCTTCGTCGACCTCCTGCGGTTTCTCTCGATAGCAATGGTGCGCTTCGTCGTTGATCGTGAGGATGTTCTTCAAGCCCATCAAGTCCGGCATGACACGCTGGAGCATCTGCCCCTCTGTCTCCAGCGTGTTGAGCTCCTCCCCGCCGCGCCCTTGAAGTAATGACCGCCCTCCCGCGGAGAGTTCAATGCGCTCGCGCAATTTGAAAGCATGGTAATTGGTAATGACGATCTTGGCCCGGTTGATATCATCGAGCATGTCTCCCGGAACCAGTTCTCGACTCGCGTAGTAGCTGTCGGGATCGTTCGGCTGAAGGACGCGCAAACGATCTTTGATCGTCAAGCCTGGGGCGCATACCAGAAATCCGCGCGTGAAATGCTTGCTTCCCGGCCGGCGTACGGCATTGATGGTTTGCCATGCGATGAGCATGGCCATTACTGTGGTCTTACCAGCACCGGTGGCGAGTTTCAGGGCGAGCCGCATCAGACCCGGATTGGCATCTCGGTTGGCGGAAACAAGATGGTCGAGTAGGCGTTTCCCGCTCTTCGACTGGGGCGCGACTTCGGTGAGCCAAATTGCGGTTTCCACTGCCTCGACCTGGCAGAAGAAGGGTCTGACTCCGCTGAAATTGAAGTGACGCCAGTGCTGGAGAAGGCGAGCAGTCTCCGGTGTGACCTGCCATTGGTTGGGATTTGGCAACGACCGCCACGCATCGACGTTCCCTCGCACCTCGTTGATGATCGACGTGGGATCATATTGCTGTTCCTTCGTCGAAAGCCCCTTGCCTTCATCGAAGACGATTTCTTCCTGCTTGGTGGCACCCTTGCGCTTTTTCGCCTTGGGGATTGGCGTGATGAACTCGGCGCGACGACGGATTTCGATGATTTTCTGTGTGGGCTGCCCGTCTTTATCCAATTCCCAGTGCCGCTCCGGGCATACATATGGCGAGTTTAAGACGGGTTTCTCAAAGAAGGGGTTAGACATGCTGTCGATTTCTCCGGCCTGGCGTGGTCTCGCGCAAAAGGATTCGTAAATAGCATGACCGACTTAGTTTCATATCACAAGCCGTTTCTGTCCCTACCGCAGCCCTAGACCATGTGGAACAGGGCTGCGCGTCCTTTGGGAGGAACGTTATGCTGGCGAGAGCGCAACGAGTCGTTCATGGAGTTTGACCATGGCGAGTGTATCCTGCTTGCAGTATGTGAGTAAATCGCTCCGAATTTTTGCTGTTTCCTCGGCACTGCATTTTCCTTGAGCCATGCGGGCAAACATGGCGACGGCCGTGTCCCCATCGCCAATTGCCAAACCATCGTACCGCATGGCCGGCACCAACACCGGCAAGGTCACCTTGATTGAGTAGCTGCCTCGAAAATCCGGGTGGTAATAGCTGGCGATTAGAATCGCCTCGAGGTCAATGATTCGCGCTGTGAGCGCAAGCAATGATGTGGCAAGCGCTGGAAAGTTTGCTGCCAGAGCATTGATCACGGTTTTTTCAAAGGCTGCGTGGTACGCAACGATGCTCCCGATAGTGCCAGCATCCGCGATAAGCTGCTTTGCGAGTTCCTCTCGGCAGTCCCTTGCGGGATCGGCCAAGAATTCGTGGTGGCCGGTCACGATTCCTGGCGCCGAACACACGTGAATGGAGTACTGCGTAGGGACTTGCGTGTACGGTGCGACGTTCTCGTAAAACGGAATCGCTGCCATGAGCGTTTCAAAATCTAGGTAATATGCGGGCCAAGACACCTTCGCGAGTTCGGTCGCGATTGCTTCGGTGATGTGGGCTCGCCCTTGCTGAACGCACGATCTGACGAGACTTTGCTTTTCTGTGAGCGCAAAATTCGCGGGGATTTGGTGGATGGTTTGAAATCCCTGTTGCATGAGATCACTAAACTTCCCGTCACGCAGACGCGGGAGATCGAAAATGTGGTCTTTGATCCCATGGCCGACGCAATCCTGCTCAAAGAAGCCGCAGTTTTTGCAGATCCAAGTAAGCTTGGCTTCGGGTTTCGTGGGGCCAAGTATGGCGTCCCGAATTGCGGGCCACTGAGAAGAAAAAGCCACGACGCGCTCCTGAACCTGCGCCGTATGGTCGACTTCGACGAACAATTTAGAATTCGGCATCCCCAAGCGAAACTCTTTTGAAAGCAGCAGCAGCGATGCCTTTGCTATCTTCACGCCGCATTTGTTCATTACCATCGCCGTGTATGAGAGGTCGTCAAGTAGTTCCGGGCTGTCGTTCACGTCTGATTTAACTTCGATCAAATGCCAGCCCGCTGAAATCCGGCAAAGGATATCCGCTCTGGCGGTATACCCGTCTGAATTGAAGCACGCCTCGAAAATGGTGGTAACGTCCTCGTTCAGCATTAAGAGGGCCGTTTGCTTCGCGGCGGCCTCAACATTCAAACTTGTTACCTGGATTCCCCCCGAAAAAAGCGTTCGTGCGCGCGTTCCCACTTCTTGACCCTGTTCCATTCGGAAGCGGTCGCCAGCACTAAGTGCACTCGCGCGCGGAGGGTGCTGTGTGAACCAACCCGCCGTGTGACAAGCCACCGCTGACAGAAATGCGTTCTTTGTGACTCCCCCTAGTGTTCTGCTCATAGCGGTCTCCCGATTTGAAGGGCGAACGCGATTCTAATGCGGATGGGCAGAGGTTAGAAGGATTTTCTACAAGCAAAATATTCCGACGAGCAAACGAATCCGCGGACCGATCTCGCAAACGCTCGAAGATATTGGTTTAGAGGTGAGCAGCGCAGGTATTGAACCGACGTGGGACTTGCGATGACTTGGTGGTAGTACGGGGGACTTACTTACGGTACAACCATTTTCTCACATATTCACTTACCGCCCTGAGCCTCGCCATGAATTCCGGCCGCTGGTGGAGGTGGAGATAGAAATCGTCCATGCCGTCAAACGTGTGACCCATGATGACCTTGCGGGCGTTGGGATCGGCGGCGCCTTCGGCGATCGTGTTGAAGGTGTGCCGAAGGACGTAAAATCCGCGAGCCTGCACTCCGATTGCCCTGCAAAGCTTCCGCAGTTCCAAAGCGATCGAATCGGTACGTGAGACGCGATCGACATGCTCCGCCTCATCCTTATGGACATTAAGCTTGACCCATGGCTGCCGATACTTGGTGACAAAATACAGCTCCGGCAAAGCGGCATTGGGCCGCTTGTACGCTTTGAGCGCCTTGACTGTCTCCGGCCAGAGGGGGCAAACACGACGGACGGCGGTCTTCGACCGCTCAATGTCGATTGCTCGGCTCTTCAAATCAACCGCTGCGACAGTCAGCGTTGCGCAATCCATCTGGCCGAAGCCGCAATTGATCCCGAGCAGAATGAAGCATTTCAATGCCGGAGATGCCGCCTTGAGCAGCTTTCTGATTTCGGCGGGCTCAAAGAGCGACCGCGCCTTGCGCGACCGGCGAACCTCCCGTTTGCTCGGTTTGTTGAACTGTCCTCCATACCGTGGAAGAATTCCGTAATATTCTCCGACCCACCGGAAGATGGATCGTACCAACTGGATTTGCTTGCCGACGAAAACCGGGCCACCGATCAACTTCGACCGCAGAAGCTCAAAATCCGCTGGCCCCATGTCTCTCACCAGCTTGTCACGGCCACACGTCTCCAGAAGGACGCGGCCAAAGTCCTGGTAGAATAAGAGCTGTTGCGGCGACAGGGTGCCTGCAACCATGTCCTTGTTCCTCGCCGTGAGGTAATGATTCACGGCAATTTGAAGAGTCAGGTCGGTGGGGAGCACCTGGACCGGATGTTCGTGGGACTTGGCATGCATGTAGGCCAAATATCGTTTGAGGGCGGCTTTTGCGAATTCATCGCCCGGATCTGGGTCCTGCCACCGCCCGAAATACCGGGTGCCTCCGTCAATCCACTTGCACCAAAGGTGCCTGGGATGAGCGGTGAGTTTTCCGTGCTCTGGAAAAGGCCACCTTGGCCGTGTACGATGTTCACGCATTGCTCAGTCCTTTGCCACGGATGATAGGAAAACCAATGTCGGACAGTGTTTTTCCAATCAGGTTGCCGCGACGCCTTGGAGAACCCGAGCGCTTGTACAAGCGCTTGTGCGCGTCAGCTTCAGCCATCCAAATCATGGCAAAACTGCGGCAAAAACGCAAAGGCGCTGGTAGCTCAATTGGATAGAGCGTCGGCCTCCGAAGCCGAAGGTTGTGGGTTCGACCCCCGCCCAGCGCATTTTTCCCCGCCTCTCGCAAAAGAGCCATGACCCAACTCTCCGTCCACGACGCCCTCCAACTCGCCCTCCGCCACCAGCACGCCGGCAACCTCAAAGACGCCGAACAAATCTACCGCCAAATCCTCCAGGTCTACCCCGACCAGCCCGACGCCCTCCACCTCCTCGGCATGATCGCCTACCAGGCAAGCGCGGCAGGAGGGGGGGGGGGGAGCGCCCTCGCCGAAGCCGAAGGCCTCGTCCGCCGCGCTATCGCCCTCTCCCCGCAACCCGCCTTCACCCTCACCCTCGGCGGAATCCTCCTCAACGCCAAACGCCCCGACGAAGCCATCCAACTCTACCGCGACCTCCTCGCCGCCAACCCCACCCTCCCCGAAGCCCACACCCACCTCGGCATCGCCCTCTGCGTCGCCCGCCGCCACGACGAGGCCATCGCCCCCCTCGAACAATCCCTCCAACTCGACCCCAACAACCCCTACACCCAAGGCAACCTCGGCATCGCGCTGACGCACGTCAATCGTCTGGACGACGCCATCAAACACCTCCAATCCGCAACCACCGCACTCCCCCTCAACGGCGACTTCCACTCCGCCCTCGCCACCGCCCTCAACCGCGCGGGTAAATACGAAGACGCCATCACCGCCGCCACCCGAGCCACCCAACTCGCCCCCAACCGCGGCGAACCCCACCACACCCTCAGCATCGCCCTCGCCCGTCAAAACAAAATCGCCGACGCCCTCCCCCACGCAAAACGCGCCGCCGAGCTCCTCCCGGAAATCGCCGACGTTCAATCCGTCCTCGCCGAACTCCTCCGCCAGATCGGCAAGCCCGACGAGGCGATCGCCCTCTACCGCACTGTGCTCGAAAAGCAGCCAAACGCCGCCGAACTCCGCACCAACCTCGGCACACTCCTCCTCGAACAATCCCTCCACGACGAAGCCCTCGCCGAACTCCGCCGCGCCCTGACCAGCGCCCCCAAACGCTCCGACATCCACAGCGCCCTCCTCCACGCCCTCCTCTTCCACCCCACGCTTGATATTCCCACCCTGCTCAACGAACACCGCGACTTCCACCGCCGCCACGCCGACTCCCTCACCCCGCGCAACCCCACATATTCAAACTCACGCGAACCTCAAAAAATCCTCCGCATCGCCTACCTCTCCTCCGAATTCCGCGCCCACCCAATAGGAATGCTCCTCCTCCCCCTCCTCCAACACCACGACAAAGCCGAAGTCGAATCATTCTGCTACTCCGATACGCGAAACCCCGACGCTCTCACCACCCACCTCCAAAAATCCGCCGACTACTGGCGCGACTCCCGCAACCTCACCGACGCCCAGCTCGCTGACCTCATCCGCACCGACCACATCGACATCCTCATCGACCTCCACCAGCACTCCCCCCCCCCCCACGGCAACCGCCTCCTCACCTTCGCCCGCAAACCCGCC
>DATKPA010000042.1:0-152529 GCA_035524355.1 Phycisphaerae bacterium | reverse complement strand
ATAGACGTCCAGATCACCACTTAAAGCCGCAATCGCCTGCGCATCCATCGCTTCCTTGCCTCCTGAAATCTGCGATTATGAGGCAATAGATCGGTTCGACTGCTTTGATTACTTGAGCTCATCCCGCGTTGTAGTGCTAGGCGACGTGCGGCCACCAGAGCACGTCCGCGTGCTGGAAACACTCAACATCTTCGGCGTGCATGCGGACTACATGAAGCAATTCAAGGAGTACCTTGAAGAAGAAGGTCTCCCGCCGAACGAGAATCGCTTGCAGTTCATTCTGCCCGTCATCCCAAATCTGAATAGCAAGAAGCTCAAGATGCTCCGGTTGAAGGAGGGCATTGATTTCAAGCGGGGAGGCCCAAAGCCCGACTTGGGGCCGCCACCTGAAAAGCTCCTAAAGGCCAAAGTCCAGCTTGACTGGTATCCTCGCATCCAGGCGATGACCAGCCCCACGGGACGAGGTAGCGAAGAAGTTGCCGTCAAGGAAGAAGGACGGTTGACCAGGGACACGCACCTAGCGTTCATGGACATGGACGAGGTGTATTTCGAACTTCAACGGTTCAAGGCGGAGCGGGCTTGGTTCAACTTGAATCTTTCCAAGCAGGCTATGACCGACCTTCTGGTACGGGCGGACTGGTACACGCTGCTGATTCCGCCGTCGGAGTTGGAATTCCGCAGCTTTGAACAGGTGAGGCAGTGGCAGGAAATCGCGGTGGCGTTGCTCAAGAAATACGCGGACCGCTACTACAAGCACGAGAAGAGTGCGTATGAGCAGAAGTTCCTTGAGTTGAGGGAACTGGACGAGAGCGACCCCAATTTCATCGACGAGTACCGGCTTCTCATTGACGAGTCGGCGGAGGACATCGCCGACAAACTGGTGGAACTCAAGGCTCTCATCACGTCGAAGAAAATCCAGGACTGGAATTTCAAGAGTCTCCATGCCATCGGTTTTGGCCAGCACCTCTACTACCCCCTCCTCCATTGTTCCAGCAAGCTCATCGAAATCAGCCCGGTGGACCTGAACGATGGTGAGAAGATGTTCGTTGAAGACCTTCGCAAGTATTACGATGCGAACAAGCCGTTCTTTGAAAAACGAGAGTTGTACCTGTTGCGGAATCTCAGCCGAGGACGCGGCATTGGTTTCTTTGAGGCGGGGAATTTCCATCCGGATTTCATTCTGTGGGTGCTCACGCCGAAGAAGCAGTTCATCACGTTTGTTGACCCGAAGGGATTGCGAAATCTCGAAGGTCGGCACGACCCGAAGATTGCGTTCCACGAGACAATCAAAGAATTGGAAGTTCGTCTCGCGGACCCGGAAGTCACGCTGGCTTCGTTCATCGTCTCCAACACCCCCTATATCCAGGTGAAGTGGTGGTCGGACGGGATGACCAAGGAGGAATTCGCGGCGTGCAACGTCCTCTTCCAGCCGGACGACCGGGACACATACGTCGGTTCACTTCTGAATTCAGTTGCAGGGAAGGCATGAAATGGACAGCGGTGCACACTTTTTTCGTTGCGATTTCCAAGTCCACACGCCGCGTGACTTGAACTGGACCGGCAACTGCCCGACCGTCGATGCGGAGCGTCAACAAGTCGCGAAGGATTTCATCCGCCATTGTCGCACCAAAGGCATTGATGCTGTCGCGATAACCGACCATCACGACACTGCCTTCTACAGATATTTCAAAGACGCGGCACGAACAGAGTTCGATGCCCAAGGCAACCCGGTGCCTGAGCAACAGCAAATAGTCGTGTTTCCAGGCATGGAACTAACGCTGGGGATTCCGTGTCAAGCATTGCTTCTACTCGATTCCGATTTCCCGCTGGAATTCTTGCCACAGGTGGCGACGGCACTCTCATTGAATCCAGACCCTCCCGCGAATGCCAAGCACGCTCAAGTTCAACGTCTCGACCACTTCACGGATTTCATTGCACTGCATAAACGGCTCGATGAACTGAGTATCCTAAAGGGCCGTTATATTGTCCTTCCGAACGTCAACTGTGGCAGTCAGACTACTCTTCAACGTCAGGGATTTCTTGCTCACTATAAGTCGATGCCTTGTGTCGGTGGATATCTTGACCACGGCATCGATGGTGTTGGGGTAGGTGACCGGAACATTCTCGAAGGAAAGATTGAAGCATACGGATTCAAGCCTCTCGGCATTTTCCCAACGTCGGATAGCCGCTCGGAAGACCGAGCCACACTAGGAAACAACTCAGTTTGGGTGAAATGGGCGAAACCTACGGCGGAGGCAATTCGGCAGGCGTGCCTCGCACGAAAGACGCGAATTTCCCACACACAACCGCAACTCCCAGCCCTTGTTATAGAATCCGTCCACGTTTCGCTCAGCAAATTCATGGGGCCGATTGATTTGGAGTTCAATCCGCAGTTCAACTGCCTCATTGGTGGACGCGGAACGGGCAAGTCCACAATCCTCGAATATGTCCGGTGGGGATTGTGCGACCAACCACCGCAGTTCTCGTCCGAAGATGTTCCGGATTTTAACAGCAAACGAAATTCCCTAATCGAAAACACACTCGTTCCTCACAACGCCACGGTGACAATTGTGTTCACTGTGAACGGTGTTCGTCATCAGGTCCGGCGTAAAACAGAAAGCTCCGAGATCCTTCTCAAAGTTGGGGAAGAACCGCTGAAGCCGGTCACGGAGCAAGATATCCGTGAACTTCTTCCCCTCCAGGCTTACAGCCAGAAACAGTTGAGTGCCGTTGGCGTCCGTTCGGACGAACTAACGCGTTTCGTTGAGGCACCAGTAGCACGTCGGCTCGCCGAACTTCAGAGTCTTGGCGACGACACTGTTTCCTTGATACGCGACGCGTACAACAAACTTCTTCGCAAGCGAAAGCTGGGGACCGAAATTGCCAGGCAAGAGGTTGAGCTTGCGTCTTTGGAGAAGCAGTTGGAGTCCCTTCGAACTGGCTTGAAGGGGTTATCGCCAGACGACCAGGCGGTGTTGAAGGAACAGGAACGCTACTCGATTGAACAACAGGTGTTCGACCAATGGCAGCGAAATGTTGACAAACTCAATGAAGTCGTCCGTCGCTCAAAATCCGAGTTAGAGCCGCTACCAGCAAGGTACACGCGAGATGCCACACAGCCCAATGACCAACTCCTTGGCGAATGCGACGAAAGTATCTCGTCGGTATTTACGGCGGCAAGAACCAGGATTGAGGGAATCGAACAACTCTTGACGCAAGCAAATGCCGATTGGACGCGATTCTCGGACAACCGAAGGAACTGGACAGCAAAACAACAAGCACACGCGACGAAGTTCGACGAAGTTCGAAAGAGAGCCGTGGCTCATGAATCCCTTTTGAACCAGATTTCCGAAGTCGAAGCTCGTGCCAACGCTCTTCGTTCAACCATTGCCGAGAGACGAGAGACATATCAATCTCAAGGTACACCCGAGACTGATTACGCCAGTTTGCGACAGCAGCGTGTCGATTATTGCCGCCAGCGTGCAACATTGCTCGGTGAGCGATGCCAGGAACTCAGTCGCCTGTCATCAGGTGCAATAAGAGCCAATCTTCATGCAGGTGGAGGCATTTCCAAAGTTGCCGGACAATTGAGTACGACGCTCGAAGGCACGGGAATTCGAGGTCAGGCAAAGAAGATAGATGACCTATGTGCCGGTGTCGCTCGTGCGGTGGATAGCGTGCAGGAATGGGAATCAGTGCTTGAGGAACTTGAGCACTTATCCGCGATTGATTTCGACGCAGTGTCGAGCCCGGTAATTCCGGATGTTCCCAGGATATCTGCCGCCGGGTTCTCGCGGCAGGACATTGAGAAAGTCGCTCGTAAGCTCAAGCCCGAAGGGTGGTTGGAAATCTCGCTCACAGACCTCAATGACTCTCCGGCATTTGAGTACAAGCAGCGTGAAGGTGAGTACATCAAATTCTCTGACGCATCGGCGGGTCAACAAGCAACCGCACTATTGCGTGTGCTTCTTCATCAATCCGGGCCACCGCTTATCATCGACCAGCCCGAAGAAGACCTTGACAATCAAGTCATACTCCAAATTGTTGAAGAGATTTGGACCGCCAAATCGAGCCGACAAATTATCTTCACCAGCCACAACGCCAACATCGTGGTTAATGGCGATGCGGACTTGGTTGTCTGCTGTGACTATCGCACCACCGGCGACCAATCGGGGGGGCGAATCAAGTGCCAAGGTGCAATTGACGTGGAGGAGATTCGCAAGGAAATCACCACGGTCATGGAGGGTGGGAAAGATGCGTTTCGGATGCGGAAGGACAAATATGGGTTTTGATTGTGCAACTTTAAGGCATTGCCGTTTCTCAAGTTGGCGGGACCGAATTGTCATTCCGTCGGTTCACCGCTCAATGTCGCGGTCTAACCCCTTCACACGGTCTGTGATTCGATTCAGGCGAGAAGCCTCCAACGCTCGCTTCGCAACGTCGAGCACATGACTTGCACCCGACCGTGATTCTCGCCGCGAGGGAGTTTCCGGCTGGACATTCTCCCGCTCTTTCAGAAATTCGTGAGCCGATACCACGTGGACGCCCGGATAATCCTTGAATAAGTGGCTCGCATTTCCCAAAGATTGGCTCGAAACAAGCGTGATATTTTCCTTCCGATTCGCGAGGGCGAGATTGAAGCCCTCAACGTCAGTGCCCACAGGCAATCTCGGTTCTCTCTGCCATTCGGCGTGCTTTTTGAGGTAGCGAACCAATTCTGCGGTTCGGTGCCTAACGCCGTCTACTTCCTTAAGCTCATGGAGCAGTGCGGAGACCAAGTCGCGGGTAACAACCAATTTGCACCATCCCGCTTGGGCATGAGCAAGACACTCCGCCTCCGGCCCATAGGGAACAAGCAAGGCACGCCGGTAAACGGACCCGTCGAAAACCACCTTGTCAGAGGTTCGGCATGGACGTTCCAGGCGAATGTACTCCTGTGATTTGTGGTCAGACTTTTCAGGTGTCGGAAGAACTCGCGTTTCCCTCGGTAGGGCTGCCTCAGCCGTCGCCTTGGCCGCAGGGTCTTCCGCTGCCCTCTCCCTCATGAAGGCTTCCGCATTGACAATCCGAATCGTCGGATGGTTAAAAACAAATCCATCACTGTCGAAAGTCTGAAGGTCCATGAATCGGAGCGAGTACGGATTTTCGGTGACCAAAGTAATCTGGCTGCCACCGCCCCCTTCCTGTGAGATGGCCAGGTTCACGTAGTAAAGTGAATCTTCGTCCTCGGCATCCTTAGACAACTCCGGTTCTCCAACGAGTTCGGAATCCCGATTCAGAACTCGAATCAATTCATCCGCTCGTTCCTTCGGAACTTTCGCTTCCCGCAGACCGTCTTGTACGTTGCCATAAATCCTGGGCGTGATGAGAAGCTGTGCCCCGCCCTCCTTGGCGAAAGCAACGCAGGCGGCGTGATGGCTGTCTGGGCGAAGCACCGCTTGCACATACACGTCTTCATGCAGGATGACCTTCTCAGGAAATCGCGTGTCCCTGGCCATATGAAGCGTAAGTTTTTCAACCATCGCTTCCACGTATTCCTGCGGGCTAATCCCCGAAGCACCGGCCCGGTCCGCGAGGGCTTGGACCTGCTGGCTACTCAGACGTGGAGCGATTCGCAACTCTCGATACTCGAAGTCATCAAACATGAGCGTCTCCGTGAAAAAGCTGTTTAGTCCGCACATCCGGGAATTCGGAAGCTTCCATGATGGATGCTACGCAGGACTAAGAGGGCCAATGGCGGAAAGAATCGGAACGGAAGCCGCTTATTGCTCGAAGACCTTCGCGGGCGTGCGGCGGAGAGTGAGGACGGTGAAGGGAATCAGCTCTAGGCCCGCCATTCTTCGCTGGCGGTTCACGGCTCGCAGAAGGTTGAGAAGCTGGCGTCGGACGCGGGCATACGGAACAAACGGAAGGGTCTGGAATTCGTGGGCAAGGGCTTCCGCCGTTTGATGCACGGCCAGGGGGAGCAAGTGCATTTTCAGTCGCCGGTACTCTTCGGCGTGGATGCGTATCGAGGCGTGCCAGCGGCCATCCGTCCCCATGCCGCACCCGATGCTGTACCCGTGAAAGCGGAAGGGAGCACGGCGAAGGTCCCGCAGCGTCGATTCCCGCCCGAGAATCGGATGCGGCCCCGGCGACACGAGCAGAACGAATGTTCGCTCGTGCCGCAGGTAATGGACGTTGCCGCCCCCGGCCTTCTTCCGCCGCGACCGTGCCCACTTGCTCATGTCGATGCCGTATTGCCCGACGAGCTTGCGGTCTACGTCCGCCGGATTCTTGTGCAAGGGCACGCTGCCGCTGACGTATCGCCAGAAGCCCGCCGACACGTAGTTGGCGAGCTGCTGGACGAACGCCTCACGGCTGACGGCGACACAACGGTATTGCATACCGCCGTTATGCCGTCACGTGTGGGGGTTGTTTCTCAAAGAGAAGGCACAACCCCCGAAGCCCAATAAAACCCAATGCGTGAACGCCCACCGGAACTATCGTCCGCAGTGCGTTCATCGCCAAATCGCGGCTTCCGCTACGGGAATTGCGGTCGTACGTCTGCTAGTTTTTAGCAGCCGCACCGCAATCCATACCGGTAGCGGCAAGCAAAACCGTGTCAGCCGTGGGCGTGAATCCTTGGATTCACGCAGGCTGTCAGTCGATTCCCGAAATCAAAAGACCGCTCGCGTCCCCGCGAGACGACTTTCAATCGAATCGTCTGCCTTTGGCAGCACGAAGAAGGCCGCGTGCGTGGACTAGAAGTCCAACCGCGCGCGGCCCCTCATGCCGTCACCAACGAGAAGAAAAATCGCGTCGGTGCTTTCGTTCCCGTATTGAAGTCGGCACCACCCGTTACTTCACGGACCGTCCGATGACTGCCTTGCCATCGTGCGGCGAAGCCAATGCTTCGTCCTACTTGCACCACTCTTGTCCGACTTTGGCGTTTGAAACACCCGGCTGACAAAAGCCAGGCACCGAGGGACCAACCCCGGAGGCCGAAGTCGTTACCCAATTAGCGATGGATGCTTTGCAACCAGTGACGTTGTGGAAGGACTCTTTCGAGTCCGGGCGTGGGCGTAGCTTCTGCCTCTCCCGAGACGAAGAAGTTTGCAGGTCGAACACGAAGTGCGTGTCGGCCTGATTTCTGCGGGTCAAAACTAGAAACACCCGCTTACCCGTCGCACCACCTCTGCCCATTCACAGTTCGGCACCGTCTCTGTATCGCACCTTCAAGGTAAGGGCTTTCGCCCCTTTCACCGTTGAGCTTTTCACCGTCGGACTTTTCTCATCCGAACGTCGAAGCCTGTCTTGCTCCGATTGCACGTGTCACCACGCACAAGCTCCCGGCACCTTCCACGTTGAACGAACCCTAACGAGGGACTTTCACCCCGATAGCTCCTTGAGCTTTGGTCCGAACCCCGTGGGCGGGATTAGGTCGCGTGCCCCTTTCACGCATTGACCGCACCCGCTTCAACCATCGCGGCTCGCATCTTGCGAGTCTGTCTTGGTCGCCCTGTTTTCCCAGGACAACCATGAGATAGAGTGTGAGTATTGGCCTGAAAGATTTTCAGGTTTTAAGCTCACAAGCCTCTCTCGAACGTGGCGGGCCATTCTCATGGCACCACGCTCTACGCGACATTCGCACGCGGGAGGTTAACCCCGCACCTTCAACCGGTTGGTAGCCGGTCTACTCGGATACAAATGTTCAATCTCGTGTGACGCCAGACGCACGTTTGTACGGGCTGACGAACAGTGATGTAATGGGCGAATTCAGGCCCGCATTGCATAAGAAATGCTACCCCTCCACCTCGAAGATAATTTTATGCTCCGTGAAGCGGCGTAAAGATGAACATTTAGAGCAACTTCGGCAACGGAATTTACGGATAGCCATTGACCCCGCTTCACTCCGCGAATTTTCCATCCATCGAGGTGGAGGGGTGAAAATGTGTCAGGCAGCAATGGCCCTTGCGGAGAGCGGGAGTCTTCGTCGGTCACGGGCCTCTTGCAGCGTTCGTTCGTACTGCTCCATCGTCCAATCCGTTCGCAGCCGTCGCACCAGCACCAATGCCGGAATGCCTTGCCGCGTGCAAGCCGCGTGGATGGCCAGGGCGAGCCTCGCGTCATCCGACAGACGCTCGGGCGCCCGTGGCGTGGGCCGTAGCTCAGGCCGGGGCATCGCGGCCCCGTAGAGCGTTCGCTTGAGCTTCTGGCGAGCGACATCCTCATCTCGCTCGGTGCAGAAATTCCAACGCCGATGTCGGACCAGATGCACGAACAACCCGCAGGGATTGCGTGTCCCCTTGGCTAGGGCGTGTTCGGCAGCCGTGAAAAAATGCAGCCGGTCCATTTCCGTAGCGGCAACCGCCCCCGTGCGGCTGGCCTGTTCATAGAGCGTGAGCAGCCGCGTGGAGTCGGTGAGGTCGTGGTGTTCGACATGCTGCCACCGCGGAACTTTCGCCGGACAGGTTCTTTGACGTTCGTTCCTGATTCCTGAAACACCAGTCCGCCCATGCGGGACGCGATTCTGGTATTTCAATTCCGTAGGAAGATTCCGGTGTGATTCAGGAGGTGGTAATTCGGCAGTGGAATGCCCATTGCGGGGTGGTGATATTCGTCGCTCCCTTAGCGTCGATGATGACCACGCCAGGGAGACGATGAACGTGCCGCCGTAACGCTGGCGATGCCAGTGCAGGGATGGAAGCTGCCGTAGCCAGCCCGCACGTTCCAGTTCCCGCCGTGCGGCCTTCACGTTCCGCACATCGACGCCGAAGACTTCGGCGATGAAGGACGCCTTGCACGTCCCCCAGGAGAGGCACTCGCCGGAGCGATAGTACATCCCACGGAACAAGTGGCCGAGGAGCGTGGCCAGTAACACTGGCCGACGCGTCCGAGCCAGAAGCAGCACCGTATGCCGAGGAATCGGCAAGGTGCGATGGTGGTTAGGAACCCGTGCCAGCATCGCGGCCAAGGGTGCAGGCGTGTTCTCAGTGGTGTCATGGAATTCGATTCGACTCGTGGACCAGGAAACGAATCCCGTGCGTTGCAGACGCCGCAGGGACGCACGTGCCCCATTGGCACACTGGCCCGTCAACTTGCCAAGTTCTGTTTCAGAGAACGACGGTTTGCGGCCCGAAGTCAGCGTGCATCGCCGCGTCTGAAGCTCGTGAGCACCGAACCAAGTCTGGACATCCTGCCGCTCAAGCATCCCATCCCGATACGCCGCCCAAAGGCGGCAGACGGCGACCACCTTGACCCGGCAAAAGCCCCACAGGGGCCTTCCCCGCTCCGCTGGCTTGTCGGCCAACCTGTTTGATTTCATACCATTCCCCCATCGCGGACGAATGAACGCAGGGGTCCGCAGCCCCAGGAATGAGCACACACACGAATCACATGACGCCTTGAAACGCTTGCTTGACGAACGGATTGAAGAAGGGTTAGCGTCGAAGGTGCGATGACTTCAACGGCAACGGTTCAATCAATCACGTCAGTCGAAAAGGCGACCTTGCAGGGTCGTTCCTGTCGGTTCAGACGTGCAGGTTATTCGATGGCGGTTCCCTCCCTAAAGTCGCAGGCCAGTTCTCCGGCCAGCGAAGCATGTACCCCCAAGCAACTCATTCCCGGAGATTTAGTGCAACGGGGATTCTTTGGGAGTAAACGCCAAAGCCTTCAGCCTTACGTCTACAAGTGCTAATCTCCGGTTAAGATGGGGCGACTTTCTTGACGCCTTCACGAATCGCGGGGAAGATTCCTAGGATTTTTTGCCCCGAAGGTTTTTAACCGAGGTGTGCAATGCGGGCTCGTACACTCCTCTGCGTCTGTATCGTGCTATCGTTTGTTTGTGTGGCACACGCTAATGCCGCCACTGTCTTCCAACGGATGCGAATCTCATCCGGCACCTATCCCATCAGTCCATCCAGTCCCTCGGTGCCCGCCGCTTGCCTTGACCTGCACCGCCCAACACCGACTGCGTTTGACACTTTCGGTGGATTGCCTCCGGCGGCGTCGGTCACGCGAACAAACGCTGCCGGAGTCAAAGACTCCTTGCCGCTTGATAAGGCTGCTGCGGCAGGATGGGTTCGCGTTTCTGGCAATGGAACTCACTGGAGCATTGATGTTACGCCGCTTAACCCGCCCAAGGGAACCGTTTACGAGCTATCCGTCCATGACCAATTTGGAGTATTTGGCGTAAATCCAAATGACGCGAACGACGCTGCAAAGGCACTTCGAGAGAGATTGCTCAAAGTCAGTGGTCAGATTGATTCGTTCGCAGATGAGTTGCACAAGTCATTCGGCGAGAATAGCGGACTCACGCGGGAATTCTTGCGAAGAACTCAGGATTTGCAGTGGCGATTCCTCGATGCGAAAGAAGACCCGGACGATTTGGCAGACGCAGCAAAGTCGGTTCTGGACGATTTCAAGGATACACTGACGGGCGGCGACGCTGAGGAAACATGGGAAAACCTTTCAGTTTTTCAAGCAAGGCCACTGACGCCCGAAGAAGCCGTCGCAGCCGCGAAGCTTCTTGAGACGAAGGTTACCACCAGCACGGATAAGGACTTCTTGGAATCGTTGGACCGTTTGACGAAGGCCAAACAGAAGCTCGACGCCGCCTTCGGTCGCGACGACGCGGTGACTGTTGCATTTCATCGCGGAGTTATTCGCCGTTTCGAATTGGACGACCTAAAAGACTCGTTGTATGGAGTTGCTGACAAACTGGTTCCGCCGGAACTCGATGGCAAGCCAGAAGCGTTGGACGTTTTGGAACTGATGCAGGGCCGCTCGATTTCAGATACACAGGCAGCCGCATTGGCGGAGGTAACTGGTAGAAAGTTGCCGAAGTCTCGTACGGGATGCCTTGACAGCCATTTGGTAGTCACTACTGGCGGGAACGAATTGATTCTTCAGACGACCACACAAAGGGCGTACTTCAGCCTGAAGGATTTTACGTCAGCAGATTTGAAAACGTGGCTCGGAAAACATCCTCGGGTGGTGACCCAAGGCCAAATCACAGAACCAGTCGCTCAAATGCTGAGCGACAGCGGCGTCAAAGTTGTCGGCGATTTTGAAGACGTAATTCGGAATCCCCAACCAAAGGCGAAGCGACCTTTCCTCATCTTCGCAATGTCGGCAGACCCCGACGCGGCAACTCGCTTCATGGCTGGTGCTGACACAAAGCAGTTCGTGCAAGCGGCAAAACTCGCAGCAGAATTGCCTAGTTCCTATTCGTGCCTTGTGAGTTCAAAGGATGAATTGACGAAGAAATTGAAAAGCCTTGCCGACGACCAATTTCCGGTAGTTGTCTTCAATAACACGGATGATGGCATTGCATTCCCGGATGGTGCCATGAGTCCAGAGGAACTTGCAGAAAAGGCGTATGGCTTGGCTTGCAATACGTTCAAAGCGGGTTTGCTGGGGTACGAAACGACTGACTTCATCGACCCGGTTTCAACCGTGAAGGCCGCAAAAGCCGCCGTTGAAAGTGGTGGTATTGGCGGCGGTGCAGGTGCGGGTGGTGCGGGGGGCGGCGGTGCAGGTGCGGGTGGTGCGGGAGGCGGCGGTGCAGGTGGTGCAGGTGGTGGCGGTGGTGGCGGTGGTGGATTTCGCCCCGATGACTTCTTTAATTCCTGGGCCGCGTTTCACGACAAGGAAGTGAATCGCAAAAAAAAGTTTATATTGGCGTCAATCGGCTCGGGTGCAGGGGGTGCAATTCTCGGAGGCATTTTGCTCGCCCTTGAATCCTCGACCAGCCAACCCGCGACGAAGCCTGGAAATAATGAACCAAATGCGACGAGCACTGAAAGGGCGAAGCAATGAAAGTTCTTGGCAACACGATTCAGGATTTCATGTGGGTTTTCTTTGGGCACCTTGGAGGTGGTCGGCCTCCCGCAGGAAAGCAGGACCGCCTGAAGGCGGTGATGATGGTCATCGTTTCTCTGACGTTTCTATTTGTCGGGAGCTATTTGGTGATGGCAACCACTGGTAAGAGCCAGACACTTGGCGGTTCACTTCTTGGAACAGTGGCTGGATACTGGCTCAAATAACCTTCCCGAAAAATGTACACACACCTGTACACAAAAAAGTTGAAAACCCGGCAAACATGGCTAACATGGCAAGTGAACGCCGAAGGCCGTAAACCCTTCGGGATTCCGTAGTTCCAGCACTTGCCAGAAGTTACGAAAAATGAGCGGAAGCCGCTCATAACCCGGAGGTCGGAGGTTCGAATCCTCCCCCCGCTACTTTCGATACGACAAGGACTTGCGATGGCGCGAGTCCTTGTTTTTTGGTGTCGAAAGCCAAAGTGGACCCAGTTTTGGGCCCAGTATTTCCTGCCTTAGACACCGAACCTTGGACTCGCCAAGACGTCAACTCCCACGTTGAGGAGTTCGTTCATGGCCTGGCTCAGCAAGCGCGGTTCGGTTTACTACATCAAGTACTGGTTTAACGGGCACACCCGTAAGACCTCCACTGGCACCGGTACCAAGGCCTCGAAGAAGCTACTGCATGCAAGCCTAATCACCAGGCCTACGAGCAGGTGTGGGCCCTCTTGGCGAAATTCCAGTGCACGATGGAGAAGATCGGACCCAACTACGACTTC
The DNA here is from genome assembly GCA_035524355.1 of Phycisphaerae bacterium. Lineage (GTDB taxonomy): Bacteria > Planctomycetota > Phycisphaerae > WQYP01 > WQYP01 > DATKPA01. The sequence continues at coordinate 139,946 of DATKPA010000042.1, read as the reverse complement.
ACAATGGTCGAAGCGCGGAAGAGATCGGGGAAATGAATTCGCTAAGTCATACGACAGGGGGAGCTGCGCCATGCGGGATTCGAGTCGCAGTTCCGGTACGTCCGCGTGCGTGTATGTGACGGGGCTGGATGGCCCGACGGCCACTGAAACCTGTGGTCGGGCCGTCATCTTATTGATGGCGCGTCAACATATGGGCGCTCGCCATCGAAACAATCTCGGCACCGAAAATAACGCGCTCCTGTAATCCCAGCCCGGAGCAATACATCCGCGATGCCGTTAGAGCATCGCGCCGCTGGCACTACCTTTGCATTAAATCGAGCAGAAGCCTTGATGTTGAACGTGGGTTCCATGCCAGCGGATGCCGCACGATGTGCGGCGCTGGCCCGAATGGTGGGCGCGCTGCGCGCCATAAGGCTTCATGAAGAGACGTCGCTGCGGGTCCAGAATGAATGGAGGAACGGATTATGGCGGTTGTGACCACCAAGCTTCCCAAAGAAAAACAGACGATGCTGGGGCTCTATGTGACGGCGAAGGAGGCCTATGAGAAATGGAAGGCTGATCCGGAGAAGGTCAAGATTCTCGACGTCCGGACACCCGAGGAATATCTCTTTGTCGGCCATCCGAGCATGGCCTGGAAAGTCCCCCTTGCTGTTCAGACGTATGAATGGGATGAAGAGAAGAAGCAATTCCCGATGAAGCCTCTGCCGGATTTCGTCACCCGGATGCAGACGATCGCCAAGCCGGAGGACACGATCATGGCCCTGTGCCGCTCTGGCGGGCGCAGCGCGCTGGCGGTCAACGCGCTGGCCAAGGCGGGGTTCAAGAACGTCTACAACATTATCGACGGCATGGAAGGCGATACGGTGGATGATCCGGACAGCGTCTTCGTGGGCCAGCGCGTGAAGAACGGCTGGAAGAATGCCGGGTGCCCGTGGACGTACGCACTCACCCCCGAGCGGATGGTGCTTTCCAAGACGGCCTAGCCAAAGTCGCGAAGGAGAATCTATGAAGGTGGTCATTGTCGGCGGCGTGGCCGGTGGCGCATCGTGCGCGGCGCGCCTGCGCCGGCTGGATGAAAAGGCCGAGATACTCATGGTGGAGCGCGGACCGTACGTGTCGTACGCGAACTGTGGGTTGCCCTACCACGTCGGGGATGTCATCAAGAAAGAATCGAGCCTGCTGGTGGCAAGCGAGCAGTTGTTCCGATCGCACTTTGCGATCGAAGTGCGGACCAATTGCGAGGCAGTCGCGATCAACCCCAAGAAAAAGACCGTGGACCTGCGCAATGTCACAAGCGGCGAGGTTACAACGGAATCTTATGACAAATTGGTGCTCTCGCCCGGAGCTCCGTCTGTTCATCCGGCGCTGCCCGGGATCGATCTGCCAGGGATATTTCATGTGCGGACCGTGCCTGACGCTCGGGCCATCCGGGAGTGGGTCGAACGCGGCACGAGTTTCCTCGCGGGGATGTTCAGCTACTCGGGCATCCAGATGGTCAAACCCACCCGCCGGGCGGTGGTGGTGGGCGGCGGATTCATCGGACTCGAGACAGCGGAGAACTTGGTCCACCAGGGATTCGACGTCACCCTTATCCAGAAGCCCGATCATGTCCTGAGTCCTCTGGACCCCGAGATCGCCTGCCTGGTCGAAGGCCATGTGAAACGCCATGGCGTCCGGATTGTTGCCAAGGACGCTGTGGTCGGGTTCAAACCACTGGATGCCGACGCCATCGAGGTGCAGACGAATTCTGGAAAGGCCTTCCCCGCAGACATCGTCATCCTGGCGATCGGCGTGCGGCCGGACACGAAGTTGGCCAAGTCGGCCGGCCTCAAGATCGGCGAATGCGGGGGAATTCGCGTGGACGACCACATGCGCACGAGCGATCCTGACATCTTCGCGGTGGGAGATGCAATTGAAGTGAAGGATTTCATCACCGGCAACTGGAGCCTGATTGCACTGGCTGGACCGGCGAACCGCCAGGGTCGGATCGCGGCGGATGTGATTTGCGGGCGCGATTCCCAATACCGGGGCACGCAGGGCACCGCGATCATTGGGCTCTTTGGGGGAGCTGTCGCGTGGACCGGAGCCTCCGAGAAAACGCTGAAGAAATTCGGCGACAAGGACTATGAGAAAATCTACCTGTTTCCGAATTCACATGCGGGTTACTACCCCGGCGCGAAGATGCTTGGGCTGAAGGTTCTCTTCCGCAAATCCGACGGAAAGGTTCTCGGCGCCCAGGCGCTGGGCGAGGATGGACCGGCGGTGGACAAGCGGATCAGCGCCTTGGCGATGGCCATTCAGCTGGGCGCGACGATCTACGACCTCGAGGAAGCTGAACTTTGCTACGCGCCGCAGTTTGGCAGTGCAAAGGACCCCGTCAACTTCGCGGGAATGGTGGCTGCGGATGTCCTGCGCGGCGATATGCCGTTGACGCACTGGGAATCGGTCGATGGCGCTTTGCTTCTGGATGTGCGCGAGCCGGCGGAACTGGCAGTGGAGAGTGTGCCGGGCGCGTTGAACATTCCGATGGGCCAACTGCGGTCGCGTCTGGCAGAACTCCCGCGGGACAGGGACATCCGCGTCATCTGCCGCTCCGCCCAGCGTGCGTATTACGCCACGCGCATTTTGATGCAGAACGGATTCAAAGCGAAAAACATCTCCGGGGGCATGCTCGCCCGCGCCATGCGTTCCCTAGTCGAACCGAAGTGACGGTGGCTCTTTGTCAATGTCCGTTTGAAGAGGGTCCATGAACGCGCTGCTCAAAGAAATCCGCCACAATCCGCTGCTCTGGCCGCTGGCGTTCGTGCCCGTGGTGTTTGCCGCCGCGAAACTGAAGCCTGAATCGCACACGTTGCTCTTTGTGCTCTCCGTTCTGGCCATTGTGCCCTTGGCCGCGATGTTGAGTCACGCCACCGAATCGGTCGCAGCCAAAACCGGAGACGCGGTCGGCGGACTGCTCAACGCCACCCTGGGAAATCTGACAGAACTGATCATCGCGCTGGCGGCCCTGCAGGCCGGGGAATACACCCTGGTCAAGGCCTCCATTGCCGGCGCGATTGTCACCAACACGCTGTTCATGCTGGGCGCTTCCTTTGTCCTCGGCGGTCTCAAGCACCATGTGCAGGAATACAACCGGGTCACGGCCCGGGTGCAGGCGGGCTTGCTCTTCCTGGCCACGGTGGCGCTGCTGGTTCCCTCAACAGTCGCCACTGTCGAATTTACGGCGAGCGGTACAGCTTTCACGCACAAATTGAGCGTGGGGCTGGCGGCGCTCCTCATCGTGGCCTATGGACTTGGGATGCTCTTCTCGCTCAAAACGCACCGCGAACTGTTTGCCAGTGCGGAACACGCGGAGGACCACGAACCGCCCTGGCCGATGGGCCTGGCCCTGGCCACTCTGGCCGGCGTTACAGTGCTGGTGGCACTGGTAAGCGAAGTCTTCGTGGAATCGGTGCAGAAGGCGGCAGAGGCCCTTGGGATGTCCCAGGCTTTCGTGGGCTTCATCGTCGTGGCCCTTGTGGGAGGCGCGGCGGAAATGGCCTCATCGTTTTCCGGCGCCCGCAAGAACCGGCTGGACCTGAGCGTGGGTATCGCGCTTGGTAGCGCGGCCCAGATTGCACTTTTTGTTGCGCCGGTGCTGGTGCTCGTGAGTTATTTCATCGGGCCGACACCGATGGATCTGCAATTCTGGCCCGGGGCCGTGGCGATGATTTTCATCGCCACGCTCACGGCATGCTTCATCACCAACAGCGGTCGCTCCACCTGGTTTGCCGGCGTGCCTGTGTTAATGGTTTATCTGATCTTCGCCCTGACACTTTACCTGTTGCCGCCCCGGGTCGAGTGAAGGAACTGCTTGTCGCGCGCCAAGCGGCGCCGCGGAATGAGAATGCTCTAGGAGATTGAAATGAACCGCACACGGGGCATGCCCGCTCTCCTATGCCGTTATCTCCCCATCCTGACCTGGGCGCCTCAGTATTCCCGCCGGACGCTCGCCAATGACCTGATCGTCGCCGTGATCGTGACGATCATGTTGATCCCGCAGTCACTGGCTTATGCGATACTCGCGGGGCTTCCGGCGGAGGTCGGGCTCTATGCGTCGATGGCGCCGCTCGTACTCTATGCCGTTTTCGGCACGTCACGCGCGCTTGCGGTCGGTCCCGTCGCGGTGGCCAGCCTCATGACTGCCGCCGCTGCGACGCAGGTTGCATCGCAGGGAACTCCGGAGTACCTCGGGGCTGCGATTGCACTGGCGGTGATCTCGGGGCTGCTCCTGCTGGCCATGGGGTTGCTGCGACTCGGGTTTCTGGCGAACTTTCTCAGCCACCCGGTCATCTCCGGTTTCATCACGGCCTCGGGCATCCAGATTGCCGCCGGCCAGCTTGCTCCAGTTCTAGGCATCAAGGCGCATGGGGAAAATCTGGTCGACCTTCTGAAATCGATGTGGTCCAACCTTGGCAACATTAATCCCCACACCACGGTGATCGGTCTCGCTTCGCTGGCCTTTCTCTTCGGCGTGCGTTACAGCCTCAAGCCTCTCCTGGGCCGTCTCGGGGCAGGCCAGCGGCTTTCAGACATCCTCGCAAAGGTAGGGCCGGTCGTGGCAATCGCCGCGACCACCGCCGCCGTCTGGGGCTTCGGGCTCAAAGCGCATGGCGTGAGCATTGTCGGCACAGTGCCAAAGGGCCTGCCCCGACTGGCCCTGCCGCCATTCGATGCGGGAGTTTGGACCAAGCTGGTGGTTCCCGCGCTGCTGATCTCCATCGTCGGCTACGTGGAGTCCATCTCGGTCGCCCTGACCCTCGCCGCCAAACGCCGCCAGCGCGTGGACCCCGATCAGGAGCTGATCGCGTTGGGTGCATCGAATATCTGCGCAGCGGTCTCGGGCGGATTTCCCGTCACCGGCGGCTTCGCACGCTCCGTGGTGAACTTCGAAGCCGGCGCCGAGACTCCGGCGGCTGGTGCCTTCACAGCAGTCGGCATCGCCCTTGCCACCCTGTTCCTCACGCCGTTGTTGTACTTCTTGCCGAATGCAACCCTGGCGGCCACCATCATCGTCGCGGTCCTCTCCCTCGTGGACCTGGGCGCGCTCAAGCGCACCTATGACTACTCGCTGGCCGATTTCGCGGCGATGGTCGCCACGATTCTTCTCACGCTGATCGAAGGCGTTGAGGCGGGGTTGCTTGCCGGCGTGGGTCTTTCGATCTTCCTCCACCTTTACCGCACGTCGAAGCCGCATGTGGCGGTTGTCGGGCAGATCCCCGGGACGATGAATTTCCGCAATGTCAGCCGTCACACGGTCGTGACCGACCCGGAAATCCTCTCGCTCCGCATCGATGCCAGCCTCTATTTCCCGAACGCCCGCTTCATCGAGGACGTGGTCAACGACGCCGTCGCCGCGAATCCCGCGGTTCGCCATATCATCCTCGAATGCCCGGCGGTAAATACCATCGACGCCTCGGCGCTCGAAAGCCTGGAGGCGATCAACCACCGGCTCAAGGACGGCGGCATCACGCTTCACCTCTCGGAAGTGAAGGGCCCGGTCATGGATCGCCTCAAGCGATCTCACTTCCTGGATGAACTGACCGGCAAGGTCCACCTGACGCAATTTGACGCTGTTTCCAGCATCAACCCTGCTCTGGCCCAACGCACGCTCGAAGCGGAGCGAGCGCTAGCGCCTGTTTCATGACCCGTTGACGGATGGAGAATCTTCCCCGTGGAAAAGAACAAACAAGTCGTCACGAAGGGTGCCAAGCGCCCATCACGGCTGCTGTGGTGATCGCCGCCGGAATTGCTCAGGGTTTGACGGCAATCGGCATTCAGCAGGGCCTGCACAAGGTCGCGGAAGTGCCCTTTGGCTGCGTTGTCGGGCTTGTTGGTCAGTTGGCTCATGTCCAAGGTCTGGCTCGTTCGGCCGCCCGCCGAGCGCCGGCGACCTTGATCCGCAGCACACTGGTCCCGCAGGCGGCAATGCCGGTCTGTCATAAAGGGATGTTTATGGAAGTCCGCACGAGTCGCCGCAACCGGATCATCATCGCGATCGTCTTCGTCGGAACGTTGACGTTCACTTGCTGCGCGCATCTCGGCCCCCAAACCGTGCCCGCCGATCCTTTCGATTACAGCGCCGCCATCGCTGATTCCTGGAAGCAACAGACACTCCTCAACATCGTCAAGCTGCGCTACATGGACCTTCCCGTCTTCGTGGACGTCTCCTCCATCGTCGCGGGCTATTCCATACAAACGGGCGTGAGCATCAATGGCACGGTCTCTTCCGAAAAGGCCGTCCAGGGCAACTTCGGCTCCGTCGGCGGACAGGCGATCTACACCGATCGGCCCACCATTACCTACGTGCCGATGACGGGCGATAAATTCATGCGCGGGCTCATCACTCCCATTGATCCCAAGAACATTTTCTCCCTGCTTCAGTCCGGCTACGCAGCCGACTTCATCTTGGGCATGTCCGTTGAGTCCCTCAATGGCGTGCGGAACCGATCGGCGGCTGGGGGCATGGTTCGAGAGGCGGACCCGGACTTTCTCCGCGCGCTGGCCCTGCTGCGCGATGTGCAGGGGGCCGGGGCGGTCGGGTTGCGCGTTGAGGAGGACAAAGGGGGAGGTTCAACCGGTGTCGTGTTCTTTCGGCGTAGCGACGTGCCTCCCGACATTGCCGAAAAGTTCGCGGAAATCCGCCGGCTGCTGAAGATGCCTCCGGACCAGGAGAAGTTCGTGCTCACGTTTTCACCGGCGCGCGGCGCCGACGGCGAACTTGCCGTGAACAGCCGTTCCATGTTGCAGATCATGCAGGCCTTCGCCAGCCATATCGACGTGCCCGAGGCCCACCTTCGGGACCACAGCGCGTGGCCCTCTGTTGAAAACAACTCCGCTTCAGAGAGCCATCAGCACACCGTGCGGATTTACAGCGGTAAGGACAAGCCTGCGGTCGCATTTGCCGCCGTGCATTATCGCGACTACTGGTTTTGGGTCGACGACGGAGACGTTGAAACCAAGCGCGCTCTAACCGTCATCGTTTTCATCTTCACACTGTCAGAAACCGGCGGCACCGACAAGCTGCCATTGGTCACTATCCCTGCACAATAGGCACATACGAAAGGAACTTGCCATGAAATCCACGCAGGAAAACACTCGGCTCAAGGAAGCAAGCGAAGGAAAAGCAGCATGGAAGCACTGGGGTCCGTACCTGAGCGAGCGCCAATGGGGAACCGTGCGCGAAGATTACAGCGAGGACGGCAACGCCTGGGGCTACTTCGGCCATGAGCAAGCGTCCTCCCGAGCTTACCACTGGGGCGAAGACGGCTTGGCGGGAATCTCCGACGACAAACAACGCCTTTGCTTTGCTCTCGCCCTCTGGAACGGCAAGGACCCCATCCTCAAGGAACGCGCGTTCGGGCTGACGAACAGCCAGGGCAATCACGGCGAGGACGTGAAGGAGTACTACTTCTATCTGGACAGCACCCCGACGCACTCCTACATGAAGTATCTCTACAAATATCCCCACGCCGCCTACCCGTATGAACAGTTGGTGGAAGCCAACAAGGACCGAAGCCGCCAGGAATTCGAGTACGAACTGCTCAACACCGGCATCTTCGACGAGAACCGTTACTTCGATGTGTTCGTCGAGTATGCCAAGGAATCCGCCGAGGACATCCTGGTCCAGATCAGCATCCACAACCGAGGCCCGGAACCCGCGGAAATTCACGTGCTGCCAACGCTCTGGTTCCGCAATCAGTGGGCATGGGGTCGCGACAACCCACGACCGGTATTGGAATGTGCCGACGCCAATTCCACGACGGTAAAAGCCACAGATGCCGACTTAGGCGAACGTTTTCTCTATTGCGATCGCCCAGCGTCGCTGCTGTTCACCGAAAACGAAACCAATGCAAAACGGCTGTTTGATGGAGAGAACCGCACCCCCTTCGTCAAGGACGGCATCCACAATTTCATCGTCAACGGACAAACCGATGCCGTGAATCCGAACAAGACCGGCACCAAGGCCGCGGCACATTATCGCCTCACCATCCCAGCAGGAAAGTGCGAGGTCGTTCGCCTGCGATTGACTCCCGTAGCCCCGGGCGCCCTGGCAAAAACCTACAGCAGCGGCGCGTTCGGCAAGCACTTCGACGAAATCCTGCAGGTCCGCCGTCAGGAGGCGGACGAATTCTACGCCGGCGTTATCCCGCAAACGCTTGATGCAGACGCCGCCAACATCATGCGCCAGGCGCTCGCCGGGATGCTTTGGTCGAAGCAGTTCTTCTATTACGACGTGAACCGCTGGCTCGAAGAGCACGGCAGCGATCCGTTCGCGCATTCGGCCAAGCAGGCGCCGCGCAATGCCCAGTGGCACCACATGTACAACGCCGACATCATCTCCATGCCCGACAAGTGGGAATACCCCTGGTACGCGGCATGGGACCTCGCCTTCCATGTCCTGCCGCTCACGCTCGTGGACGTCGATTTCGGCAAGCAGCAGCTCGATTTGATGTTGAGTGAGAACTACCTGCACCCCAATGGCCAAATCCCCGCTTATGAGTGGAACTTCGGCGACGTGAACCCGCCGGTCCATCCCTGGGCCACCATTTTTACCTACCGCCTCGACAAGGCGCGGACCGGCAAGGGCGACACCGTCTGGCTGGAGCGGTGCTTCCAGAAGCTCCTGCTCAACTTTACCTGGTGGCTCAATCGCAAGGATCGCGCCGGCAGGAACGCGTTCGAAGGCGGGTTCCTCGGCCTCGACAACATCGGCGTGTTTGACCGCAGTTCGCCCCTCCCGACCGGCGGCTACCTCGAACAGGCCGACGGCACCGCCTGGATGGCCCTCTTCAGCCTGAACATGCTCGAGATCGCCGTTGAATTGGCGACGGACAATCCGACCTATACGGACATGACACAGAAATTCGTCCAGCATTTCGTTTCCATCGCCGCAGCCACGATCCATGCCGGCAGCGACACTGGCATGTGGGATGAAGAAGAGGGCTTCTTCTACGACGTGCTGCAACTGCCGGACGGTAAAGCCCAGCGGGTGAAAGTGCGTTCCATGGTTGGGCTGCTGCCGTTGTGCGCGGTTACGGTCTTCGAAGGTGAATTCATGAAGGCTCATCCCGACGTCCAAAAACGCTTAAAGAGCTTCCTGGAGGCTCGCCCGGAATTAAGAACCTTCATTCACGATCCAGCCAAAGCGGGCTGTGCGGGGCGCCGGCTCGGTGCGATCATGGACGAAACCAAACTCCGCCGCGTGCTGGCGAAGATGCTCGACGAGAACGAATTCCTGAGTCCCTACGGCATCCGCGCGCTCTCACGCTTCCATGCCGATCACCCTTACGTCTTCAACGTCGGCGGGCAGGATTACACCGTGCCCTATCTCCCCGGCGAATCCGACACCGGAATATTTGGCGGCAATTCCAACTGGCGCGGCCCGATCTGGATGCCGGTCAACGCCCTGATCATCCGCGCGCTTCTCCAATATTACGCCTTTTATGGGAACGACTTCACTGTGGAATGCCCCACGGGCTCGGGCCACCAGATGAACCTCTACCAGATTGCCGAGAACATTTCCGGACGCCTCACCTCCATCTTTTTGAAGGGAAAAGACGGTCACCGCCCCGTCTACGGCGGCGAGAAGAAACTCCAGGAAGACCCGCACTGGCGCGACTACCTCCAGTTCTACGAGTATTTCCATGGCGACAATGGCGCCGGCCTTGGCGCCAGCCACCAGACCGGATGGACCGGTTTCATCGCCCGTTCCATGCACCTGTTTGCCACCACGACGGCCGATCGCATTCTTGAAGTCGGCAAAGATGCCGCCTTCGCCCCCGTCGAGAAGCCGCCCCGCAGCAGCAAACCCGCAGACTTGGTAACCCACTGACAAAGGAGGACGGGTACGCGTAATCCACTCTGCGTTTCTCTTGACCAGATCAGCACGCGCCAAAAGCTCGTGTTGAAATCGCGGCAGGTTGTCCATGCATGACGTCGATCCACAGCTTTACAAGGCAGTCATTCGTGAAATGCTCCGCCACGAGAATGATGTGACCAATCATCGCATCATGTGGCTGCTCATCGTCCAGGGACTGATTGCCAACGCTGCTGTCACCGCTGGACGGGAAAGCGTGGAAATCGCCCAGGTATTCGCGGCCGTGGGGATCCTCGTGACCCTCTCGGCGTTTGCCCTTCTCTATAAAAGCTACCAAGCCCGCGGATATCTCCAATTCCTGGGCGGCGCAGCCAATCGCGGCAGCCTGCAGGAAGAAGACCTGCCTCTCACCGGGTGGCCAAGACACCGCATCAAAGGCTGGCGAAGCGAAGTGTGGCTCTGCCCCTGGCTGGGACAAGCCAGCGATCTGGTGGAACCCTACCTGTTTCTGCCCAGCCTCCTCGTGCTCGCATGGCTGTTTATTCTCCTGCGTTCCTGGCTCAATCTCGGCACCGGCATGCTCCTGGTCGTATCGACACTCCTGACAGCGGGCGTGCTCGCGCTGCTTTGCATCTTGTGGGTGTGGTGGCAGTGGAAGGATGAGGTGCCGCCAAATGAGCGCACCGCTGCCGACGATACGGGCAACATTGAACGGCGAAGGGAAGGCAACACGACATGAAAGCGATCACCGTTGAACCCAAAAAGGCCGGGTCTGCGCGTTTTGATGAAGTTCCGGAACCAGGCCCGCAATACGGCTCGGTCCTGGTCGAAGCGGTCGCCGCCGGCGTTTGCGGAACCGATGTCGAAATTGCCGACGGGAAGTACGGATGGGCCGCGCCCGGCGCGACGCGCCTTGTGCTCGGCCACGAGTCCCTTGGCCGTGTGCTCGAGCCTGGGACGGCCGGTGGTCTGAAAAAGGGCGACCTGGTGGTGGGGATCGTCCGCCGCCCCGATCCGGTTCCCTGTCCCAGCTGCGCCGTCGGAGAGTGGGACATGTGCCGCAACGGCCAGTACACCGAACGCGGCATCAAGCAATCGCACGGGTTCATGTCCGAGCGATGGCGCATCGAGCCCGAATATGCCATCAAAGTCGACCCCACCCTCGGTATCCTCGGCGTGCTGCTCGAACCCACCACAGTGGTCGCCAAAGCCTGGGAGCATGTCCTTGCGGTGGGGCGGCGGGCTTTTTGGGAGCCCAAATCCGTGCTCGTCACCGGCGCGGGGCCGATCGGCCTGCTTGGCGCCTTGCTGGGCAAGCAACTCGGGCTGGAGGTTCACGTTCTGGCCCGAACGGAATCGGGACCCAAACCCGATCTCGTTCGGGCGCTGGGCGCGACCTACCACAGTTGCAGCGTTTCCGATCTCGGGTTTGAACCGGACGTCGTCCTGGAATGCACCGGCGTAGGGAAGGTCATTGTCGAGGCGTTGTCCAAGGTTGCATCAAGCGGCGTCGTGTGCCTCACCGGGGTTGGACATGGCGGCTCCGTCCCCAGCACCCCCACAGCAAATATCGCCTCTTCTGTGGTTCTGAAAAACAATGCGGTGATTGGCAGTGTCAACGCCAACAAACGCCACTGGTTCAAGGCGGCAGAGGCCCTCGCCCGCGCAGACCGTTCGTGGCTTGGGCGCCTGATTACCAAGTGCGTGCGGCCGGAGAATTTCTCGGAGGCTCTCGCGCGAAATTCGGAAGATATCAAGGCCGTCATTCAGTTTTCCGAGGCCTGAGGAGCGAGCGATGTCTCAACGTTTTACACAGTGGATTCTCGTAGCGGAGCTGATAGGCACAGCGATATTGATGCTGGCGGGGCCGTTGCTGCTATTTCTCGTGTTCTGGATGGGCCGCCCCGTCGCAAGTTTTCACCACTTTCACAGCGATCGCAACGGCATGTTCCGGAGAATGAATTCTGTGGGAAACTCGGTAGCACAGTCAGCATATGGACACGCCGGCTCTGCCGGGTGTGCGGCTCACGATGGGATTTCGATCCGCAGCCATTCAGACCGGACCGATTATAAACCGGCTCAAAAAAACCACCCGTGATGGGTGAAAGGAATGGAGATCCTTATGGCAACACGATGGTCATTGCCGCTCAGTCTCATCCTGGCGTTGGCCCTGCTTAATGGATGTGGGGAAGCGAGATTCCGCCGCCCAGTGCCCGAGAGTCTTGCCGATCGCGCTCAAGTGCCCGACATGCCAACCAACATCCGCACCTGGGGCGACGCCATGAGTCCCGAATTCATCGACGGCATGGCCCAGTCGCGGAACCAATACCTCGCCTATTACAAGGCTCACCCGCAGGAATCCCGCCCGGCCACCGTGGACTTTTTGGCCATCTCCGGCGGCGGTCAGGATGGCGCCTTCGGCGCGGGACTGCTCTACGGCTGGAGTCAGGCCGGCGATCGCCCGCAGTTCAGACTCGTGACCGGCGTAAGCACCGGCGCCCTGATCGCTCCCTTCGCCTTCCTGGGCACACCCTACGATGAGAAGCTGAAAGCCGCCTATACCACCACCAAGACCAAGGACATCTTCATTGCCAAGGATCTCCTCGAGTTTATCACCAGCGACAGCGCCACAAACAATGCGGCCATGTCTGCCCTTCTCACCAGGTGGATCGATGCCGACATGGTTCGCACGATCGCCGCAGAGCACGCCAAGGGCCGCCGCCTCTACATCGCCACGGTCAACCTCGATGCGGAGCGCCTGGTGATCTGGGACATGGGCGCCATCGCATCCTGCAACAGCCCCCGCGCCCTGGAACTGTTTCGCCAGGTCATGCTCGCCTCCGCCTCGATCCCCGTCGTCTTCCCTCCGGTCTACCTGAACGTCACGGCCAACGGCAAAAAATATGATGAAATGCACGTCGATGGCGGGACCATCTCGCAATCCTTTCTGTGGGATGCCGGCCTCACCGTCGCCGAGGTCGGCAAGCAGATTGGCGTCACCAAGACCCTCGCTCCCATCCGCCTGTTCGTCATCCGCAATGCCCAGTTGATTCCGCGGTGGCAGGAGGTGAAACCGCAGGTGGCATCCATTGGTCCACGCGCCATCGGCACGCTTCTGAAGTCCGAAGGCGTCGGCGATTTGTATCGTCTCTACGCCACCAGCCAGCGTGATGGGTTCGACTTCAATGTCGCGCACATCCCAGATGACTTCGCGCTCAAACCCAAGGAAGCGTTTGACAGCACCTATATGACCGCTCTGTTCGATGTCGGCTTCCGTCTGGCTCAGCACGGATATCCGTGGATCAAGGCGCCCTTCGATTTAACGTCCCCAATTCCCGAGCCTGTTCCGGTGAAATGAGCCCCAAACCGCCCGCGAAGCGCCGTCCCTGTAAGGGTCTGTTTCTGAGAGGTTTCCATGAACATCGCCCTCCGCCAGGCTGGAAGCGCAGGGAGTGGACAGGTGAAAGAATTGTGCTCACGTCGGTCGCTAATCGCTGTCGGCGTTCAACCGGTCCCATTTTGGGACTACACCCTAACCAAGGAGTTCTTCTATGCGTTCCCTCTCTTGCTCGTGCGCCCTCGCGGCGCCACTCATCTCGGCTCTCCTTCTCGCCGCGTGCGCCAACCAGCCCGCGCCTGAAACCAGTGCCGATGCCAAGATTCTCTCCGATCAGGTCGCCGGCTCAATTAAGAATTTCAAGACGGCCGATCCAACGATGGATCGCTTCTTCAAAGGCTCCCAGGGCTACGCAGTGTTTCCCGTCGTCCGTTCCGCCGCTGTTGGCGTGGGTGGGGCGTATGGGCAGGCGGAAGTCTACGAAAAAGGGAAACTTATCGGCAACGCAGACCTCAGCCAGGCCAATGTAGGCGCCTCGCTCGGCGGCCAGCGCTACGCCGAAATCATCTTCTTTGAAAACGAAGGCTCGCTCGCCACTTTCAAGACTACCCAGGTGGAATTCGATGCACGTGCCTCGGCCATCGCCGCCTCCGCGGGTGCGGCTGCCACTGCGGCCTATCAGAAGGGCGTGGCCGTCTTCACGCTGCCCGAAGGAGGCCTTATGTTCCAGGCCGCCATCGGCGGCCAGAAATTCCGCTTCACGCCCCTTGCCGAATGAAGCGTCCAATTGAGGGACAGCGAAGAGCGCGACAATGCCCGCCCCTATACGGGAACACTTCCGGGCCGCCGGCCTTGGCCGGCAATTGGCCGCCAATGACATGCCATGCGTCGTCTGCCGCCAGCGGTAGCGCGGCACATGGCCTGTCGCGGGCGCCGCTGGTATTCGTGGCGAGAAGACACTTCTCGTCGCGGGCACGCCGCGAACGACGCAGTACGCAGCCACAAGTGTGTCATCATTTGGTGTCGCGCGGCCATGCCGAGGAGATGCGTCGCGCGAAATGCGTTTTTTGATTCTTGATTAACGATGCCCTCGCCGATACAATTCGTGCACGTGAATGTGCGCACCCCTTGTACCCAAGCCACGGCAACCACCCGCCGCCAGGCCGAAGGCGGCAGCACGAACTTCTCCCAGCAACTTGCCGGCGTACTTCTTCTTGCCGTCGCATCCATCCCGGCGCTTTGCGCCGCTCCCGCCGAAACGCAGGAAACCCAGCCCGCCACCGCACCCGCCACCGCACCCGCCACGATACCTGCCACGGCACCTGCCACGGCACCTGCTATCGAAGCCCCTGCCCTGACCCTTCTCCCGCCGCCCGACCCCGCAGAAAGCGAACCTCCTGAAACACCCGGCTTTGTCCCGCACACTGAAGCGGATATTGATCTAACGCTGCGCGAAGCGCGCTTCGAACAGGCCGACATTCTTCCCTATAGCACTGTCTCCCTCGTTTATCCGTTTTGGAAAAAGGCCGCCGACAACCTTCGCCAGAGAGTGGGCCTGGATCTGGGCCTTGAACAGGACCTCGTCTATCAAGGCGCCAGCCGCGGACCAGGAGTTCGAGACGCCGGCGGCGGATCCGTCGCACTCTTCGGAAGGTGGCGCCTCGTCGGCACGCCCGACGGCCTCAACAACGGCAATCTTCTTTTCAAGGCCGACTATGATTGGCAGATCGGCAGCACAACCCCCTCGGAACTTGGCCAGAACATCGGCTCGCTCTGGAGAACATCCAGTGGATTCGGTGAGACGCGGCCCTGCGTCTCCCAGTTCGCCTGGGAACAGCATCTTTTTGACAAAGCGCTGCTAGTTACCGTTGGCAAAATCGACCCGACGGCATTTTACGCGGTAAACATCTGGCAGAACGATAAGCAGTTCTTCATGAACGAAGCCTTCTCCGGTATCCCGGCCGTGGGCGTGCCGGGCAATGGCCTTGGAATCAACGCGTGGTGGACTCCCGCCCCATGGCTCTACCTCACTGCCGGATGTCAGAATCAGCAAGGCTCCAACACCTCGGCGGGCTTCAACACCTTCGGCGACTTCGATCTTTTTAGCGCCGCGGAAATCGGCATTACCCCCGACATCCCATCCCTGGGCCACGGAGACTACCGTCTCACCTGCTGGCACGCTGACGCCGTCCCTACCCGATCCAGCCCTTCCGACGAGGGCTTTGCCCTCAGCTTCGATCAAGCTGTCACGCGTCACGTCATCCCCTTCTTTCGCTACGAATATGCTCATGGCCCCGTGACCGACATTCGCCAACTCGCGACCGGCGGCATCGGATGGCAAGGCCCACTGCTCTCGCGTCTGGACGTCTGCGGGCTTGCGCTTGCGTGGGGGCAACCTTGGCAAAATGATCGCGACCAGTGGACCGCCGAGACGTTCTATCGCGTGCAGCTCTCCCCCGCGAATCAACTGTCCATCGGTTATCAGGCAATCCTCCACCCCTCATTGTCATCTGAAGACGCAGTCGGCATCTTCTGGGTGCGCTTTCGCATCCTGTTTTAACCGTCGAGCAGAGTCTTCCGGCCGGTACGAGTGCAAGGGACAAAATGAAGAGAATCGCCAACGGACGTATTCGTAATCGGGGTATCATGAGGGGTGATCCTTGCACGGTTTTTCACTTTTCCAGCGGCCGGCCGGCCTTTTTCCAACCCATCAAAGAGCCTTCCAGAAGCTTGGTATTGCAGTAACCGCGTGCGGCGAGAAGTTTCTTCGCTACCCAGGCGCGCTGGCCATGCTCACAGTAGACCACGAGTTCGCACTCCTTGTCCCTCGGCAACCGCGCGGTCCTCAGCAGAATCTTCCGGGGTGGAGCATTGATGGCGCCAGGCACGTGGCCACGCCTGAATTCGATGCCGGTACGCGCATCAATAATCACCGGCGCGTCTTTTGACTCGATGCGCTTTAATAACTCAGTTGCTTTCATCGGAACCTCGTATTTTGAAACATTTCTGTGAACTGGCCTGCCTCAACTCCGAATTCATGCTGCGCCTTGCTAACCGGCCTTCTTCTTCGCCCGGTCGAGGGCGAACAGGGCCGCCCCCAACGCCCCGACAATCATCGGTTCCTCCGGCAGGGTGATTTTCAATCCGCCAATCTTCTGTTCGATCTTGCTCACCAGCCCCACATTCCTGCCAATGCCACCGGTGATCGCGAACTTGTCTGCAAGGCCGACCTTCTTGACCACGGCCGTCACACGGGTGGCGATGGCCTCGTGCAGCCCTGCAAGAATGTCCTCCTTGCGCTCACCTTCCTTCATCAGCGCAACCGCCGCCCCCCGGCCGAATGCCGCGCAGGTTGTGCTGAACGGCAGGACCTTCGTACTCTTCAGCGACATCGGCCCGATCTCGGGAAGCGCCACATGCAAGACGTCGGCGACGATCTCCATGAACCGGCCGGTGCCCGCCGCACACTTGTCGTTCATCACGAAGTCGGCGACCTCGCCATTGGGGCCCACTCGGATCCCCTTGGTGTCCTGTCCTCCAACGTCGAGGATAGTGGCGACCCCGGGCACAAACCATTGCGCTCCCCGGCAGTGGCACGTGATCTCCGTGACGTTTCGATGGGCAAAAGGCACGATGGCGCGCCCATAACCGGTCGACACGATGCACGCCATGTCCTCGATCTTCAGGTGGTCCACCTTCGTCTCGGGCAACGACATCCGGTACTCGCCCCATTTGCCCGCGCGGCGGTGAACCGCCGCCTCCACCACCGCCTGGGCTGTCTTGAGAATGTTGGGCCCGGTCTCGATGGTCCCGTACGTCAGCAACTTCCCGTCTTCCAGGATCACGCACTTCGAACTGCGCGAACCAATATCAATTCCCATGGTCAGCATGTTGCGGCTCCTTCCCGCTCCATCTGGCGGGCGAAGACCGCCGCGCCCAGGGCTCGCACGTACTGCGGCTGCTTCGGTACCAATGCCGGCTTGCCCAGATGGGCCTCGATCGCCTTGACGATGCCCGCGTTTCGGACCACCCCGCCGCACAACAGCAATTCGGAGGGCACCCCCACCTTCTGCACCATGGACCACAGGCCATTGGCGATGGACTCGTTCACGCCCGCGAGCACATCCGGAATCGGCACCGGCGGGTCCTTGTGGATAAACGACAGGATCTCGCCCTCGGCAAAAACCACGCACCGGCTCGATACGGTTTGCGGGGCGGTGGACTGCAGCGACATCTCACCCATCTCCGCCACAGGGATTTCCAGCATCCGGCTCACAATGTCCAAGAGCGCCCCCGAGGAAACCGCACAACGCTCATTCTTCACCGAGTCCTCGACTTGGCCATCGGCCGACAGCCGGATCGCCATCGAGCTATCCGCCCCGACATACAGGACCGTCCGCGCCTGGGGAAAGCGGAAGAAGGCGCCCGTCGCGATGCAACTGGCCGCCGATCGTTGCGTCAGCCCCGGGATGTTCACCGCCTTGGAGACGGGCAGGCTCAAGGGGCCGGTCAACACCCCGGCCTTCAGATCTTCGCGTTTGAGACCCGTCTGCTTCAGGGCTTCCTGCACTGCCATCCGTGCCTCGGTTTCCGCAGATTCCCCCGTCTCCAGCGACGCGCCGCCAAGGATTTCGTCCCCTTCCATGATCACCACCTTGGTGTTCTGCGATCCCAGGTCTATTCCAACGACAGCCATAATCTGTCCTCGTTTCTCGGGTCCGCCGGGCTATGTCGCGTGGCTTTCCAGCATCTCCATGAACGCCTCGGCGCGGATCTTCACCTGCGCGCCCGCCGGGTGGCCGTATTCCAAGTCGATTTCCAGAATCGGAATGCCACGCTCCTGCATCTGCTTCTTGAGATCGAACTTGTCCCACCCGTTGTAGGTGCAGAACCGCACGATCTGGGAGACGATGCCATTGACCTTGTACTGCTCCGCCAACTCGCCGATGAACTCGAGCCGCCCGTCGGAATTCCAGTTGTGCTTGTCCACCGGCCGGCCCAGTACGTAGTGGCGTGCCAGCGCCTCGAGCGGCGGCAGCTTCGTGTCGACCTGCCCCCACGCGCGGCGAATCCCAATGTCCATCTCATCCACGACCACCACCGCATCCAGCGTTTCGAGATTGGCGATCTGCGTGCTGTTGTGAAGATCGCTGCCGATGAGCATCAGGCGCATCGCCTTCTTGATCTCGCGCCCCGTACGCTCGATCTCGTCGAGCAATTGCTCCATCAGCTCATTGAACCGCTCGCGAGGCATACGCACGGCCGCCTTGCTCACTTCCAGAGCTTCGGCCCCGGTCACCGGTGGTCGCTCGCGCTTGCGCAACTCGTAGAGCTGCTTCATCAGCTCGCGTCCCCGGTTGTAGACCTTGATCGAGTTCGCGATGTGCTCGTCGGGAATCCTGCAGATCAGGTATTGCGACAGCCTGCTCCTGAAAACCTCGAGATCTTTAAGGTATAACTGGACTCCCACCTCGTCGCGCTTGCGCGGCGCGTAGATGAGCTCCATATAGGGCAGCTTGTTGTAGTACGACCACACCTCGAAGAGCCGCATGTCCTGGTCGCACATATGCGAGGAAACCAGTCCGTCCAGGAATCTGTACTTGCCATCGAGCTGCAGTTGCCAGCAGGTGCGGATCTTGGAGCAGGAATTGGAGTAGATCTGGGCCTCGGCCCCCTGCATCTCCACCGGCTCGTTGTTCCCCGTCACTTCAAACGGCAGCATCCCGGCTGCATGAATGATCTCTTCCGGGACGTAGGGATTGAACCAGCCGATCACTTTCCGACCGGTCGTCCGCCATTCCTTGACGGTGACACTCTCCGGGAACGGAGACGTCAGCCGGATCATCTCGTCCAATGCCTTCAAAGGTGCGTTCATTTCGGATTCCTCCGCTCTTTGTAGGCTTTGCTCGTTTCGATCATTTCGAAGAAGCTGTCCATCTGGCTCTCGATTTCCGCCCGGCTGATGAAGGTGTGGTCGAGCACATCACAGTGGATGATGAGCGATGGCATGTTGACCTGACGCATCAACTCGTCCTTCAGAATCGGGCCGTAGGCCGCTCCGGTCTTGCAGCCCCAGTTGTTGTTGAAGATCGCCCCATCCACCTTGAACCTCCGAACCTTGTCGGCGAGATTCGTGGCCACATCGACGGCGGACGAGTATTGGCAGTTGCCTGGCGCAAGTAGGGTCCGGTATGCGAGATTGCCCAGCGGGTCGTCCGGATTGAGCATCCACTTTGCGTCCCCACGCCAGTGCGAGAGCATGTCGCACACACTGACCGCGCCGTATTTCTTCTGCATGAAGCTCTGAAGCGTCGGGTCGAAGAACGGTGTGAAGGAACTCCACATCACGCGGAAGCGCTCGTTCTCGATGGCGCCGATGCCCTTTTCCACCCGTTCCTTGAGCTCGTCGCGCAACTCTTCGAGGTAGTCCACGGCCTTTTGTGTTCCGGGCAACAGGCGTATCGCCAGCAGCGTGCCCGAGTAGCACTCGGGCGCGAGGGGACACGGGACGCTGGCAACGAGTTTGTCGATCTCGAGGTGCAACTCGGTGAGACGGTAGGAAAGAGCTACAACCTCCTTCAGACGGTCGTAGTCCATCTTCTTTCCCGTCTGCTCCTCCAAAAAGGCGATCAGACGCTTGTACTCGTTCTTCCAGTGTTCCATCGCATGATCGGTGTACGGGAGGTAGGAGCGCTCCAGGCCGAAACTGGGAATGCCGTAGCGCCGGCCCAGCGTGTGGAAGGCCTTGACGTTGTCGCAGACAGAGGTCGCATATAGAAACATGTCCGACTTTGGCCACTTGCCGGCGTGCATCAAACCATCCATGTTCCGGAAGAAGGAGCAGACCTCCCCGGGCGTTCCGGTCGAGGCCGAGAGTGCGAGGGCCTCGGGGACGGATTCCAGCCTGATCATGTCTCCTACGCCGCCCCAGAATTCATTGAAGACGCCCCTGATGTCCATCGCCTCGAAGATCTCGAGGGGCTGCTGGGTGCCATGGGTCGCCACCAACTTGCCTTCGTCGTGGGCGTTGGCGATGCGGTCCACATAGGTGGCAAGCATGTCGAAGAAGCCGGCAGTGGACCTCATCAAGCCGGGCTGTTTCTTGACGCCTTCCTTGGCTCTCCTGATGCCATCTTGAAAGTCTTGGATCGTAAGCAAATGGTCAGTGGTAGTAGTCATCGTTATCACGCTTTCTGCTTGTAGCGCATCACCGGGCCGCCGGTGATCTCGGTTTGTTTAGAATCACGCCACGCCTTCCAGAATCTCGATGAACGCCTCGGCACGGATCTTCGCCTGCGCTCCCGCCGGGTGGCCATACTCAATGTCAATGTCCAGGATCGGGATGCCGCGCTTCTCCATCTGCTTCCTGAGGTCGAACTTGTCCCACCCGTTATAGGTGCAGAAACGCACGATCTCCGAAACGATGCCATCCACCTTGTACTGCGTGGCCAACTCGCCAATGAACTCGAGCCGCCCATCCGAATTCCAGTTGTGCATGTCCACCGGCCGGCCCAGCACGTAGTAACGGGCCAGCGCCTCCATCGGCGGCAATGTCGTGTCCACCTGTCCCCACGCGTAGCGGATACCGCAATTCATCTCATCGACGACCACTACCGCGTCCAGCGTTTCGAGCTCGGCAATCTGGTTGGTGTTGTGAAGATCGTTGCCGATAACCATGAGCCGCTTGCCCTTCTTGATCTCGCGCCCCGTGCGCTGGACCTCGTCGAGCAGCTGCTCCATCAGCGCGTTGAATTGCTCGCGCGGCAGGCGCGCAGCGGCCTTGCTCACTTCCAGGGCCTCGGCCCCGGTCACCGGCGGGCGCTCGCGCTTCCGTAGCTCGTAGAGCTGGTGCATCAACGCACGTCCGCGGTTGTAAACCTTGATCGAGTTCGCGACGTCCCGGTCCGGGATACTGTTCAGTCGGTGCTGCGAGAGCCGGTCCCTGAAATCCTCGAGATCGGCCAGATATAGCGCGACTGCCTCTTCGTCGCGCTTGCGCGGCGCGTAGAGCAGATCCATGTAGGGCAGCTTTTTGTAGTACTCCCACACGCTGAACAGCCGCTTGTCCTGGTCGCAGAAGCTGGAGGAGACCAGTCCGTCCAGGAAGTTGTATTTTCCATCGAGTTGAAGCTGCCAGCAGGTGCGGATGTAGGAGCAGGTGTTGGAATAAATGTGGGCCTCAGCCCCTTGCATCTGGACGGGTTCATTGTTGCCGGTGATCTGAAAGGGCAGCATCCCGGCTGCGTAGAGGATCTCCTCCGGTACGTAGGGGTTTACCCAGCCGATCACCTTTCGGCCCTTGGCCTTCCACTCTTTCACGGCGACGCTCTCCGGGAAAGGGGATGTAAGCCGGATCATTTCATCTAATGCTTTGATCGGCGTATTCATTTCGGATTCCTCCGGTCTTTATAGGCTTTGCTGGCCTCGATCATCTCGAAGAAGCCATCGAGTTGGGCTTCGACCTCGGCCCGGGTGGTGAAGGTGCTGTCGATCACATCGCAGTTGAGCGTGAGCGACGGCACGCTGCAGTGACGCATCAGTTCGTCCCTGCACAGGACGCCCAGGCCCGCTGCCTGCTTGCAGCCCCAGTTGTTGTTGAAGATCGCCCCATCTGCCTTGTACTGATGGGCCTGCTCGACGAGTTGCCCCGCCCAATCGATGGAGGACGAGTATTGGCAGTTGCCCGGAGAGTTCTGGGTCTTGTAGGCGAGGTTGCCCAGCGGATCCTCCGGATCGAGCATCCAATTGGCCTCCCCGCGCCAGCGCGCCAGTACTTCGCACACCGAGACCGCTCCGTACTTCTGCTGCATGAAGGGCAGGAGTCCCGGATCCCAGAACGGAGCGAAGCTGCTCCACATCACCCGGAAGCGCTCGTTCTTGACGGCGGCGATGCCGTTGTCCACGCGCTCCTGGAGTTCGTCGCGCAATGCCGTGAGATAGTCGACGGCGTCTTGAGTCCCCGGCAGCAGGCGCATCGCCATCAGCGGGCCGCCAAAACACTCGGCCGACATGGGCGATGGCACATGCGCCACGAGCTTGTCAATCTCAAGAACGAGTTCCGTGAGACGGTAGGACAGGCGCACCGTCTCCTTCAGGCGGTCGTAGTCCAGCTTCTTTCCCGTCTGCTCCTCCAGGAAAGCGATCAGACGCTTGTGCTCGTTCTTCCAGTGTTCCATCGCCTTCGGCGTGTACGGCAGGTATGGCCGTTCCAGTCCGAAGCTTGGAATGCCGTAGCGCCGCCCTAGCGTGTGGTAGGCCTTGACGTTGTCGCAGGAGGAAGTGGCGTAGAGCATGAAATCCGTGCGGGGCCACTTGCCGACGTGCATCAGGCCGTCCAGGTTCCGAAAGAAGGAACAGACCTCCCCTGGTGTGCCCGTCGAGGTCGAGATGCTCAGCGCCTCGGGGACCGACTCCAGTTTCACGGCATCCGAGATGACGCCCCAGAATTCGATGAAGATCCCCACGACGTCCATCGCCTCGTAAATCTCGAGCGGCTGCTGCGTGCCGTGGGTGGCGACCCATTTGCCCTTCTCCTTGGCCGTGACGATTCGGTCCACGTACTTATGCACCAGTTCCATGTAGCCGGCGCTGGACTTCATCAGGCCGGGCTGCTTCTTGATGCCTTCGGCCGCCATCCTGATTTTCTTTTCCAGTTCCTCCGCTGTTATGAGTTTGTCGGCGTCGGCAGATTGCGTGACTGTGATCATTTTGGATCCTTTGTCCTAAACCGTCTTTGGCAGGGCCCGACTTCGTTTCAACTACGTCTTACGACAACCACGTCCGGCCACTGCGTTGCTGCTCTCTCTATTGCTCTCGTTCACCCTTGATGAACAAGAGGGGGCTCTTCCTTCGCGACCGTTCCCTTCTCGTCGCGCGTTTCTAGTGTGCCCGCGGGCTCACCGGATCGGGCGGCAAAAACCCGCGCCGCGATCAGGGAGAAAATCATCATCATCGGAATACCCAGCGACACCATGACGATGGCGTTCTGATCAGCGTCGGGGACGACGAACAGGGGCGCCAGCGCCGAGCCGCAATTCCGCGTGCAGATCCCGAGGGACAAGATGCTCTTTTGACGCGCGGGCATCCCGAAGCCGAATGCGTACGATGCGGCGGTGATTACTGAGAAGAAAATCACCAGCGTCCCGATCGCATAAGTCCCGATAGCGCCGATGAACCCTTTACCATAGATGACGATGACCAGGAGCAGCATCAGCAGGGTGTCGATCCCAGTGCCCTTCTTGATGAAGGGTTGAATGAAGGACGCGGTTGCCGCGGCGCGAACTTGGACGATTATTCCGATGACCAGGGGGATCAGTACAAGAAAAAGCATCGGCTTGGCAACGGTCCAGGCGCTGACGGTCAGACCTTTGACCATCAGAGGAACCATAATTGGCATGTAAATGACGGTGCCCGCAGAGGCCAGCAGCATAAAGGATGCGGCGTAATTCAGGTCCCCGCGAGCCTTGTCGGCCATCATGGGAAGCAGCGGCGCGCAAGGCGCCAACCCCAGCAGGATGAGGCCCATGGCGTAGGCCGGCGTCAAGGGAATGACCATGGGCAGCACGTAGGCGAGCGCCGGACACAGAACAAACGCCCAGAGTACGCTCAGGGTCACGAAACGCACGTCCCGCAGTCCTCGAAGGGCCTCCTTGATATTTAGACGCAGACCGAGATCGAGCAAGTTCCCCCCCATGAAGATCACCACCGTGATCTTCAGCAGAATGGTGAGTGTCTCAGTCATGGATCATCCCTACTGGCACATTCCGTCATTCTGAATTCTGCCAGACAATGCATGGCACGCGACGCCATCGAGAGGTGTGCCGATCACCCGACGCGCGGCGATGACTTCAGCAGTTCTGTTGCATCGGGAAGTTTTTCCGTCGTTACCGTCTTCCAGCGCTCCTTCAGCAGTTCTTTCGCGGCCTGCTCCAGAAACTTCGGCGCGGCCCACTCGCTTACCTTGAAGTCGTTCTTGATGTAACCGTGGCTCAGCATGAAGTCCTTCCCGACTTCGATGGAAACCAGGTTCTGCGGCGACAGGTTCGGCACCATGTCTATCTGCTTGACGCCCTTGTAGGTGTCTTCGACATTCAGGTAGAACGTCTGCTTGTCCAGGATCGCCGCCGCGGCGTGCTGGTGCTCGTTGGCCCAGCGCCCCACCCTGATCATGCCCTTCAGGAACGTGACAACCAGTTCGGGGTGTTGCGCCGCCATCACGTCGGTGCACGTGATGACCGCGGGCATGTTCGCCACCTGCAGGGTCCAATCCGGATACCGGGACAGATCCTCGATCGCCTTGAATTTCCCCGTCGCTTCCTGGAGATACTGAAAGACGTGGCTCTGGGTGTAGATCGCATCCACCTTGCCCGCTTCCAGCGCCGACTCCAACGGCCGGAAGGCCAGGTCCCGCTTGTGGTCGCGCTTGAGCCACAACTCCGATGCGTTGTCCATCGGATTGAGCATCTCCGGCTTGTCGTACCAGTCGTCCGGATACGGGAACTCGACGATCTGAACATCTTCCATCGTCATGTCGTTCAGCCGGAGCATCAACTCGATGCCTTGATGCTCCTGGATGCGCCACCAGTCATTCTTGATCGTGTTCAAGCTCTTGGAGAGTCCGACCTTTTTTCCCTTCAGATCCTTCATCCGGTAGATATTGTCCCGGGCGCGCACCATCATGCAGCCGCCCTCCCGCGGCGCATGCGTCACGCCCAGCAGCACCGTCTTGCGCAGGTCCGCATGCACGTGAATCGGCGGGAACAGACCGCCGAAGCGAATGAGGTTCTCCATGTTGTGGATGTAATGCGGATACCAGTTGTTCCCGCGCTGCGACCGGAGGAACGCGTATTTGACGCCGATCTTCTTGTACTCCTCGCGCGTCCACCCCAGTTCCTGGTCAACATTGCTGGCAGAAAGAAGGGGACAATTCGTGTAGTACACCTCCTTCCAATCCAGCGGCACGGTGTCGGATCTTTTCGCTTCTGCAGGCATGACTTCCCTTCTCGATATGGTTTGCGGCGTCGAACTTCATCTCTTGCCGTCTACGGCTTTTCGATTTTCACGGCGAGCGTTTCCGTTTTACGGATGACCACCTGATCACCGACTTTCCGCTTGCTCAAATCCACATCCGGCCGCACCGACACGGTCCGCGTGGTGCCATCCTCGAATTGCAGAGTGGCTTGGCGGTGTTCCACATCAATCGCCGTGACCTTGGCCGTCACCTGCGCGGTCTCAACGATGAGCCCGCCGGGTTTGGCCTCTTTCGGCGCCAGTAGCACCGCCTGGGCCACGCCATCGCTGCGGGGTTCGTCTGCTCCGACCACCGAAATTGCCATTTCCTGGGCCGCGGTGATCTTGAGTTGATCGCCGACGTTGATCTGGTCGAAGTTTGTGACCTCTGGGCCCGCCTTCACTGTGGTCTTGATCCCGGACGCATTCACCAGCGTTATTTCGCGATCACTCGTGTCGATCGCGGCCACGGTCGCTTTCAGCTGATACGTCTTCACCACGTTTCCCCCGGGAACACCCTCTGTTACCGAGATCGCGCCATCTTCTGTACCCGCCAAGCGCCCCTCGATCGGAACCAGCGGAATCTGTGCGGCGATCACCGCTCGCAGTGCCAGATCGAGTCGGTTTTCCACCTGGGCAAACCGCAGCGTCTTGGCAGGTGACAGAACCTTCTCCATTTTCATCAGGCAGGCCGTTTGCGTTTCCAGGCGCTGCTTCTCCAGATCGCAGAGGTCCTGAAGCAGGACGGAGGCCCGGGCGTCGGGAATATCGGGATACAATTTCGCATACTCTTTGATCAGCTTCAGCGTCGCGTCGCCCACCTTGTCCATCTTGGCCCGGTACTCGTCGTAGAGCGGCCAGAAGGCTTTGCCTTCCTCTGCGCTCAGTTGCATCGCCTTTGCCACCGTGGCCTGTCGGTCGGCTTTCAGCGAACTGCGGGCGACCTGGAGATCATCGTCGATGTTCTGGGCGCCGACCTTCCCGACAAAAATGGTTAGGCCGGCGCACAGAAGAACAATTGACGCCTTCTGGCTCAGTCTCATCATAAAAATACCTTTCCCTTTGCTCTTTGCTTGTCGGGCTTATTCAATGCCAGCGATCAACGGGCTATGCTACTTGACCGACACGCTGCGATCAGTTCCATGCCCTTCGTCTCCGCAATGGTCTCGAATCGGACCTGCGGAGGAGAAACCGCGCAGTCCATCGCCGCGAGCACGACACGCAGGTTGTCTTCTCGGAGCCTTGCCTCCAATTGCCTCTGGGTCTCCCATTCTTCGACGAGAAAGAGAACATTCTTCTCCTGACAATCACAACAGAGTTGACAACTGACACATCCCTGTTGCATCCGCGTGGGCCCCACGATTCGAGCCAGCGACTGAACTATCTGCGCGCGATGACGGTGGGCGACATGGATTCGCACCCGAAAGAGCACCATGCGGCATCTGCTTACATAAGGGCCAACGATCCAATTCCTGTGCTGTCCTGTGTAAGTGCAAAGGCGGTGCCATCCGTCACGACACCCGCCCTGCGTCGCGGATGTAATGGTCTGGGAGGGGGTTGCAGCGGTGCGATCTACGAGGACCCAAATATGAAGCGGAATTGATTGAGTCAACATACTGACTTGCCGTCAATAGGGTGACGTTTGTAGGTTGACTCCTTATTGACGTATTCACATCATTAGATATCATCTAAATACGCTGGACGCCCCATGCCGGTGGTGGAACTGCGGTTCCCGGGCATCCGCAGGCAGTGGGGTCGCGGGCCTCGTTAGCCGGCGCGCGTTTTCCGCGGCCTCGGGGATGAAGAAGGTGAAAACATGGATTGCCCCTTGGTTCCCCACGATGTCGACTCTTGTCCCAGCTTAAAAGCTCGCCTCCAGTTTGAGATGCTCCTGGCCGATATCTCGGCCCGCTTTGTCAATATCCCCGCCGAATCTGTCGACCGCGAGATCAGCGATGCGCTGCGGCAGCTCTGTGAAGTGCTTGAATTAGAAATATCTTCCGTTTGGCAGTTGTCGCCCGATGGCTCCGGCGCTCTCCTCCTAACCCACGCACATCTCCCGCCCGGCTCTCCGCCCATTCCTGAGAACATGGATGCACGGGTATATTTTCCATGGACCTATGCGCAAGCGCTAAAAGGCAAAACATTCGCTCTCGCCAGCATGACGGAATTGCCGCCGGAAGCCACCCGCGATCGCGAGTCCTTTGCGATCTTCGACGTCAAGGCCGGTTTGTTTTTCCCACTCGCCACCGGCGGCGGACCAACCATTGGCGTTGCGACTGTCGGAGCGGTCAAACGGGAACGAATCTGGCCGGAATCTCTCGTGGCCCGGTGCCAGATCGTCGCCCAAGTGTTCGCCAATGCCCTGGCGCGCAAACGTTCGGAAGAAGAGCTGCATCGTCTGCAGGAGCAGTTGCATCATGAGAATGTCTACCTCCGCAAAGAGATGCAGACGCTCCAGGGCCAGCTGCCGATCGTGGGGAACAGTGAATCACTGCGAAAAGTCCTCGCGCAGGCACAGCAGGTGGCCGCCGCCGACTCGACCGTCCTGCTTCTGGGCGAAACCGGCACCGGTAAAGAATTGCTGGCCGCGTATCTCCATCGCATTGGACGACGATCAACCAAACCGTTCATCACCACCAATGTCGCCGCCATTCCCAGCACGCTGCTCGAAAGCGAACTCTTTGGCCGCGAAAAAGGCGCCTACACCGGGGCGCTCGCGAGGCAGATTGGCCGGTTCGAAATGGCCGACGGCGGCACCCTCTTCCTCGACGAGATCGGCGAGATGCCGCCGGAAACCCAGGTCAAGCTGCTGCGCGTGCTCCAGAACGGCCAATTCGAACGCCTCGGGAGCGGGCAGACGCATCGCGTCAACGTTCAGGTGATCGCCGCCACCAACCGCAGTTTGCCTAACCTGATTCGCGATGGCCGATTTCGCCAGGACCTTTTCTATCGCTTGGATGTGTTTCCGATCACACTCCCGCCCCTCCGTGATCGTCCGGAAGACATCCCCCCACTCGTGTGGGCATTCGTACAGGAGTTCTCCGAACGAATGGGCAAGCCCATCGAACGTGTCCGCAGGAAGGAACTCGACACACTTCGGAGTTACAGCTGGCCCGGTAATGTGCGGGAACTGCGGAACGTGGTCGAGCGCTCCATGATCCTCACGGAGGGACCCGAGCTGCGCCTCGTCCTCCCCGATGACGATGGCAGGCCTTCGGCAGCTGAATCGAGGAGGTTGCGTGACGTGGAACGATCGCACATTGAAACAGTGCTCAAATCGGCGGCAGGACGTATTCGCGGTCCCCACGGCGCAGCGGATATTCTGGGGATAAAGCCGCCCACGCTCTATGCCATGATGAACCGCCTCGGCATCGAAAACCGCAAATAGCCTCGACCAAGGCCAGCCCTCTCCCGACTTCTCGACTGGATCAGGCGAGAGGATACCTCGCGATTGAGCGCCGCAATCGAACGGCGCCGTTCCGCGGATTTCTTCTGGCGGCAAGGATCAGGCCTTTAAGTTCAACTTTTGTTGGTAAAAAAACAGCTCAGGGTTGTCTGGAGTTTGTCGGGGCTTGCCGGGGAGGCGGAGGCCTCTTTGAGCAAGAGACGCAGCTACTCCGGGAGGCGGAGCGACGTTGAGGTTCCATGCCGCAACGGGAGGGTCCTCATGAACCTGCGGTATCGTTTTCTTCAACCGTTTTTGCTACGGAAATCCTGAGTTCACGGAGCCGCAGGCGGAGTGTATGGCGCGCCATGCCGAGCAGTTTAGCCGTTTGATTCTGGTTGCCGTTGGTGAACCGGAGGAGCGCCGGCAGGAGAATCCGGTCAAGTTCGACGAGCGATTCAGCGTGTAAATTGGTGCTGCCGGCCTCCAGTCGCCGCTGGATGAAACTTTGGAAGTCGAACCCTTGTTCGTCAGAGGCTTGATCGGACGGCGGCGATGGGATGTTCGCGGCCGATGCCAGATCCGGCAGGAAGCCCGGGATCAGCACGGTACCGATCGTATGCAAAAGGGCTTGTTTCACAACGCTTTGAAGCTCGCGAATATTTCCGGGCCAGGAATATGAGCGGAGGCGCTCCATCGCTGCCGGCGACACCTGCCGCACGTCACGGTTCAGCTCTCTATTGAAGCGACGGAGATAATAGTGCACCAACATCGGCAGGTCCTCACCGCGTTCGCGCAGCGGCGGCAGACGAATGGAGAAGACGCTGAGGCGGTAGTAAAGATCCGGGCGGAACTTTCCCTGCTCGGACCAGGTTTTCAGATCGCGATTCGTCGCGGCGACCACACGCACATTGGTTTGTATCGTTTCACTACCACCCACGCGCTCGAACTTCTGATCTTGAAGCAGCCGCAGGATCTTGCCCTGCGTTGCCAGCGGCATGTCGCCGATCTCGTCGAGAAAGATCGTGCCGCCCGTGCACTGCTCGAACTTGCCGATGCGCCGGCGGTCGGCGCCGGTGAAGGCGCCTTTTTCATGGCCGAACAATTCACTCTCAAGCAGGTTTTCGGGAATGGCGGCGCAGTTGATGGCGAGGAACGGCTTGTCCGACCGGCTGCTGTGCTGCTGGATCGCGCGGGCAACCAGTTCCTTGCCGGTGCCGCTCTCACCGGTGACTAAAACGATCAGGTTCTGATCGGCCACGCGTCCGATCGCCTTATAGACCTCGGCCATCGCGGGGCAACGGCCCACAATAACGTCACCGCGAGTCTCTTCCGCGGGAGAGTCATGCTTTATATTTGCCACCACCGGCTCGCGCATCGCGCGACGGACTTCCAAAGCCTCTGTAACAACCTGCTGCAGGCGCTCGAGATTCATCGGCTTGAACAGATACTCGAAAGCACCGTGCCGCATTGCCTCGATTGCGTCTTTGGCGGAGGTCGAAGCTGTCATAAAGATGACCGGGAGGCGGGCGTCGATTTGACGGATGCGCTGGTAGACGTCCAATCCCCCGAGGTCCGGCAAGGATACGTTCAAGAGGATTACGTCTGGGGTATCTTGCGCAACGTAATTGATTGCATCGCAGCCGCTTGTGGCAACGTCGATCCGCATGCCATGCGGTCCAAACAAGTGGCTGATCTGCTGGAGAATCAGGTTCGGCTCGCCATCCACAAGCAGCATGCTGGGAACCGCATCGGTCGAGCGAGAATAGGTCGTCGCCACCGCCCGGGCGGCAGATCGGGCGGGAGCCGGCGCATCCTCGGGGCATTGGAGGTTCGAAGTGGCGAGAGAATAGCGCAAAGCGCTGATCTGCTTCCAATTGCCTGCATCCGGATCCAGCACAGGGCCGTGCGAGTGCATGGTTGGGACGGGCAATCGAGTGGGAGCGGAGTTGAACGCCCGCCCTGGAACCTGACCGATCGATCCTTCTTGTTCCAGCGTAGTCATGGAGTCCTTCCATAATTGGGCATTTGAACTTAGCCAACCTTTGTCCTCACCTTACTAAGCGCGACAGAGCGTCAACGATCTGCTACAATGGTTCTATACTCATCAATGTGTACGCAGGTGAGTCATGGAAAATGAGCGCACAACTGCTGCCGTGCAAAGGTACTTAAACGAACTGGCTGGCGACGCACCCGCTGAGCCAATCGTTCGGGCTCTGCTGGACCGTTCCACTTTCCGCCTGCAACTGCTCTGCCGGAATATGCTGTATCGAAGCTATCCGCGGCTGGGGAAGCCGCCCTTGAATCTTCAGCCGGACGAAATGCTTGGTGCGGTGGTGGAACGTCTGCTGAAGGCGCTGCGAGCAGCCCGGCCAAAAACCGTGCGGGAATTTTTTGCTTTAGCGAATCAGCACATGCGCTGGGAGCTGAATGGCGTGGCCCGGCGGTTAGATAAACAGCCGTACGCCGTCGAGCTCCCCGACGTCGCTGCTTCTGAGGATTCGACCGGCGGCTCAGAGGTGAATCCGGAGTATCTGCGCATGTTGAGCGCGATTGATCGACTCCCGGAGGTGGAGCGCGAGGTATTCGAATTGGTGCGAATTCAGGGTCTCACCCAGCCTGAAACGGCTGAAGTGCTTGGGGTATCGACCAGGACTGTGCAGCGGCGTTTGAACCAAAGCCTGCAATCACTCAGCGACATGTTGGATGATCTCCGGCCTGAAGGCGATTCGACCGGGAACGCGTAGTCAGGTGCCAGTGGAGCACAAGCCATGGCAGCCGATGGACGAGTGCAACAACTACTCGACGAGATTCTGGACTCAGGCCGCAGTGCCGAAGAAGTCTGCAGCAAGTCGCCCGAGCTGTTGCCACAGGTGCGCATGCGACTGCTTCGGCTGAAAAGGATGGAACAGCGAGTCGATTTGCTGTTCCCCCCTTCCAGTGCTGCCCCCAGCGGAGAACAGCGGCCTCCGGCGGCGCCGCCGGTGGATCTTCCGCGCATTTTCGGTTACGAGGTGCAAGAAGTCCTGGGTCGTGGGGGCATCGGCATCGTCTATAAAGCGTGGCACTTACAGCTGAACCGGCCGGTCGCGCTGAAAATGCTCCTGTCGGGCAACTATGCGGGTGCGCACGAACTGGAGCGTTTTCACCGCGAAGCCGAAGCTATTGCCGCGCTTCAACATCCAAACATCGTGCAGGTATACGACATCGGTGAACACGATGGCATAGCGTACTTTACGATGGAGCTTGTCGGAGGCGGCAACCTGGCGCGGAAGTTGGCAGGTGCGCCGCTACCGGCCCGCAAAGCGGCCGCCCTCTTAAAGACCCTTGGCGAAGCAATTCACGCGGCACACCAGGAGGGAATCATTCACCGCGACCTGAAACCCGCGAATGTCCTGTTGACCACTGACGGAACTCCAAAGATTACGGATTTCGGGCTGGCCTATCGGATGACCAGAGATCCTGGGCTGACTCAGGCCGGCGTGCCTTTGGGAACCCCGAGTTACATGTCGCCTGAACAAGCAATGGGACGTATGGACGCCATCGCCCCGGCGACCGATATCTACTCCCTCGGTGCAATTCTCTATGAGCTTCTGACGGGCCGCCCGCCGTTCCGCGCCGAGACCGCCACGGAAACGGAGCGGCAAGTGATCGAAAACGAGCCTGCTCATCCTTACCGACTCAATGCCAAGGTGCCGCGCGATCTGGAAACCATCTGCCTCAAATGCCTTGAGAAAGATCCCGCCAAGCGATACCCAACGGCGGCGGAGTTGGTTGCCGACTTGCGGCGATTCCTGGCTGGCGAACCGATCAGCGCCCGACCGATCGGACCGCTGGCGCGCACTGTGCGATGGGCGCGCCGCCGACCGGGCATAACGGCAGTCCTTCTCCTTACCGCGCTGGTCGTAGTCGTCGGCCCAGCCTGGGCAATTCGCGTCCATGAGCGGAGAGCAGCGGCGATTCAGGGCGCTGAGGAGGCACTGGACGAGGCAAAACGGGAAGAACGACAATCTGCCTGGAATAAGGCTACGGCTGCACTCGATCTTGCGTTGGCCAGGTTGGATGATAACGGCGCCGCTGAGTTACACGATCACCTCGCAAGCGCCCGACGGGAACTTGAACTGGGCCTGCGGCTTGATCGCATTCGCATGAACCGCGCGGCAATTGTCGAAGGATATTTCGACAATGAGAGCGCCGATGCCGCGTATTCAACCGCACTCAGTGAAGCCGGATTGGGCGATCTCCGCACGCCGTGTGCCATCGTCGCCGAGCGAATAAGGCGCCTTGACGTCCGACTCGCGGTGGTCGCTGCGATGGACGATTGGGCGGCGTTCGTCTCCGACAAGAGGCTCGCTTGGCTATTGGAAGTGGCGCGGCAGGTCGATCCAGATCCGTGGCGCGACCATGCCCGCAATCCTGAAGCATGGCTGGACGTCAACACCCTGATAAAGATTGCAGGCGATGCCCCGGTGGAGAGTCAACCCGTGCAACTCATGATCGCCATGGGAAACCGGATCAGCGAAGGCGGCGGCGATGCCGTTCCATTTCTGAAGCGCGTCCAGGCCGCTAACCCTGCTGATTTCTGGGCGAATCTCACCTTGGCCAACGCCCTGTCGGGCCCGGCGCCGGCAGAATCAGAGGGATTCTATCGCGCAGCGATTGCTGCACGGCCGGACGCCGCCGTTGGATACTACGGTTTAGCCTGCGCCCTCCTCAGCAAGGGTCTGATCACCGAAATTCCCAACTATTGCCGCAAGGCTCTTGCGATTGACCCGAGCTACGCCATCGCGCACGAACTCCTCGGCGTCGTCCTTAAGCAACGCGGTCAAATGGATGAAGCAATACCGGAATTGCGCGAAGCCCTCCGTCTGGACCCCCAACTCCTCAGGTCGCGTCTCGATTTAGGAACCATGCTTGCCCAACAGGGAAAGTTCTCGGATGCCTCCGCCCAATTCGAGCAGGCGATCGCCATCTACGACCAGGCGATGGCCCCGACCGCCGAGGATGTAGCCGTCCACTCGAGCACGACCACTCAAACTGTGACGACAGCATTCCCGCATGGGGGTCGAAACAGCCGGGAAGTCGCTGCACTTCATCATGAGCTGGCGCGCCGCTTTACCCGCGAGATGGCCATGGTCCACGCCAGTCTTGGCAGGTTGTTGTACTACCAGGGACAAATTGTCAAGGCCATAGAGCAGTGCCGGCAGGGTATAGAGATTGATCCGACAAACGTCGGTTTGCGCATCAACCTGGGACAAATCCTCCGGGGTTCCGGAAAACTCGATGCGGCAATCGAGGAATTTCAAGAGGCCGTCCGGCTCGATCCCAATAACTCTTACACACAATGTGCCCTAGGCCAGGCACTGATACGGCAGGGGCGTTTTGAGGAGGCGCGTGACGATTTGCAGTTGGTCCTGGCGCAGGTCCCCGAAAATGATACGTTGCGTCCCATGCTGGGCCAGCAACTGGATTTTTGCCGGCGGATGATCGCGCTTGAGCCCAGAGTACCCAAAGTGCTCGACGGGACCGAGACTCCCGCCAACGAGCAAGAGTCGCTGCTGATCGCGGTTCTTTGTTATCACCGTGCGCATTACCTGGGCGCTGCGAAGTTGATTGCCGCGGCATTCGCTTCCAATCCGGAACTCGCCAACGATCCCCGTCTGGGCGGGCGATTCGATGCCGTGCGTTATGCCGCCTTGGCAGGATGCGGGCAGGGGAATGATGCGTCGCGCCTGACGGATTCGGAACGCGAGCACTGGCGGTCGCAGGCGGCAAATTGGCTTGATCAAGAAGTCTCTGAGATGCGCGCCGCGCCTAAACCCCACAGCAACGCTGACCGAATCGCGTTGATCACCAAGCTCATTTCCTGGCGTACGGAACCGGATTTCGCGGGCATCCGTAATCCGGACGCGGTTCAACATTTGCCGCCAGCTGAACGGGATCGATGGCGTGCGCTCTGGGCGCGCATTGATGCGTTTCTCAACGAAATTCAAAAGGAGCCTTGAGGTTGACTCATAGTTCGTGGGCAACGCGTAGAGAACCAATGGGTTCCGTTGCCCCGACCATTTCACTCGCATGCATCCTTGTGTTAGAAACGCACGGTATGAAGACACCTAAGCAAGCCGATACAAAGGCCCACATCGTTAAATTCAACACGGCTCCTCCGCCTGCGTTTCACGGTCGCCATGCTCTCCAAATGCCGGCTGGGTATTAGCGGCCGCGAGGAAGGTGAACGCGCGCAATGGGCTTCACTATGATGGTGACTTTCCGCATCGGTGGGGTGCGGTGATTCGACTGGACAGGTGGAGTATGGGTGGCGCGGGCAACGGACCTTCCGGATGGCGCCACGGAAGTTGTGGAGGTTGGCGTTGTAGTGGCGGTGGCAGTGATGGTGGGCCCAGCGGGTGGGGGGGCGGTTGGATCCGATGCACTGTCGGTTGGAGTGGTGGAAGATGGAACGGGAGCGACGTCGAGTGTTGTGGTCTGCTGAGACGTGGTGGTTTCGGTGGGGGAGGGTGTTGGTGATGTGGCGGATGTAGTGGTGAGTTGGGCGGAACTGGATTGGGTGGTGACGGTGGGGGCGGCGACGGAGAAACCAAGCCCGGACATGGATTGGCCAAAGTTGTTAAGGACATCGGAGAGATCGGTGAGGTCGATCGTGGGGGCATGGTCAAAGTTACCGGAGGTCCAGTTGGAGGTGGCGGCGCCGAAGTTGTTGAGGATGGTGGAGAGATCCGTAAGGTCGACGTGGCCATCAAGGTTGGCGTCGCCGAGGAGGCCGCAGGTGAGGGAGAGTTCGCTGGCGGCGGTATTGTCGGAGATGCCGACTGCGAGGTGGGTATTTGCTGCGGCGGTGCTGCTGAGGATCGCGCCGGCCTGAAACTGCGAAAGGATGGAGGAGGCAGGATCTGCACCGGGGGCGTAGTGAATAAGGAAAGTTTGGTCAGCGATGTCGAGGGTGGATCCAGGGTTGATGGTGAGTGCCGATTGTGAACTGGTTGCGCCGTAAATGGCGGCGAGGGCGAAGGAAGCAGTGGCGGTTACGGTGCCAATGGTGACGGTGCCGTTTCCGTCGAGGAGGTCCAGCAGGCAATTGCCGAGGATTTGTAGTGTGCCGTTATTGAGCAGGGTGCCGCCGGAGAATGTGAGATTCTGCAGCGTGGCAGAGGCGCCGGCGTTGATTGTGAGAAGAGTGCCGGAGCCCATGATGACCACGGAGCCGGGTGTATTAGCGCGGAGGGTGATGGTGGCCGTGAGGGCGGGGAGGGGCGAGGCGAGCGTGAGTGTGCCGGCGAGCCCGGAAGCAAACTGGAGGAGGAAGGTGCCGCCGAGGGAGTTGGCGTCGAGGATGGCCTGGCGGAGGGAGCCGGTGCCCGAGTCGTTGAAGTTGGAGATGGTGAAGAGGGCGGGGGTATTGGGAGTAGCGGCAACCTCGGCGGAGGCGGCGCCTTCGTCGAGGATGTTATAGGCGCGGAGAGTGTAATAATACGGCGTGCCGTCGGAGACAGTTGTGTCGGTGTAGCTGGTAGTGGTGATGTGGCCGGCGACGAGGGCGTAAGGGCCGCCAGTGGTGGTGGCGCGGTAAAGGTTGTATCCGGAGGCGCCGGCGAGTGGGTTCCAGGAGAGTTGGACCTCACCGTTGCCGGGCTTGCCCGCGAGGCCGGCGGGTGCGGTGGGGGGCTGCGTCAGGGCAGCCAGTGAGCTGATTTCCGAGGGGGTGAGGGCACGGGAGTAGATGCGGAAGTCGTCGACGCGGCCGTTGAGGTAGGGGTCGTTGAACTGGGACTTGCCGATGTAATTGAGGGTGGTGTTGCCGAGGGAGGAGGGGTTGAGGGTCATCGCGTTGTTGATGCCGACCTGTGCGCCGTTGACGTAAAGGATGCCGGTGCTGCCGGAGAGGGTGACGGCGACATGGACCCAGGCGCCGGTGGGGAGAGCGGCGGTGCCGTTGATCTGCTGCTCGGCGGTGTTTCCGGAGATGGTGATGGCGAAGCGAACGGAGCCGGAGCCGGAGCGTGGGGCCAGGAACATGTAATCGGAAGTACCTGTGCCAAAGTCGAAGAGGCGAGCCCAGTTGGACACGGAGTTCAGGTTGACCCAGGCGGAGATGGTGATCGCGGTAAGGGAGCTGACGATACCGGCTGGGAGCTGGATGTATTGGTTCGAGCCGTTGAGGCTGATGGCGGTATTGAATTTGCCCGAGGCCGCGAGTGTTGGGCTGTTGGTGAGGGTGCCGTTGAGGAAGTGGCCGGAGGAGTCGTTGGCGGTAGTGCCGGAGGTCTCGTCGAACCTGTAGCGGAGCTTGAGGTCGGTCGGGGTGGCGGAGTCGCCGTTGGAATCGTCGCTGGTGCCGGCGGCGTTGACGACGTTGACGAGGTAATAGTAGATGTTGCCATCGGAAAGGCCGGTGTCCGTGTAGGAGTTGGTCGTGACGCCGGTGGCGATGGCGGTGTAGGGGCCGGCGGCGGAGGAGGCGCGGCGGATGGTGTAGGTCCCGGCATTGGGGATGGCGGACCAGGTGAGGACGATGGCGCCATTGGTGCCGGGGAGAGCGGAGAGATCAGTGATGGCGGCGGGGACGGGTGGAAGAGCGGTGGCGGAGTTTTCGATGGAGTAAGTGCTGTCGCCACCGGCGTCTTCGGCGGTGATGACGTAGTAGTAGGGGGTGCCGGTGGCGGGATTCACAGTAAGCGCGGTGTCGTGATAGTAGGCGGAAGTGACGTGCGTGGCGATGGTGGTGTACGGGCCGCCGGAGGTGGTGGAACGCAGGATGTTGTAGCCGGTGGCGGACGGGACGGCGGACCAGGCGAGGTCGATCTGGTTGGGTGTGGAAGAGGAGACGGTGAAGCCGGTGGGGGCGGAGGGAACGGCGGTGGCAGCGAGGGCCAGGATCTGGGCGGGGCTGAGGGCCTGACTGTAGATGCGGAAATCGTCGATGCGGCCGTTGAAGTAGGGGTCGCCGGACCACTGCGACCGGCCGATCCAGTCCTGGGTGGTGTTGCCGAGGGAAGTGGGATTGAGAGTCATGGAGGAATTGCGTCCGACTTCGGCGCCGTTGACGTAGAGGATTCCGAGACTGCCGGCGAGGGTGACGGCGACATGCACCCAGGTGCCGATGGGGAGAGCGGAAGGTCCGGTGATCTGCTGCTCGCCGGCGGTGCTTGAAGTGGTGATGGCGAAGCGGACGCGGCCGTTGGCGCCGTTGGCAGGGGTGATGAACATGTAGGTGTTGGTGCCGGAGCCGAAGTCGAAGATGCGCATCCAGTTGGAGATGGAATCGAGCCTGACCCAGGCGGCGATGGTGATGGTGGAGAGGGAGCTGACGATGCCGGTGGGGAGGGAGACGTACTGGCTGCTCGCGCTGTTGAAATGCACGGCACCGTTGACTTTGCCGGCGTCCCAGACGGGGGCGTTGACGAGGGTGCCGTTGTCGCCGTTGCCGGAGGTATCCTGGGCGATCGTGCCGGTGGTTTCATCGAATTTGAGCTGGAGAAAGAGGGCGGAGGGAGTAGCCGAGGCCTCGTTCGAGGTGGCGCTTTCGCCGGACAGGTTGACCGCGCTGACCACGTAGTAGTAGGTGGTGCCGGAGGTGAGTCCGGTGTCGTTGAAGGTGGTCGAGGTGATGCCGCTGGCGCGGAGTGTGTAAGGACCGCCGGAAGTGGTCGAGCGATACACGTTGTAGGTGGCTGCATTGGCGGCGGCAGTCCACGAGAGGCCATTGGAGGTCGCGGAAATGCCCTTAGCGGTGAGGCTGGTGGGAATGCCGGCCAGGGGGGGAAGCGCGACGACGGAAGCTTCGGGCGAGAACGTCCCTTCACCGCCGATGTTGGCCGCATCGACGACGTAATAGTACATCGTGCCGGCGGTCAGGCCAGTGTCGGAATAAGTGGTACCGGACAGCAGCGTCGCGATCGGTACGTATGGCCCGCCGCTGGTTGTGGAGCGGTAAACGGAGTAGCTGGGTGCCCCACTGACGCTGGCCCAGCTTAGATTGATCTGGTTGCCGGGGATTGCCGTGGCCGTCAGACTTGCCGGTGCTGTGGGGACGGTCGGTGGCGGGTTGCCCGTGGCGAGCGTGTATAACTGCCCCGCGGGCATTGCGCTGCGGTAGATGCGGAAGTCGTCGATCTTGCCGTTGAGATACGGATCGGAGGAGAACTGTGATCGGCCGATCCAGGTGTTGGGCATACCGCCGTTGATTTCGTAGGGGGGGAAGTCCATGTTCGCATTGCTTCCGACGGCAATGCCGTTGACGTAGAGGGTTGCAAGGCGATTGGAGAAGGTGACGGCAATGTGAACCCACTGGTTGGTCGGGATCGCTGAAGTGCCGGTCACCGACTGGACGTTCAAATTGTTGTTGATGGTGTTCGTGGCAAATTCGGGAACGCCGGTGCCGTTCCGGGCGGTGAGGAACATCCAGTCGCCGCGGCCGTCACCGAAATCGAAGATGCGTGCCCAGGTTTGAGCGCTGTTGAGATAGACCCAGGTGGCGATGGTGAAGTCGGAGAGGTTGGAGATCGCGCCGGCAGGGAGGCTGACGTAACCGGTGGAGCCATCGAGGGACACCGCGTTGCCGGATTTTCCGGCGACAAAGCTGGCGCCGCCGTTGAGCGTTCCCACAAGGCTGCCGACGGAATCGGATGCTGTCGCGCCGTTGGACTCATCGAACTTGAGTTGATCGACCAAGAGGGTGCTGGCGGTCGCCGTCACTACGTTCGAAGCGGCTGTTTCTGTGGCCCCGCTGAGGCCGGTCACATAGTAGTAGTAGGTTCCAGCGGGGAGGTTGGTGTCGGTGTAGGTGAAGCTTGTAATGCCGGAGGCGACTTTCGTGAACGGGCCGGTGGAACTCGTGGCGCGGTAGATGTTGTATGTGTTGTCGTTGGCGCCGCCCCAGAAGTTGAGCTGGATATTGCCGGCGCCCTTCTCATAACCGACCAAATCCTGCGGCGGTTGCACTGTGGTGATGGGATCGAGCGCGAAGAGAAGCGTGCCCCAACTGTATTCGTCGCCGTTTCCGTTGTCGCCCTCGGGGCGGGTGATCGCCAGGGCCTGCGCAGTGTATGGCGCCGAGAGCCCTTCGATGTTGACGTAGTGGTTGTAGAACAGCTCGAAGATCGGGCGCAACTGCCCGCGCGAGCCATTGCTGACGGTCGTTTGCAACTGGTCACCCTGCCACACGCCCGGTGCGCCGTAGAACCAGTTGTACGATTCGAATGGCACGTCGTTGCCGAGGTTGTACTTGGCGAGGTATTCGACACCGGCAAGCACCTCGTTGTTGTGATAGCTGAACAGGTCGTCGCCCTGGTTCCAGGCGGTCTGGCAGATCTCGCCGAGCATGGCGAAATCGAGGTTCGAGTGGCCCTGGTCACGGCCCTCTTCCTGGCCCTGGCCAAGGTTTCCAGCGTGGATGTAGTAGATCGCCTTGTCGAACGCGCCGTTGCTGCCGCCGTTGTAGATGTAATTGAGGGCCTGTTCATAGATGTCGTGCCGGTCGCAGAAGACGCCGATGGCCATCTCACCGGCGATATTGCAGAGGTCCCAGTTCGCCCAATAGTTTGTTGGATATGCGCCATTTTCAGGCTGGCCGCCATTCCACCCGTACAAGAAGGACTGCTGCAACGGGTAATAGACGTTGACCAGGTAGTTCTGGAACTGCGTCTGGTCTGCGGCGGCCCAGCCCGAATAGGTTCGCATCATTTCCGCGATGTTTGCCCACTGAAAGCCGTAGATGCCGCTGGCGA
Organism: Phycisphaerae bacterium; assembly: GCA_035524355.1. GTDB lineage: Bacteria > Planctomycetota > Phycisphaerae > WQYP01 > WQYP01 > DATKPA01. The sequence goes on along the minus strand of DATKPA010000042.1, from coordinate 99,612 downwards.
GGAAGCGATCGGCGTCGCCAGTCAGCGTGGTGTTTGTGGACGCCCACGCGTTGAGGAAGGTGACGGTCTGGTCGGCATAGGCGGTGTTGCCGGTGACTTTCCATTCGAGGGCGGTGTCGTAGGCACGTTCGATATCGATGTACATTTGCGCGAAGTTTTGACCGGTTCCGCCGCGGACAACGGTTTGCAGCGGGCGAGGTGAGGCGCCGAGTTGTGCGTAGCCTTGGGAGGTGAGGGCGTTCCAGTCTGCCAGCCAGGGCTGGGACTGGGCGGCTACCTTGGCGGCCATGCGGGAGAAGTCGGCGGCGGTGTTGAGGACGCCGGGGTGAACGAAGGTCGCACCCTCCAGCAGGATGCGGGACTCCAGGGTCTCGAAGTAACGATGGAACCGGCGCTGCAGCCGGGCGCGAAAAGGATCGGTGTCGCGGAGCACGCGGGTGGAGCGGGGATTACGACGAGACATCGATACCTCCGGTTCGCCTGTTTTTGTTACGTGGGTCTTCTGATTCGATTATGGGACATGCACCACGAATCAACCCTTGCACCTATGTTGTGTCGGTGACGGGGAACAGGCAATCTCTATTTTGCATTTAATTTAGGTCGATTTACGACACGGATGCCGCCACTTCCGTCGGAGAGTTGAATACGGCATGGCACGGGGCATGAGTTCCCGTTCAAAAAAACTGATTGCCTCGACACCAATGCCGACAACGCTCCGCCTGTTGCCCGCGATCGGTTTGGAGGTTAATTCGCATCCTCCATGACGCAACCATACCCCGACATTGGCGTGTTTTCCCGTCAACTTAGATGCAGTAGAGATATCGCTCAATCCTCTTTCCCTCTTTCCGAGCGACTAATTATCCACAGAATCCGGGTTGCGAGGAACGCGGCGATCAGATAGCCCGCAGCACCCAGGATCGAGACTCCGTGGATTGTCGGCGGAACCTCGTGAATCCAAAGAAGAGCTGAGGCAATCAGAAGCGCGCTTGTGCACATGCCATAGACCATGCGGTTGACGGATGTTTCGAGCGGTGGATGTTTGATATGGACGGAAAAGTCGCCTGATTGCAGTTGATCGAGCAGGTTCTTGATGCCATGAGGGATGGATTCAGCCAGCAACGCCCAATCCCGGCGCAGGCGTTTGGCTTTACGCAACCATGTCGTCGGGGAATACTGTTGGAGCACGAACTGACGCCGAAACGGCTCCAGCAACTCGGCCAAATTGAAGCTGGGGTTGAGCCCCTTGGCGGTTCCTTCAAGAACGATGAGGCATTTGATCAGCATCGAGAGACGGCTGGGCATCACGAGGTTGTATTCGTGCAAGATGCGAATGACGGCGCCGAGTGCGCCGCTCACATCAAATTGACCGACCGCCTGCGTGCTGAACTGACCGAACACTTCCATCAGGTCGGCGCTGAGACCGCCGCGGTCCAGATTCACCGGGGCTTTGCAGGTTTCGGCGATGATGTCCGCGAGCCGAGGCGCGTCACGATCGGCTGCCGCGAGCAGAATCTCCACCATTCGTTCGCGCAGTTCGTCGTCGATGCGGCCTACCATCCCCCCATCCAATATTCCCAGTTGGCCCTTGGGCATCACGAGAATATTTCCGGGGTGCGGGTCGGCATGGTAGAAGCCATCGCGGAAGATCATCTGCACGAAAATTCCGGCGCCATGGCGAGCGAGCGATTCGCCGTCAACGTGCGTGTGATGCAGCTTCTCCGTGTCGCCTACGCTTGTCCCTTTGAGCAGTTGCATTGTCAGCACGCGGCCGGTGCTCAGATCGGGATATGGTTTTGGGAAGACCACCGTTTGGTCGTCAGCGAAGTTCTGGCGGAATTGCTGAAGGCTGCGCATCTCGCGGCGGAAATCCAATTCACGCATAAGGGTCTGGCGAAATTCCCGCACGACGGCGACCGGCTGGTAGCGTTTCAATTCGTCCTGCCGCTCGGCGATCGCGGCAAGACTGGACAGGATGTCCAGGTCGCGGCGTATCGTGCCTTCGATTCCGGAGTGCTGCACCTTGACGACGACGGGCCTGCCGTTGAGCAACTTGGCGCGGTGGACTTGCCCGATGGACGCCGAAGCCATGGGCGCGGGCTCGAATTCGAGAAAGCACTCGGCGAGAGGCCGGGCGAGTTCCTTCTCGACAGTCGCGACGGCGACATCGGGCGGGTCCGCGGGCGCGCCTTCTTGCAGGCGCGACAACTCATGAGCCACTTCGGGTCCTACCAGATCGGGACGGGTTCCCAGGAACTGTCCGAGCTTGGTGAAAGTCGTGCCCAGATCCGTCATCGCCATTCGGATGCTGGCGGGAAGAGTCTGGTCGGTGAGGATCTCGCCAGCGTGACTGGTGAGCACCCGTCGCGCCGGCTCCCACTCGGTGCCTTTCAACCACGCTGCAAGCTCATACTTTGCCAGTATTTTCACTACTTGAGAAGCACGGGCGAGCTCCCCTGGAATTTGAGTGGCAGATTGGAATCGCATTGTCGAGGAAGCTCCTCAATTTCTTAATCGCGTGGATTCGCGACGCCTTTTCGGTTGTGGACATTCAGAATTCACATACGCCCGATTCTGCAGAATCACTCGTTCTCTCCGGGTGTGACGACGGCCTTGGAGATCGCGAAAGGGCGCGCCGCCAATCCGTAGATTCTATCCCCGATGTGGGCCCAAAGGGCCACCGCTTCCGGAATCGATTCCTTGCCGCTTATCAGGAATAGTCCTAGGAAAATTCGGAAGAAAGCCGTCTGGGCGTGTTTCCGCCCAGCTTGAATAATTGTGCTGAGCTTAGCACTTCCCCCCCCGTGAGGAGAGAGGAAAATGACCGGATAAGCAGGATGAAAGGGTCGTCAATGATCGTAGGCGCGTAGATTCTATGTGCCCGATACAAGGTTGGGAGTGACGCCATGCGCTGGAATTCATTCCTCCGTTTACTGAGCATCAGCCGAATTTCCATCCTCGGCGCCTCGATGGTCACCGCGGCCTTCATCAGCGACATGCTCCTGATAGTTGCTGAAGCTTTCCTGTTCACCGGCAACCCCTACATCGGCATCATCAACTACATGATTCTGCCAGTATTCATCGTGGCGGGTCTTGTCTTGATCCCGCTGGGGATGTTTCTCCGGTTGCGCCGACTTCACCGCCCGCTCAACCTTGCAACCCTCCAGCGCCTCGCACGCTTCGGTATCCTGCAGCACCCCGGCGCCATCGCCAAAACCGTCGCCTTGCTCACGATCATCAACATCATCGCCTTCTCCATCCTTGGATACCGCGGCTATCACTACATGGACTCCACGGCATTCTGCGGACAAGCCTGCCACTCGGTCATGAGTCCCGAATTCACCGCGTACAAACGATCTCCCCACTCCCAGGTCGAGTGTGTCCAATGCCACATCGGACCGGGCGCCACCTGGTTCGTCAAATCCAAGATCAGCGGCGCCTGGCAGGTCGTCGCCGTGACTTTCAACCTGTACGATAAGCCGATTCCCACCCCTATTGATAATCTGCGCCCGGCCCGCGACGTTTGCGAATCCTGTCACCGTCCTGAGCTCTTCCAGGGCAACCTGATCCGCGTCATTCGGCACTATACTCCCGATCGCGACAACACGGTGACCTACACCATCCTCAACATGCGCGTGGGCGGGGGCGGCGATTCCCTTCACCAGGCAAGCGGCATCCACTGGCACGTCGCGGGCAACCACCAGCTCAAGTTCTATGCCCCCGATCACCGACGCGAGAATATTCAGTGGATCGAAGATGCCAAATCTGATGGCTCAAAGCGCGTGTGGACGCGTCCCGATTCCAGGATTTCCGAATCGGACATCGATCCCGCCAAGTTGCGCACAATGGATTGCGTCGATTGCCACAACCGCCCCACCCATATCTTCCAGTCACCCGACATCGCGATTGACGAGGCGATGGCCGCCGGCGAGCTCGATCATGATCTGCCGTGGATTCGCAGGGTCGCGCAACAGGTGATCACCCAACCCTACGCCACGCAGACCGACGCCATGGAGGGTATTGAAAAACAGACGCTTCACATTTACCAGGAGGAATTCCCGGACGTCTGGAATGCCGATCAGCCGCGCATTATCAAAGCGATTGGAGTTCTTCGACGTATTTACAGTGAAAATGTTTTCCCAGGCATGAAGATCAATTGGAACACGTACGCGTCGCAGATTGGTCACCCGGGTCCCGGCGCCGCACGGTGCTTCCGATGCCATGACGGCCAGTTTCGGAGCGATAACGGTAAAGGTCAACCCATCGTCCTCGACTGCAACGCATGCCACTACGTCCTCGCCTCCGACAGCAAGGACCCCAGCGTGCTCTGGCTTCTCCAGCGCGATACTCGCCTATACGGCAACCAATCCCCTTCACCTCCCGCCACGGTCAAACCGTAACGACCCGGCCTTGAACTCGGCGGCACGGCGGCAGCAGCAGGAGTTACGGGCGTCGCACATGGGATCAACATGCGCAATCACGGTTCCCTTGCGACAAAATCGGTCAACGCCTTCTGTAGCTGCTCGACCGCCGCCTCCAACTCAGAATGGGCCTGTAGGGAGCCTGACACATCCCCGGTATCTCCCAGCTCCTCCAGCCGCAGGGCCGCTTGATAGGCTCTTTGCGCGCCGAAGCTGCCCACCGCGCCCTTCAACTTGTGCGCCGCCCGCGCCAGGGCGGCGCCCTCCCCGCGCAGAACCGAATCGCGCATCTCCCGAATCAGCTTCGGGCACTCACTCAGGAGCCACTCGGCCATCTTCCGCAGAAGCGCCCGATCGCCGTCAGCCATCGCCAGGGCCGTTTCCAGGTCGAACACCGCTCCCGACGGAGCCTCCGAAACCGGCGCCCCTTGCAACTCTTCGCCCTCCGAAGGAAGCAGACGGGCAATGACCTCCGCGAGTTCCGCCGCACGGATCGGCTTCGAGGCATAGGCGTCCATGCCCGCAGCCAGGCAGCGCTCACGGTCCCCTTTCATCGCGTGGGCCGTAAGCGCGATGATCGGAATGTGCGAGTTCGTGGCCTGCTCCTTCGCGCGTATGGCCTGCGTGACGGCAAACCCATCCATGTCCGGCATCTGCACGTCCATCAGGATCAAGTCGAAGGGTTCTTTCTCCCAGGCGTCAAGGGCCGTCTTCCCGTCACCAGCCAGCACCGGCACGTGCCCCCACTTCTTGAGCAGGTTGGCCGCCAGCTCCTGGTTGAATTCGTTGTCCTCCACCACGAGGACGCGGAGACCGCGGCGGGCGGCATGCGCAGGGATCCCCGGGCGCACGGGAGCAGCCTCCGCTTCCGACGTCAACCCGCCCATGGCTGCCAGAACTGCGTTCAGCAGCTCAGACTGCTTCACCGGCTTGCGCAAGTAGGCGGCGATGCCCAACTCCCGGCAGCGGGCCAGCTCATCGCCCCGGTCCGCGGACGTCAGCATCATGATGATCGCGCCGGCCAGCGCGGGGTCGTTCTGGATCTCCTGCGCCACGGCGAAGCCGTCCATGTCCGGCATCACCGCGTCCAGGAGCACCAGCGGGAACGGGTCACCCGCCGCGGCAGCCTGTTTCATCTCGGCCAGCGCCGCGCGTCCGCCTTCCACAGTGGTCGGCCTCATCCGCCAGTTGGACAGCATCTCCGACAGTATGCCCCGGTTCGTCTCGTTATCGTCCGCTGCCAGCACCGGCAACCCTTCCAGGTCGATCCGCTGGGCTTGCGGCCGCGCCACGGGCGCACTTTCCAGGCCGAAGCAAGCCGTGAAGTGAAAGGTGCTCCCCTTGCCCTCCTCGCTCTCGACCCAGATGCGCCCACCCATCAACTCAACCAGTCGCGCCGAGATCGCCAGCCCAAGCCCCGTGCCCCCAAACCGGCGGGCCATCGAACTGTCCGCCTGGGCGAAAGCGCCGAAAATGAGTTTCTGCTTGTCGGCCGGGATCCCCGGTCCCGTGTCGGTGACAGAGAAGTGCAGGCAGGCTTGACTCTCGGTCCCCGACTCCACGCCAACCTTCAAAATGACTTCCCCATGGTCAGTGAATTTGATGGCATTGCCCAGGAGATTTGTCAGTACCTGGCCGAGGCGTAAGGCGTCGCCGATCACCCCGTCCGGCGCCTCGGGACGCACGTGCAGCGCCAGTTCCAGCTCTTTCCGGTGCGCCCGCGGACCGAACGCCTTGATCGCCTCGCCAAGGGTCTCGCGCAGGCTGAAGGGGATCGGCTCCAGGTCAAGCCGGCCAGCCTCGATCTTGGAGAAATCGAGGATGTCGTCGATCACGCGCAAGAGCAGGTCGGCAGAGGCCCTGGCCCGCTCCAGGTAATGCCGTTGCTCCGGCGCGAGCTCCATGTCCAGAGCAAGATCGAGCATCCCGAAAACGCCGTTCATGGGAGTGCGGATCTCGTGGCTCATGCTGGCCAGGAACTCGCTCTTCGCCCGGCTGGCCGACTCCGCCGCCTCCTTTGCCTCGCGCAACGCCCCCTGGACGCGTTTCTGATCCTCGATATCGATGCACGACCCGAGCCACTTGGTGATCCGACCAGAATCGTCGCGGAGGGGCACCGCCCTGGCGAGTTGCCAGCGGAAGGCGCCGTCGGCGCGGCGCAGACGGTACTCGTCCTCGTAAGGCTCGCCGGCCGCGATCGCGCGCAACGATTTCTCGCGGCAGCGCGGCAGGTCGTCGGGGTGGAGCAGTTGCCAGGCCGAGCTCAGGCTCTGCTCCGGAGGGAGGCCCGTGTACTCGGCGAAGTAGGTGTTAAAGTAGTCGATCCCCCCGTCCGGCTTGGCAGTCCAGATGATGGCCGGCAGCACCTCCGTCACGGTGCGGAACCGCCGCTCGCTTTCGCGCAGCGCCTCCTCGGCCCGCTTCCGGCCCGTAATGTCCTGGACGATCTTGATGCAGTAGGCTGGCTTGCCCGCCGCGTTGAACTGGAGCGAGACGGTCAGTTGGCCCCAGACGAGGGCGCCGTCCTTACGGATGAACCGTTTCTCCATCGTATAACTGGATGATTCTCCCTGAATCAGGGCGCTGAACTGGGCCAGGTCATCCGCCAGATCCTCCGGGAACGTCACCTCCGAGAGCGTCTTGCCGACCAGCTCCTCCTGGGAGTAGCCAAGGATCTCGCAGAACTTCTTGTTGAAACGCAGGAAACGGCCGGCGAGGTCCTCATGAGCGATGCCGACCGCCGCGTTCTCGAAGGTGCCGCGGAAGCGTTCCTCGCTCTCGCGCAACGCTTCCTCGGCCTGCTTGGGATCAGTGATGTCGCGGCCATAGAGGTTCACGTAGCCGCTGTCGGCAAAAGGCACGAAAATGAACGAGAAGATCCGGTCCCCGCTCTCCAGATCCATTTCCATGGTCTGTCCGCTGTCCAGCGTTTCCTGGACGAGGCGCGCCAGAGGTTCAGAAGCGGGGCGGCCAACTGTACATTGCCATTGGCCGCCGAGGGCGGCACTGGTCGGGTTGGCATAGAGAACGGTACCCGTACGGGCGATGCGCACCACCGGAGAAGGATTCTCATCAGGGAACTGGGCGAGGCTCCGCAGCGCCTCCTCGGCCCGCTTCCGCTCGGTGATGTCTCGGACCATTCCGGTGAAATACCGTCCCTGACCAAGGCGAAACTCGCTGATGGCCAGATCCATTGGGAATGTGGTGCCGTCCTTGCGGCGCCCGACCACTTCCCTTCCGATGCCGATGATTTTGGCTTGCCCGGTGCGCAGGTAGTTGCCAAGGTAATCGTCGTGTTGGCTGTGGTACGGCTCCGGCATCAGCACCTTGATGTTCTGGCCGATGACTTCCTCGGCGGCGTAACCGAATATTTTCTCCGCCGCCGGGTTGAAGGTCGTAACCGTGCCGCTTTCGTCGATGGTGACGATCCCGTCAACCACATGATTGACGACTGAGCGCATCCGTTCCTCGGCTTCAGCCGTTTCCTGAGCCCGCCGTTGCAACTCCTCTGCCGTCCGATTGCGCTCCGAAATATCGCGGGCGATGGATGAGACCCCCACCGCTTTGCCGCCGGCATCCAGAATCGGGGATGTGGATATGGAGACCGGTACCCGGCTGCCGTCCTTACGCTGGCGGACGATCTCAAGGTGCGGAACCCGGTTCCCCTGTTTGACCCCCTCGAGGGTGCGCATCTGTTCATCAAGGACGTCGGCCGGTACCAAGAGGTCGGATGAGCGGCCGACAATCTCCCCGGCGGCGTAGCCGAAGAGCTTCTGTGCGCCGGCGTTCCAACTGGTGATCACGCCGTTCAGGTCCCTGGTATAAATCGCGTCCTCCGAAGATTCCACAATGGACGCCAGCTCGTGGGCCCTCCGCTCCGTTCGCTTGTGCACCGCGCACAACAACGCCACCACCCACATGGCCACGATCGCAAAACTGCGATTGACCAGATCGACGTCGCGTGAGCCAGGAAGGAACTCCAAGAAGTAGGTCAGGGCGGTGAGTACGCTGCAAGCGAGAGCGGTAACGAAAATGGGTCGCAGACCCGGCAGCCACATGCTGGCTCCGACCACGGCCACGAACAGAATCGAAAACGTTTCGCCAATAGGGGTCAAAACATCGACGAGGACTATCAGTCCCGAAAGGACCACCACGCCTCCGATGACGATTGTCTTGTTTCCTGCGACGGTTGTCATGGGCCTCGTCTGCTCCTTGCTTACTCCCGCAGTCAATCGCCCGCAGGCAAAAGCATGCGAAGGAGAGGGATTGCTCGATCCGTCACACACGCCCCGCGCGGATCCTCGACGTGCTCTATTCTCCCTGGGTTCGTGCTGTGAGCTTTGCTTACATCTTACTCTTCCAACTCCTTTTCGAAAGTGGGCGTCGCTTCCTCCATATCAACGGTCATGGGCATATCTACGATGCTTCACGTGGCAAGGATACCCAACACTCGCCGATTTAGGCCGCGATGCGAAGTCCCGAGAGATGTGTGGACGGGGCTCTCCCCTTAAACCTCATATGATACCCCGCCACGGCAGACTGGCGTCCAGGATTCTGGGATTGCCAACATACGGCTGGCTACAGGAGTGTTGTGGCGTCGGTCCTGTTCGCGATGAGGACCACAACCGAACGGGGACCTGCAGGATATTCCGCGCCAGGGTACGGCGGCGAGGCCTCCCAGAGAACGATATCGTTCGGCGGCTGCAGGGAAGTGTCGATCCAGCGACGCCATGTGCGATCGCCGGCGCCACCAAGCGGTGGGAGCTGGAAGCTGAGGGTTTTCCAGTAGGCATTGAAGATAAAATGGAAGGCATCACCTGTAGGAGTTTCCAGCGTGAGTGCAATGCTGCGAGAGTCGTCGCTCCAGTCGGGTTCGCCGAGTTTGACGCCGTGCCAGGTCTTGTGGGCGTTCCGGAGTAGTTGATTGAGAGGGACTCGACGAAGTTCGGGGCCATCGTCTCTCAATACGCGACGCGCCAGCAGGAGTGCGACAAAACGATGGACGTCCTGGTGCCGTTCCAGCAGCGTCCAATCAAACCAACTGGTCTCATTGTCGAGACAATAGGCGTTGTTATTTCCGCACTGCGTGCGGCGCACTTCATCGCCCATCAGGATCATGGGGACCCCCAGCGACAGGATGGTGACGGCCAGGAAATTCTTGACCTGTCGGTTGCGGAGCGATTCGATGGATTGGTCGCTCGAGGGGCCTTCGGCTCCGCAGTTCCAACTGAGGTTGTCTTCGATGCCGTCGCGATTGTCCTCGCCGTTGGCCTCGTTGTGCTTGCGCTGATAAGAAACGAGGTCGTTGAGCGTGAATCCGTCATGGCAGGTCACGAAGTTCACGCTCTGTTCCACCTCGCGCTCTTCGCGTCCGTAGATTTCCGGACTTCCCAGCAACCGGTCCGCGAGGCGAGCCACGGTACAGCGTTCGCCACGAATGAAGCTGCGAACGCTGTCGCGGAAGCGGCCGTTCCATTCCTTCCAGCTATCACCGATGAAGCTCCCCACTTGATAGAGGCCGGCGGCATCCCATGCTTCAGCGATGAGTTTGGTATCTGCGAGAACGGGATCGGATTCGATGTCCCAGAGCAGCGGCGCGTTTTTCAGGGGCTGGCCGTCGGAGTCGCGGGACAGGACTGACGCCAGGTCGAAACGAAAGCCATCCACGTGCATCTGCTCGACCCAGTAACGGAGACTATCCAGAATCATCCTTCGGACGATCGGATTATTGGCGTTCAGCGTATTGCCGGTGCCGGCATAGTTCGCGTAACGCGAGGGGTCGTTCTCGAGAATATAATAGGACGGGTTGTCGATTCCGCGGAAGCTGAGCGTTGGACCACGATGGTCGCCTTCGGCAGTGTGGTTGAACACGACGTCCAGAATGACTTCGATTCGGGCTCGATGCAGCGCCTTGACCATGTCGCGAAACTCGTTCACGCATCCGGCGGGGTTGCGGCATGAACTGTAGCCCGTGTGAGGGGCGAAGAAAGAGACCGGTTGGTATCCCCAGTAGTTCACGAGCCCCGGGGGGCAATCCTGCGTGTCGAACTGGAAGACGGGCAGCAACTCGACGGCGGTGATTCCGAGATTTTTCAGGTATGGAATCTTCTCGATCAGGCCTGCGTATGTTCCGCGGGATTCCTGGCGGACGCCGGAACTTGGATGTTGCGTAAATCCTCGGACGTGCATTTCGTAAATCACCGTGCGCGAGGAGGGATGCCGGAGAGGCGCATCCCCCTCCCAGTCGTAGGTGCTCATGTCGATCACGACGTTCTTCATTGCGCCAGCGGTATTGTCGCCATGTGAGGCCGCGGATATGCGCGAATAGTTGTTTGGGACGATGATTCCGCGCGCGTATGGGTCAAGCAGGAGCTTTGACGGGTCAAACCGCAGTCCACGTTCGGGATCATTGGGCCCTTGGATGCGAACTCCATATATTTGCCCGGCCTGCACTCCAGGCACGAAGACGTGCCAGTAGTGGTATGTTCGGTTCCTCACGGGATCAATCGGGATGACGCGAGCGGCGCGGCCATCATCCTCTCTGTCAAAGAGTTCCAGCGCGACAGCGGAAGCAGTGCGAGAGAACAGGCTGAAGTTGATTCCGCCCTCGACGAGCGTTACGCCTATTGGTGAACTGCGACTCCCGTGGCGGACGATGCTCACGATTTATTTCCCGCCGGCAGGTCTCTGCGCAGCTTGGCCATAGCCCTCAAGCGCTGTGACTTTCGCAAGGCGGCGAAGGTGGCGATCGGCATGGCTTGGCTGTGCTGATAGGTACGTTTGCACCAGGTCCCAGGCGACTTCGACACCCTCGGTTCTTCCGCCGAGACACAGGATATTCAAGTGGTCATCCTCCACTCCCTGACGGGCCGAGAAGTGATCGTGAATGAGGGCCGCGCGCACGCCGGAGATCTTATTGGCGCAGACGCAGGCTCCGATGCCGCTCCCGCATATCGCTATGCCTCGTTCAACGTCGCCGGCGGCGACCGCACGCGAAAGGGGTATCACGAAATCGGGATAGTCGTCGCCTTCGTTAAGCGCGCTGGCGCCAAAATCGGTAACCTGGTATCCGGCTGCGCGGAGTCTGGCGGCCAGATCCTCCTTCAGGGGGAATCCGCCGTGGTCGCTCGCGATGCCAATATGCATGTGATTCGGCTCCATGTCAGGTTGCCTCCATTTGCGACGCGAAGGCGCGATCGGCGATTGACTCCGTGCCGGCCACTGGCCTTCATTTCCGTCCTTTCGTTCGCGGCTGATCCCAATTCGGCATGTTGTTCTTGAATCGCTGCGCGACTCAATCCCGCGTCAGCCGGCGTTTCGCAACGATGCGATCTTGGAATTGTGCATTAGTTGCGTTGCTTTCATGGACATGACCCTTTCAGGTACGGGTACAAAGCGCCGGCGGAGTGCTGGCGGCCATGGGTTGCGGTGTGGACGAGCGTCCGGACGCTTGCGTCAACTTCTCGAGCCAGCAAAAGGGGGCGGCGGCGAGCAATTCCTTCGTGCAACGCCAATCCCAGTTGCCGTCCGCGCAGCCGGGGACGTTCATTCGCGCTTCGGCGCCCAGATTGAGCACATCCTGCAGCGGCGCCATCGCGAGTGCCGCTGAAGAGGACCAGGCCAGTTCGATCAGCGCTCGTCCGGGTTCATTCATGGCGATTGCGTGTTGGGCAAGACAGGTGGATAGTTGTTGACGCTCTACCTTCGACGAGTGCTCAAACCAGCCGCGGGACGTATTGTTATCGTGGGTTCCGGTGTAGACGACCGTGTTGGGGGAAAAGTTTTCCGGGAGGTGCGGGTTGGCCGCGTCGCCATCGAAGGCAAATTGGAGAACGCGCATGCCTGGGAGGTTCAACTGCTCTCGCAGCTCAGTGACGTCTGGAGTAATAACGCCCAGGTCTTCGGCGATGAAAGGCAAGCCTCCCAATTTGTCGGCCATCGCCTGAAAGAGCTCCTTTCCGGGACCGGGCACCCATTTGCCTGAGCGGGCGGTTGGAGAATCGGCCGCGATGTGCCACGCCGCCGCGAACCCGCGGAAGTGATCGAGTCGAATCACATCCACGTGGTCCAGCAATGCGCGCACGCGGTCGATCCACCAGCGATATCCAGTTCGGCGATGTGCCTCCCAGTTGTAGACGGGGCTGCCCCAGAGCTGGCCATCAGGGCTGAAGGCATCCGGCGGTACGCCGCCGACGAAGAGCGGTTTCCGCCGCTGGTCAAGAAGAAAGAGTTCGGGATTGGCCCAAACGTCGCTGGAATCGGGAGAGACAAAGAAGGGCAAATCGCCGATCAGGCGTATGCCCTTTTCGCGGGCGTAAGTCTTGAGCAGATCGCCCTGGCGGAACAATAGGAACTGGGCAAAGCGAATCTGATCGATCCGGGAGCTCATCTCGCGGCGCGCGGACGTCAGCGCGCGTTCGTCCCGTTCAACCAGCTCGGTGGGCCAGTCGAGATAATGAGCGCCGTCGTATTTCGACTTGAGCGCTCGGAACAATGCATAGTCTTCCAGCCAATGCGCGTGCTTCCCACAGAACTCCTCATAGGGTGCCAGCAAGTGGGACGCGGCGCCGGCTTTGAAATGACTCCAGGCGTTCTCGAGTAGCCGATGTTTCAAAATGGCGGCGGCAGTGAAATCTACGCGGACTGCTGACGATTTCTCGCCTTGGCAGTCCGTATCTCGAAGCAGCCCGTCTCCCGTCAGCAACTCCGGGCTGATGATCAGGCCATTGCCGGCAAAAGTCGAAAGCGACTGATATGGCGAGTTTCCATAGCCCGTCGGGCCAAGCGGCAGCGCCTGCCACCATGTCTGGCTGGCGCCGTGAAGGCGGTCGATCCATGCATACGCCTCGGGTCCAACGTCGCCGACGCCGTACGCCGACGGGAGCGACGTCACGTGGAGGAGGATGCCCGACGCGCGATAGTTCGCGGGAAACAGCCGAAATGGTGCGGCTGATCGTTCGCTTTTCATGCCGGCACCAGATGCGACGAAGTGTGAGGCGAACGCAGCGCGTTGCTCACGATGTCCGGGACGGCGCTTACAATTTGATCAGGATGTTCCTGATCTTTGAAACTTTCCGCGTATACCTTGTAGATGTGTTCGGTGCCGGAAGGACGGGCGGCGAACCAGCCGGTTTCAGAGACAATCTTCAGACCGCCGAAAGGCGCTCCGCTGGCGCCGAAGCTCACGAGTTGATTTGGATCCGCGCAGTCGGGCCGACGTTCGTGATAGTCGCGCTCGAGCCGGGCCGAATCAATGAGCAGTTCCCTGGCGGCCGGTCGTCCTGCGAGCGGCGAAATGTCGGGATTGTTCGGCATCCTGAACTCCTTTCCGGCGAAACTCAGCACACCGGGCAACTGGTCGCATTCCATATTCCCGATGCGTACTGCCCAATCGTGCGGTCGCTTGAGAACGTTCCAGAGCCCGCGACGTTCAGGATGGCCTTGCGGAACCATTCATTTCGCCGCGAGTAGAGTTCAATCAGGCTTTGATCGGCATGCAGATACGATTGAAGATCCGCCAGGTGCATGTAATGGTCGCCGCCTGTCAGTAGTGCCTGGCGCAGGGGCTCGAAGGCGCCCGGTTCATCGCGGCTGAAATAGTCGGAAAAGATCAGGTCCAGCGCAGCCCGGGTCTCGGGCTCGTTGTGGTAATGCCACCACGGGCTGTACCATCCCCGGCTGCCGGCCACTTGCTGCGCGGTCAGGCCGAACAGGAAGAAATTCTCTTCGCCGGCTTCCTGGGCCATCTCTATTGTCGCGCCGTCGCGCGTGCCGATGGTCAGAGCGCCGTTCATCATGAATTTCATATTGCTCGTGCCACTGGCCTCGTAGCCCGCAGTCGAAATCTGATTGGATACGTCGCTTGCGGGGATCAATCGCTCGGCCAGGGTTACGCGGTAATCCGGCAGGAACACGACCTTGAGTCGCCCCCGTACCGCTGGATCTCCCTCGATCGTACACGCCAGATTGTTGATGAACTTGATGATCAGCTTTGCGAGGTGGTAGGCGGGGGCCGCCTTGCCGGCGAAGAAAAATGTTCGGGGCTGCATCGGGAGATTGGGGTTTTGACGCAGCCTGTTGTACAGGACCACAACGCGCAATGCATTAAGCAATTGCCGCTTGTACTCGTGAATACGCTTGATCTGGCAATCGAAGATCGAGTCGGGATCCACTTTCGGCCCACCGACGCTCCGGAGCCACTCGGAGAACCCGACCTTGGAGGCCCGCTTGGCGGCTGCAAACTTGTCCTGAAAATCCCGTTCGCCGGCGAGAGGCTTGAGATCCTTCAGCCGGTCGAGGTCACGCACCCACCCGTCGCCGATCGCATCCGAGATGACGGCTGCCAGCGCTGGGTTGCACAACAGCAGCCACCGGCGGGGGGTCACGCCGTTGGTCTTGTTGCTGAAACGCTCTGGAAACATTTCGGCCAGATCCCTTACAGTCGTGGTGCGGAGCAACTCGGAATGTATGGCCGCCACGCCGTTGGTGCTGTGTGAGCCCACGATTGCCAGATTGGCCATGCGGACGTGTTTTGTCGGACCGTCGTCGATGAGGCTCACCCGCTGCTCGCGTCCCTCTTCGCCGGGGTATTGACGGCGCACGTCCTCGAGAAGCCTGCGGTTGATTTCGTAGATGATCTCCAGGTGACGCGGCAATAGCGCTTCAAACCAGGCCACCGGCCATTTCTCCAACGCTTCCGGGAGGAGGGTGTGGTTCGTATACGCAAGCGTTTTCTGCGTAATGTCCCACGCCTGGTCCCAGCCGAGCCTGGCGTCATCGAGAAGTATGCGCATCAGTTCCGCCACCGACATCGACGGGTGCGTGTCGTTAAGTTGAATCGCCGCCTTGGTCGGCAACGTGTTCCAGTCATTGTTGTCCTGCCGGAAGCGCCGCACGAGATCCGCCAGAGAGCAGGCCACCAGAAAATATTCCTGAACAAAACGAAGGCCCTGGCCCATGCTGGTGGAGTCGTCGGGATACAGCACGCGGGTAAGTGATTCCGCTTCCAGTGTTTTGGCCAATGCGCCTACGAAGTCTCCGCTGCTGAAACGCTGAAAGTCAAAATAATCAGGCGCTACAGCAGCCCAGAGGCGTAGCGTGTTGATCGTTCTTCCGCCGAAACCCACTACGGGCCGATCGTACGGAATCCCAATCAGGCTGGAACTTTTCCCGAGAACCGCCTGCAACGCTCCGCCGCGCAGCTCGAAAGAACAATTCAGTCGGACCTCGACTTTCTCCAGCGGCCTCGCGACTTCCCATGGGTCGGCCCGGCGGAGCCAGTTATCCGGTTGTTCCACCTGCCAGCCGTCGCGAATCGCTTGCTTGAACATTCCGTATTCATAGCGGAGGCCATACCCCATCGCGGGAAGCTGCATCGTCGCCATCGAATCAAGGAAGCAGGCGGCCAGGCGCCCAAGCCCTCCGTTTCCCAACCCTGCGTCCGGCTCCTGTTCGAGAATATCCAGCCAGTCCAGATGCTTCTGCTTCACGAACTGCTTTGCGACGGGATCCAATAGGAGGTTCGTCATATTGTTTGCAAGCGACCGGCCAAGGAGAAACTCCATGGAAAGATAGTAGACCCGCTTTGGATTCTCGCGGCGGTAGGTCTCTTCGGTCAGCAGCCAGCGTTGCGAAAGAACGTCGCGTGTGGCGCGGGCCAAAGCTTCGAAGCGCTCTCGTGAATCGGCGTCAGCGAGCTTGACTACGTTGTCGAACATGAGGTGGCGGTCGTAGAGCGCGTTGTCTGCACCACTGAATTGAATCGGACCGCAGCCGTACTGGCGAAGCATTGCCGGGGTGGCCGTCTCTGAATCGGCAGGTGCCGCCGAGGGGACAGCAGGCGCAGCGCTCATGATCATGATCCTTTCATAGCCGGTTGGGGGCCGACGTATCGCGTGTCGTCCCGGAGTCGGATGACTGCTGAGCGCGATTGTGCTCAAAGTTCGGCGCGCTCAGGCTTTGCGGGCCCCGGCAAAAACAGCCGGCCGCCTCATGGTTCCAGTGTGAGCCGGCGCCCCGCAAAGCTGCGCGGGGCGCATCATGATGCGCTGCTTGGCGTGCCCGCACGCCAGTCGCTCATGACGGCCATGTCCATTGATCGACCTCGGGTTTGTCAATGCCGTTCTCATATGCGTAGTTCTGGCACTCGATCTGCATATTGCGAAGCTTCTCCTTCGTATGCGCGCCCGCAACCTGGAGGGCGGGCACCCGATCGATCACATCCATGGCGATGCTGAAGCGGTCGATCTGGTTGCGGATCGCCAGGTCGAGCGGCGTGTTGATATTGCCTTTTTCCTTGTAGCCCCGCACGTGGAAATTCTTGTGGTTCGTCCGCCGGTAAGTCAGCCGGTGGATTAGCCATGGATAGCCGTGGAAATTGAAAATGACATGTTTATCCGTGGTGAAGAGGCAGTCGAAATCGCGATCGCTTAAGCCGTGCGGGTGCTCCGTGCTCGGCGTGAGTTTGAACAGATCGACCACGTTAATGAAGCGGATTTTAAGATCGGGAAAATCCTTCCGCAGCATCACCACCGCGGCCAACGCTTCCTTGGTCGGAATGTCGCCGGCGCACGCCACCACCACGTCCGGCTCGCAGCCCTGATCGTTGCTTGCCTGGGGCCAGATGCCCAGGCCTTTGGTGCAGTGTTCGACGGCCTGCTCCATGCTCATGTACTGCAGGTGTTTCTGCTTGTCCGAGACAATCACGTTGATGTAGTTCGTGCTTCTCAGACAGTGGTCGGCGACGCAGAGCAGCGTGTTCGCATCGGGCGGCAAATAGACGCGGCAGACGTCCGGGCTCTTGTTCATCACGAGATCGATGAAGCCCGGGTCCTGGTGGGTAAAGCCGTTGTGGTCCTGCCGCCAGACGGTCGATGTGATCAGCAGATTCAGCGATGAGATGGGCGCCCGCCAGGGAACCTGCCGGCAGATCTCCAGCCACTTCGCGTGCTGGTTGAACATCGAATCGATGACGTGCGCGAATGCCTCATACGTCGAAAAGAAGCCATGCCGGCCCGAGAGTAGATACCCTTCGAAGAACCCTTCAAGCGTGTGCTCCGAGAGCATTTCTATGACTCGGCCGTCGACTGCCAGCTCCCCGCCATCCGCGTCCTCCGGCAGGTAGTCCTCGATCCAGAATTTTTTGCTAGCCTCGTAGACGGCATCGAGTTTATTCGAAGTATTCTCATCGGGACCAAATACACGGAAGGTATTCATGTTCTCGCGCATGATGTCGCGCAGGAAGTTCCCGAGCGGCCGGGTATTCTCGACGGCTGCCTTTCCGGGGTGGTCGACCTTCACCGCATAGGAGCGAAAGTCCGGCATCCGGAGCGGCTTGCGGACAACGCCGCCATTGGCGTGCGGATTTGCGCTCATCCGGCGCGGGCCTTTGGGGGCCAGTGCCTTGAGCTCAGGAACCAGGCGCCCCGCCTGATCGAACAATTCCTCTGGCTTGTAGCTGCGCAGCCACTCTTCCAGTTGTTTGAGATGCGCTGGGTTTTCACGCACGCCCGCCAGCGGCACCTGGTGCGCTCGCCAGAATCCTTCCACCTTGTGGCCGTCCACACTCTTCGGGCCCGTCCATCCCTTGGGACTCCGGAAAATAATCATCGGCCAACGCGGTCTTGGGACCTGGCCCGTCCGCCGCGCTTCACTCTGGATCTCCTGGATATCCAGGACACAATCCTCCAGCGTCGCTGCCATTTTCTGGTGCATCTCCAGTGGATCGGATCCCTCAACGAAATGCGGCGTCCAGCCATAGCCCTTGAAGAGCGATTCGATCTCGTCGTGCGAGATCCGCGACAACAGCGTGGGATTGTTGATCTTGTAGCCATTCAGATGAAGGATCGGCAGCACCGCGCCGTCACGCACCGGGTTGATAAATTTATTGGCGTGCCACGAGGTGGCCAGCGGCCCGGTCTCCGATTCGCCATCTCCCACCGCCACCGCGACAAGGAGACCTGGATTATCGAATGCGGCGCCAAACGCATGCGAGATCGAATAGCCCAGTTCGCCGCCCTCATGGATCGACCCCGGCGTCTCCGGCGTGCAGTGGCTGCCGACGCCCCCGGGAAATGAAAACTCTTTGAAAAACGCCTGCATTCCCCCTTCATCCTCTCCCTTGTTCGGATAGACCTCTGAATAGGTTCCCTCAAGGTAAGCCGGTCCGAGCACGCCGGGCGCGCCATGACCCGGACCTGCCAGGAAAATGGCGTTGAGATCGTGCTTGTTGATCAGACGGTTCAGGTGCAGATAAATGAAGGCCAAGCCGGGGCTTGTCCCCCAGTGCCCAAGCAATCGCCGCTTGATATGCTCGACTTTCAATGGTTCCCGAAGCAGCGGGTTCGACTGCAGGTAGATCATCCCTGCCGCCAAATAGTTGCACGCACGCCAGTAGGCGTTGATTTTGCGAAGTTCCTCCGCGGAGAGTCGTTCTCCTGAGAAGGTTCTTTTCGGAGTGCGGGGTTCCTGAGCTAGTGTGGTCATGAATGCTCTCCTTTAATCTCGCGTTAACTTGGTTTTCGAATTGCCATAGCAATACTGATACCGCTTACAGGCGGCGCTGACGGGATTTACCTTCAGGTGTTCACACACGCGATCGCGGATGATTCACGTGCCCTCCTCTATGCTGCGCTCGAACACCGGTGTGCCCACGCGCTTATAGCGCAGCGGACCACATTTCTGAAAGAAGTTGCTGGTCGTCCTGACGATTACTCTGCTCGTCAATCCCTTCGCGGATCTCCGGTTCCTCGAACCCTCTGGTGCTCAGCGACGCCCGCGCATCAGGCCAAGTTGCTCTCGTTTTCGGACAAACTGACTTTTACATGAACCGCTTCGGCCGAGCTGAGCTGGATCTCGCCCGCGCCGGCATTGCAGATAAAGACCTCGATCCGGGACTTTCTGCTTTGTCGCGACCTATTATGATATCCGTAGTCGAGGCAAAGTCTCGGCGGACAGAATTTAGTTGGGAATGCCAGCAGCCACGTCAAAGCGGAAATTGCTTACGTGAGGCATTAGTGGCGGAAAGCGCTTTTACGCTCTTTCCAACTCCGTCGCCTGAAGCGTGTCCTCTGTAGTTGATGTTGCCAACGATCTTTGTGCCTTGTTTGGACCCGCTGCGGAAGCAATGGTTTACTATCCCAGGAACAAGGCGAGATCCGCCGCCGCTCGCTGAAACTCGGCATGCTCGTGAATCGCCGTTCCACGATGATACGAAAGGATGAATCATGGCCATTAATAATTCGATCGTCGACCTCCTCGGAAGCGACGCTGACTCGCTGTTGAACTACAAGGCCAAGGGATTTCCAAAGGAGGCGCTGCATCAACCCGGACCGGATTTTGTCGACCGCGTCGTGTCCGCTTCCGATCGCTCGCCACAGGTGCTCCGGAATTTTCAGACGCTGCTGAATCACGGGCGCTTGGCTGGCACCGGCTACGCCTCCATTCTCCCCGTCGATCAGGGAATTGAGCATTCTGCAGGTGCGAGCTTTGCCGCAAATCCGCTCTACTTCGATGGTGAAAACATCGTCAGACTCGCCATCGAGGGAGGCTGCAATGCAGTGGCCTCCACCCTCGGCGTCCTCGGTAGCGTCTCCCGAAAATACGCCCACAGGATTCCTTTCATCGTCAAGTTGAACCACAACGAACTGCTGACCTACCCCAACAAATTCGACCAGATCTTCTTTGCCTCCGTCAAACAGGCCTATGACCTCGGTGCGGTGGCCGTCGGCGCGACCATTTATTTCGGCTCGGGAGAATCGAGTCGGGAAATTCAGGAAGTCAGCCGTGCCTTTGCCCTCGCCCACGAACTCGGTCTGGTTACCGTCCTCTGGTGCTACCTGCGAAACAACGCCTTTAAGACCGCTGATAAGGATTACCATGTCTCAGCCGATCTCTCGGGCCAGGCGAATCACCTCGGTGTCACCATTCAGGCCGACATCATCAAGCAGAAGCTGCCCGAGAACAACGGCGGATACAATGCCCTGAAGTTTGGGAAAACGGATAAGCGAGTCTACTCCGAGTTGACCCCAGGCAATCATCCGATCGAACTCTGCCGCTACCAGGTTGCCAATTGTTATCTGGGCCGTTCGCCTTTGATCAATTCGGGCGGCGCATCGGGCGAGAACGATTTTGCGGAAGCCGTCCGGACCGCCGTCATCAACAAACGCGCCGGTGGCATGGGACTTATCAGTGGCCGAAAGGCATTCCAGCGCCCCATGGAGGAAGGCATCAAACTTCTGAACTTCATTCAGGACGTTTACCTCGACAAAGGCATCACCATCGCCTGACCCAGCGCTGCTTTTCACGACCTTGCCGGAAACCGCGACACTATCATGTGCGATCCAGCGCAACGCCTTATGCGATGCTGAGATCTGCAGATTCTGTCCGGCCGACCTGTGAATGGATTTTTTTCGACGCTACAATTCCGGCAAATCCTCGATTGCCGGAGTGAACCATGCGCCAATTCCTTTCATCCGCCGTTGTTCTGTGCGCTGCTGCGGCTGCGTTCGGGCAGTCTGCCCCGCCGGCCGCGCCAATGCGTCCCGTGGTGGATGATTATTTTGGAGTGAAGGTGACCGATCCGTATCGGTACATGGAGAACTTGTCCGATCCGGAGGTGCTGGCGTGGTTCAAGGCGCAGGGACAATATGCGCGGAAATGTCTGAACGCATTGCCGCAGCGCGAACAACTGCTGAAGGACATTACGAAGTATGTCAACTCGACGCCGGCGTCCGTGCCGGATGTGGAGCGGATCTTCGGCGGCCAGTTCTTCCTGCTGAAAACGTTGCCTGATCAGAATACGGCCAAGCTTTACATGCGCGCAAATCTCGGCGCTCCCGACACCATGCTGCTCGATACGGATCATTACGCCGGGCCCATGGGCGAGCCGGCGGCGATCAACTACTTTGCGCCCTCGAATGACGGGCGCTACGTCGCGGTCGGAATTTCGGTGGGGGGGTCGGAAGCCGCGGTGATTCACATCCTGGACACAACCACGGGCAAGGAATTGCCTGAAAAGATCGACCGTGCCGATTACGGCGCTGTCTCCTGGTGCGATGACAATCATTCGTTCAGTTACGTGCGCCTGCAGAAGCTGGCGCCCAAGGCGCCGGAAACCGATAAGTACATGAACCCCGCAGCGTTCCTGCATGTGCTGAACACGGATCCGGAGAGCGATCGCAAGATCATGCAGGCCGGCCTGACCGATCGTATTCCCATGACGCCGACCGACACCCCGGTGCTCGGCATGCAGCCGGACTCCCATTTCCTCCTCGGGGTGATTGGACACGGTGTGCAGAACGAGCAGACGTTATACACGGCGCCGGTCTCCTCTCTGCAGCAGGCGAATATACCCTGGGTAAAAGTGTGCGATGTTGATGATCAGATCGATCAGTACGCCGTGCACGGGGATGACATTTATCTGCTGTCGCACAAGGGAACGCCCCATTTCAGAATTCTCAAAACGAGCCTGAAGAATCCGGATGTCATGCATGCGAGCGTCGTGGTGCCCGCAGGGGACGGGATCATTCGTTCGCTGTCGACGGCCAGCGATGCACTCTATATCCGCGAGTCGCTCGATGGCGCGTATCACGTGCTGCGGTTGCCCTACGACAGCCCCACCCCCGTCGAAGTAACGCTCCCGTTCATGGGCGATGCCGAGTTTCTGGGATCTGATCCGCGTTTGCCGGGGTTGATCTTCTTCCTGAGTGGCTGGACCCGCGGTGATCGGGCCTGCATGTACGATCCGGCGACGAATCAGGTGACCACGACGGACATCGCCCCGGCTGGACCCTACGACAATCGCCAGGACATCACTTCAACCGAAGTGACGGTCCCGAGCTATGACGGCACGCTCGTGCCGATGTCGATCATTTACCGCAAGGATTTGAAGCGGGACGGGACGAATCCGGTCTGGATTGATGCGTATGGGGCGTATGGGATGAGCATCGATCCGTATTTTTCGCGCTCGGCGCTGGCCTGGCTCGATCGCGGCGGCGTGTATGCGGTAGCTCACGTGCGCGGCGGCGGAGAGCTGGGGCAGGACTGGTACAAGGGCGGTTACAAGCTGACGAAGCCCAACACCTGGCGCGACCTGATCGCCTGTGGGCAGTACATGATCGATGAGAAGTACACGAGTGCATCCCGGCTGGCGATTGATGGCGGATCGGCGGGGGGGATCACAATGAGCCGCGCCGTGACGGAACGCCCGGATCTGTTCGCGGCGGTCTGCATCGAAGTCGGCTGCTGCAATGCGCTCCGAATGGAGCAGTCCGCGAACGGTCCAAGCAATATCCCGGAGTTTGGCTCCACCCAGACACTCGAAGGGTTCGAGGATTTGTACACCATGGACGGCACGCAGCACGTTCGTCCGAACACTCCTTATCCCGCTGTCCTGCTCACGACCGGCATGAACGACCCCCGCGTCGATTCGTGGGAGCCGGGAAAGATGGCCGCGCACCTCCAGGCCGCGACCACCAGCGGAAAGCCCGTGATCCTGCGGGTCGATTTTGAAGGTGGCCACGGCATTGGCGCTTCCAAAAAGCAGGCCATCGAGGAACGCGCCGACATGTTCGCGTTCTTCCTCGATGCGTTCGCCAAGAACACCGCGGCGACCCAGGCGGCCGGTGCTCAGCCCCTTCGGCCGTAATATTGGCGATTTGTCCGCGGCTCGCACACGCTGTATCTTCTCCGCATGCTCAATGTTCAGGCGCAATCGCGCGCGATCTCTCAACTCCAGCGGGCCCTTCTTTCGGGGCGTTTGGCCAGCACCTGGATGTTCGCCGGACCCGCAGGGGTCGGGAAGTTCAAACTCGCCGTCGAACTCGCCAGGACGGTCCTTTGCGACCATCCCCAGCACCGCCCGAATAACGGTGCCGTTCCGCAACTGCCTCCGGAGTTTCCGCTCACCCTCCCCTGCGGCACCTGCGAATCGTGCCGGGCGATCGATGCCAATAACCATCCCGACCTGCACATCGTCACCAAAGAGCTCATCCGCTACCACGACAAGACTGGCAAGTCGAAGGGCACCACGCTCTCCATCGATGTCATCCGCGGTGAAATCACCGGCGACCCGACGGAAAACAAGGAAGCCAAAATCTACAAACGCTCCTTCCGCGGAAAAGGCAAATTCTTTCTGATCGATGAAGCCGACCTCATGGAAGCCCCCGCCCAGAACGCCCTCCTCAAGACGCTCGAGGAGCCGCCCGCCGAATCGTACCTCATCCTCATCACCACCAGCCCCCAGGAACTCCTCTCGACCATCCGCTCGCGCGCCCAGCTCGTGACCTTCAATGAGCTGCCGGACGAAGTGATCACCCATGCGCTCATCGAGCAGGGAATGAACAGCGACGATGCCGCACTCCTCGCACGGCTCGCCCGCGGCTCGCTCGGCCGCGCGCTGCTCTGGGCGGGAAACATCAAATTGATCGACCAGAAGAACAACGCCGCCGCCGAACGTGCTGCAAAAAAAGCGGCCGCCGCCGATGAAGAAGATGAAGACGGCCCTTCCACCAACAAGTTCACCCCCGGCGGAATCCTCGCCTGGGCCCACGAACTCGGCGGCGCCCTCGACCAGCTCGTCGCCGGACGCATGGCCGCCTCCGAAGTCGCCACGCTCATCGCCAAATTCGCCGCCGAATTCTCCGATCTCCACCTCCTCCACGACAAACTCGCCTCCGCCGACCGCGCCAAACGCGACGGCATCGCCCTCATGATGACCATCGCCGCCGAATGGTTCGCCGACCGCCTCCGCCACGCCCTCGGCACTCCCCACCCCACCCTTCTCCCTGGCATCACCGGCGCTCTCGACTATGCCCTCATCCCCAGGCTCATCGCCACCGCCCGCGCCGCCGAAGCCGAAATCGACATGAACGCCAACGACAAAATCCTCCTCGCCGCGACCACCACGATTTGGGAACAGCTTCTTCACGAAGGCGCCGCCTGATGCCTCCGCGCCTGTTCATCGGCTTGATGTCCGGCACCAGCGTCGACGCCATCGACGCCGCACTCGTCCGCATCACCACCTCCCGCCCCGGTCGCTATTCGCTCAAGGTGCTTCACCACCTCGAACACCCATGGCCATCAGACCTCCGCAAACGCCTCCTCGCCGTCATGGCTCCCGCATCGACCACCTCGCAGGCCTTGTGCGAACTCAACGCCCTTGTCGCTCAGGAATTTGCAGCCGCCGTCGAGAGATTGCTCCAAAAATCCCTCACGCCCCGAACAGGAATCACCGCCCTCGGCTCGCACGGCCAAACCATCTGCCACCTCCCGCCCGGCAAATCGAAAATCGAAAATCAAAAATCGAAAATCCCCTCCACACTCCAACTCGGCGACCCCTCCATCCTCGCCACGCTCACCGGCATCACCACCGTCGCCAACTTCCGCCCCGCCGACATGGCCCTCGGCGGCCAGGGTGCCCCCCTCGTCCCCTGGACCGACGCCGCCCTCCTCTCCCACCCCACCAAAACCCGCTGCGTCCAAAACATCGGCGGTATCGCCAACGTCACCTACCTCCCCCCCGCCAACCGCATTCCCACCCGACGCCCGCCGCCTCGGGCGGCGCGGGGCGATGTGCTCGCCTTCGACACCGGCCCTGGCAACATGCTGATCGACTCTCTCATCTCTCTACACACCAACCGTCGACACCGTTACGACAAGAACGGCCAACTCGCCGCCCGCGGCGCCCTTGACCCCAACCTCTTCAAGGTCCTCCAATCCCACCCCTACTTCAAAAAGCACCCGCCCAAATCCACCGGCCGCGAAGACTTCGGCCAGCACTTCGCCCAAATGCTCCTCGACAACCAGCGCACACGCCACGGCAAATTCGAAAACCTCATCCACACCGTCACACGCCTCACCGCCTGGTCCATCGCCGACGCCTACCAGAACTTCCTCCCCCAAATGCCCGATGAACTCATCCTCTGCGGCGGCGGCGCCGACAACCCCACCCTCGTCCGCATGCTCCACGAAGAACTCGCCGCCATCGCCAGACCCATCGGGATGCCCAAGGGAACCCCTAGCGTTAGCGCCGGCCCATCTCCCCATCGAACACCCGGCACTCTCCCCGCGCAGGCGGCCCCAAACCTCTCGTCCAAAGCCACACCCCATATCTCCCGTATCGACGACTACAACATCCCCAACAAAGCCAAAGAAGCCGCCAGCTTCGCTCTCCTCGCCGCCGCCACTCTCGACGGCATCCCCGCCAACCTCCCTTCCGTCACCGGCGCCACGCGCCCCACGATCCTCGGCGTCATCGCAGCCCAACCCTCACCGCCACACGCCGCCAGATCTCTGCTATAATCTCCTCTCTTTGCTCACACCAGAAGGACCCGCAATACCATGGACCACTTCGTCTATCGCGACGGCCAGCTCTTCGCCGAGAACGTCCCCGTCTCCCGCATCGCCGCGGAGGTCGGAACACCCACCTACATCTACTCCAAGGCCACCCTCACCACCCACTACCGCCGCATCGCAGAAGCCTTCGCAACGCTCAAGCCCATCATCTGCTACTCCATCAAGTCCCTCCCAAACGTCAATCTTCTCAAAACGCTCATCGACCAGGGCGCCGGCATGGACGTCACCTCCGGCGGCGAACTCTTCCGCGCCCTCAAGGCCGGATGCAATCCCAACAAAATCTTCTTCGCCGGCGTCGGCAAAACCGACACCGAAATCCGCGAGGCCCTTCACGCCAACATCCGCGCCTTCAACGTCGAGTCCGAAGACGAATTCTGGAACCTCGATCGCATCGCCGGTGAGCTCGGCAAAACAGCCCACGCCGCACTCCGCGTCAACCCCGACCTCCAGAACCGCTCCACACACACCAAAACCTTCACCGCCCGCAAAGAAGACAAGTTCGGCATCAACATCGATCGCGCCGCCAATTTCTACCGACAGGCTTCCAAAGCCCACAACGTCCGCCTCCACGGCCTCCACCTCCACGTCGGCTCCCCCATCAAGTTCACCGAGCCCTACGCCGAAGCCATCACCAAGGCTCTCGCCCTCATCGACGAACTCGCCAATGACGGCATCCGCATCGAAACCCTCGACACCGGCGGCGGATTCGCCGCCTTCTACGAAGGTAACGAAGCCCCCGCTTTCCTCGAATACGCCGCCACCATCGTTCCACTGCTCCGCGAGCGCGCCGAAAAGGGGTTGCAGATCATCATGGAACCCGGCCGCTCCATCGCCTGCAACTCCGGCATACTCCTCGCCCAGGTCCAATACACCAAAGCCGCCGGCGAAAAGAAATACGTCATCATCGACGCCGCCATGAACGACCTCATCCGCCCCACGCTCTACGAATCCTATCACTTCATCTGGCCCGCCAACCCCGGCAACGCCTTGGTCCCGCCGAATCGCACCAGCACCCTCCGCGTCGACGGCGATGAAAAAGTCGATGTCGTCGGCCCCATCTGCGAGTCCGGCGATTACCTCGCCAAGGAACGCTACATCGCCCCCGCCAAACGCGGCGACCTCATCGCCATCTTCTCCGCCGGCGCCTACGGCATGTCCATGTCCTCCAACTACAACTCCCGGCCGCGCGCCGCCGAGGTCCTCGTCGACGGCGACAAGTACACCATCGTCCGGAAACGCGAAACCTACGAAGATCTCGTCCGCGCCGAAGTCTAATACCATCTCTTCCACGCCCCGCCTGCCGGAAAAAAAGAGAGCCCCGCGATCAGATCCCCGGGCCCTCTCTCTGGATCGGAGTGCGCCATGAAATACCGCGTCCTCGCACACTCCAAAGACACCGGCCAGAAAATCACCCTCGAATTCGAAGCCAGATCCAAAGCCGACGCCGAACGCCGCGCCAAACCCCACAACGTCAATATCATCCGCATCGAACCCGCCGAAGCCCTCCCCGCCGCCGGCGAAAACCCGTGGACCACCCTCGAACCCCGCCGCTCACTCAAACTCCCCTGGATACTCCTCTTCCTCGCTCTGGCCGGCGGCGCCATCTACTATTTCTCGCCGACCATCCGCGCAAAGTTCGCCGATTTCCACCCGCCCACAATTTCGCGTCCCGCCGCTACCACCGCCGAGTAGCTTCCTGAATTAGCGCCAATCCCCTACTTAGGCTCGAATTCCTATCGAACTCCCTCAACATTGCGGCCGATACTTTCACGGTCACATTTGTTGAGGCTCCCCATGCGTATTCTCTCCCTTGCTCCATCTCTTGCCCTCCTGGCCGCCATCTCCACCAACCTCCACGCCCAGGAATCCCAGCCCGCACCCGCTCCCGACAAATCCCAGTACAACCTCTTCAACCCCACCCCCGCCTCCGCCATGCGCGACTTCTCCTCCGACCGTCCCGACCAGACCGAAGGCCCCATCACCGTCGACGCAGGACACCTCCAACTCGAATTGAGCCTCGCCGACTACGTCTACGACCGCCACAAAGCCTCCACCGACAAGAACGTCTCCACCACCCTCGCCGCCGCCCCCTTCAACATCCGCCTCGGCCTCACCAACGATGTCGAACTCGACGTCATGGACACGCCCTACTTCTGGAACCGCGACCGCAACCGCGACACCGGCGATGTCGATCACCAGGACGGCACCGGCGACACCACACTCCGCATCAAGTGGAACCTCATCGGCAACGATGACGGACACTTCGCCCTCGCCCTCCTCCCCTTCATCAAACTCCCCACCAACACCATCGAAGGCTACAACCACAATGTCGAAGGCGGACTCATCATCCCCTTCCAGTTCGACCTCCCCCTCGATTTCCACGCCGGCGCCATGACGGAGTTCGACGCCCTCCGCGACGATGACCGCGACGAATACCACTCCGAATTCGTCAACAGCGCCACACTCCACCACCTCCTCATCGGAAAACTCGACAGCTACGTCGAATTCTACTCCGTCGTCTCCTCCAAGGGCGCCGGCAACTGGATCGGCACCGCCGACACCGGCCTCCTCTACCCCATCACCGACAACATCCAGATCGACTGTGGCGCCAACTTCGGCGTCACCAAATCCGCCCCCGACCTCGAAGTCTTCACCGGCCTCTCAATCCGCTTCTGACACCACATAAAGCCGGCGATGGCATCGCCGGAATGTGCTCGCCGATCCGAGGGACTCAATCTGCGAGTACTTCGCGCGGGGGGGGGCGTGACTTCCTGTTTACGTCCTCTCAAAACGCCGCGAAGTGATCCCACGCCCTATCATCCTCCCCCGTCTTCCGCAGCACGCACCAATTCACATTCCGCCCCTTGTGCAACGCCATCTCGCTCCCCGCCCCCAGGTTCCCCTTCCCCTTCAACCGTTTCCGCGCCTGGTATTTCAGATTCTGCAGATGGCTCCGCAAAAACGCCGGCCGCGCCCCCAGATACTCCTCCGCAATCTCATACCGCCGATTCGTCAGCACAAACCGTATCACCTTCCGCACCGCCGGCATCCACAGATCATCAAAAATTACCAACCCCCCAACCGGCAGCAACAAATCCGAAAAATAAAAATCCACAAACGCCCCATCAAACAGATGCGACCCGTCAATGAAAATCACCTCAAACCTCTCCCCCTTCCCCGCCAGCTCCGCCAGCATCAACTGCGACGGCCGCTCATAAAACGTCAGCAAATCCCCAAACCCCGCCCGCTTCACATTCCACACCCCGCCATGCTCAAAATTCCCCTGAAAAGGATCAATCGCCACATGCGTCCCGCGCCCGTTCTCCCGCAGCGCCTCGCAAATGAACAAACTCGACATCCCCCACGCCATCCCCACCTCCAGCGTCCGCTCCGGCTTCTTCTCCCGCACCACGCGATACAACGCCTCCCCCTCCTCCCGCTTGATGCTCGTCGGAAACGGCTCCACCGTCCGCCCGCTCGGCAACGTGAACTTCTTCTCCCGATATATCGATTCAATTACTTCATTCATGCCCTCATTATCGGCATTCCACGCGCCTCCAGTCCAAAACCGCTGCTCAAGTGTGGCATCGGCGTCCCGCCGATGTTCGTTCACACCGGCTTCGGATTCCGCTCCTGAAACCCGCGCTGATGCCAATACGGATACGCCGGCACCACCTCCGACGCCGCATCCAGCCGCTCCACCTGCTCCTTCCGCAAACTCCACCCCACCGCCCCCAGATTCTGCCGCAACTGCTCCTCATTCCTCGCACCAATCACCAGCGTCGACACCGTCGGCCGCTGCAGCAGCCAATTCAACGCTATCTGCGCCACCGTCTTCCCCGTCTCCTTCGCCACCTCATCCAACGCATCCACCACCTTATACAAATACTCCTCCGGCACCTGCGGCCCCATGTCCACATTCGTCTTGTCCCGCAGCCGCGACGTCTCCGGCAGCGGCTGCCCACGCCGAACTTTCCCCGTCAACCGCCCCCACCCCAGCGGACTCCACACCACGCACCCAACCCCCTCCTTCAACCCCAGCGGCATCAACTCCCACTCATAATCCCGCCCGACCAGCGAGTAATACGCCTGGTGCGCCACATACTTGTTCCACCCATGCCGCTCCGAAATCGCCAGCGACTTCATCAAATGCCACCCCGAAAAATTCGAGCACCCGATGTACCGGATCTTCCCTTTCCGAATCATCCGATCCAGCGTATGCAGCGTCTCCTCAATCGGCGTCTGCGCATCAAACCCATGCAACTGAAACAGATCAATGTAATCCGTCCCCAGCCGCTTCAGCGCCCCATCAATCGCATTAATCAAATGAAACCGCGACGACCCCACATCATTCGGCCCCGCCCCAAACCGGAACGTCGCCTTCGTCGAAATCAGCACCTTCTCGCGCCGCCCCCCGCCCCCCGCTCTGATCGCCTGCCCCAGAATCGTTTCCGCATTCCCATCCGAATAAATATCCGCCGAATCGAACATCGTCACCCCATTCTCCAGGCAGATATCCACCAGCCGCGTCGCCTCCTCCACCCCCGTCGTCCCCCAATGCTTGAAAAACTCACTCTTCTCCCCGCCAAACGTCCCCGTCCCCAGCGTCAACACCGGCACCTTAAACCCCGAATTGCCCAGCAACCGAAATTCCATCCCTTTACTCCTTAAAAGCTGGTTTCAAAAACCCCAAAACACTTTCGTGTCTTTCGTGTTTTTCGTGGCCATTTATCCGTTTTCGAATCGACCTCTAATGGACATCTCACGACTCGCCATTGTAGGCGAGTCCCCCCTCCTTCTCCCCTCACACTGATGAAATTCCCCCAGCTCAGCCGATAAACCCGACATGACTACCGCCCGCTACCGCCACATCGCCCCACGCAAAATCGTGGACCTCAACCAGCTCCTCTCCCACCGCGCCGCTGCTCGCGCCTCCGGCAAAACCGTAGTCCATTGCCACGGCTGCTTCGACATCGTCCACCCCGGACACATCCGCTACTTCCAGTTCGCCAAACAACAAGGCGACATCCTCGTCGTCTCACTCACCGGCGACCCCCACGTCGGCAAGGGCGAAGGACGCCCCTACGTCCCCCAGGAACTCCGCGCCGAAAACCTCGCCGCACTCGAAATGGTTGACTACGTCTACATCAACCCCACCAACACCGCCGTCGACCTTCTCGCCAACTTCAAACCCGACATCTACATCAAAGGCCGCGAGTACGAACACAACAACCACCCCGGCTTCCTCAAGGAAAAGCACACCGTCGAAGCCTACGGCGGACGCGTCATCTTCTCCTCCGGCGACGTCGTCTACTCCTCCTCCCACATCATCGATAACTACGCCCACGGGGGGGGGCGCCTCGACCTCGAACAGGAAAAAATCGCCCTCTTCTGCAAACGCTACAACGTCCGCAAGCACACCCTCATCGACATCATGGACAACATCGTCGACCGCCCCTTCATCATCGTCGGCGACCTCGTCCTCGACCGCTACCAATACTGCGACGCCTCCGACATCGCCGGCGACGGCCCCAATATGTCCCTCGTCCCCCTCGAACGCCGCGATTACCTCGGCGGCGCCGCCATGATCGCCCGCCACCTTGCCGGCCTCGGCGCCGAACCCACCCTCCTCACCTCCCTCGGCACCGACGACGCCTCCGACGCCGCCATCGACGACCTCGAAGCCGCCGGCGTCCACGTCCTCCCCATCCGCAACCGCAAAAAGATCGCCACCAAGACCCGCTTCGTCGTCGACACCCAAAAGCTCTTCACCCTCGACGAATGCCCCGCCACACCCACCGACTCCACCAACGAACGCTACGTCCTCGACCAGCTCAAAAAACTCGCCGCCCTCCGCGGCCCCGATACCGGCAACTCCACCGCCGACGATCAAAACACCCTCATCCTCTACGACGCCGGCGTCGGCATGCTCACCGACTCCCTCACCCTCGCCATCCTCCACCAATCCCGCACCAAGGCCGACGAATCCGGGGGGGGACGCTTCCACCGCATCTGCGCAGGCACCGCCAGCTCCCGCGGCCGCCTCGTCCGTTTCCACGACATCGACCTCCTCGTCGGAACCGAACGCGCACTCCGCATCGCTATGCGCGACCACGAACAGGGCGTCTCCTCTCTCGCCTACCGACTCCTCGACGACCTCCGCACCAAGGCCCTCCTCACACCCCTCGGCAAAAAAGGCCTCCTCGCCTTCGACTCCCTCCAGCACCCCCTCCCCGGCGAATCCTGGGAAGGAAAACTTCGCTCCGAATACCTCGCCTCCCCCGTCAACGGCACCATCGACAAGCTCGGCACCGAGGAAGCACTCCTCGCCATCGCCGCCGGAATGCTCGGTGGGGGGGCCAACCTCCACCAGGCCGCCTACGTCGCACTCACCGCCTCCATCCTCGAAGCCCGCCAGCTCGGCCACCTCCCCCTCGACGGCCACGAACTTCGCCAGCACCTCGAAGCCCGCCCCGAACTCGCCGAGTAATCCAGATCCCATTGGATTATCACCCTCAAAATGTTTAGCCGTCGATCGAAGATCGACGCGTGCCCGGCGCGAGTTTCAGTTGGGAGCCCAGTAACACCAGCCTCCTGCCCGCAACGCCCGAAGCTCATCCCCGCACCAACAAAAAAGCCCCGCTCGCGCGAGGCTTTTGTGTCAGTTCAAAACCGAATCCCGCCCTCAATACAACACCCCCGGCACCGTCCACGTCATCGGCAACTTCTGATTCTTCACCGCTCCCTAGGGTACCCCGAAGTCCGCCGAACTCGCCTAATGGCACTTATGGATGAAATAGCACTCCTGGTATGGACCAAGTCATCGGCATTGCTGGATTCAGATGCAAGCCTTGGGCTGCGTAGGACGAGCCTCCGCTTACGCTCTGAGACTCCGTGCCGCCCGCATTAAGAAACTCCGTCGGCCACCGCGGCAAAATAAGACTCGGCGAGCTTGGCGTTACCAAGGTATTCGGTGACGTAAGGACAAAATTCTGCGCATGACCATCTACAAACACAATATTCGCCCCGCCATTGTGGCGAAGTGCAACACCCGCATAAGTTCCTGTGTTGCTTGGGTGGTTTACATCCATCGAAAAAAGTCCGATTTCAGCGGTATCCTGCGGAATGACATCAAATGCCCGCCCATCACCGTAGAGGACAAAACTCGAAGGCTGTGGAATATCGGTCGTGCGCGCGAATTGGAGACTTGTCGAGCCAGGGATTTTCTGGTTCACCCGACGTAAATTCGTGTTCATTTTGTAAGTCCGGGAAAATTCTTGGATTGTTTCCGTTCCCGAAACGGCACCATTCACTGTATTCGCGGGCAAGGATGCCCAAATCGGATCGTTCTTGTGTTTCACATATGCGCGGCCGCCATTCGGTTCCAGCACGCTCAAGTAAGGATCGATGGCGTTATACCAGAGCGAGGGCTCGCCGGGCGTCGACACCGGATATGGGAAATTATTGTTGTAGTCATATTCGTACATGCTGGTCGCCATCCCGCACTGTCGTAGATTGCTCAAGCACACCGTCGACTGCGCCCTCGCCCGCGCCCGCCCCAGCGACGGCAGCAAAATCGCCATCAGCAACGCAATGATCGCCACCACCACCAGCAACTCGATCAACGTGAATCCACGACGGCCTGAAATCATCTTCCTACCTGCCATACTGCTCATCTCTTCCCTAAAAAAACTCATACGCACCTCCGCACACGATGGAGGCGGCGGCGGGAATGCTCACCATTCCCGCCGCTCACCTGAATACAAATTACCAACTGCTCAACAACAGTTTAGGCCTTCCGGCGACGCGATACCAGAACCACGGCTCCGACGCCCAGCATCGCCAGCGATGCCGGTTCCGGCGCCGCCGTCGCAACGCTGCCGATCGCCGCTGTCGCATTCGGGTTCGACAACCCGAAATTGTTCAGCACGGCGCTCAGATCCGTCAGATCAATCGTCGCCGCACCGTCAAAATTCCCCGACGTCCACGCCGGCGTCATCGTGCCGAAGTTGTTCAGCACCGTCGACAGATCCGTCAGATCCACATGCCCGTCGATGTTCGCATCGCCCAGCAGCTCCGGCGCCACCAGCACGCTGCTCGAATCAACCGCAATGCCGCCGAAGGTCGACTTCCCGACGATCGCATTATCCACAACCGCCTCGCCCATGTTCGAGGCCAGCGTCGCCGTCGTGATCCCCGCCACGTGCGTCTTGCCAAACGCGACCTGGTCCCGGGTCTGCGACAGAATGCTCGCCTTCGTCCCGGCCGTCGCTTCGATGATCAGCTTGTTGTCCGCGATGCTCATGTCCGCCGTCCACGCGCCGGTCGAGCCCGCAATCGTCAGGTTGCTGATCTTGCTCGTGCCGTTGTTCCCGCCGCCCGCACGAATCGCCGCAACGCCCGCTCCATCGATGCTCAGCGAACCCTGCACCACGTGATCAGCCGTCAACGAAGTGCCATCCGCAACGTCCACGCTCCCCGCACCATCCACGCCACCGGCATGTTTGGCGCCCGCGGTCACGTTCAACGCTCCGTTGTTCACCACGTTGACATTGTGCGTGCCATCGCTGAGCGCATCCATCGCCCCGCCAAGCACCACCGTCGCATTGCTGTTGATCTGCAGCGTCGCCCCCGTCCCCACCGTCACCGTACCGGTATCGCGCACAAGGTTCAACGATGCCGCCGCCGTCGAACTCGCCGCCGCAACGCTCGGCCCAACAACCACCAGCGTCGAATTCTGACCCCACGTCAGGTTGCTCGACACCGCCGTCCCGGTCGTTTCTTTCGCATTCGGATCGTTCATGATGTTCAGGCTGCGCCCGCCCGACGACGGTCCCTCGACGGGATCGTACAGCAGCACCGACGACGTCGCCCCGGCGTTCACCGTGATGTTCGCCGCCAGGTTCGCCACCACCGGCGCCCCGTCCGCCGATCCGTCGCCGCTGTAATCCAGCCCGGTCGACGCAATCTTCCCGCCGTTCAGCGTCAGCGGGCTCCGGAAAGAGTTCGCGAGAGTGACTGAACTCGACGCCGGGTTCGCCTGGTCCGCGCCAAACGCCACCGTGCCCGAATTGATCGTCACCGGATTCGTCGTGCCGGCATAGGCCCCCGTTCCGCTCGCCGCCGGCGCCTGATAGCCGAATGCATTAAGCACCTCGCCCACGCCTCCGGAAAGAATCGGTCCCGCCGTCAGAATCCCCGTGTTCTGGTCCAAATTGATGACCCACGACCCGGAGTATTGCGTCCCGGCCGACGACGTCGAAACAGCGCCGGACGCCAGGTGCACAATGCCCGCACCTTGCACGTTGATGACCGCGCCGCTCGTCGTCCCGCCGCCATTGCGCAGGGCCGTGTTGAAGATGAGTTGATCGGTCGCGCCGACCGATTTAATCGTCACATTCCCGGAGCCCGTCCCGATCGAGAACGTCTCCCCGTCAAGTTCCGTGGTTCCGCCGCTCGCCTGGAACGTCGCGCCGGTCGCGCCGGGCGTCAGCGTGACGTTCGGAGCGACAGATCCCGTCGGCCGGCCAAGATGCTGCCCGCCCTCGATCGACAGCGTCGCCCCATCCGACACCGACAGCAGTCCCGTCCCCACGCCGCTGATCCCCGTCGTTGCATCGGCATTATTGATCACCACCTTGCCCGCAGTGATCGCAATCCCGCCGCTGAACTGGCTCGTCGAAGAGCTCCCCGTAAACGTGAGCGTCCCTGTTCCAAGTTTCGTCAGGGGACCCGCGCCCGTCAGCGCCGATGAAATCGTGATGTTGTTGCCGTTATCGTTCAATGTCGAAGTCTGCCCCGTGATCGCAAACGTCCGGCTCTCCGTCAACGGAGCCGTCACCGACAGCGTCCCACCCGCCAGATTAACCGTATTGGAAGCGTCGCCCAGCGCCCCGTCGCTGTTGATGCTCAACGTCCCGTTGCTCACGGTCACATTACCCGTGAAGTCATTGCCCGCGTTCGAAAGCACCAGACTGCCGCCGCCAAGCACATTAACCCCCGCCGTCCCCGACAACTTCGCACCGATCGTCGCCGTGTTCGACGCCGCCACCGTGACATTGCTCCCCGCCAGCGTCAACGTTCCCGGGCCGTTCAGCGAAACGCCATCCGATCCGTTCTGGAACGTCAGCCCATTCGATGTGATCCCGCCACCGTCGATCGTGATGTTGCTCCCCGTGTTGAAATTGGCGACCACCGTCGTCCCGTTCGCATTGTTCCAGTTGACGCTGTTCAGAGACGCGTCCTGCCAGCGCGGGCTCACCGTGTCCCATGCCGCATTTCCGCCGGTCCACAATAAAGTCACCACCGGAGGAGGATTCGTACCGGTAATGATGACGTTGTCGACGCGATCCGTGCCGGCCGTTGCCACGACGCCGTTGTTCGCGGAAACCGTGGAAAAGTCCACCAGCCGCAGATAAATCAGGCTCAGATTGCCCAGCGCAGTAATGCCGGACAAATCGAAATTATGCGTCGACGCCGTCGTCGCAGTGGTAGCGTTCCAGGTATTGGGCGCCACGTTCGGGTTCACCGTGTAAAACGAGCCGAAGTTCGTGAAGGTCGTTCCATTCGTGCTGTACTCAAGCTGGAATTGTCCCGGCCCCGTGTTGCTGCTCGTCTGGTCGAACTGAAACTGCACCGCGCTGTACCCGATGGTGCTCGTCGTAAACTGGTAGTAATCCCCGACTGACCACGTGGTGGAACTGAACGAGTGGGGGCTTCCATTGCCCGCCGGCGTGCTGTAGACGACCGCCCCTGAAGAGTGAAGGCCGCTGGCATTGCTGCTGCCGGCATTCAGTCCCGACTCCGCCACAAACGGCCCCGCCGTCGCCGGCTGGCTCGTCTCAAACGTCCAATCCGCCAGCGTATCCGCCCGAACCGCCCCGACCGCCGATCCCACCACCACCGCCGCCACCGCCGCCTGCAGAATCCAACCTTGTTTCTTCGCCATTTTCTTAACCCTCTTCTCTAAAAAAAAAGAACAAATTCCACGCGACCCTCACCACAAAACGAGAGACGCGATCCCACGAGCTCTAGCGTGCCCGAAGCGCCACACATTACTCCGCAATTGCTCACAACTTAATTAATTTGCCTCCAAATGGAGCACGATTTATCCCGACATAAATCCTGGCTTAACTGGACCTTAATGTGGCTGATAATAATGCCTATCGCTCCCTCACCTTCTACCCCACTTCGTGGCATGGGCGTCCCGCACATGACGGCCCGCAGGCCGTCCTAACCTTCCCCCTCAAACCACCGCCACACTACAACGCCACTATCTCCCCGCACTCCCCCTCAAAATCCATCTGCACAATCGAATCCACCGGCATGTTCTTGCTCTTGAAAAATCCCGCCACCGCCTCCCGGTTCGGCCCCTCAAATATGCACGAAATCCTCCCCTCCGAAAGGTTCCCAAACGACCGCTCCCCCTTCACCACCGCGTCCGTCTGCGCCGCACGACTGATCTGCTTCACCATGTCCAGCGTTACCGCCTTCGGTGGAACCGTGTGCGTGCAAAGAAATTTCGCCATGACTTCGCTCCTTGAAAAAATTCCCGCCCAATCACACCGCGGCGAACACCGCAAAAGAAATGAATACCCCCAGCATACCCCTCCCGCACCCCAGCTCCAAAACAATTACCCGAAAAATCCATCCCCCGTGGCATGACCGTCGTGGCATGGCCGTCGTGGCATGGGCGTCCCGCCCATGACGGCCCGCAGGCCGTTCCAGCCCCAGCTTGTTCCCTTCCCTCCCTCAACTCCACTTAACCTCTCCTACCTCCCCCGCGCCCGCACAAATACAATCCCCTCTTGTTTGTATTCCCCCGGCGCCACCACGACAATGACCTCCAGAGGTGCCCCATGCATACCGTCGAATTCGCCTTCCCAAAACTCGCCCCCGAAGACATCGACGCTCTCCGTCCCTTCGCCACTCAACACCTCTACAACGACGGCGACATCGTCTTCAAAGCCGGCTCGCCCGACATGGATTGCTACATCGTCCTCTCCGGCGAACTCGAAATACTCAACCCCGCCGACGATAACAAACGCATCGTCGTTCACACCCCAGGCCACTTCTCCGGCGACATCGACCTCCTCACTCGCCGGCCCATCATCGTCACCGGCGTCGCTCGCGGTCCCTCCACCACCCTCCTCAAAATCCCCGGCGACAAACTCCGAGACATCCTCAACCGCATCCCGCACCTCGGCGAAACCTTCCTCGTCGCGTTCCAGACCCGACGATTCCTACTCCAATCCCTCGGCACTCTCGGCCTCCGAATCATCGGACCCGGCCCCTGCAAAGACACCAACCGCGTCCGCGAGTTCCTCTACAAAAACTTCGTACCCTTCACCTGGCTCGATACCGCTACACCGCGCGGACAAAACGCCTTCCAATCCATCGGCTCCCCTAAACAGACGCCCGCCATCATCTGCAACGACGGCAAGATCCTCCTCAACCCTCCCCTCCGCGATCTCGCCAAATGCGCCGGCATCTGGAACGACTGCCCCGATGACTACGTCGACCTCGCCATCGTCGGTGCAGGTCCCGCTGGAATCTCCGCCGCCGTCTACGCCGCCTCTGAAGGCCTCAATACCGTCGTCCTCGATTCCCTCGGGCCCGGCGGTCAGGCCAGCGGTTCCTCCAAAATCGAAAACTTCATCGGCTTCCCCTCCGGCCTCTCCGGAACCGACCTCGCCACCCGCGGCGTACTCCAGATGCTCAAGTTCGGCGCCAAAATGATCGCACCCATCTGCGTACAGGGAATCACCCCCGCCGCCAACGTTAACGAGCCTCACGCCCTCCACCTCGACTGCGGAAATACCCTCCACGCTCACGTCGTCCTCGTCGCCACCGGCGTCCGCTGGCGCAAACTCGCCGCCAAAAACATCGAACAATTCGATCAGCACGGCATCTACTACGCCTGCACCTCCGTCGAAGCCGAACTCCATCAAGGCCAGGACGTCGCCGTCGTCGGCGCTGGCAACTCCGCCGGTCAGGCCGCCATGTTCCTCGCTGAACGCTGCGCACGCTCCGTCTACATGATCATCCGCCGCGAACTCGGCATCGGCATGTCCGATTACCTCGCCGACCGCATCCGCAATACCAAAAACATCAAGGTCCTCAATTTCACCGAAGTCGCCGAAGTCCACGGTGACTCGCGCATCCGCTCCATCACCCTTCAGACCGACGGCAAACCCAACTCCAACATCAATCTCGCCGCCCTCTTCATCTTCATCGGCGCCGAACCCTCCATCCCCTGGCTCCCAGATGGCAGGGGCGGGGTTGCCAAGGACAAACTCGGCTATCTCCTCACCGGCGTCGACGCCGAAAAATCCGGCCTCTGGCCCCTGACAGACCGCTCCCCATGCCCTCTCGAAACCACTCTCCCCCGCGTCCTCGCCGCCGGCGACGTCCGCTCCGGTTCCACCAAACGCGTCGGCTTCGCCGTCGGCGACGGCTCCCTCGCCGTCACCTGCACCCACCGCCTCCGCACCCTCCGCGTCTAACTAAAAAGTGGCATGGGCGTCCCGCCCATGACGGCCCGCAGGCCGTTCCGCCCCCTCCCACCAACCCTCTCCCCGCGCACGCGCTGCAAAACACCCCACCCCACGCCCCACAGAACCCGTAGCGTAAGCGCCGGTGCTCCAACCCCTCGAATCCCCAACCCCTTCCCCGCGCACGCGCTGCAAAACACCACACCCCAAAAAAACGCAAAAATTCCCCTTGCAATCAACCTAACTAAACCCGTACAATATTGTCAGCAAAAAGTACGGAACGTTAGCCGTCGCCGCAGCGGCGACGTTTTTCAGCCGCAACCAGGGGAGGGGAACATGCCAATCATCGATTTCTCCAATCAACCCACCGCCACCGAAATGCTCGCCGGCGCCGAAGAGAACATGCGAGAACTCCTCGCCAGCATCCAAACCCCAAGAACACTCACCATCCCCACCCACATCACCCAACCCACCGCCGAAAAACTCGAAAACTACAACCCCAAAGCCGACAGCTTAAAACTCAAAAAGCACCTCCTCGCCCTCCAATCCCAGACCATGACGATGCAGCACTCCGCCAAAGCCATCACCAAAATCGTCGAACTCTGCGACTCCAAAAAAACCGAAGTCGCCCGCCGCGCCGCCATGACCATCCTCAAACTCTCCCACCTCGACTCCCCCCCGGACCTCTACCCTCTCGAAGACGACTTCCTCTTCCCCGACCTCGAAGAAGACGAAACCCCCAAACCCAAAAAACGCAAACCCCCAACAACCCCGACGCCCGCTGCCTCGGGCAGCGCGGGGCAATGTGCCACCCCACCCGCACCCCCCCCTCCCCCAACCCCTAATATCACTGCTACCACCGATATCACTGCTACCACTCAATTCACCCTCACCACCCCCGCCCCCCCTCCCTACGCAAAAACGCTCCAATCCCTCTACCCCCTCGCCAACCTCCTAATCCTCATCTCCATCTTAATCTTCATCCTCCACCCCACCCCACCATCCCAATCCGACCGCTCAGCCACCGCGGCCCTTTCATCGTTCACCGTTCATCATTCATCCTTCCCCCACCCCGCACTTCCCCCCATTGCCATTCGCGAAACTCCGGTTATTCTCACATCCATGCAAAACAATACATCGACTCATCACCACACCTGGCGATTCTTCCGCGCCGGTGGATTCGACCAGGTCCGCATCGACACCGGTGCCGACATCGCCAATATTCAGCATCTCGATAAAAAACTCTGGGTCGCCCTCGCCTGCCCCACCCGCGGCATCGAATTCGACCACAAAACCCTCGACCTCATCGACGCCGACCACGACGGCCGCATCCGCGCCCCCGAACTCCTCGCCGCCACCCACTGGGCATGCTCCCTTCTCAAAAACCCCGACGCCCTCACCCGCAATTCCCCCGCTCTCCCCCTCGACGCCATCAATGACGCCACCCCCGAAGGCAAGCAACTCCACGCCTCCGCCAAACAGATCCTCATCAACCTCGGCAAACCCGAGGCCACCGAAATCACCCCCGAAGACACCGCCGACACCGTCAAAATCTTCGCCCAGACCCAGTTCAACGGCGACGGCATCCTCCCCCCAGACGCTGCCACCGACCCCGCCGGGGGGGGGCTCCAGTCGATCATCAATGACATCATCACCTGCTTCGGCGCCGAAACCGACCGCTCCGGCAAGCCCGGCATCAACCAGGATAAGCTCGACATCTTCTTCTCCGACGCCAACGCCTTTGCCACCTGGCAGACCGAGCCCGAAACCGACCCCGCCAAGTCACCCCTCGGCGCCAATACCCACGCCGCCGCCACCGCCATCAAGGCCATCGCCGCCAAAATCGAAGACTTCTTCGCCCGCTGCCGCATCTCCGCCTTCGATCCCCGCGCCGCCGGCGTCATCGCCCGCGACCTGGCCGATTACGCCGCCCTCGCCCCGAAAGATCTTTCTACTGGGGGGGGGGCCCAGTCCGAAATCGCCGCCTTCCCCCTCGCCCGCATCACCCCCAGCGCCGCCATCCCCCTCACCGACACCAACGCCATCAACCCCGCCTGGCGCTCCGCCCTCACCACCCTCCACGCCCAGGTCATCGATCCCCTCCTCGGACCCAGGGACTTCCTCACCCAGGACGACTGGCAGCTCCTGCTCACCCGCTTCGCCCCCTTCGACTCCTGGCTCGCAGCCAAGGCCGGCCACTCCGTCGAAATCCTCGGCCTCACGCATCCGCACCATCCTCGGCAACGACGCCGGTGCCTCCTCCCACGCCGCCATCACCGCCCTCATCAACAAAGACAAAGCCCTCGCCCCCGAAGCCGCCGCCATACAGGATGTCGACAAGCTCGTCCACCTCCACCGCGACCTCCACAAGCTCCTCAACAACTTCGTCTCCTTCCGCGACTTCTACACACAGCGGGGGGGGCGCCGCGACAAGGCCGCTTTCCAGGTCGGCACCCTCTACCTCGACCAGCGCTCCTGCGACCTCTGCATCCGCGTCGAAGACGCCGGCCGCCACGGCCTCATGGCGCACCTCTCCCGCACCTACCTCGCCTACTGCGACTGCAAGCGCAAAACCCCTGATGGCGCCGCAATGGAAACCATGACCATCGCCGCCGCCTTCACTGCCGGCGACTCCGACAACCTCATGGTCGGCCGCAACGGTGTCTTCTGGGACCGCCAGGGCAACGACTGGGACGCCACCATCACCAAGATCATCGACAATCCCATCTCCATCCGGCAGGCGTTCTTCTCTCCGTACAAGCGCGCCATGCGCTGGATCGGGGACCAGCTTGCCAAGCGTGCCGCCGATGCCGACGCCGCCGCCTCCACCCGCGCCCAGGCCGCCGCCGGAAAAGTGATCGATGAAGTCGCCGGCGGCGACATCGCGCCACCGCCCCCTGCTCCCAAACCCAAAATCGACGCCGGCGTCATCGCCGCCCTCTCCGTCGCCGCCGGTTTCATCCTCGGCGCCCTCGGCTCCATGCTCAACGCCTTCTTCGGACTCGGCGCCTGGATGCCCATCGGCGTCGTCGCACTCATCCTCGCCATCTCCGGCCCCTCCATGATCATCGCCTTCTTCAAACTCCGTCAGCGCAACCTCGGCCCGCTCCTCGACGCCAACGGCTGGGCCGTCAACGCCAAGGCCAAAATCAACATCCCCTTCGGCCGCTCACTCACGCAAATTCCGAAACTTCCACCCGGCTCGCACCGCGACCTGACCGACCCCTACGCCGATAAACACACCGGCCGCAACTGGACTATCGCGATCCTTATCGTCCTCGCCGTTCTCTTCAGCATGTGGTACTTCGGCTGCGTGCAGAAACATCTCCCCGACGGTTTCCCCAAGAGCGGCTTCGTGAAGAACCGGGAAGCGATTGCCGCGAATCGCGAAAAGGCGGATACGCTGATGGCCCGCATCACCAAAGAGGTCGCCGACAAGCAGATACTGCCCGCCGAAAAGGACATGAGGGATCTCGAGGATCTCAAGGCCGACCTGCCGAATTACGTCGACAAGATCAAGGATTTGCGGAAAGCCGTGGATCAGTTGCAGGAAGCCGCAACGGCCCCCTGAGCAAGGGCGACTTCGCAGGGGGCGGCAAAACCGCGGGGGGGGATGGTGTGGAATACACGACAGGATCAGGATTCAACGGGGAACTTGCGGGCGGTGAGCCGCTCGTAGGCCTCGGCGTATTTGAGCCGCGTGTTGGCCACGACATCGGCCGGCAAGACGGGTCCGGGCGGGGTCTTGTTCCACTGCAGCGTTTCGAGATAGTTGCGGAGGTATTGCTTGTCGAAGCTGGGTTGATCGCGGCCGGGGGCGTACTGGTCGGCGGGCCAGAAGCGGGAGGAGTCGGGCGTGAGGGCTTCATCAATCAGGATCGGCTCGAGGCCGCCGCCGATATCCGGGCGCGTGCCGAACTCGAATTTGGTATCCGCCACGATGATGCCGCGCGTGCGGGCATAGGCGGCGGCACGTTTGTAGAGGGCGATGGTCAGCTCGCGCGCCTTGGCCATCAGATCGCCGCCG
The DNA here is from genome assembly GCA_035524355.1 of Phycisphaerae bacterium. GTDB lineage: Bacteria > Planctomycetota > Phycisphaerae > WQYP01 > WQYP01 > DATKPA01. The sequence goes on along the minus strand of DATKPA010000042.1, from coordinate 56,320 downwards.
ACGAGGACCGCGGCCTCGTCGAACGAGATGGGCATGTCGTGGCCCGCTTCGGCCTTGGTGGAGGGAGTGAAGATGGGTTCGGGGAGGGCATCGCATTGCCGGAGTCCGGGCGGGAGCTTGATGCCGCTCACCACGCCGGTGGCCTGATAGTCCTTCCAGCCGGAGCCCGTGATGTAGCCGCGGACGACGCATTCGATCGGCAGCACTTTGGTCTTCAGCACCACGACGCTTCGACCGGCGAGTTGATCGGCGTGCTCCTGGAGATTCCGGGGAAAATCGGCCGGATCGGTGGCGAGCAGGTGATGCTGAAATCCCGGAAATTCGCGGGAGAAGAGGCCAAACCAGAAATTGGAAAGCTGCGTGAGGATGCGTCCCTTGTCGGGGATGGGGGTGGGCATGATCACGTCGAATGCGGAAATGCGATCCGACGCCACGATCAGCAGCTTGTCAGCGTCCAACTCGTAGACATCCCGCACCTTGCCGCGACGCACGGGCAGGCCGGGAATTTTCGACTCCAGCAACGCGCTCGTCATAAGTTCCCTCAATGTTGTGCCTTCGCTTTCGCCTTTGCCGCCGGTTCGAGCTCGGAGCACTTGGTGACGATGTGGCTGATGTTGGTGAGCTGGTTGTAGAGCAAAGTGCGGTCGGCGACCGGCATCTGGGGATCAAGGCGGATCTGTGCAAAGACCAGGGCGTGGGCGAATTGTGCCTTGTCCTTGAGGTCGATGGCGTTGTCGACCGTGATGCCCTGGAGTTGCGCCGGTTTGAACGCCTCCGGCTTGCCGGTCTTTTCATTGAGGGCCGGGAAGTATGTTTTCAGCGGCTCGATGGCCTCGGGGGTTTTTTCCTTCATCAGGCCGATCAGGGGTTGCTTTTCGATATCGCGGACATCGGTGACGTCGAACATGCCATTGCGGTAGTTGTCGGACATGACGGCGAAGTGCACGGAGGCCATCCAGAGGCCGAAGGGTTGCTGGCGTTCGCGGATGCAGAGTCCATCGAGGCGGCCGAGGGCGTTGGCGTTGCGGAAGGCTTCTTCGAGTTTGCGGAGGGCTTCGAGTTCGGCGGCCTTTTTTCCGGCGGCATCGGCCTGCTGGGCGTCTTTCCAGAGGTCCTGCAGGTTCTGCGGAAGGCGGTTGATGTTGCCCGGGCCGTTGCCCACGGCGCTGGCGAGGAATTCCTGGAAGAACCCGTGCGTGGGCGCGAGAGGGGAGGCGGGCATGGCGGTTGCTGAATTTGTGGAGGCGCCGGCGGTGGGCGAGGGAACGCTCGTGGGAGCGGCATTGGCATGTGCGGGAGGAGCAGGCGTGGGCGGTGCGGGAGCCGGTGCGGGCGGCGTCACGGGTTTCACGACGGGGCCTTTTTCGATTTTGGCAACGTTGCTCATGGGGATGGTGATGGTTGCCGCGAGTCCGCCGTCGTCAATTCGGATGTGAATCTGGGTGGAATCCTGGTCAAGGATCATACCCTCGCGCGTGGTGCCATCTTTGAGGGTGATTTTGTCCGCCCAGGAACTGCCGGCGAGCATTCCAAGGGCGCACACGAATGCGATGCAGTGGAACGTCTTCATGGTGAAATGGTTTCCTCGTCAGTCGCTCTTCGCATACGGGGATGCGGTATCAGATGAGCCCATAGCGTAACCGCTTGCATGCGGGCGCTCCACCTGATTATTGTCACGAATAATCGAGCCGCTGGACGATGATCTCGAAGAGCGGAACTCTCTCCGCCTGTTCGGGAAATTCTGTGAGGATTCGTCATGCCATTGTTTGGTCGCCAGCATGTGCGGCTGCCCCTGATCAACTGGAATAAGGTCGTGCAGCGTCCGGAGGCCCGGCAGGCACCGACGACGCGCGAAATCGATTGTCCCCAGTGCGGCGAGACGTTGCGCGTCGCCATCCGGGCCATCAATACCCGCTGCACCAACTGCCACCAGCATCTGCGGCTCGAGGATGTGGTGATCCGTGGCGACTCCCCCCTGACCCGGGTGGTCACCTGCGGGACGATCCTGGTGGAGCCGACGGCGAAGTTTCTCGGCGTGCTGCAGGGGGCGGAAGTGGTGGTGGCGGGGCGGGTGATGGGGACGATCATCGGCACGCGGCGGGTGGAGGTGACGGCGACGGGCAAGGTGGCGGGCACGATTGCGACGCGCGACCTGGTTGCCCACAGTCAGGCGCTCATCGACGGTGAAATACATATTTTGAATCCGGATGGCTCCGTGTCGCGCATGACCACCGGTGCGGATCGCGACGTGCCGAAGTATCGTCACGGCGAGTGACCGGGCGATTGCTTCGAGAAGGGGGATCATGGCAGCAACCAGCATCAGGCAGGCGCTCGAGTTGGCCCTGCAGCATCAACAGGCTGGCCGCCTTCGCGAGGCGGAGTTCATTTATCGAAAAATCCTGGCCGTGCAGCCCAACGAGCCGAACTCGCTGCAACTGCTGGGATTGACGCTTCTGGCGGCGGGTGATGCGGCGGGGGCGATTGACTTTCTGAAAACGGCGGCGGAGGTGGATTCGCGGGCGGCGGTGCGCGTGAATCTTGGTGTTGCGCTGCACACGGCGAAGCGATACGACGAGGCGATTGCGTGTTTGCAGGGGGTGGCGGCGGATTCCGTCGACTGTGCTGAGGCGCATTACAATCTCGGGAAAGTGTACGGCGACATCGGCCGGCTCGAGGAGGCCATCGCGGCGTATCAAACGGCGGTGCGCATGAAGCCGGCGCTGGCGGAGGGGTGGATGAATCTGGCCAACGCGCTGCGCACTGCGAATCGGCTGGATGCGGCGCTCGAGGCGGCGACTCATGCAATTGAGTTGAAGCGGGATTCCGCCGAGTTTCATTACAACCTCGGGCATATCCACAAGGATCTGCACGGGTTTGAGCAGGCGATGCGGGCTTATTCCCGTGCGGCGGCGCTCAATCCGGACTATGCGGAGCCGCGCCGCGACGCCTCGTTCCTCAAGCTGCTGCTGGGCCATTTCGCGGAAGGGTGGCGGGAGTACGAGTGGCGGTGGAAGTGCAAGGATGCGCCGCTCCCCTCGTGGCATGGGGCGTTGTGGCCGTGGCAGGGGCACGATCTGCGGGGCCGGAGGATTCTGTTGTCGACCGAGCAGGGCTACGGCGATGCGATTCAGTTCATCCGTTACGTGCCGATGCTGGTTGATCGCGGGGCGGAGGTCTCCGTGGTGTGCGCGCGGCCGCTGCATCGGCTCTTTTCGACGATGGCCGGCATCCGGCAGATCCTCGGGCCGGGGGATGTGATTGGCCAGTTCGATTTCCACGCGATGCTGCTGAGCCTTCCGCACCTGCTCGGAACGACGCTCGACACGGTTCCCGCGAAGGTGCCGTACCTTTCCGCGCAGCAGGCGGATATGGGGCGATGGGCGGAGAAGGTCCGAGCAGACGACGGGGTGCGAAAAGTAGGGCTCGTGTGGGCGGGCAACCCGGGGCATACGAATGATCGGCTGCGGTCGATTCCGCTGGAGTTGGTCAAGCCGCTGAGTGCCGTGCCGCGTGTGACGTTTTACAGCCTGCAGAAGGGGGCGGCATTTGCGGAAGTGGAGGAGTGGGGTATGACGGATTTCACCGCGGAGCTGAACGATTTTGCGGATACGGCGGCTGTGATTGCGAACCTCGATCTGGTGATTGCCGTCGATACCTCCGTGGCGCATCTTGCCGGCGCGCTGGGCAAGCCGGTCTGGATTCTTCTGTCGCACGTCCCCGACTGGCGCTGGCTGCTGAATCGCGACGATTCGCCGTGGTATCCGACCGCCCGGCTCTTTCGCCAGAAGACGCGGGCTGACTGGTCGCCCGTGATCGCCGCGGTCGCGTCTGCTTTGGCCGAGCGCTAATCCGAGCGCTAATCTTCGAATTTCCATATTTCCGTCGGCTGCGCCACGACATATACTTCTAATGCAAGTCCGGGACTTCGGTTTGTTGTCGCATGTTTCACTTCCTTCGCGATAGCCCGAGGAGCGCACAATGCCTGTTGAAGTAGCCGCGTATTACCTCCCGCATTGGCATTCTGATCCGCGCAACGACGCCTGGCATGGAAAAGGGTGGACCGAGTGGGACCTCGTGAAAGCGGCCACGCCGCGGTATGAGGGACATCGCCAGCCGCTGGTTCCGGCATGGGGCCACGCCGATGATGCCGATCCGCGGACCTTCACCCGGGAGATCGACGCCGCGGCCACGCATGGCGTCACGAGCTTTCTTTTTCATTTCTACTACTTCGAAGATGGTCCCTTTCTTCAGGCGGCCCTTGACGATGGGTTCCTGCATGCGCCGAATGTCGATCGGATTCGCTTCGGGCTCATGTGGGACAACCGGCATTGGATGAACACTCATCCTGCCCGCGCGATGGATGCCGCCAATCCGATGACGCTCGCGTCCGGCAAACTCTCGCCGCAGACGTTTGAGAAGATGTCGCGGCTGCTGGTGGATCGCTACTTCACGCATCCGGGCTACCTGCGGCTGGAGAACTGCCCCTACTTTTCCATCGCCGACCTGGTGCTCTTTGTGGAGTCGATGGGCGGCGTGGAGCAGGCGCGCGAGGCGCTGGAGGGATTGCAACTGAAGGCGGCGGCGGCGGGCATCGATGGTCTGCATCTCAACGGCGTTCTCTGGCAACTGCATGACAAGTCGCGGTGGCAGCCTTATGGGGGACCGGTGGAGCTTGTAGGCGCCCTCGGGCTGGATTCGGTCACGCCTTTGAGCTGGCTGGATCATTACGACCTGGCCGCTGATGCATTTCCCCGCGCCAGCTACGCCAAGGCCGCCGCCGCGAATTTCCAGTTCTGGGACAACGCATCGCGCAAATGGCCTGCTCCATACGTGCCGAACATTACGATCGGTTTTGATCCGACGCCGCACTGCTGCTGCACGGATCGTTTCGAACGCCACGCCTATCCGTTCCAGCCGGTGCTGGAAGGAAACACGCCGGCGGCGGTGCGCGGCGCGTTCGATCACGCCAAGCTTTTCTTCAGCCGCCCTGACGCCCCCATTAAATTCCTCACCATCACGGCGTGGAACGACTGGGCGAACGGTGCGTATTTACTCCCCGATGCCGCTCATGGTCAGTGCTATCTCGAAATGCTCAAGCGCGTCATCGGCCGATGAGGCGTCGGGCGTTGCCGCTCGAATTCCCGCCCCTCTTGCCCAAACCTTCTCAGTTGCTCACATCTTCCAGCAAGCTGACGCTCGCCACCTGCGCCAGCATGATGACCACGCGCTTCCGGTTCACGCGCACGCCCAGCTCGCGCGTCTCCACCAGGTAGAGATCCTTGGAGGCACGCGAGTCGTTCGTGTCATGCACATCCGCATCGACCAGCACGACGAACGGCCCGCTCACGTGCCCCAGCGTGCCGATGTAAATCAGGGGCCCCTGCGTGTCGAGAATCACGATTTTTCCCACCAGACCTTCGAGTGGATTGGCGGGCGGATTGCCTAAGTGTTCATTGGCCACGCGGTTGCTCCTCTGGAAGAAATGCTTGTCGATGCCCGGCGGCAGGATTATAGTTCGCGCAGCCGTGCATTGCGGCATGTTGATGATGGCATCCATCGGTTACTGCGGATCTGAAGGAACGACTATGACTCGTAACGTCCTGAATGCCCCGGCCCGCTCTGGCTGGCGTCTCTCGATTGCCGCGATCGCTCTCGCGGCCGCCGTGGTGGCCGGGTGGGGAGGCGGTGCCGGTTCCCTTTTCGCCGCGGCGGTTTCCCCGCAGGATCATGACGCTGCCGTCGAAGCGTTTCAGAAGGCCCGTGATCTCTACCAGCAGCAGGACTATCGCGCCGCCAACACCGCCAACGACAAGGCGCTGCAACTCGATCCCAACCTCCCCGATGCGCAGTTGCTTCACAAGATCCTGCAAACGAAGCTGACCGAGGCCCCCGTCGGCCCTCCCGTGAGCGGCACCGCCTCCAAGCCTGCCAACGGCTTCAACCTGCTCAATTCGCAGCAGATTTCGATGATCCGCCTGCAGGAGATCCACGAGAACGAGACCAACATCCACGGCCGTGTGCCTGCCAAGACCCTTCGCGAATACTGGGACCAGTACGTGAAGAACCAGGTCGGGGCGGATCTGTCTCAGACGGACTACAACAACTTCACGAACCCGCTGAACTTCGACGCGCAGGTCAAAAAGATCCGTCAGGCCAATATCCCCGCGCTTTCCCAGACTGTTGAAATCACCAGTGATCCCAAAGACATGACCCCCTTCCGGAATTCCATCCACTCCTGGGTCCTTCAGAATTGTGCCACAGCCGCGTGCCATGGGGGCGAGAAAGCGGGAGGGTTCCGCCTCTACCGCCCGCCCGGCCAGTCCAATGACTCCGTGATTTACACGAACTTCTATATTCTCTCGATGTACACCCCCGCCGATGGCGGACGCCTGCTCGACCGCGATCAGCCCGAGCGGAGCAATCTTCTGCAATACGCACTCCCGAGGGTGATCGCCCTCAAGGCCCATCCGGGGAACATGGACGTTCACAAGTTCGGCGACGCCAACAACATCGAGTACCGCAACATCTCCAATTGGATCAAAGGCCTCGCTTATCCGCAGCCGAATTACGGCATTGTTTACGAACTGCCCGGCAGTTCCGGCCCGGCGCCAGATCCCGCCACCAAGCCGGCGATGAGCCCCGCGCCCAGGCCCAACTGAGCCGTCATCGCTCAATCCCGCTGTGATTGGCATTCCACGCCCCGTGCGTTAGAGTGGGTTCGTCCAACCAACGCGAGGTATTTAATGATCGTTCAATCTCTCATCGGCGTCTGTTTCTTCGCTGCCATCGTCGCCCTTCTGTGCATTCCCTGGATGAGCGTCGATCAGCACATCGAGCATTCGGAGCACTAAGTGACTTCGGGCCTTGAGCAAGCCTCCTCTCCGGCAATTGCCGCCCTCATCGCAGACCTCCGGCAGGCGCTCTCTCCCGCCCAGGTCGTTTCCCATCCCGACGAGTTGATCGTCTACGAATGCGACGGCTTCACGATTCCCCGCGCCCGCCCGCTTGCTGTCGTCTTCCCCACGAGCACAGAACAGGTCGTCAGCGCCGTCAGCGCCTGCCGCCGCCATAACATTGCGATCCTCCCGCGCGGCTCCGGCACCGGACTCGCCGGCGGCATCGTGGCCGTCACCCCCAGCGTGCAGATCAGCACCGCGCGCATGAACAGAATTCTGCAGATCGATCTGCGCAACCGCTTCGCCCTCGTTGAGGCCGGCGTCTGCAACCTCGCCCTCTCGGCCGCCGTCGCGAGTTCGCCCTACCACTTCGCCCCCGACCCCAGCAGCCAGCGCGCCAGCACCATCGGCGGCAACGTCGCCACCAACGCCGGCGGCCTGCACACTCTCAAGTATGGAGTCACCGTCAACCACATCCTCGGCGTCGAAATCGTCCTCGCCGACGGAACTGTTCACACGGTGGGGGGGCCACAGGGTCATGATCTCGGTCCCGACATCACCGGCCTGATCTGCGGCACTGAAGGCACCCTCGGCATCATCACCAAAGTCTGGTGCCGCCTCATCCCCAGGCCCACCGCCTTCCGCACCGCTCTCGCCATCTTCAACGACACGCAGAAAGCCTGCCAATCCGTCGCCGACATCATCGCCACGGGGATCGTTCCTGCCGCCCTCGAAATGATGGATGGCACGATGGTCGGCATCATCGAAGAGGCCTTCCACCTCGGTTTCCCCAAAACCGCGCAGGCCGTCCTCGTCCTGGAAGTCGACGGCCAGGAGTTGGGACTGGACGAAGACCTCGCCCAGATTGAAACCATCTGCAAACGCAACGGCGCCGACTTCCAGGGTGGCAGTGACCCCCAGCGCCGCGCCGACCTCTGGTCCGCCCGCAAGCGTGCCTTCGGCGCCATCGGGCGCGCCAGCCCCAGCTACTGCACCCAGGACGCCTGCGTCCCGCGCAGCAAACTCCCCGAAGTTCTCGCCAAGTGCGCCGAGATCTGCACCCGCCACCACCTCCGCATCACCAGCGTATTCCACGCCGGCGATGGCAACGTTCACCCGATCCTGATGTACGACGAATCCGATGAATCGCAGGTCCGCGCCGCCCTCGCCGCCTCGGGAGAAATCCTCCGCTACTGCATCTCCATCGGCGGAACCCTCACCGGCGAGCACGGCGTCGGCATCGAAAAACTCGCCTACATGCGCGACATGTTCGATCCCGTCTCGCTCGCCGCCATGCACAAAATCCGCCACGCCCTCGTCGGCGAATGCGACGCCATGAACCCCTGCAAATCTCTCCCCCGCGACGGCATTGAAATCGACCTCCTCCACCCCCAGCGCCACGTGCCGCAGTAATCCCGATGAACGGGCTCGGCTGACGGGCTTATGCCATTCAATTCCCCAGCAAAGTCCCGATATCCTGCGCTCCATGAATCACCCGCACCACGCGCAGCGGTACCGTGTCGCGACGATAAACCACAAAATACGAATGAACACGATAAAACAGCAGCGCTCGGTTGGTGAGATCCTGTCGTGAATGCCCAATTCCCGGCGATTCCACTACTTTTTCGATCGCTTTTTCTATGTCCCGAAGCACGTAGTCGGCCACTTCAATGGACGCTTCCTCGGCAAGATGATTCCAGATGCTTAAAACATCGAGCCGGGCTCCCGCCGTTAATTCGAAGCGAGAATCCTTCATTAGCGCTTTTTCGCCTTGGCACGGCGGGTCTTGCTCATCTCACGAATTTCATCGAATACTGCCCGCCCGTCGACAACCGCGCCACGCTCCGACTGTTGCCAGCCAAGCTCAATGTCTTGCTGCAACTTGGCAACAGACTGCTCCCGGACCTCATCTCGTTGCTCCAGCAACCGCAAGGCCTCGCGTACAACTTCGCTCGCGGATTGATACCGCCCCGATGCGATTTTCTTCCGAACCAGGCGGTCAAAATGAGGCGTCAACGCAATATTCCGAGTAATCTGTTTCGTAGCCATAAAGGCAATATAGTATTCGCCGCCGTAAATTGGCAAGAATTGCCAATCAACTTCGCAGGTGCGATGTGCCGTATTCCATGACCTCTTCAATCCCCCAACCGCCCCACCTCCACCGGCGACCCCGCCTCCCTCGCCGCCATGCACAAAATCCGTCACGCCCCGGTCGGCGACTCCGACGCGATGAACCCCTTCAAATCTCTCCCCCTCGACGGCATCGATATCGACCTGCGCCACCCCCAGCGCCACGTGCCGCAATGAGACTTTCGGATGAGGTGCAACTACTTCGCTTTCGCCGACGCGATGTTCGGGCTCTCCGGATTGACGTCCGCTGTCCTCTGCTTTGGCAGCAGCACCAGATCCATGTCTTCCATGGGAATTGCCCCAAGCAGCACTTCGTCGCCCATGACAATCGCGCCGACGTACGCCACCCGATTTTTGAAACGCACTTCAATAGGTCCGACATACGGAATCAGCCGGTGCGACCCATCGGCCAGCGTCACTTCTTTGCGGCTTTGCTCGTCAAGCTGCAGTTGAAGTTGGATATGCTCCGGGATAACAAGATAAACCGAACCGGTATCCACAAGCGCTTCTGCCTCGACCGGATCAATTTGGCTTTGTTTTGGATTGCGCAAGGTCAGCATCACGTTGATCAGTCACATTTAGGTTCCAGTTCATTTGCATCACCGCATGCATTATACATAGAGAGACAGACGGGTGGCGAGGTGAAGTATGTCTGACGCGTTGATCACCGCTGCACTCCCCAAACGCCCCGCGACCACCGACGATCTCGTCGCCGCCATCCGCGCCGCCGCAGAGTCCAACACCCAACTCCGCCTCACCGGCTCCAACTCCCTCCCCCTCACCCGCTTCGACCCAGCGCGCCCCGTCCAGGAAATCTCCACCCTCCGCCTCAACAAAGTCCTCGACCACGCCATCGCCGACATGACCATCACCGTCCAGGCCGGCATCTCCCTCGATGCCCTCCAGCGCCACCTCGCCTGGCACAACCAGTGGCTCCCCGTCGATCCCCCGATCATCGCCGCCCAACCCGGCCGCCAGCCCAACCAGCGCACCCTCGGCGGCCTCATCGCCACCAACTCCCTCGGCCCGCTCCGCTTCTCCAATGCCGGCGGCGCGGATTGGCGGCTCTTCATCATGGGCATGAAATGGATCGACGCCTCCGGCACCCTCATCAAGGGCGGCGGTCGCACCATGAAAAACGTCGCCGGTTACAGCACCCCGCGCCTCATGATCGGCTCCTGCGGGTCGCTGGGCGCCATCGCCGAAGTCACCCTCCGCACCTTCGCTCGCCCGCAGGATGAACAATGCGTCATCTTTTTCTGCACCAGTGCGTCGCAGGCCGAAGAACTCCTCGCCGATATCCTCACCTCCGCCACCACCCCCGCCTACCTGCAGGCCGTCGGCGGCAGAACGTTCACCGACAACCCGCTGCAGCTCCCCTCTCCGAAGAAGGGCATGGCGATCGTCGCCGGCTTTCTCGATCGCCCGCAATCCTGCGTCGCGCAAATCGACACCCTCCGCGCCCTCCCCGCCGCGCGCGGCATCGAGTCCATCTCCCAAACCGCCGCCCAGTCCGGTCGCCTTCGCCTCTGGATGACCACCGAGCCCTCCCTCGAAACCCTCGGCACCGCGCAAGGTCTTGGCGTCCGTGTCCACGCCCTCTCCTCGGAAATCTGCCCCCTCATCGCCGCCCTCGAATCTGCAACCAAATCCGCCGGCGGCAAATCCTGGCTCGTGAGCGAAGCCGCCGCCGGCGTCCTCCGCGCAGCCATCGCAGCGCCCAACGCTGCGGGCATACTGCGCGAAGCCATCGCAGCCCACGCCCCCCAGGCACGCACTTTCATCACCCAAGGCAACGCCGCGCCCGCTGCCGATAATTCCTCGAGCCTCGCCGCGCGCCTGAAAGCCGAACTCGACCCCCACTCCACCTTCGGACACCCTCGCGAGAGTCTGTGAAATTCCGCTCAAACGCCGCAATCTTCTCTCCCCATCTGTGAAACGCCGGAATTTTCTTTGCTCTTCTCCCGCCCGGCTATAATGTTATGGCATCGGAGCAGTACTCCGATCCATGGGTGCCGCCAGGTCGGCCGCAGTCGCGGCGAACTTGGCCCGCGTTCAGGCCCGTCAGACGTGCCAGTCCGGCCACGCCGTTCAAAATTGACATCCTTGAAGAAGATGCATCGAAACCGATTCGCTCGGACGATAGTACCCGTATATGGATGCGCTGCTGCCGCGCCCCATCGATCCTCACCCACCCCCGCCCGGCCACGCGCACCCCAACAGAACGATCACCCCGACTTTCGTCGGCCAAATGGGAGAAAGCACGATGCCTGAATCTTCCAACCTCCTCAAGCTCGTCACCAGCCGTCTCGACCAGGAACGCTTCCGCCACCAGCACTGGGAAGGCTCCTTCCACGACTACCTCGATATCGTCGCCAAGAACCCGCGCGTCGCGCGCAACGCCTTCCAGCGCGTTTACGACATGATCCTCGGCTACGGCTTCGAAAAATACACCCTCTTCAAACAGGACATCATCAAATACACCTTCTTCACCGATCCCATCGACACCGGTAACGACGCCGTCTTCGGCCTCGACAAGGCCATCGAACGCCTCGTCGATATCTTCAAATCCGCCGCCCAGGGCCTCGGCACAGACAAACGGATCCTCCTCCTCCACGGCCCCGTCGGCAGCGCCAAATCCACCATCGCCCGGCTCCTCAAAAAGGGCCTCGAACACTACTCCCGCACCGACGCCGGCGCCCTCTACACATTCGCCTGGAAAAATGAGCGCTTCGGCGAGGAAGGCGAGCACCTCGAATGGGTTCCCTGCCCCATGCACGAAGAGCCGCTGCTTTTGATCCCCGTCGATGCCCGCAAGGATGTCATCGCCGAATTGAACAAATCGCTCCCCGAAGACCGCCGCATCCGCCTCTACGGCGACATCTGCCCCTTCTGCCGCAAAACTTTCGACGATCTGCTCTTCCGCTACGCCGGCGACTGGCTCAAGGTCATCGATCACATCAAGGTCCGCCGCCTCATCCTCAGCGAGAAAGACCGCCGCGGCATCGGCACCTTCCAGCCCAAGGATGAAAAGAACCAGGACTCCACCGAACTCACCGGCGACATCAACTACCGCAAAATCGCCATGTACGGCTCTGACTCCGACCCCCGCGCCTTCAACTTCGACGGCGAACTCAACATCGCCAACCGCGGCATCGTCGAATTCATCGAAGTCCTCAAACTCGACGTCGCCTTCCTCTACGATCTCCTCGGCGCCTCGCAGGAACACGCCATCAAGCCCAAGAAATTCGCGCAAACCAACATCGACGAAGTCATCATCGGTCACACCAATGAGCCCGAATACCGCAAGCTCCAGAACAACGAGCTCATGGAAGCCTTCCGCGACCGCACCCTCAAAATCGACGTCCCCTACAACATCCGCCTCGATGATGAAATCAAGATCTACCTGAAAGACTTCGGCCCCGACAAAGTCCGCGGCATCCACATCGCCCCCCACACCATCGAAGTCGCCGCCATGTGGGCCGTCCTCACCCGCCTCAGCGAACCTAAGAAAGCGGGCCTCTCGCTGCTGCAGAAGCTCAAGCTCTACAACGGCAAATCCGTCCCCGGCTACACCGAAGACTCCGTCCGCGAACTCATGGAAGAAAACCACCGGGAAGGCATGGCCGGCATCTCTCCGCGCTACATCCAGGACAAACTCTCCAACGCCATGGTCTCCCACCAGGCCCAGGAAGACAAAACCGTCAACCCCTTCATGGTCCTCAACGAAGTCGAAACCGGCCTCGACCACCATTCGCTGATCAACGACGAGGAGACCAAGAAGCGCTACAAGGAACTCCTTGGCGTCGTCCGCGAGGAATACGAAGACATCCTGAAGGGCGAAGTGCAGCGCGCCATCAGCGCCGACGAAGACGCCATCAAACGCCTCGCCGCCAACTACATCGAAAACGTCAAGGCCTACACCCAGAAGCAGCGCGTCCGCAACAAGTACACCGGCCGCGATGATGAACCGGATGAACGCCTCATGCGCTCCATCGAGGACAAGATCGACATCCCCGAAAGCCGCAAGGACGACTTCCGCCAGGAGATCATGAACTACATCGGCGCCCTGGCCATCGAAGGCCGCAAGTTCGAATACAACACCAATGCGAGGCTGCTCAAGGCCCTCGAACTCAAGCTCTTCGAAGACCAGAAGGACACGATCAAGCTCAAGAACCTCGTCAGCAGCGTCGTCGACGACGAAACGCAGAAGAAGATCGACGTCGTGAAGCAACGCCTCATCAAGTACTTTGGATATAATGAGGTGTCGGCGACGGATGTTCTCAACTACGTCGCCAGCATCTTCGCCCGCGGCGACACGAAGGGAGAGTAACAAATGTCCCAGCAAAACACCGCAACCAACCTGCTCCCCGGGGAACATGCGGATCTTCGAGAAGACGCTCGCGAGCTCATTGATAATGGCGATGCTTGGTTCGACACTCCCAATACCCGTTTCTACGGGAAATCCGCTAAGGAAATGGTAGCGGAAGGAAGGGAAGACTTCGTGCGAAATGTCTTGCGGTCAATTCGATATGGAATGTTTACATGAACCTCGCCGGCTGCGCTTCGCTCCTCCGAGGTCCCCTCACGGGCACTTGGTACCGCGCATTTCACCCGAGATTTCTTCCAACAGCATTAGCCACGGCACACACGGCGCTGTTTCCGTCAAGGTATAACGAAGGAGCATCTGCGTTGCCTCAATTCGAGATTCTTTATCTTGCTGAGGACCACCAGGTATCTCTTTTGGAAGTCGGTGCCCTCGTAGGGTCACCGCTTCCAAGGAGCGGACGCAACCCTGCTCTCATTCCCAATCCCGCCAGCCCTTGGACAATTCTGCCTGTCACCGTCCACCTCCAAAGCATTGCTGATTTGGCACGTCCCTCGCAGTTGGCGCTGCTCAAGACTACCGCGCAGGAAATCACGGGCGATTGGGAAGCAAATTCGGCGCGAACGCCAGGCGATTCTGTCAATCAGCCGATCGGGACTGCACCCACTCAAGAATTGGGTCAAGCCCTTCATGGCGTGATCGATCTCGAGGGATTTCAGTCAATTTCAGCAAAAATGCCGACAAAACGCACGTTAATGGTCTTTCCTGACCGATTACGTCGCGGCAGCTATATAGAATATAAAGACGCGGCGACAGGGAGTGTTGAGCGAATCGAGGCTCACTGACGGGCGCATACCATGATCGAACAAGACCACCAACGCTTCCGCCAGATCGTCAAAGGCAAAATCCGCGGCGACCTGCGCAAATTCCTCACCCGTGGCGAACTCATCGGCAAAGAGGGCAAACATCTTATCTCCATCCCCGTCCACGGCATCGAAATTCCCACCTTCCGCTACGGCGATAACTCCGGCGGCGTCGGCTCCGGCGAAGGCGAGGAAGGCCAGGTCGTCGGCAGTCCCGATGGCTCCGGCAAAGGCCAGGGCGGCGATCAGCCCGGACAGCACATGCTCGAAGTCGACGTCTCCCTCGAAGAACTCGCCGACATCCTCGGCGAAGAACTCAAACTCCCCCGCATCGAACCAAAAGGCCGCAAACAGGTCACCGCCATCCGTGACAAATACTCCGGCATCCGCCGCGTCGGCCCCGAATCCCTCAAGCATTTCAAACGCACCTACCGCGAAGCCCTCAAACGCCAGATCATGCTCGGCATGTACAACCCCGAAAATCCCGTCATCGTCCCCATCAAAAACGACAAACGCTTCCGCTCCTGGAAGGAAGTCCTTGCCCCGCAATCCAACGCAGTCATCGTCTACATGATGGACGTCTCCGGGTCCATGGGCGACGAGCAAAAAGAACTCGTCCGCATCGAAGCCTTCTGGATCGACACCTGGCTCCGCCGCAATTACAAAGGCATCGAATCCCGCTACATCGTCCACGATGTCTCCGCCCGCGAGGTCGACAAGCAGACCTTCTACCACCTCCGCGAAGACGGCGGCACCAAAATCTCCTCCGCCTTCAAATGCGCTAAAAACCTCCTCGACGGCCACTATGACCCCAACGAGTGGAACATCTACCTCTTCCACTTCTCCGACGGCGACAACTGCTCCGAATCCGACTCCCGCGAATGCTGCCGCTTCCTCCAGGAGCACCTCCTCCCCACCGTCAACCTCTTCGGCTACTGCCAGGTCGCCAGCGCCTACGGCTCCGGCAACTTCATCAACGTCCTCCACGACCAACTCCCCGGCCGCGACAACCTCATCACCAACCGCGTCAACACCAAGGAAGACATCTACGAATCCATCAAATCCTTCTTTGCCGCCGGCAAATAATCGCGCGCATGACAGGCCTCTCGCCACTTCCATCCCGCCTGAATTTGTAAACGGCGTTACTTAATTTTACTTGTCCGCCCTCCTGATTTACGATCAAGGATGGTTGAGAAGGATCATCTCTGATTGGGGAAGGACTTGCGTTAAATGACGCCGCACGATCGCGATTGGACTGGCAACGTCGAGCAGACCGAAGCCTTCTTTCACCAGTTCATGGCGTACATCTTCCACACCGCCGAAGGACGCCGCATGCGCGGCATCTTCCTCCGCGAAACACTCCTCCGCACCTTCATTTACCTCCTCATTGCCCTCCCCCTCGTCATTCTCCTCTGGTACGAAAAGGCGATCTCCACCAATTCCCCCACCGTCAATTTCTGCGCCGGTATCCTCCTCTTCGATCTCGCCTTCGGCTGCGCCTTCCTCCGCACCGTCTACCGCTACCGCGCCCGCGTCAAGATCGTCTACAAACTCTACTTCGGAAACAAGGAAAGTGATCAACCCGAAGAAGTCCCCCCCGATGCCGATCTCGATTCCATCTTCAACCAGATCTCCAGCACAGAAGCCCCGCTCACCCTGCCCGAAGGCCCCCTCCCTCATCCCGGCGACGACACCTCCATCGAAATGAGCGCCACCTTCGAATGCGCCCGCTGCCAGTGCGAAGTCATCGTCCCCATCAGCGAACTCGACAGCGTCACCACCTGCCCCTGCGGCGGTAAGCTCGTTCAAACCTGATCCCCCGCATACACTGTGGTAACCTCGCCGCCGCCGGAACTCACCCGCGGCCGGCCAACCTCGTCTTTACCTTCGTGGCCATGATGAACGCCGATAACCAGTTTCCGACGCCCGCAGAGAACCCGCCCCCTCTCTCGGCCGATAAACCCAGCATGACCGCCATCCCCCTCCCAACCTCGCGACCGCAGCCTCAGCTCGCCCCCGCCGGCGCGTCTCCCCTTTCACCCGACCAGCTCATCGAATACCAGTCCGCCCTCCAGCGCGGCAAAAAAGTCCGCCGCGCCATCACCGTCGCCGCCACCGACGCCTGGCTCACCGCCATCTTCGCCGGACTCACACTCCTCTGCTCCATCTTCAGCCTCACCGGCCTCATCCTCGGCATCGCACTCGCCTTCATCGCCTTCAACTCCTTCCGCGGTCTCCGCGGCCTCAAACGCTTCGACCTCTCCGCCCCAAAGCTCCTCGCCCTCAACCAGCTCACCCTCATCGCCATCCTCACCCTCTACGCCCTCTACTCCATCTGGGCCGGCCGCAATGGCGACCCCGAACTCGCACGCGCCGTCGCCGGTAACGCCGCCGTCGAAGGCTCCCTCGGCAACCTCAACCAACTCCTCTGGTACATCACCCTCGCCGTCTACGGCACCCTCATCTTCGCCACCCTCGTCGCCCAGGGCGGCGCCGCCCTCTACTACATCACTCGCCGCAAACACCTCGAAGCCTACCTCTCCCAAACGCCCCCCTGGATCATCGCCCTGCAAAAAGCCGGCGCATAGCCCCGCTCACCCAATTAACTCAATTAACTGAATTAACCCAATTCACCCACCGCCGCATATACTCATCCCATTCCCCATCGGAGGCCCCCACATGCGCATCCTCGTCACCGGCGCCGCCGGCTTCGTCGGCTCCCGCCTCTCCAAATCCCTCCTCGACCGCGGCGACACCGTGGTGGGCCTCGACAACTTCGACCCCTACTACGCCCGCCTCCACAAAGACCGTCATCTCCGCGACCTCCTCCCCCACAAAAACTTTAAATTCATCGAAGCCGACCTTCGCGACCACCCCGCCCTCCTCACCCTCTTCCGCGAGCACAAGATCGACGCCATCGCCCACATGGCCGCCATGGCCGCCGTCCGCTATTCCATGCACCACCCCCTCATCTACGGCCAGGTCAACGTCCAGGGCACCATGAACCTCCTCGACGCCGCCCGACAATCCGCCGCCGAGAGTGGGGGGGGGATGCCCCGCGCCGTCCTCGCCTCCACCGGCTCCGTCTACGGCACCTCCACCCCCGTCCCCTTCCCCGAATCCGCCCCCGCCGACCGACCCCTTGCCCCCTACCCCGCCTCGAAACGCGCCATGGAACTCATGGCCCACTGCTTCCAACACCTCTGGAAAATCCCCACCACCATCGTCCGCTTCTTCAACGTCTACGGCCCCCACGGCCGCCCCGACATGATGCCCTGGCAATGGACCCTCGACATCCTCAACAACAAACCCCTCACCCTCTACAACGCCGGCCACATCAAACGCGACTGGACCTACATCGACGACATCGTCACCGGCCTCACCCTCGCCCTCGACCACCCCTTCGATTTTGAAATCCTCAACCTCGGCTGCTCCAACCCCGTCGAAAACTTAAGGTTCGTCCAGGTCCTCGAAGAACTCCTCGGAAAAAAAGCCACCATCATCGACACCCCCACCCCTCCAACCGAACCCCTCATCACTTACGCCGACACCACCAAAGCTCAAAAACTCCTCGGCTACCAACCCAAAACCCAAGTCGAACAAGGCCTAAAAAACTTCATCGACTGGCTCCGCATCGAAAAAATTATTTCACAAGGCTGACTATGCGGCGACGTTCAATAGCGCATACTGCCACTCGCACTGTCAGAATCCTTAGCGTGCCCATTTTTTTGTTGTGCATGCTCTGCATAACACGCACCGCGGTAACCGGAGCGCCCGATGTTTTTAACATTGGCCGAGGCGATCGTTGGTGGTGCGTTACGCGCGTTCAGGCCACGGATGTTGCTGCAACTCTACAAATATTCGAACGCGGGTACGCTCCGTATTCCGCTGGATGGGGAACTGGCCCGTTCTATGTGCACACGGTTGGCGAAGTAATGTGGGGGCTATTCACTTCGCGATCCCCCGTGTCCATCACTGCGCACAGTTGGTGGCTAGTAGGATGGCGAGAACACCAGGAAGGGCCGAAACTCACCGAGCGCGATTATTGGTTCGATCTTCCTTATGCACCTTGGGTTCTCCTTATTCTGAGTGGCGCAATCCTCCTTGTATGGAGACGCCAACTGCTGAAAGTCCGGAGATGGCGACGCGCGGGCCTCTGCCCCACCTGCTCCTACGACCTCCGCGCCCACTCCCCCAACTCCAACTGCCCCGAATGCGGCACCCCCATCCCCGCCACCCATTCTGCTATAATTCCCAACGACAAGAGGAGCGATCAATGAAACTCATCATCACCCTCGAGCGCGACGAAACCGGCATGATCATCGCCGAATGCCCCGCCATCCCCGGCTGCGTCTCCCAAGGCAAAACCGAGGACGAAGCCACCGAAAATCTCAAGGAAGCCATCCAAGGCTGCATCGAAGCCCGCCTCGCCAACGGCATGCCCCTCACCGTCGCCACCCGTGAAATCGAGGTCCCCGTTTAATGCCGCCCCTCCCAGTGATCTCCGGCCCAGAAGCCGTCAAAGCTTTCTCTCGCGCCGGCTGGCGCTTCGATCGCACCCCCATCCATTCTTCCCACACCCCCATTGATTCCTCCCCCCTCCATAATTAGCATGTAAACATGACCCGCGTATTTCCCATCCAAGACCTACCCGTAGCCACGCGGGAACTTCTTGCCCAAATCACGACCAACGACGAAGTCATCATCGAAGATGCGGGCCAACCCATTGCCCGCATCACCGCCGTGCCCCATGAAGAGCCACGCAAATCCCGCCCGCCGCTCGGCATTTTCCAGGGCCAAATCTGGATGGCTCCCGATTTCGATGACGAATTGCCCCTCGAATTCTGGTGCCCACCCGATGACCCCCTGACTACCTGATATGCCGATTCTCCTCGATACTCATATCTTCCTGCATATGCTCGGCGCTCCCGAACGGATTTCCGCCCCACAACTATCTCTCCTGGAAGATTCGCAATTTCCCTCCTGCAATGTTCAAGTAATAAGGTAAAAAATGCCCACACAAAAACGCCACGACGACCGCACCCCCTCCCAAACCCGCCCCCTCAAAATCCAACGCAAATTCACCAACCACGCCGGCGGCTCCGTCCTCATCTCCTTCGGCCAAACCCGCGTCCTCTGCACCGCCATGATCGAAAAAGACCTACCCCCATGGCTCAAAGCCAAAGGCCCCAACGCCGGCGGCTGGCTCACCGCCGAATACTCCATGCTCCCCTCCTCCACAACGACGCGCAAACGCCGCGACACCACCAAACCCGACGGCCGCTCCGTCGAAATCCAACGCCTCATCGGCCGCGCCCTCCGCTCCGTCCTCAACCTCAAAGCCCTGCAAAACGCCGAAGGCCACGGCCTCACCCTCTTCGTCGACTGCGACGTCCTCCAAGCCGACGGCGGCACCCGCACCGCCGCCATCACCGGCGCCTGGATCGCCATCGCCGACGCCATCTCCGCCGCCCAAAAATCCAACCTCCTCCCACGCCCGCCCGTTAGCCGTCGCCGCAGCGGCGACGTTTCTTCGTTCGATCCCACCCCCTACGCCGGCATCCTCACCAACCAGGTCGCCGCCATCTCCGTCGGCATCGTCGACGGCACCCCCGTCGCAGACTTGGATTACGAAGAAGACGTCGAAGCCCACGTCGACATGAACGTCGCCATGCTCGCCGATGGCACCTTCGTCGAAGTCCAGGGCACCGGCGAACACGCCACCTTCTCCACCAAGCAACTCCACCAAATGCTCAACCTCGCCACCACCGCCATCTCCCAACTCCACACCGCCCAACGCGCCGCGCTCAAACGCAAGTAGACTTTAGCCTTCGCGTGAAAGAACATGGCTAAGAAGATTGCCAAGGCTCGCGCGCACCGGGATCTTCACCCCAACCGCGGCCGCCTAAAGGCGGAACTCCGAACGCCGAATTCTCCTGCCAAACTTGGCCACACCGCTCCCTTCGCGTATCCTTACGATTCTCTCTTTTTCCCGGAGCACCACGCACGTGAACAGCCTCGTCAAGAAACACGGCAAAACCATCCTCGCCATCCTCGGCGCCTTCCTCATGATCACCTTCCTCGTCCCCAGCGTTGTGCGCAACAGCAACGACGTCGGCGCCCTCGAGGTCGGCCGCCTCAATGGCAAAAAGGTCCTCAACCGCGAAATCCAATCCGCCAACTTCGACCTCACCGTCCTCGCTCGCTTCGGTTACCTCGGCGACCCCTACACCCCAGGACTCCTCACCATCGGCTCCGGCCCCTCCGGCTACGTCAACGTCCCCGTCGCCTACCTTTACGACCTCGGCAACGACACCCACAGCGTCGAACGCGGCACCCACTGGTTCCTCCTCCTCCAGGAAGCCCGCAACGTCGGCCTCATCCCCAACCAGGCCGAAATCACCGAACGCGTCAATCAACGCTTCCCCGACCACGACAAGCTCATCGAAATCCTCTACAAAGTTAACAACATCACCGAAAACGACTTCCGCAACGCCATCGGCGACGCCCTCATCATCCGCAACCGCGCCATGCTCCTCACGCGCTCCATCCCCGTCTCGGTCCCCGAACTCGAGTTCTACTCCAACGAAAGTTTCTCCCAAGCCCAGGTCGATTACACCCAGCTCGACGCCGCCAGGGACTTCGCCGACGCCCCCGCCCCCACCCCCGACCAGATCCAGAAACAGTTCGATGCCTACAAGAGCATCATCGCCACGCCCCCCTCCTCCCCCGACAGCACCACCCCACCGGCCACACTGCCCACCATCAACGGCCACAAATTCCCCTTCGGCTACAAGTACCCCGACCGCGTCAAGGCCGAGTACCTCAAGTTCGATCGCAGCGAAATCGCCACGCTCTTCCAGCCCACCCGCGAAGATGTCGAAGCCGCCTTCCGTTACTACACCAGCCACCCCGATGATCCCGCCATCACCATCCCCCGTTCTGACAACTTCGCCGTCACCTCCCAGCCCGCTCAGAAAACCTTCGACCAGGTCCGCGATCTCCTCGTGCAGCGCCAGATCAACGACCGCATCGACAAGTTCCTCAAGCGCATCACCGACCGCGTCAGCGGCATCACCGCCGCCCCCTGGGCCAACGCCAAGGACGACGGCGGATTCCGCGAACCCATCCCGCGCTCGCAGTGGGTCGATTACAAGTCCATCCCCGGCATGCTCAAGTCCATGCCCGAATTCAATGGTTACCAGCCCCAGTACGGCGCCATCTCCGATTTCGAAAGCGCACGCCGCCTCGCCCTCGAGCCCGGCATCGGCCTCGCCGCTTACGACAACCAGGGCACCCCGATCCCCTTCTCCGTCCTCGCCACCCACGTCCACGAGCTTGGCGATTTCCCCAATTTCCCCCGCCTCTACCTCCAGGTCGGCATCGATGCTCCCCTCGTGAAGGACCCCGCCGGCAACCTCTACCTCTTCCGCGTCACCGACGCCGACAAAACCCACGACCCCGCCACTCTTGACGAAGTCCGCCCCCAGGTCATCGACGACCTGAAGAAAGTCGCCACCTACCAGCAGAAGCAATCCGAAGCCAAGGAGATCGCCGAGCTCGCAACCACCCGCGACTTCTCGGTGGTCGCGCACAACAAGGGCCTCACCGTCGCCACCACTCCCGAATTCCGCCACTCCCAGTCCGAAATTCCCGGTGTAGGCGCCATCCCGGGATTCGCCGACGCCGCCTTCGAGATCGCCCGCGGCGGGGTGGGCGGGGGGGGGCAGTCCGCCACCCAGCCCGCCTCCTCACAGCCCGCCTCGCAGCCCACGCTCAACCGCACCACCACTGTCAGCGACGACGCCGCTCTCAAGGTCTACGTGCTCGTCCTGAAGAAATACACCCCCGTCACCGGCAAGGAATTCGCCGATCGCCGCTCCGACATGATTGAAGGCGTCAGCCGCGAGATGGGCCTCGTCCTCGCACTCGAATGGCTCAACTTCGACGCCACCGTCAAACGCATGAACTACGTCCCCTTCCGCCCCTTCTCCACGAGATAAGGGGGCCCCCGGGCTCTTTGAAAACCGAGAATCCCTGGCCGCTACCCGCGCGACCGCTCATACTCTTCCGCATTCCACGCATGCCGCCCCAGCAGCGGCACGAACCGGCAGGCCAGAACCTCCGTCTGCTCCAGCCCTTGCGGCAACTTCACCACTTTCACCAGCGTTTGCGTCTCCCCGCGCCCGATCGGCACAATCAAAACCCCGCCCGTCCGCAACTGCTCCACCAGCGGCGCCGGCACCTCCGGCGCACCGGCCGTTACCAGGATCCGATCAAACATCTCCGGTTCCCCGCCCTCCTCCGCCGGCCACCCCGCCGATCCATCCCCCACAAAGTACCGCACATTTCGCACCTCCATCGCCTCCAGCCGCCGCCGCGCCCCTTCCGCCAGCGCCGGAACCACCTCGATCGTGTACACCATCCCCCCCCCGCCCTCCTCCCCGACCAGATAAGCGAGCACCGCCGTCTGATACCCCGTCCCGGTCCCGATCTCAAGCACCCGCTGCCCGTGCCGCAGATCCAACTCCTGCGTCATCACCGCAACCATGAACGGCTGCGAAATCGTCTGCCCCTCGCTGCTCGGCAACGCCTCATCCGCATACGCGTGCTCCTGGTGCTCGTGCCCGACAAACAGATGCCGCGGCACCTCCCGCATCGCCTCCAGCACCCGATGCATGACAATCCCCCGCCGCCGCAACTGATGCTCGATCATCTCCTCCCGCGCCCGTGCATAGGGATCTGCGTCCGCTTCCGCATGTTGTGTGTTGTTCCACATGACCATCCCTCCCGCTTCAGACTGTTGATCTCTCCCCCTATTATACCCCTTATGCAAACCCCAACCTCTACAAAAGCACTCGCCGATTGGGACCGCACCTACCTCTGGCACCCTTTCACGCCGATGAAAGCGTGGTGCGAAAACAAGGAAATTGTGGTCATCGACCGCGGCGAACGCGAGTTCCTCATCGACACCGAAGGCCGCCGCTACATCGATGGCGTCAGTTCCCTCTGGTGCAACGTCCACGGCCACTGCGTTCCCGAACTTGATAATGCGGTCAAAGAGCAGCTCAACAGCATCGCGCACACCACGCTCCTCGGCCTCTCCAACGTCCCCGCCATCACCCTCGCCAAACGCCTCGTGGACCTCGCCCGCGCCGGCGGCCTGCAGTTCGACAAGGTCTTCTACTCCGACAACGGCAGCACCGCCGTCGAAGTCGCCTGCAAAATGGCTTACCAATACTGGCGGAACCTGAACAAAGCCGGCGATGGTATCGCCGGTTCCAACGCCCGAACCAAATTCATCGCCCTCGAATCCGCCTACCACGGCGACACGATCGGCGCGGTCTCGGTAGGGGGGATCCCCATCTTCCACCATGCGTTCAAATCGCTCTGCTTCCCCGTCGACTTCGCAACGAGCATTAAACAAATGGAGACCTTGCTCTCGCAGAATCGGAATGCTTATGCCGCCATCATCATCGAGCCGCTGATCCAGGGCGCCGGCGGCATGCTCATGCACCCGCCGCAGTTCCTCCGCGACCTCCGCCAGCTTGCCGACAGATACAACACGCTGCTCATTTTCGACGAAGTCCTCACGGGCTTCGGCCGCACCGGCAAAATGTTCGCCGCCGAACATGCTCAGATAACGCCCGATCTCATGTGCCTCTCCAAAGGCCTCACCGCGGGCTACATGCCCCTCGGCGTGACGATGACGACCCGGAAAATCTTCGACGCGTTCTACGTCGACCCCAACCTGCCGGAGAATTCCGCCAAAACCTTCTTCCACGGCCACACGTTCACCGGCCATCCGCTCGCCTGCGCCGTCGCCCTCGCCTCCCTCGACCTCTTCGAAAAGAGCAATCTCCTCTCCCACGTCGCGCGGCTGCAACCGATACTCGCGGCGACGCTGGAGGAAGCCAAAAAACGTGCCTGCGTGTCGGATGTCCGCCAGTGCGGTCTCATCGGCGCCATTGACCTGACGCAAAAGGACGGCACGCCATTCCCGTACCACTGGCGCATCGGCGGCGCCCTGTGCACGCGCATGCGGACGCTGGAACCGATGCGCCTGATGATGCGTCCCATCGCCGACACGCTGGTGATCATGCCGCCGCTGGCGATCTCCGAAGAAAATTTTCGCCACCTGTGCGCCGGCGTGCTAAAGTCTCTTGATTGGATCCCGGAAGTCATCGCGCAGAAGCAATGAAACCGGGATTCGCTCACCCGAGGTTCCCATGCCCCCTCTCCCCCAGCTTCCCACGTACCCGGAACTCCATCCGCGTCATCCCCGCACGGCGCTGCGTCCCTTCCGGGGTCCCGGTCTCTTCATCACGGGCACGGCCACGGATATCGGCAAGACCACCGTCACCGCCGCGCTGGCCGGCGCTCTCCATCGCCTGCACGTGCGTGTCGGCGTCTGCAAGCCGGTGTCTTCGGGCTGCCCGAAATTCTCCGACCGCGGCAACGACCCGAATGTGCCGATGACCGATGATGACTTTGCGTCGCCGGACGCCGCCATCGCCGCACGCACCGCCGGCCTTGATCCCAAGGACGATTCGCTCCTTCGCTACCTCTCCCCCGTACGCTTCGGCGCGCCGGTGTCGCCGCACGTCGCTTCGCAGGTGGAAGGCCGGCCGACGAATTGGGCCCGGGTCGCCGGCGCTCTCGACTGGTGGCAGGAGAACTGCGATGCGTTGCTGGTGGAGGGATCCGGCGGCTGGTTCGTCCCGCTGGATCATCACGATTTCATGGTGGCCGACATGGCCGCGGCGATCCGTCTGCCGGTGATCGTCGTTACGGATGCAGCGCTCGGCACGCTCAACCGCACGCTGCTGACGATCCACGCGATCCGCCAGCGGAACCTGGCCGTCGCGGGCATCGTCATCAACCGTGTGCCTCCCCATCCGGAACAGGACCTTGCCATTCAGTCCAACTTGACCGAAGTGTCGCGGTTGTGCGGCGTTCCCGTGCGGGCGATCCTGCCCGAACTCTCGCCCCCCGGGCTTGGCAAGTTGCACGATGAAATTCCTGCTCCGTTCATCGACGCGATGATGCCGTTTGCGAAGGAATGGCTGTCGATGGTTTGTCCGGGCTTGTAGGTTCCTCAAATTTCAAAAACATTTGAAACTGGCTACACTATGGGCATGACCACGACGCTTGAAGCGACCCCCTCCCCACACACACCGGATAGTGCCTCCGCCTTGCCTTCTCTTGAGCCGGCGGATTTCGCCGACGCCGCGCTTCGCCCGATCGCCGAAAAAATTCTGCGCAACGATCGCCTCGATTTCGCCGACGGCATGATGCTCTGGCGGACGCGCGACATCTTTTCGCTGGGGCAACTCGCCAATTACATCCGCACGCAGAAGCACGGCAATCTCGCGTATTACAACATCAACCGCCACATCAACTACTCGAACATCTGCGCCCTCTCCTGCAAATTCTGCGAGTTCCATCGCAAACGCGGCGAGAGCGGCGCGTATGAATACTCGCTGGAGGATGTGTTTCGTATCGCGGGGGAGGCGGTGACTTCGGGCGCCACGGAGGTGCACATCGTCGGGGGATTGCATCCCTGGCTGCCGCTGGAATGGTATCTGGAAATGTTGCGCGGGCTTCGCACACGGTATCCGAAGCTGCACGTGAAGGCGTTCACGGCGATCGAGATCAATCACTTCACGAAGATCTCGCGGCTCTCCACGCGGGAGGTGCTGCTGGCGCTGAAAGAGGCGGGTCTGGGTTCGATGCCCGGCGGCGGGGCGGAGGTGTTCGACGACCGCGTCCACGATGAAGTCTTCAAGGGGAAGCTTCGCGCTGATGGCTGGCTGGAAGTGCACCGCACAGCGCACGAACTGGGCATCAAGACCAATGCGACGATTCTCTACGGGCATGTGGAGACACGCGAGGAGCGCATCAGGCATCTGCTGTCCCTGCGGCAACTGCAGGACGAAGCACCGGGCTTCCAGACGATCATTCCCCTGAGCTTCATTCCGGAAGGAAGTGAACTCGGGCACCTTCCCGGCAATACCGGACTTGAAGACCTGAAGATGCTGGCGATTTCCCGATTGATGCTGCCGAACTTCGATCACGTGAAGGCGTTCTGGATCATGCAGTCGATGAAGCTGTCGCAGGTGAGTTTGAATTGGGGCGTGGATGATCTGGACGGCACGGTGGTGTGGTACGACATCACCAAGCGCGAAGGGGGGGCGGGGAATCGGCACCAGGAGCAGACGGTCGATTCGATACGCCGGCTGATCGCGGAGGCGGGATTCGTGCCGGTGGAGCGCGACACACTTTATCGGCGGGTGATACGGCCTGCCGGCGCGGAGTGGGCGAAGGGGTGGCGCGTCGAATAGCAGCGGCAAATCGGGTAAATTCGCAGCCGTTGATGGAGAAAAGGGAGAAAGTGCGGAGGGGCGGGGAGGTCGTCGCGTGCTATAGTCAAGGGCACTTATTTTCCCGAAGAGCGAACAAAAGGAAGCGGGCCTCAGGTGAGGAATCGCAGAACTATGCCGGAAAAGAAACCATTGGAGAAGCAAGCGGGGCATTCGCTTATCGTCATCCGGCTGATTGCCGTCTTTAAGTTTCTGAAGGCCGCGTCGCTCCTGATTGTCGGCGTCATCATCCTCCGCATGATCCGCAGCAACCACAGCATGCACGAAACGCTCCTGAATTTCGTCAACGACCTGCGGCTCGATGAAAACAACCATTTCATCCACGGCCTGCTGGAAAAGACGCTGGGGATCGGGATTAAAACGCTGCGATTGTTAAGCACGGGGACGCTCATCTACTCGATCCTGTTTTTTACGGAGGGGGTGGGGCTCTGGTTCGACCAGGGTTGGGCGGAGGTGATGACCGTGATCACCACGGCGGGGTTCATTCCGCTGGAAATATGGGAGATCCATCGCGATCCGACTGCGGTGCGGATCATCATATTCACGATCAACATTGCCCTGCTGGTCTACATCCTTTTGCGGCTCAGGTGGCGTCATCATGCGAAAAAAGAGGGGGTGAATCTGAAGGAGAATCCCGTCGGTGTGGGGCATTAAAATAAGATGAAAGCCGGTGGGGTGGATGGCAACATAACTGTATAAGCCAATTGGGTGTGCATGACGATCGGTAAATCGAATGCAACTGTACCGCCGGAGGGTCCGTTGCCGGCGGATCCGCATGAGGCGTTGCGCATGCACGGCCCATGGTTGCGTGCGGTGGCGATCGCGCGGCTTCGCGGTTTTGAGGGGGCCGACGATGTGATGCAGGATGTGACCATCGCGGCCATGCGGAACTGGGATACGCTGAGGACGGCGGCGAATGCGAAGCCGTGGCTTTATCGCCTGACCGTCCGTGCGGCGCTGATGCATCGTCGGACATTGGGCCGGGCACGGAAGCGAATCAAGGAAGCGATCGACACTTACACGGCCAAGCATGGTCTTTCCGAGGGGACGCGCGGCGGAAGCCATGAAGTCGCCGGCACCGATCCCCTGGCCTCGGTCCTCGCGTCGGAGAGGCACGCACAGCTTCGCATCGCCATGTCCAAGCTTTCAGTGAAGGAGCTGGAAATGCTGCTGCTGAAGCACGTGGATGATTGCAGTTACCAGGAAATCGCGCGGCGGCTGGGCGTGACCGCGGGCGTCGTGCAGATGCGGCTGTTTCGCGCCCGCCAGAAGTTGCGGGACATTTTGACCCAGCAGTATCCGGAGGAATAGTTGTGACACTAAGCAATATCGAATCAGAGAAGCGGCGGCCGGAAGAGCCGGAGATGCCGCGGGAACTGCAGATGGATCTGCTGGTGGATGAGGAACTGCCGGAGGATCGTCGGCGGGCGCTGCTGCTGTCGCTGAATCGCGAGGTTGGCGGAGCAGGGTGGCGGGAACTGTCGCTGCGGTTTTTGCAGCGTCAGGTGGAGCGGCGGAGCGTGCGCGACTTCGTCTCGGGCATCCGTCTGACGCCGGTGGAAGAGAACGCAACGGTGTACAAGTTTCCGTGGGGATCGTGGCTGGGCTCGTCGCGTGTGGCGATGGTGGCGGCGGGGTTGATGATAGCAGTCGGTTCGGCTCTCGTGACGGGATATTGGGCCCAAGAGCGAGCGGACACCGAGAAGAATGTGTCGATTGCCGCGAATGGGACGCGGAGCCTGGAGATCATGAAGACCAATCTGCCGGGATCGGTGATGGGGACGACGGAAGCGGTGCCGGTGGAGTTTCCGGTGGTGACGGACGGAAAGCCTCCTGTTTTTCCGGCTGTGGACACGGGCACGTCGCGGCGTCGGGAATTGATCATTCAGCCGGATGGACCCGGCAAGGCGATGCTGATTCCCGTCAACACGTTGCCGATGAACGTATATTGAGGAGATTCGCAGGGCCTGAGACAGTGTTTTGCGGGTGAACGGTTGATGAATTGCTGGCGGAACATTTTTATTGCGGGACTTCTGTTCGGAGGCGTGGTGGCGTTTGGGGAAGCGCCGGCAACGGGGCCCGGGGCGGGGAGCGTGATGAATGCGGCGGGGAGCGGCATTGGCGAGCAGCACTGGTTTGGGGTGGCGGTGGAGAACATTCCTCCGGCGATTGCGCGGCAGTTGAAGCTGAAAGAGGATCAGGGGTTGATGGTGGTGGCGGTGCTGCCGCAGTCACCGGCGGAGCGGGCGGGTCTGCGCCGCGATGATCTCCTGATTGAATTGGACGGCAAAGAGCTGAAATCGCAGACGGAGCTCGCGCAAGCGGCCAACGCACTGGTGGAGACGAAGAACGGCGCCGTGCCGAAGGTGACTCGGGTTGCCTTTTTGCGTGACGGGGATCGGCAGATAGTGGACGTCATGCCGGAAGTGCGGCCGACGGACATGCTGGTGATTGGCGGGAATTTGTCGAGCTTCGTGGGGCACGATCGGAACAATTCCGTGCCAGCGGAAGAGGTGAAGAATTATGTGCTGCCGAATGGATCGGCGGCGCAGGTGGGGCCGGGGTATCGGTTGAATCTCGACAGCGGCGATTCGACTGCGGTGACCGTGAAATCGATCAAGAGCCTCGTGGAGCAGGGGAAGACCGTCGTGCTGGCGCAGGAGACGGACATGAGCGGGGCGGTGCGAAGCACGATTTCGATGGGCGGGAAGTCGTATGCGGTGGAGCCGGGAAAGACGAATACGCTGCCGCCGGAACTGCGGCCATTGGCGGAGCAATTGCTGGTTGGCGCGGGAGTGAAGGGTCAGCCGGCGGAATTGACGACGGTGCCATCGAATGGTGCGAACACTGCGCCAGCGGATTCTGCTGACGGAAAAGCGCCTTTGGAGCGGCGGGTGAGGGAACTGGAAGATCGCAACGCGAAGCTGCAGCAGGAAGTCGAGCAACTGATGGAGCAGGTGAAGAAGGACCGGGGACAGAAGTAGGACGGGGCTCTTCGGAAGAATCGCGGGCACATTCCGGCAAGGTCGATGCGGGCGTTATTCCTTGGCACGGCTGAAGCTGCTGATTCCGGGCTTGAAAACAACTTTGCCGTTAATGACGACGAGCTCTTCATCGAGGAAGAACTTGACCGACTTGGCGAGGATGTCGGCTTCGAGCGTGAGACCGCGTTCGCGGACATCGTCGGCGGAGTCGGAGCCCACGTTGATGTGGAAGACATCCTGCAGAATGATCGGGCCCTGATCGAGTTGTTCCGTGACGAAATGAGCGGTGCAGCCGGTGACGCGGGCGCCGGATTCGAACGCCTGCCGATAGGGCGACGCCCCGGGGAAGAAGGGGAGCAGCGAGGGGTGGATGTTGATGATGCGTGAGGGAAATGCGTTGACGATCTCGGGCGAGAGAATCTGCATGTAACGGGCGAGGACGATCAGGTCGGGCTTGAGCTCGCGCAGCCGTTTGAGGAGCGCCGCCATGTGCGCGGCTTTCTGGTCGGGAGAGGAGCAGGGGAGGCATTCGAACGGAACGTTGGCGGCCCTGGCGAGCGGTTCGAGCGTGGGGTGATTGGCGATGACGGCGACGAACTGGCCGTTAAAATCGGGTGCAGTCGCGAGCTTCAGCAGCTTCTCGAGGCAGTGGGGTTCCTTGCTTGCCAGCACGATGACACGTTTTGAACGCGGGTGGCGCTGCAGCGTGACCTTGACTTCCATGTTGATCTTTTTGCCCACGTCGAGCGCACCGGTGACGAGCTCGTCCAGCGAAACCGTCATGTCCTTGAGGTCGATGAGCATATCCATGACGAAGAGGCCGGAGACGACGCGCTGCTCGAGGTCTTCGATGTTGATGCCGCGCTCGGCGACAAACGTGGCGAACTGCGCGACGACGCCTTTCTGGTCGCGTCCCTGAACGGAAAGAACGGCAAGCAGCTTGTCGGACATGGCGATTATTTCCCGATTGGGGGCAATGTGCTGGTTTCGTGCGCGTGCTTGGCAACGCCTGCGGCACCGATGACGCCGGCATCGTTTCCGAGCCTGGCGAGCACGATTTTCACGGTGATGGGTGTCATTTTCCACCAGTTGTCGCGGAGGTGCTTTTCCACGTAATCGGTGAGGAACGTTCCGGCCGCCGACATGCCGCCGCCGAGGACGATCATCTGCGGGTCCAGGTAATGGCAGATGTTGATGCAGGCGAGGGCGAGCATGTGGGTGGTTTCGTTCCAGATTTCGAGTGCGAACTTGTCGCCGGCCTTGGCGTGCTGGGCGATGTCGGCGGCGGTGACTTTGCCGACGTTTTTGAAGATTTTGCCGAGGGAGGATTTCTTCCGGACCTTGCTGGACTCCGCGAGTATCGTGGAGGCGCGTTTTCCGGTGTATCTGGCGGAGGCGTAGACCTCGAGGCAGCCGCGCTGGCCGCAGCCGCATGGGTCGCCGCCGGGCACCATGATGGAATGGCCGATTTCGGTGGCGGAATCGAAGGCGCCGTGGAGAACCTTGCGCTCATGGACGAAACCGCCGCCGACGCCGGTGCCGAGGGTGATGATGAAGAGGCTGTCGAGGTTCTTTCCCTTGCCTGCGCCGACCCACCATTCGCCGTAGGCGGCGGCCTTGGCGTCGTTTTCGAGGATGGCAGGGAGTCCGAGGCCTTTGGAGACTTTGGCCCGGAGATGCACGTTGCGCCAGAGGGGCAGGTTTGCGGCGCGATAGATGATGCCTTTGGAAAGCGAGCCTTGCCCGGGAGAAAGGATGCCGGCGGCGGAAGCGTCGGAGAGCTTGATGCCGGCCTTGGCACAGGAGAGTTTGGCGGCTTCCACCATGCGGGCGATGACGAGGTCGGCGGAGAGATCGCGGCCGCCGCGGCCGGTGGGGATGCTGACGTGACCGGAGACGCGGCCGTTGGAGTCGGCGATTCCCGCCTTCACATTCGTACCGCCGAGATCGATACCGATGTAATGCCTGGGCATGGGAGCCTTACGTTTTGGAGTAGCGCGGGGCGACGCGCCCCGGGTGGTGCGGGATCAACCGAATTCATCGCCCCGGAAGGAATGGCCGAGATAGGTCTGGCGGACGAGCGGGTTGTTGATCAATTCGCGGGGCGTGCCGGCGGCGAGGACCTTGCCATTGTCGATGATGATGCCGCGGTCGCAGACTTCGAGCGTTCGCTGCACGTTGTGATCGGTGATGAGGATGGCCTTGCCGAGCGAGTCTTTCAACTGCCGGATTTCGCGCTGCAGGTCTTCGACGGCAATTGGATCGACGCCGGAGAACGGTTCATCGAGCAGGATCAGCGAGGGGTTTGTCACGAGAGCGCGAGCGATTTCCAGCTTCCGCCGTTCACCGCCGGAGAGGGTGAGGGCCTTCTGCGAACGCGTTTTCGTGAGGCCAAACTGCTCCATGAGCCGCTCGGCCTCTTCCTTTCGCTGCGACTTGGTCTTGCGCGTGGTTTCCAGGATGGCGAGAAGGTTCTGTTCCACCGTGAGCCGCTGGAAAATCGAGGGCTCCTGCGACAGGTATCCCATGCCCTTGCGGGCGCGCTGATACATCGGCAGGCGGGTGATGTCGAATCCATCGAACATGACCTGTCCCTCTTCAGGGACAACCATGCCCATGACCATGCGGAACGTGGTGGTCTTTCCCGCGCCGTTTCGTCCCAGCAGGCCGACGACTTCGCGATGACCGACTTCGAAAGAGACGTGATCGACGACCTTGCGCGGCCCATAGATTTTGATCAGGTTTGCGGCTTTAAGAAGGATCATCCGGTGAATGCAATCTCGCGTCAGGGAGACAAAGAAGCCGGGATCGCAACCTGCGATTTCAGCTATAAATACAGAGGGGGCATTCTGACGGCTCGGCGATGAATTCGCAAGGAACATGGCGCGAGTCGTATTGGAGAACGAGCATCTCCTAACGGCCACTGGGAGTCGGCGGTGCGATCGTCATGCCCAGCGGTTTGCCGCAATGCCGGCAATAGCGGTCCGGGGGATCGAAGAACCACCCACAGTTGGGGCAGAGGCGCTGGGAAGGGTCGAGCGTCTCATCCGCCTCGACGATCCGGGCGACGCGTTCCACCTGCGCCAGCAGAAGATACCAGAGGCCTAGCACCAGCGTGACGCTCGAAACGATGAGGATTGCCCAGGCGATGATCGCCTGATACGGATTCTGCGTGCGCATGCGGATTGCGGAAACCACCGATTGCCCCAGCAGGGGCCAGCCGGCGAGGGCGGTGATCACGGCAATGGTGAGCATGATCCGCGCAAAGCGTCGGCTCTTGCGGCGCTTGCGGATCGCCGGCTCGGGCAGGCCGACGTCATGCGGGTGGATCTTCTGCGGGGCGGTCATGCGACGTTAGACACGGGAAAGGGATGAGGGTTAACAAAATTTGCGTGATTGCGAAGGCTCCTTGCGGGCGCCAAGAGTGCTGCCTGAAACCATGCCGCGCCCTTCTTTCAATCCGGATCGTCGAAATGGCCCGAAACGATATCGAGAGCCTGATCGAGTGAGGGGTCTTTTGCGGTCAAAATGGCTTTCGCCGCGCGACGCACCTGGTCCTGCCGAGCGGTGTCCGGGATCAGGTACTCCGCGGGCGATTTTCCATCGATCCGCGCAAGCATAAGCGCACCCAGCACATGCCCGCCGATTGCGCCGGCGCTCCGCGTCAGTTCCGGATCAGCGGTATTGCGGTACGTCTGCCAGAACCCGTCAGCCATCAGCATGAAGGGCCGCCAATGCTTATGGTGGTAGAACCCCTTCAGCAGCAGGTGATTGATCAGCGTCGCCACGTCGAAAGCACAGTGGCCGTAAAAGGCGACTTCGAAATCCAGGAGCAGCAGATGGGAGAGCGGAAAGCTGTGGCGCGTCCTGGGATTCGCCTGGATCTCATGGGCCACATCGCCGGTGTGCGGGACAAGGAATATGTTCTTGGGCGAATAGTCACCGTGGATGAGACACTGCCTGCCATTGAGGAGAGTGTTGCCGAGAGAATGGATCCTGTCGCGCACCTCCGGATGCTTCTCTGCCGTCGCATGAAGGTAGGGATCAATCCGCTGCTGAACGAAGAATTTCGGATCGCCGTAGCGCTTCTCCGCGTCGAGATCGTGCAGGGTTGAAGAATGCATCATGGCGAGCAACATTCCGGCGTGCATGGCGGCATCTGTGCTTGTCTGCCCGGACAGGAGCGCCTTCTTCCAGATCACGGAATCCGTCGGCGCACAGGAGATTGCGAGGATGTGATTCGGTTCATCGAACCAGAGGACGTCCGGGACGGAATTCGCCGGCAGCAGGGTGCGCAGCAGTTCCATGCAGTCGCGTTCGACCAGCACGCGGGCGATGTCCACCAGCCATTCCGCCTGAGTCTTGAACCGCGGAAGCGGCTGCTTGAGCACGTAGCAATGCCCCTCGTTGGGACGGTCATCGGGTTTGTTGAGTTTCTTCTGCGCCGGCGACCGGAGATCGGTGCCCACCTTTTCGCCGGCGCCCATGTCGAAGATCTTGAGCACGACGTTGGCGACACCGCCGGAGAGCGACTGCACGAGGATTTCCTGATCCGATGCGCGCCCGCTCTGGCGGAGATAATCGGCGGCGTTCTGTTCCGAGAGCTCGATCATTGTTCCCCAGCGGGAGAGAGTCGTGACGTCGGCGGCTTATGCCTGGCCGGCGCCGGGCAACTGGCGGATTTTCACGCGCGACGGGGTGACGGTGTACAGCCGGCGCGGCGTGAGCCGATTGTAGCGTTCGAACAGCCGGTCGATGGCGGCGGCCTGATGGGGTCCGTCGTCAGAATCCAGCAGCAGCACGATCACTCCGTTGAATGGGAGCTTCCATTCATAGAGTTCGTTGATGAAGTCCGTGTCGGTCGTGAGCAGGTTCCATTGGTTCTTCTGCAGCAGGGGCAGCAAGGTGGACGGGCTTTCGACGTCCGATTCCTCGCCGAGTTCCTCGGGTTGATGTGCCGCGTGCTCCTGCTTTTCGAGGGCGGCGATGGCGTCTGGAAAAATCTGTCCGTGGATCAGGAAGCGCATCAGAATGAACTCATCACATGAAACGATGAAACGGAAACGAACCTCTACATCTTAAGCGCCCGGCGTGTCAGCGTCACATCGTGAACGCGGTGAATTGCGACGCCTCTGCCGGCGGCGGTCGCCGATAATGCCGTGGTGGCGGCATCGCGGGGATGGACGCCGGACGGCATTCTTCGCACGAAGTCGCTCCACCCGTGGGGCCGAACATCGTCCGGCGGCTCGGTTTCGAGAAACCGCTTGCGCGATGCCCCCAGGACCACCGGCACGCCAAGATCGGAGAATTCGTGGCATCGCAAGGCCAGCCGCCAGTTGTCCGCGGAGGATTTGCCGAAGCCGACGCCGGGGTCGATCGCCATGCGATTCCGGGGAATGCCCGCGTGTTCCGCGGCCGCGATTCGCTCTTTCAGGTAGTGCCGCACGCTGTTGATGATGTCCGGGTCATCAGTTGTGACCACGGCCGGAAACGCCGGACCGATGTGCATCAGGATGATCGCCGCTCCGGTCTCCGCCACGATCCGCAGCATGTCGGGATCGTACGTTGCGGCGGAGATGTCATTGATGATGTGGGCGCCCGCGTGAAGCGTTTCACGCGCGACTGCCGCGGAACGTGTATCGATCGACAGATAGACCCCCGCCGTTTCGCTCATTTCCGCAAGTGGCGGGATCACCGGCAACAGTCGCCGAAGCTGCTCCGTGGGGTCCACAGGCGCGACACCCGGCCGGAAGAATGAAGACGCTTCCGCGCCGAGATCCAGTATTTGTGCCCCGACTTTCGCCAGCAGGCGCCCGTGTTCGATGGCTGCGTCGGGTGGGAGATGGACGCCGCCGTCCGAGAAGCTGTTCGGCGTCACGTTGATGATGCCCATCAGGCAGGGCGTTTGCAGTCGAGGAAATTCGAAGGGCGAGTGCATTGCGTGATTGTAGGGGCTTATATTCATGGACGAAATCCTCTACACTTTCCGGACATGTCTCCGGGAGGACTTATGGTGAACCTGACGATCGTGTCGCTGCTCGGCGCCGCCGCTGCGTGCCTGGTTCTGGGGGCATTTGCAGCCAATTCCCATGCTCAGACAACGAGCGTTGCCGGCACGACGCAGCCGGCGCCGGTGCCGCGTATTCATCTCTGGGCGAACACGCTGAACGTTGTCGAGGGCAAAGATACGGATACCGATCCGACGGTTCCGACGCTGGACATCTACCTTCCGCCGGAGCCGAACGGGGCGGCCGTTCTGGTGCTGCCCGGCGGCGGCTACACGCACCTGGCGACGGGCCACGAGGGGAAAGATGTCGCCACCTTCCTCAACGGCCACCATGTCACGGCGTTCGTGCTGCGTTACCGCCATGCGCCGCGTTACCACAATCCGATCCCGCTGGAGGATGCCCAGCGTGCCATGAGGATCGTTCGCCGCAACGCCGCGGAATATCGCATCGATCCCAAGCGCATCGGCGTGATCGGCTTTTCCGCCGGTGGTCACCTCGCGGCGACCCTGGCGACAGCGCCCGAAAATCCGGACGCCGCTGCGACGTCGGCGGATCCCATAGACCGTATTAGTGCCCATCCCGATTTCGCCGCGCTCATTTATCCGGTCATCACGTTCACTGACGAGCGGTACGTTCACAAGGGCTCCCGCACTGCACTTGCCGGCAACGATCGCACCCTCTGGAGCGAGCTCTCCGCGGAGAATCGCGTCACGGCGAACACTCCGCCGGTGTTTCTCGCTCACGCCGGACCGGACAAGACCGTTCCGGTCGAGAATTCCATCCTGTTTTTCGAGGCTTGCCACAGGAACCACGTGCCGGCGGAACTGCACATTTTTCCGACCGGCGGGCACGGGTTTGGCATGA
Organism: Phycisphaerae bacterium; assembly: GCA_035524355.1. Taxonomy (GTDB): domain Bacteria; phylum Planctomycetota; class Phycisphaerae; order WQYP01; family WQYP01; genus DATKPA01. The sequence continues at coordinate 19,865 of DATKPA010000042.1, read as the reverse complement.
CGAAGGATCCGGCCTTGAGCATCTGGACGGACCTGCTGATTCACTGGATGTCCTCGAGCAACTGGTTTTCCCCGCAACCCCCCCCCGCTGCGGCGACCAAGCCCGGATGAGGCGGCGCCGAAGCGGTTCAGGGAATATTGAAACCGATCAATACAGAATTGACATCCTCAATCGTAAGGCTAGCATTGGTCGACGCCCCGGCTGGCGGGGTGCGTCGGAAAACTGCCGTACAAGGTGCCTGATGAAAGTGCTGGTCGCCGTCCCGATCTTCAACGAGGAAAAATACGTCGCGCGCGTCCTGCGGGAGATCCGCAAGTACACCCGCGCCACGGCGCTCAGTGAGCAGGCGGTGCAGACCCGGGTTCTGGTGATCGACGACGGCTCCACCGATGCCACGCCCGCGCTGCTCCGCGATCTTGCCGGGAAGAATCACATCGACCTGATCACGCATCCGGAGAACCGGGGGTACGGGCAGTCGCTGATCGACGCGTTCGCCTTTGCCTCGGAGAACCGCTACGACTGGATCATCACGATGGACTGCGACGAGCAGCACGAGCCCTGCCGCATTCCGTTGTTCATCCGGGAGTGCCTGACGGATGATGCCGACATCATCTCCGGCTCGCGTTACCTGCGGCTGGAGAACGGCACGACCAGTATTCCACCGGTGGATCGGCGCAACATCAATCGGCTAATCACGGATCTGCTTAATTCCACGCTGCATCTTCGCTTCACCGGGAGTGAGGCGGGGATGACCGATTCGTTCTGCGGCTTCAAGGCGCACCGCGTGTCGGCTATGGAAAAGCTGAACCTGACGATTCCCGGATATGCTTTCCCGATGCAGTTCTGGGTGCAGGCCGACGCACAGAATCTCCGCATCAAGGAGATTCCGGTGAAGCTGATTTACAAGGATGCGACGCGGCATTTTGGGGGCATCCTCGATGATCCCTCCGTCCGGCTCCAGCATTATCTGGAGGTGCTCACAAATGAGCTCAAGACGGCGCGAGAGATTCCCGTTTTCGCATCGGTTTCCCAGTCCGAGTGCGCCGCCTGTTGCGACGAGTGACCCGTTTTCCCCCGGTATGATGGCCGCATGACTCAGGTACTCGCTCGCTCTTCTCTCCGGCCGACCCCGCAGAAAATCATTGTGCCGCGCAAGCACAGGCAGGTTCTCATTGAGCCGCCGCCCGCCGAATTGCAGGCGGCGCTTGCCAGTGCTTCGGCGTTGCCCGCTGATGGCAACACTCCGTTTGGGCGTTCGCTGGAGCAACTGCGTGCGCAGGGGCGGCGTCATCTCCTGGATCAGGCGACACGCTGGGCGGAATGGATTGGGGCGCCAGCGCCGTCGGCTGCGGCGTTGGAGCGGCCGTGGGTGATTACGGGTCACCAGGTGGAGTTTTATCACGCAGGCGTGTGGGCGAAGGTGCTTGCCGCCGATGTGCTGGCGAAGCGTGTCGGCGGTGGGGGAGGCGGGGGGGGGGGCGGGGAGGGGATTGCGTTTGACCTGCTGGTGGATCACGACACGGTCGATCATCTTGGCTTTGACCTGCCGGTGCAGGTCGGCAACTCGTGGCAGCGCAAAACTGTCGAGTGGGCTCCAGCGAGTTCTGTTCCGGCGGACGGTCTTTTCGCTCCGACGCGCGAGCAGTTCGAGCGCTGGGATGCGGAGATTGGACGCTATCCGCTGGCGCAAACGGATTCGCTTGCGTTTTTTCTCTCGGCGTTGCGTCCGCATGGCGAGAATATCCCGTATACGCAGTGGCTGTCGAAAGCGCGGGCCGCTTTCGAGCGGGCGATGAACGTTCACGTGCATCACGTTCCGACGAGCCTGCTCTGTAGCGGGGAGATCTGGCAGATGTTTGTGCGGGCGTGGGCGGAACATGCGGAGGAGTGGATTCCGCTGTACAACAAGCATCTTGCGGCGTACAGGGCGCGGCAGGGGATCAAGAATCCGCAGCATCCGATGCCGGACCTGGCGATGACGGGGGACATGCGCGAGTTGCCGTTCTGGACCTATGTTCCGGGGCAGCCGCGGGAACGGCTGGTGGTGCGGAAGGGGGCTGATCCGTTCGGGGCGATTGCGGCGGAGGCGGTGATTCGACCGCGGGCGCTGGCGCTGACGATGTTCGTGCGTCTGTTCTTCGCGGACATGTTCATTCATGGCATCGGCGGGGCGCTGTACGACCAGATCACGGACGAACTGCTGCGGGATCTTGTCGGCGTGGTGCCGCCGTATGGGTGCGTTTCGGCGGCGTGGCTGTTGCCGCTGGGGCAGCCGCTGGAGAATACCGATGATATTGCGGCGTTGAAGTGGCGGCGGCATCATGCGGCGCACAATCCGCAACTGGCGATTGATCCGTTTACGGCGCTGAAGACGGATGTCGCGGAGCTGATTCGGGACCGGCGGGTGCTCGTCGAGCAGATCGGAAGTTCGCTCGCGACCGCCCGCAATGATTCGGCGGCGCGACGTCAACGGCGCGAGTGCTTCGATCAGCTTCATGCGCTCAACGCTGCGCTGCATGCCAAAGCTCCGCGGCTGCTGGCGAATCTCGATCACCAGATCGCGGATGCGCTTCGGGCGCGGGAGGAGAACAAGGTGCTGCTCTGGCGCGAATACTTTTTCGGGCTGCACTCGATGGAGTCGCTGCAAAAGCTGATTGCGGGCGTAAAGTCGCGCTGAATTGAACTCCCCGTAGCTTTGAACGCACATTCCGGCGATACCATCGCCGGCTTCATTCAGCCGAAGACTTCCGCGCTGGCGAGCGGGATTCCTTTTTTGTCTTTTTCGCTGAGCAGGGGGGTGATTCCTTCCAGCGGCCAGTGGATGCCGAGGGCGGGGTCGTTCCAGAGGATGGCGCGTTCGAAGGCGGGGGCGTAGTAGTCGGTGGTTTTGTAGAGGAAGTCGGCGCGTTCGGAGAGGACGAGGAAGCCGTGCGCGAAGCCGGGGGGGACCCAGACCATGCGTTTGTTTTCTTCGGAGAGGTGGACGGAGATGGCGCGGCCAAAGGTTGGGGAGGATTTGCGGATGTCGACGGCGACATCAAAGACTTCGCCGGCGACGACGCGGACGAGTTTTCCCTGGGGCTGCTGGATCTGGTAGTGGAGGCCGCGGAGGACACCGCGGGCGGAGCGGGAGTGGTTGTCCTGGACGAAGGGGGTGGTGATGCCGGTTTTTTCGGCGAAGGTGCGGGCGTTGAAGCTCTCCATGAAGAAGCCGCGGGCGTCGCCGAAGACTTTCGGCTCGATGATGAGCACGTCGGGGATATCGGTGGGGATGATGTTCATCAGAACCCTTTCGCAAGAGTCGAGATTATACGGTGGGAGCGGTTTTGGGCCAGAGGCGTGTGGGGTGGCGGGGGCGTTTGTGTTGAGTTGGGCGCACCGGGGCGCCCGTATGGGGCTTTCGCCGGCATAAGAGTCGTCTCACCCTCGCGCGATGCGCTGGTAGAAACGCCCTCGCATTCCCGCGCAACCCCGTGTATACCCTTGGGCATGTTTTCCCGATCCAACAAGCTTGCGCAGCAGACGGCCCAGCGACTGATCTCCGGCCACCTGACCCTCATCGCATGGTGGGCGCTGAAAAACGCCGGGCTCTTTGATGCCATCCTGAAGGTCGAAGCGGACAACCCCGGCGACAAGGGGCTCGAACTGCTCGTTCACGCCACCCGCGCGAGCATGGCCCCGGACGTGCTGTATGCCCTCGTGAACTACCTGCAGTCGGCCAACCTGCTTTCGGTCACGGGCGACCGCGCGACGCTCACGCCGGAAGGCAGGGCGCTTCTTCAGCACGAGGACGGGCTGCTCGAACTCGTCCGGTCGTATCAGCCGGTGGTGAACGTCGTGGAGCACATGCTGGCGAGGCTCAAGATTCCGGGCGGCGCGGTCGTTCGCCGGAAGACGGAGACGCTCGCGGAAGCGCAGGCGAAGCGTTACGCCGCGGAGCTTTTTCCCGCCATCAGCGAGCTGATCGCGTCGCGTCATTTCTCGCATCTGCTCGATCTGAACTGCGGCGCCGGCGATTTGCTGATGTACCTGGCGAAGCAGCACAAGAATGCGGTGGGGGTGGGCATCTGCGCGGATGGGGCTCTTTCGCGCCGGGCCAACACGGCGTTCAGCGCGGCGGAACTCGAAAAGCGGCTGATCTCCGTCCCCGCCAATCCGCTCGAAGCCCTCGGCAACACCCGCGCCACGTTTGAACGCATCGGCATCTCGCGCCAGCTCTGGACGGACCTCGACTGCCTCATTGCCACGAACATCTTTTCGGAGACCCACGCCAGGGATGCCGATCTTCGCAATGACTCGAGCGCCGCGGCGCACGTCACCAAAGCCCTCTCCTCGATTCCCAAAAACTTTCCGAAGGCCCATCTTCTGCTCATCGAACCGACGGCCTCCCCGCGCTTCGACAAGCAATACTACGCCCCGGAAATCACGCTGCTCATGCAGCTCTGCAAAACGCCGCTGTTTTCCGCCGCGCAATGGCACGACCTCATCAAACAGGCGAAACTCCATCTGATTCACGAGGCACCGCTAGCCACCGACGGCCTGACGCTTTTCCTCTGCAAACCCTAAGGGAACCCGTAGCGTCAGCGCCGGCCCATCTCCTGTTCGGCGAGAGGGAAGTCGCCTCGCGCAGGCGACACAAGCGCGTGCCCATTTGCCTCCCCGCCCCCCATCCGGTTTAATGTTTCTCCCGCTACACGCATTCACAGGTGGAGTTTCCATGGTCGATCTTCGCTCCCTCATCCGCGACGTGCCCGATTTCCCCAAGCAGGGGATTCTGTTCAAGGACATCACGCCGCTGCTCGCCAGTCCGCAGGGGCTCGCGATGGCTGTGGAAGTGCTCTGCAATCCGTTCCGCGGTCAGGGCATTCAGGCAGTGGTAGGCGCGGAATCCCGCGGGTTCATCTTCGGGACGGCCATCGCCCAGGCGCTCTCCTGCGGCTTTATTCCCGTCCGCAAGCCGGGCAAACTTCCCTCGGAAAAGCTCGCCCTCACTTACGATCTCGAATACGGGCAGGACACCCTCGAAATCCACAAGGACGCCATCAAGCCCGGACAGCGCTGCGTCCTCGTCGACGACCTCCTCGCCACCGGCGGCACCATGAACGCCTGCTGCGACCTGGTCGAGACCCTCGGCGGCCACATCGTCGGCATCGCCGTCCTCATCGAACTCTCCTTCCTCAACGGTCGGCAGCGCTTCGGCAAGTACAACCTGCAATCCGCCATCAAATACGACAGCTAAAGTGGCACAGCCAAGTGGCATGGGCATCCTGCCCATGACGGCCCGCAGGCCGTGCGGCAGGGGGGCAACGATGCAACGGATGGGATTGCCATGAATCTCGCCGAAATCCGTCAACGCCTCGACGACGAACGCCGCACTCTCGCCCTCGACGCCGAAGTGCTCGTCCAGCTCCCCGCCGTCACGCGCCTCCGCACCCGCGACGGCTCCCACTATTCCATCAGCTTCTCGCGCCTCACCACCGACAATGCCGACGCCGCCATCTCGAACGAAGTCGAATACCACCGCCATCTCGGCGTGAAATTCGAGTGGAAACTCTACGCACACGACTCCCCGCCCGACCTGCTCGACCGGCTCAAATCCCATGGCCTCAACCCCGGCCCAATGGAAGCCGTCCTCGTCTGCGACATCACCGACCCGCCCCCATGGCTGCGCGAGCCGATCGTCCACCATGTCGAACGCATCGAGACCCCACAGCAGGTCGACATCTTCCGCCGCCTCGAAGACGCCATCTTCGGCCAACGCAACGGCAGCAACGCGGACGCCCTCGCCGAGGCGGTCCGCTCCGGCTCCTCCCAGCACCGTGGCTACATCGCCTACTCCGCGACTGAACCCGCTGGCATCGGCCGTCTCTACACTCACCCCCAAAGCCACTTCGCCGGCCTCTACGGCGGCGGCACGCATCCCGCCCATCGCAGCCAGGGTTTTTACCGCGCCCTCATCGCCGCCCGCGCGGTGGACGCCCGCCAACTCGGCGCCCGCTACCTCCTCGTCGACGCACTCCCCACCAGCCGCCCGATCCTCGAACGCCTCGGCCTCCAATGGCTCACCGACACCTGGCCCTGCCAGTGGAAACCCTGACGCCTCCTCATTCACTCCTTCGTCATTCAGATTTGCTTCATCATTCCTGCTTCGCCATTCCTCATTCCCGGAGTACACTCCGGACCATGCCCCCACGCCGCAAATCCCACGAACTCGACCCCGCGCGCATCCTCACGCGTCTCCCCTCCACCTACCCCCACATCGGCCTCTACGACGTCAAAAACAAAAAGCCCTACGCCGCGCGCCAGAACCTCCCGCGCTCCGCCATCGACCTTCAGCACGCCGAGCTCTTCACCGATCATCCGCTCACCGCCGACACCGCACGCCCGCACGAAGGCATCGCCTTGAAAGACCGCTACCTCTGCTTCTGGTTCTACACCCCGCACACGCGCGAAGGCCCCCTCCAGGGCTACCCCATCGACTGGTCCGAGCACAACCTCCTCGTCCGGCTCGACCCCCGCTGGAGCTACGCCCGCCAGATCCTCCTCCCCGCCCATCAGACCGCCGCCATCGACGCCAACATCAACGCCCAGCTCGCCGCCGCCACCCACCTCATGTCCCTCTACCGCGCCCACGGCCTCGACCAGCCCCTCTCCCTCCACATGATCGGCCCCCGCGCCACCGACTCCCTCTTCTATGCCCGCCGCTGGGAACCGAAATACTGATTCCGCGCAATGGAGCCTTCTTATTTGTTACAATGCAGTCGAGGTTTGCTATGACGACCATCAATCAAACCAAGCTCACCGCCCAAAAATTCCTCATGCTCGGCGAGGACCCCCCCGGCGTGCGCCTTGAACTCGTTCACGGAGAAATCGCAGTGAGCCCCAGCCCGTCTTATCCTCACAGCCATGCCATAATCCAGCTCTCGATTATTCTGGGTAGTTACATCAACCAACAGGACTTGGGCTCGCTTCTCGTTGATATCGACACCATCTTGGACCAATTCAACGTGCGTCGCCCTGACCTCCTTTTCGTCGCCAAGTCGCGCCTGCATCTGATCAAAGGCCACGGCATTCCTCTCGCGCCTGACCTCTGCATCGAAGTCGTTTCTCCGTCGAGCGTTCACATCGACCGCGATGATAAGTTCGCTCTTTATCGTGACCGCGGCGTTCCCAACTATTGGATGATCAATCCAATCGATCACGCCTTTGAGGCCTATCAACTCAAGAACGGCCATTACGTTCAGGCGGCCACTGGGCGCGAAGACGAAGTTGTTCACGCACCTCCGTTCGAGAGCCTTGCTATTCCGCTTTCTAAACTCTGGACGCCGATCGGGACGCCCTGATCCACCTCACTTCCCCTGATACAACCCCACCACCTTCGCCACCGACACATCTTCCGTCGCCGGCTTGCCGATCTTGACCAGCACGCACCCATGCCGCGGCACCTCCGCCGAAAACGCATCGTTCGAATCGCCAAGGTCCTTCAATTGCCACAAATCCCGCACCGGCTGCGGCCCCGCAATCTGCAGCTCGCTCCAGGTCGCCGTCACCTTCTGCGGATTCCGCGACAAATTGAACAACCCCACCGCAATCGTCCCATCCCACATTTCCCGCTTCCACACCTGCGCCGGCGCATTCGCAACACCACCATCCACGCGATACCCCTGCTTCCCCAGCGGATCCTGGTTCACCGCCAGCACCTCATCGTTCATCAGCACGCCCTTCGTGAAATCATCCATCTGCGTGAGGTCGCATCCGATCAGCAGCGGCGCCGCGAGAATCGACCAGAGCGAGATGTGCGTGAGCTGCTCGTTCTGCGTCAGCCGCGATGGATGCGGATCTCCCCACCCCACGCGTCCGACGACGAGCATGTCCGGATCATTCCAATGTCCCGGGCCCGCGTACTTCTCGTGCCCGTTCTGCTGGAATCCGATTCCCGCCATCGACCCCCACGTATCGGTGATGTCGCCGGTGGTGCGCCAGAGATTGCCGTGGACCGGGGCATCCGCGCCCCATTCCCACACGTTGCCGTAGCCGTATTCACAGAGGCTGTAGACGATATCGCGCGGGGCCTTGTCCAGTGATCCGCGGAGAATCCCGTAGACCTTTTTCAATTCGTCGGGGTCCCCGGGGTTCTTCATCATCCGGAGGAAGCTGCACAGATCGTACTTCACGTAATCGACGCCCCAGTTCGACCACTGCCGCGCGTCCTGATCTTCGTGCTGATAGCTCGCTTCAAATCCGGCGCAGGTCTTCGGCCCCGGCGAGGAGTAGATCCCGAACTTCAGTCCGAGCGAGTGGATGTAATCTCCGAGACCCTTCATGTCCGGGAACTTCTCGTTCGTCTGGATCATGCCGGTCGCATCGCGCTTGCCCTCCCAGCAGTCGTCGATGTTGACGAACGTAAACCCGTGCGCGGCGAGCCCCGTCGAGATGAATTCATCCGCCGCCGCCTTCACCTTGTCCTGCGACACTTCCCCCGCAAAGCAATTCCACGAGTTCCACCCCATCGGCGGCGTCAGCGCGAGCTTGCGTTCCCCGCCGACGATGATCAGCCTTTCATCCGTCGCAAAATTCGCCCCGTCCCGCCGCTGGATGGCGCTCACCGTCGCAACGGTCACCCCCGGCTTCCGCAACGTCCCGCTTATCACGCCGGTATGCGGATCGATCTGCAGCCCGTCCGGCAGCCCCGTCGCCGTGATGGCCTCAATCCCCGGACCCGTCACCGGCACCTTGAACACGAACGGCCGGCCCGGCGTCGAGCCGATCACCCGCGCCCCGTTGATCCGCACCTTCCCATCCGCATCCGTCCGAGGCAACGTGATCGGCGCTTCCGCTGGGCTCGCCACGATTTGCGGCTTCCCCGCCGCCCCCTCCGCCAGCACCAGCATCGCCCCGGCAAAGTCCACATGCGCGTAATCCATCGACCCCACCTCCACCATCTCAATCACCATCTCTTTCGCTCCCGTCAGATCCACATCCAGCACCGCCGGCTCCCCGCCGCCCTTCAGATCCCCGGTCTCTGCGATTTGCTTCCCATCCACCGTTACGATCACCTTCGCCGCGCCATTCCCCTGTGTCTCATCATCAATTCCCACCGCCGACACAAACCGCGTCGCCGCCCCATCCAGCCTGATCCGCACCTCGCCCGGCGCATGCGACCCCACGCCATGCTTGAACACCTCCCCATGCAGCGTGATCGGATGCCGATCCACGCTCTGATTCGCTCGGGGCTGGCCGTACCCCTGATCAATCAGCCCGATCTTCATTGTCTCCATCCACATCCCACCCTTCGGCAACGCATCCCCCCTGATCTCATCCAAAGACGCCGCCACACCCACCCGCATCCCCGCCAGGCAAACCGCCACCACCAACCCAAGACCCACGATCTTCCGCTCCACACGCATGTGCATTCCTCCGCTAACAAAGTTCACCCGCAAATCATGCTTGAAGCCCCAAATCTACCCGACTCCCGCACCCCTGCCCACCCCCCCCCCCCGCTCCACCCCTCACCACACATTCCGGCTTCCTCAGGCGGCGCGGAGCAATCTACATACATATTCAAAACCCCCTAATTTGCCCCAAGGACCTGTCCCGGGGTTTCCACAGCTTGGCAGAAGAAAAAATTTGACTAGTCCCAAAATGGAGGTACGTTCAAATTGCATTTCAGAATCGTTTGCAAATAGAAACCGTTTCATCAAATCCTTTTGCGGAGGCCCCATGAAGAAGAACCACCTGATTGCCCCGGCCATTCTCGCCGGCATCCTCTCCCTCGGCACATCGCGCGCCCACGCCAGTGTCCTCATCAACGATTTCGATTCCGGCACTTACGTCGGCGGCGTTGATGGCTGGTTCAGCTACGGCGGCAATAGCGCCAACTACCCCCAGAAAATCGCCAGCCCCACCGGCGGAACCAGCACCTGGCTCGCCATCCGCCCCTCCAGCCAGTACTACGGCCAAACCGTTGAACAAAATTGGGCCGTCCCCAACGTCCAGGTCTCCGATTTCATTAACAACAACATCCTCGCCTTCGATCTCATCGTCGACCCTAGCTGGACCGTTCCCGACTTCAACCAGACCGTCACCATCCAACTCGGCACCACGAACTTCCCCCTGACCCTCTCCCTTCCGAACGTCGCCACCAATACCGATATCCACGTCGCCCTCCCCTATACCATCCCCTCGAGCCAAGCCAGCCAAACCGCCTGGAACCTCATCATCAACGGCAACCCCGGCTATAGCTGGACCTGGGACCCCGCCAACCCCAGCTCCATCCCCTTCGCCGGCACCTTCTACATCGACAACGTCACCCTGCAAACCGCCGTCGTTCCCGAGCCCGCTTCCCTCGCCCTCGCCGGCCTCGCCCTGATCCCCGCCTTCCTCCGCCGCCGCCGTGCCTGAGACTCGCCAGCCCCAAAATCCATACCTATGAGCAAGGGAACGATTCAAAACCGTTCCCCTGCTTCATTTTGTCTCATTCTGTAATTTTCGTGATTTCCGTTCTCCCCCGCGCCCCATCCACCACCCGCGCCATTTCACATAGCGCCGCCAACCGCGGCATCTCCACCCCCTTCTCCCTCCCCCTCCGTAGCGGCTCCCCCAGAATCGCCTCCACCTCCAGCGCCCGCCCCTCCTGCCGATCAATCTGCATGCTCGACCGGTACGCCCCCATCCCCTCCGTCGACCGGATCTGCCGCGAAATCATATCCTCCGTCGAGATGCCGAACGTCACCCCATCCGCCCGCCCCGCCGCCATCACCTCGCCCATCAAGTCGCCAATCAACTTCCGTCCCTCCACCGATGCAATCAACCGATCCGTCGTCAGATCCATCACCGCCCCCAGCCCATTAAACGGAATATTCCATATCAATTTCTCCCACCGCCCCTTCTTCAAACTCTCCAGCACCTCGCACTTCACGCCGCACCGCACGAACATCCGCGCAATCTGCTCCGTCCGCACGCTCCGCCCCGCGCCAAACTCCCCAATTTTCACCTGCCCATGACTCATGTGATGAATCACCCCCGGCCCAATCCGATTGATGCAGACAAACGCGAGCCCGCCAATCACCCTCTCCGCGCCGAACAACTCCGCCAGCCGCTCATCCGTCCCCAACCCATTCTGTATCGAAAGAATCACCGTCCCCTCGCCAACCAGCGGCCCAATCAGTTCCCCATACAACCCCTCACTCGTCGTCTTCAAAGCCACAATCACCAGATCCACCCCCCGCCCTCGCCCCATCTCCCGCACATCGCGATACACCTTCACCCGATCCGCAGACAAATGAAAATCCCCATCACAACTCCGCACCTCCAGCCCCCGCTCCTTCACCGCCGCATAATCTGACCGCAAAAGAAACCGCACATCCTCCCCGCCCTGCGCCAACCGCCCCCCGTAATACCCGCCCACCGCCCCCGTCCCTACCACCGCCACAACCGGCCCCTCCGGCAACAAAACCTCCGACCCAACCAATCGTAGCGTTGCGCTCATCGACCACTCTCCGTCGAATCCATGCCCGACATGCCCAATACATCAAACGAGAACTTCATTCACTGTTGCTTTAGCGACTGAAACCATTTCTGATGAAACTCCATTTGCTCTTCAACTGTTCCCACCTGGTCTTTTTCGGCGTGACCGATGATGTCAACAAGGGATTTCAACGTAGTAGTCCGGCCAAGTTGCAGAATATACGCCTTTCTTCCGCCACCCATACTGCGAGACATGCCGGAAGGACGAACATCAGGGCGAGCCCCATTGCAGAGCAATCGACCACCCTCGCGCTCTATTTCCCTTCGAAGCGCGATCAATGCTTCAAATGTATCCCGTCCGGTGAATTCTTTTCGGTCAAAACCTTGGCCAGACACAACGAGCTTCCATGGTGGAGTAGTTGCAACCTCTATCTGGAGTGTATGAGAGGTGCCGTTTGCAAGCAGAACGTGAATAGTGTGGAGCTCGTTCATCTTTCACTTGACTCTCTGTGCGTCCTCTGTGCCCTCTGTGACTCTGTGGTAAAGGAACTCCTCCTCACAATTGTGCGCGCAATCACGTTCCCGACCCCACGACCGCCGTCCCCACCACCTCCCCATCCTCTTTGGCCAGCGGCAGCAAAATCTGAAACTGCGTCCCCGCCGTCTTCCCCTCCCGCACAATCGCATGCGCCCGCACAATCCCCCCATGCAGCTCAATAAACCGCCGCACAATCGCCAGCCCCAGCCCAATCCCCTTCGAACCAAACTCAAACGTCCCGGAATGATGCTGCAGAATATCCGAACCCGTATAGAACGGCTCAAACAAATTCGCCAGATCCTGCGCCGGAATCCCCGGCCCCGAATCCTCCACCAGAATCTCCAGCATGTCCCCCGTCACCTCATGCGCCGCCACCCGCACCGTCCCGCCGTCCGGCGAAAACCGGATCGCATTCGACACCAGGTTCGTCAGCGCATCCTCCAGCTTGTCCCGATCCGCCTCAATCGACGGCAAATTCTCCGCCACTTCCACAGTCAACTGCTGCTTCCGTTCCTGAATGAACGGCCGATGATCCGACGTCACCTGCAGCAGCAGCGCCCGCATATCCACCGGCTCCTTGTTGAGCTTCGTCGTGAACTGATCGTTGTTCACCAGCTTCAGCAGATTGTCGATGATCCGCGACAACCGCTGCGTCTTGGCGGCGATCTTCACCATCGCCGCCTGCGTCGCCGCCGCATTCTTCGCCGCCAGCGCCACGGTCGCTGCATCCTCCGGCGCCCCATCCGTCGCCGCGCCCGACAATTGCTGAATCTGCTTCTGTGCAAGCTGGCACACCCCCAGCAGATACGTCACGGGCGTCCGCAACTCATGGCCCGCCAGTTCCATGAACCGCCGCTTCGCCTCGTTCGAGCGCGCCAACTGATTCACGTTCTTCTGCAACTGCCGGGTCATCTCATCAAAGTCGCGCGCCAGATCCCCCAGCTCATCCTTGCGGAACGTCGCGTCCGATGAATCCGCACTCAGCAGCCGCACGTTCAGCTCCCCTCGACCCACCGCCGCCGTCGCCTCCCGCAACCGCAAAATCGGCATGATGATTTCCCGATTCGAGATCGCCACCCCCAGAATGAAGAGCACCAGAATCAACGCCACCCCGATCGCCGCCACCGTCAACGCCAGCCTGTACACCGGCGTCATCGCCTCCTGCGACGGCTTCGACACCACCAACACCCACCGCGGCACCTGCACTTCCGGAAACCGCTTCATCACCTTCAGATTAAACTCCACCGGCGACGACCCCAGCACTATCTTGTTCAACAGCAGCTTCGAAATCGCCATGCGCGGATAGTCCTGGTGCGCCAGAAAAAAACGCTCCGCCATCTCCACATCCGCCCCTGCCGACGCGTAAATCGTCTTCCCCATGTCGAGATCAATCAATTGCGCCTGCGATCCCGTCAGCTTCGCCTGCGTCGTCAGCGATTCCAGCAGCCACGCCGACGCCAGTTTGTCCTTGATGATCCCGATGACAGTCCGTTTCCCGTCCACCACCCCGTAAATCGGCATGGCGATCTCCACCATCTCCGTCTTGTCCGGCTCCGTCACCAGGCTGCTCACATACAGCCGCCCCTTCCCGTTGTTGTACGCCTGCTGCCACCACTCCTCATCCGCCTGAAAAAAATCATCCGTTTTCACATCCGCTGCAACCAGTTCCCCCTTGGCGTCGGTCACGAAGATCCGCCGCGGATGCAGGTCATTCGACGTCAAATCCCGCAGCCGCTGCGACACGGGGTTCGCCAGGATCTCCTTCAACGGCGAATCCATCTCCTTCAGCGAATCCCACCGCGCATCCAGATCCGCCGCCCCCGCCGACCGCGACGGTATTGTCGCAGGCGGGAGGGGCGGAGGCGCCTCCGACATCCGCGCCCGCAGCAGATCCATCACTTGCGGCCCGGTCCCCACAAACTCCAGCCGATCCAACTCCACATCCAGCAGCCGCGTCGAAATATCCTTCGAACACGCCGCTGCAACCTGTTCGTAACTGTTCCGTATTCGCGACAACTGCATCGCCGCCCCGCCCACCAGAATCACAATCAAGCTCATCGCCAGCGGAAACAACCCCACCAGGATCAGCGTCCCGATCAGTTTCCGCCGAATACCCAGACCCATTGCCATCCTCGCAGCCACTGCAATGCTACCGCATTATCATACGCACCCACATCCCATTTCACGAGTCATTCCGAGTTCCGCCGGAACGAACTAAACGTAACGAAATGTGTTGATCGCTTTGCCGCATCCAGCCTGCGGGCACGCGGTTGTGAGAACATTGGTTTTTATGCGCGCCGGAGCAATGGTCGACCATTTTGCCGGCTTCGAGTAACGCTTCGCGCCATCAGCAACCGGGTCGGGCAATTGACACCGCTGCAGAACGCCCGGCCGAATCCTTGCGTAGTCACTCGCAAATTTCTCCAACTCGGCCGATCCCACGTTACGCGGATTTCTCACCCACACCGCTTTTCCAACCTCACTCACGATCAGCCGAATGGGCTCCGTCAAATCGGAATCGCCGGAAACCACGATTGCTCGATCAAACCGTCCCATGTGAGCGTCGTGCAGAAGCCGGGATGCCAGATTCACGTCTGAACCCTTTTCGTTCTTAACAACGACTCGAATTCCGCACGTCGGCGAGTCGGTGCACCCTGCGATTGGATGCAGCGTCTTATGCCTTGTAAATTGTCCTTTCACAATCTCCACAGTGGGACATGCGATTCCAATCGCCCGATGATACGTTTCCTGTCTCTGGGCCTTTTGTGGGTCGGCTGGCGTACTCGACACCATCGCCGTACAGTAAATGATCCGGTCGACGGGTTGCATCAAATTGAGCTTTTGAGCGAACATTGCGAGGTCAAGCCAATGGAGGCGGTGTTCGCGAATGATGCCGTGATAGAGGTTGAATCCATCGATGTAAACCCGCGTCTTTGCCAACGAAGCTCCTCCATGCGTGGGGCTTGACTTGCCGATATTAGAAGCGTAGGCTCCATTCTGTACAAGCCACTCCTGCGTCTCCGACGCAGGGCTAGAACCGCCGTCCTAAAAAAACGACGGTTCTTTTTTTTTAATCCGTCGCCAAAAATTCTCCCACCCACTTGCCCGCTTCCTGAATTTTCGCGAGCCTATAATCCCTCCAACTTGGTGGCCCTTCGTGCTCTTCGTGTCCTTCGTGTTTAACTCCGTCCGCGTCCCTTTATTCTCCCGCCCTTTCCCGCTATAACCTTGCGAGTTTATCCAGAATTTCCCTGCAAAGGCTCAATAAAAAAATGCCCAAACGCACCGACATCAAATCCATCCTCATCATCGGCGCCGGCCCCATCGTCATCGGCCAGGGCTGCGAATTCGACTACTCCGGCACCCAGGCCTGCAAAGCCCTCAAAGAGGAAGGCTACAAAGTCATTTTGGTGAACTCCAACCCCGCCACCATCATGACCGACCCCGAAATGGCCGACCGCACCTACATCGAGCCCATCACCGTCGAAGCCGTCACCAAAATCATCGAAAAAGAACGCCCCGACGCCCTCCTCCCCACCCTCGGCGGCCAGACCGGCCTCAACACCGCCATCGCCCTCTACGACGCCGGCGTCCTCGCCAAATACGGCGTCAAAATGATCGGCGCCGACCGCGAAGCCATCCGCCGCGGCGAAGACCGCAAGGCCTTCAAAGAACTCATGGAACAAATCGGCCTCGAATGCCCCAAGTCCGGCCTCGCCCACTCCATGCAGGAAGCCCGCGACGTCGTCAAAATGACCGGCCTCCCCTGCATCATCCGCGCCTCCTTCACCCTCGGCGGCACCGGCTCCGGCATCGCTTACAACATGGAAGAGTTCGAAACCCTCGCCCAGCGCGGCCTCGACGCCTCCATGATCACCGAAATCCAGATCGACCAGTCCCTCATCGGCTGGAAGGAATACGAACTCGAAGTCATGCGCGACACCGCCGACAACGTCGTCATCGTCTGCTCCATCGAAAACTTCGACCCCATGGGCGTCCACACCGGCGACTCCATCACCGTCGCCCCCGCACAGACCCTCACCGACAGAGAATACCAGCGCATGCGCGACGCCTCGATCGCCGTCATCCGCGCGGTCGGCGTCGAAACCGGCGGCTCCAACATCCAGTTCGGCGTCAATCCGAAAACCGGCGAAATCGTCGTCATCGAAATGAACCCCCGCGTCTCCCGCTCCTCCGCCCTCGCCTCCAAAGCCACCGGCTTCCCCATCGCCAAGCTCGCCGCCAAACTCGCCGTCGGCTACACCCTCGACGAACTCCCCAACGACATCACCAAGAAAACCGTCGCCTGCTTCGAACCCAGCATCGACTACGTCGTTGTCAAAATCCCCCGCTGGACCTTCGAAAAATTCCCCGACGCCGACGAAACCCTCACCACCCAAATGAAGTCCGTCGGCGAAGCCATGTCCATCGGCCGCACCTTCAAAGAAGCGTTGCAGAAGGGCATCCGCTCCATGGAAGTGAAGCGGTTTGGGCTCGGCTTGGACAAGATCGACAAATGGTGGAAGAACGAACAATCCGTTCATCGTTCATCGTTCACCGTTCATCGTTCCGAAAAAACCCTCGGCGACCGCGGCTCCGACATGACCCGCAAAAACGCCGAAGAACAATCCGCCACCATCTGGCCCATCCCCGAAGACAAACTCAACCGCAAACTCTCCATCCCCTCCCAGGGCCGCATGTACTACATCCGCTACGCCCTCAAATCCGGCTACTCCATCGACCGCATCTTCCAACTCACCAACATCGACCCCTGGTTCCTCACCCAAATGAAACAGTTGGTCGATTTCGAAGACCAGCTTATCAACGCCAAAAGCCCAGGGATTGCAATCCCTGGGCTCACGCCCGCACAAATCGCCACCCTCCGCCAAGCCAAAGAATGCGGCTACTCCGACGTCCAAATCGCCACCGCCTGGCACTCCACCCCGCTCCAGATCCGCGCGCTCCGCAAACAACACCATATTGAACCCGTCTACAAACTCGTCGACACCTGCGCCGCCGAATTCGAAGCCGCCACCCCCTACTACTACTCCACCTACGAATCCCCCATCAAAACCTTGGTACCGCGACCGTTAGGGAGCGCTGGTCTCGCATCCGATCCAAAAGGCACGTCCGCCACCACCGAAACCTGCGATGATGAGATTCGAGTAAGCAACAAAAAGAAAATCATCATCCTCGGCGGCGGCCCCAACCGCATCGGCCAGGGCATCGAATTCGACTACTGCTGCGTCCAGGCCGCCTTCGCCGCCAAAGAACTCGGCTTCGAATCCGTCATGGTCAACTCCAACCCCGAAACCGTCTCCACCGACTACGACACCTCCGACCTCCTCTTCTTCGAACCCCTCACCCAGGAAGACGTCCTCAACATCGTCGAACGCCTCAACGGCAAACCCCTCACCCCAATCGAAAATCGAAAATCGAAAATCGAAAATCGCGACCCCCTCACCGCCCTCACCGCCAACCCCACCGGCCTCGTCGCAGGCGTCATCGTCCAATTCGGCGGCCAAACCCCCCTCAACCTCGCCCGCGGCCTCAAAGATTACGGCGTCCCCATCATCGGCACCGCCGTCGAATCCATCGAAGCCGCCGAAGACCGCAAACTCTTCAACGAAATGATCAAAAAACTCGGCCTCAAACAGCCCAACGGCGGCACCGCCAAATCCGCCGAAGAAGCCCGCATCGTCGCCAAGCAAATCGGCTACCCCGTCCTCGTCCGCCCCTCCTTCGTCCTCGGCGGCCGCGCTATGGAAATCGTCTCCAACGAAGACCAGCTCAATTACTACATCCAGAACGCCGTCGAAGTCGCCGACGAGCACCCCGTCCTCATCGACTCCTTCCTCGGTGATGCCACCGAAATGGATGTCGACTGCATCGGCGACGGCGAAAACTTCATCGTCTGCGGCCTCATGGAACACATCGAAGAAGCCGGCATCCACTCCGGCGACTCCGCCTGCTCTCTCCCGCCCTTCTCCCTCAAAAAAGAAATCATCGACGAAGTCCGCCGCAACACCCTCATGCTCGCCAAGGAACTCAAAGTCCGCGGCCTCATGAACATCCAGTTCGCCATCAAGGACGGCAACGTCTACATCCTCGAAGTAAACCCCCGCGCCTCCAGAACCGTCCCCTTCGTCTCCAAAGCCACCGGCGTCAGCTGGGCGAGAATCGCCGCCAAAGTCATGATGGGCAAAACCCTCAAAGAACTCGGCATCACCGGCGAAGTCATCCCCACCGACTGGGTCGCCGTCAAAGAATCCGTCTTCCCCTTCAACAAATTCCCCGGCGTTGACGTCATCCTCGGCCCCGAAATGCGCTCCACCGGCGAAGTCATGGGCATCGACAAAACCTTCCCCCTCGCCTTCGCCAAATCCCAAATGGCCGCCGGCGGCTCCCTCCCCACGAGCGGCACAATTTACTTGAGCGTCCGCGAATCCGACAAACCCAAGATCATCCCCGTCGCCCGCAAGCTTGCATCCCTCGGCTTCAAACTTCTCGCCACCGGCGGCACGCACAAAGCCATCACGGACTCGGGCATCCCCGCCACGCGCGTCAACAAAATCAAAGAAGGCCGCCCCAACATTATCGACACCATCAAGAACAAAGAAGTCGTTCTGCTAATCAATACGCCAACCACAAAGGGTCCCAAAACCGACGAAGGCCAGATCCGCGCCGCCGCCGTCATGCACAAGATTCCCATCATCACGACAATGACCGCCGCCGAAGTCGCCACCGAAGCCATTGCCGCCTTGAAGCAAGGCTCTGCCACCACCCAAGGCGGGTGGACTGCCAAACCGCTACAGGATTACTACTCCTGAACCACAGCTCGACCTCGCACGAGCATTAATGTTGTTTATTTTGCCTAAATTACCCAAATTTACAAAAGAAAGCCGCCCTTCCTGCTTGAATCTTAATCAGACGGAAAGACAACGCTCGCAAACTGAGCAGAACAATTCTGAAAAACCTATGTTTTATTAAGCTATCTTCTGAATCAATGATATTGATTAAAATGTAAAAATTTGCCATATATATGTTTAAAGACAATTCTTCCCTTCCCTTCATAATTCTCGTCCGTTTACTTTCCCCACGCCAATCCCGCGTTATATTTTACTTCGGTTCATGAGAAGAGAGAGCCATGTGCCCGGTCGGCACGCGAAGTTGAGTCGCTCCCTGAGGGATCAATATGGCCTCGCGCCATGCCTCGGTATCCTTCCCCGAACCGACAGACTCCGTCTGCCGCCAGTCGCTTCCCAGGCGAGTTCTTACTGGCGATACGGAAACACGCAAGAATGCGTCACGCAGTCGCCAGGCTTGTTCCTATAACAGAGCCACTCTGGCTCTCTGCACGCTGTTTTTAAAGCTGAATGCTCTGACGTGTGATTAGAGTGAACAGAAATTAAGTGGTTTCTTTGCCCCGGAGGGCAGAAAGGTATCTCAATGAAAATCTCTCTCGCCATCATTGGCGCCGCGGTGTTCGCCGCGGCCTGCGGAATCCAGGACTCTCATGCCGCAATCACCATCCTCGATACGGCCAATTTCAACGCTCCAACTTATTCGGATGGCGCGTTGAGTTCTTCAACCACAACCACCACCCCCGGCCAGGATAACTGGCTCACCACCAGCGCTGGTGGAACCAACAACATCAGCGTCGCCAACTCCGCCACCAATGGCACCGTCACCCTCACGACCAGCGGTGAAGACGTCCGTCGCCCCTTCGATGGCGGCGCCTCCGTGACGAGCGGCAGTATTTACCTCGAAGCCGACATCACCGTCAACACCGCGCAAGCCACCGGTGATTACTTCATGCACCTCGGCGACGGCGGCACGTCGAACTTTAACGCTCGCACCT
>DATKPA010000041.1:0-39199 GCA_035524355.1 Phycisphaerae bacterium | reverse complement strand
GACCCACACCTTGATGCCGATGATCCCATACGGCGTCCGGCAGTGAACCTGCCCGTAGCTGATGTTCGCCTGCAGCGTGTGCAGCGGAATCGACCCGTTGATCATCTTCTCGACGCGGGCGATTTCCGCCCCGCCGATACGGCCCGACAACTGAATCTTGATGCCCTTCGCTCCGGCGTTGCGCGACGCATCGGCCTTCTGCTTCAGCACCCGGCGGAACGAGGCACGCTTCTTGAGCTGCTCCGCGATCCCTTCCGCAACCAGTTGGGCGTTCAGGTCGGGACTGCCGATCTCGGCGATCTCCACCTTCACCTTGCGGCCGGTGAGGTCTTCGAGTTCGTTGCGGAGCTTGTCCACTTCCGCGCCCTTCGGACCGATCACGACGCCCGGACGAGCCGTGTGCAGGAGAACCTTCAGCTCTTCCCGCGTCCGCTCGATTTCCACACGCGCCACAGCCGCGTACGGCGGTTGACGATTCAGCTTATCATCCACGAATTTCCGAATCTTCTGATCTTCAATCAGAAGCTCGCCGAACAGCTTCTTCGGGGCGAACCACCGGCTGTTCCACCCTTCGGTGACGCCGACCCGGAATCCGTGTGGATGAATTTTCTGACCCATGCGAACCTCTTTGAAGAGCGGCCGCCTCATCTATTCAAGGCTCGCCGCAGGATTATCCTTTACTTGCTTTCCGTCGCGGCTTCGGCCTTCGGAGCCGACTTCTTCTCGCCGCTGGTCTTCTTCTTCGCCAGACGATCGCGGCGAATCTCGAGCTGCCGGCGCTTCGCCTTGGTCATCTTCGGCTTGCCTTCATCCACCTCAATGGTGATGTGGCAGAGGCGCTTGAAGATCGAGTAGCTCTTGCCGCGATCCTTGGGCATGAAGCGCTTCATGATCGGGCCGTCGTCGCAGAACGACTTCGACACGTACAGCTCTTCAACATCCGCTTCCTTGGCGTCGGCGTTGGCAATGGCGCTCTTGAGCACCTTGGCCACCATCACCGCGCCGCGCTTCTTGTTGAACTTCAGCAGATCCAGCGCCTCATTCACCGGCTTGTTGCGGATCAGGTCCGTCAGCAGCCGCGCCTTGCGGGCGGTGATCCGTGCGAAACGCCATTTCGATACGTATGCCATGACTTTCCTCGTCACATCGTGCGGCAATCCGCACGGTCCATTACTTCGGTGCCGCTTCTTCCTTCTTGACCTGGGTGTGGCCCTTGAACGACCGGGTGAACGAAAACTCGCCCAGCTTGTGGCCAACCATGTCCTCGGTCACGAAGACGCGCTTGAATTCCTTGCCGTTGTGAACTTCGAAGGTGTGCCCGACGAAGTCCGGGATGATCGTGCTCGAACGCGACCACGTCTTGACCGGCGTCTTCGCCCGACGAGCATTCAGCTCGTTCACCTTCTGGAGAAGATGTTCCGCGACAAACGGACCTTTTTTCGTGCTGCGACTCATATTCTATTCCCTGGCCTTCGTGTTCTTCTGGCTTCTTTATTCTTGTTTCCTACTTCTTACTTCCGCTTGATGACCGACTCGCCGTAGCGAACCGTCATCCGGCGGCGAATGATCTTGCTGCCCGAGTTCTTACGCGGGTTGCGGGTCTTGCCGCCCTTGGCCGGCACGCCCCACTTGCTCACCGGGTGACGACCACCACCGGAGCGGCCTTCGCCACCACCCAGCGGGTGAGCCACCGGGTTCTGCGCCACGCCGCGCACCGTCGGACGAATCCCGCGATGCCGCGTCCGGCCCGCCTTGCCCCAGCGAACGTTGATCCAGTCGCCGTTGCCCAGCTGCCCGATCGTCGCACGGCACTTCCAGTGAACCTGACGGACTTCGCCCGACGGCAACTGAATCGTCGCCAGGCCGTTGTCCTTACCGATCAACCGTGCCACGCCGCCGGCCGAACGGCACAGCTTGCCGCCCTGCCCGGGAATGATTTCCACGTTATGGATTTCGAGACCGACAGGAAGAATTTCCAGCGGCATCGCGTTGCCGACGGTCTTTTCGATGTCCGCATTCGTCCCGGATTCAATTTCCGTTCCGACCGTCACGCCCATCGGCGCGAGGATGTATCGCTTCTCGCCGTCGGCATATTCAACCAAAGCGATGAAGACCGAACGGTTGGGATCGTATTCGATCGTCTTGACGATGGCCTTCACGCCATCCTTCGTCCGCTTGAAGTCGATCTTGCGGTAGAACTGCTTGTTCCCGCCGCCGATGTGCCGGCACGTGATCCAACCCGTGTGGTTGCGCCCGCCGGTCTTCTTGCGACGTTCCAGGAGCGCCTTGTGCGGCTTGTCCGTCGTCAGTTCCGTGTACGCATTCACGCTGCTGTTGCGGCGAGCGGCAGTCGTCGGCTTGTATACTTTGATTGGCATAATTCACTCTTCTCTTCGTCGTCTTCCGTCTGCTGACTTCTGACTACTGGCTTCTGGCTTCTCGCTTAGAACAAGTCAATCTTGTTGTCCGGATGCAGTTCCACGATCGCCTTCTTCCAGGCCGGCGTCGTCTTCTCACCCGAACGCGTCCGCCGCGGCTTGCCGGCGACGTTGATCGTCCGAACTTCCACAACCTTCACGTTGTAGAGCTTCTCGATCGCCTTCTTGATCTGCTCCTTGTCCGCCTTCTTGTCCACTTCGAAGGTGTACGCATTCTTGGCGGTCGCAAGGAACGTGCTCTTTTCCGAGATCAGCGGCGCCTTGATCACTTCTGTGTCTTGCAGTTCAACTGGCATAGTCGTGTTCCTTAAACACTGCGGCCAAAGCCGCCGGGGTTATCCGTTTGCTTTGGCCGTCTTGTTCTTCGAGGGTTTCGCACCCTTCAGGACGCCCTCGAGCGCTTCCTTCGTGATGACCATCGTCCGCTTCGAAAGCACGTCGTAGGCGTTGATCTCCGCCGCCGGCTTGATGATCGCCTTATCAATGTTGCGGGCCGACAGCCACAGGTTGCGATCGAGGCCGTTCGTCGCGATCAGCACGCCACGGTCGGCGTTCAGCGCGGAAAGAACCTTCGCCACTTCCTTGGTCTTCGGAGCCGACACGCTGAACGCGTCCAGCAGCTTCAAATTGTTCGAGAGAATCTTCGAGAGAATGGCGTTGTTGCGGGCGAGGCGGCGCTGCTTCAGCGGCATGTCCTGGCGGAAATCGCGGGGCAGCTTGCCGAACGCATTACCGCCGCCCTTCATCACCGGCGTGCGGATGTTGCCGCGGCGGGCATTACCGGTGTGCTTCTGGGCATACAGTTTCTTGGTCGAGCCTTCGACTTCCGCGCGGGTCTTGGTCTTGACCGTCCCCTGGCGCTGGTTGGCATGGTGACGCACAACCGCCTGCTTCAGGAGGGCCGGACGAACCTCGCCGCCAAGCAAAGCCTCATCGACAGAAAACTTGCCGACTTCTTTACCTTCGATATTCAGAACTGGCACTTCAATCATGGGTTTCAAACTCAAAATTCAAAACACAAAACTCAAAACCTTGGTCGGTTCGCGTCTTCTGTTTTTCGTTCCTGAGTCTCCTTTCGTGCTACCGGCTTATCCGATTTCTTTAACCGCGTTCTCAAAAGGTTTTGCGTTTTGAGTTTCGCGTTTTGCGTTTTCTTACTTCGTGTTGTTGATGATCGTCTTCGACTGCCGGATGAACAGCAGTCCGCCGTTCGCGCCCGGAAGGGCGCCCTTGATCAACAACAGGTTCTTTTCTTTATCCACGCTCACGAGCAGATGATTCCGCGTGGTCACCGACTCGTCGCCGAGGTGACCCGCCATCTTCTTGCCCTTCTTGATCGCGCGACCGTGACCACGGGTACCCTGACCGCCGCCGATACCGCCCGGCGAACGATGCTTACGTTCCGTACCGTGCGAGCCCGGCTGACCGCCGAAGTTCCAGCGCTTCATGACGCCCTGGAAACCCTTGCCCTTGCTGGTCCCGCTCACATCAACAAACTTGATCGTGTCGAAGAGGCTCACATCCACCGTCGAACCCGCAGCAACGCCCGGCTTCGCGGTCAAACGCACCTCGCGGAAGAACCGCTTCGGCGTCGTCTGGCCCGTCTTCTTGCAGTGCCCAACCAGCGGCTTGCTCGAGCGACGTTCCTTGATGTCCTCAAAACCAAGCTGAATGGCGTTGTAGCCATCCGCTCCGTCTTCCGTCTTGACCTGAGTCACGATGCACGGGCCCGCCTGCACGACGGTCACGGGAATGATCGTCCCCTTCTCGTCGTAAACGCGGGTCATCCCGACCTTACGGCCCAACAGCGCGGCAATAGTTCCGGTACCATTCTCGCTCATGGCATTCCTCACTCCACAGATCCGCCTCATCTGAACCCGTTTCCCTCCGCGAAGAGGGTGTCAGGTTCACCGCGATATCCCGTCCAGTCTTCTCCACCGCAACTCGCGGCTTCGTCACTGGCCTCAGAACCGGGACCCGTATTAAGCGATTATCAGTTTCGAACCCGCTTGATGATGCTCTCTCTCGAGAGACCGCAGGGAAACCTCGCCGTTTCAGGCCCGATCGGGATCACTCAGGTTGGGCACTCCATGGAAACTTTGTTGTTCATGCCGGCGTCAAAAGCGACGCCTCCGCACCCTCACCACCGCAAAAAGCGCGGCCGGAGCAAGTGCAGATCGGCAAATGTAACCAACACCCCTCCCTTCTGTCAAACACATTTACCGAAATCGTCGACTTTTCTTAAGATCTCGCCCCCGCCCTAACTGCATACCACCCCCAAACTCTTAATCTGCATCCTTATCTTAATCCGTCCCCTCGCCTCCCAACGGCTAGCCAATCTTCCCGGCCATCTTCCCCCCTTCGGGAAAAGATGCGGCATCGATCGACCGCTAATCACGTTCCGATAATACTTTATCGCAAATTGAAAAAATCCCACCAGCTTCACTAGGGCACCCCGAAGCCGCCACAGTCGCCAGAGCCCTCTCTTGCCCAGACGGTGGCGACATCGAAACCATATCCCTCCCCTGATTGCTACGATTGGTGCCCGTCCGGTGTTCATCACCGGACGGGCATCCGCGCACCGTTCCTCGTTTAGAACACATCGACCTGCATCTGCAGGAGATCCCCGTCATCACCCCAGTTGCTCAAATCATGGGAGAATCTGGCGTCGGCAGCAAGGAAACCCGGGCCGCTTCCGGTGTTGTCGCCGGTGACACTGCAAGCGAATTGCCCGGTGGGTGCCGTCAGAACGACCCAGTAGGTGGTGTTGGCGCTGAGCGTGATCCCGCTGGCAGTAAAGGTGGCCGCGCTAAGCGACGAAGTATCGTAGCTCCCCGGCGACGTGAGCGTACCCACCAGCGACCCAGGCTTACCGCCGTTATCGCTGTAGATCATCGCGGTGCACGTTCCTGCCGATTGCTCCTGAAGCAGCAATTGAACGCTCGACAGGTTGACGCTGGAGGACTCGGTCTGAAACGACTGTGCCACCGACTGTGTCGAGTCGACGCTGTCCCATCCGCCGTACGCCGCCGCCAAATTATCCGACAGAGCCACCACCGGGCTCACCGCCACCTGCATCCGCATCACCTCAGAGCCAAATGACAGCCAGGTGTCGCCGGAGTCGCTCGTAATCATCGTCACGCCCGTGTATCCCACGCCCGATCCGACCGCGTGCGAGGAGACACTGTCCCCGCCCAAATCGCTTGAAGTCGTACTCAGAACCGCCCAATAGGTGGCGTTCGCGTTGAGCACCAGGCCGGATGCCGTGAAAACCGCGTTCCCCACGCTGCTCGTCAAATAGCTCCCGGGCGACGTCAGCGTGCCCACCAGGGATCCGGGCTGGCCGCTGTTGTCACTGTAAATCTGAACCGTAGCCGTCCCCGGCTGCATCATCTCCAGCGGAATCGTCACGTTCTTGAGACCCCATGCGGAGGTTCCCGTTGTAAAGCTGTCGGCTATCCACGTGTCGCTTCCAATCCCCCAGGTCGAATTGATCGTCGATGAGATGTTGTCGGACAAATCCTCGCCGCCATAAGCAATCGTCCCATTCCCCGTAGCAGAGACGATCGTTGCATTTGTCGCATTCGAGAGCACAAGGCTCAGCGTCTCGTCGGTGGCTGTGCTGTCATTAAGAATCGTGACGCCGACGGTTTTGCTGGTTTCGCCGGGGGCGAAAGTGAGCGTGCCGTTGGCGGCGGTATAGTCGGTTCCGGCGGCCGCGGTGCCATCGGAGGTGGCGTAGTGGACGGTCACGGGGAAGGGGGCGGGGTTATCGAGGGTGACGGTGTACGTCATTGTGGGCGTGGTCCCATCACCGACAATTTTCGTCGCCGACGCCGACCCGATCGAAATGCCGGGGCCGTTCTCAACTGTGTACCCGAGTACCTGCATTTGCGTGGGGTTGTCATGCTCGTCACCAAATACTGCTTGCCAGGTGGACCCCGAATCGTCTGAATTCAGCCATGCACCGGTGAATCCATTCCCCGTTCCGGTGGTATCCCCGGTGAAAGACCAAGCGATAGTCCCGGAGGAGACAGTCAAAACGGCCCAATAGGTCGAATTGGCATTCAATGTAATTCCGCTTGCTGTGAAAGTCGTGTTGGTATAGCCGCTGGTCGAATAGCTTCCGGGAGACGTGAGCGTTCCCGCCAAAGACCCCGGGTGCCCGCTGCTGTCGCTATAGATCTGCACCGTCGCTAAAGTTGAAGAATCTCCCCGCAACGGAAGCGTGACACTCGACAACGTCTCGTTCGATGATCCTGTCGTAAAACTCATGGCCGTCGCGTGTGTTGTGGCGCCCCAACTTGTCGATCCTCCTGAAGTCGCCGAAAGGTTATCCGACAGATCCGTGCCCACCGCATAGTCGATGGTGCCGACACCGGTGGCGGTGGTGATTGCTCCGTTGGTGGCATTGGAGAGGTTGACGTTGAAGGTTTCGCCCGGCGCCACGCTGTCGCCGGTGACGGTGACACTGATCGTCTTGGTGGTTTCGCCGGGGGCGAAGGTGAGGGTGCCGTTGGCGGCCGTGTAATCCGTCCCCGCCACCGCATTGCCGCCCGAAGTGGCGTAATGCACAGTCACCGGCACGGACGACGATCCGGACAGCGACACCGTGAAATTCGCCGTTTGCGCCGTAATGTTCCCCGCCGTCTCCGTCACGGTTGCCGACCCGATCGAAATGCCTGGCCCAACGTCACTCGTGATCACCTGCATCTGCATCGGATGCGCTCCGCCGAACGGAGTCGTCCAGCCGCCACTCCACTCCTTCGTCGTGCCGGTGAATCCGATCCCGACCCCGCTGGTATCCGCTGCCGCGGCAACGCCGATCAGGCCCGTGGATTGCAGCATCGCCCAGTAGGTCGTATTCGGGTTGAGCGTGATCCCGCTGGCCGTGAACGTCGTCATTGCGTGGCTCGTCGTCGAATAGCTCGCCGGCGAAATGAGCGTCCCGACGTACGTGCCCGGCACGCCGCCGTTGTCGCTGTAAATCATCAGGCTGACCGTCCCGGAGCTCTCCAGCTCCAACGGCACGGTGATGCTCTTGAGCGACTGCGCATCCGAACCCGTCGTAAAGCTGGCCGCTGGCCAGTCAACGCTGCTGCTGGCGGCCAGCTCGCCGTAATACGCTCCCTGCGTATTGTCTGAAAGGTCCATCCCCGCGTACGAAATCGTTCCGACGGCGGTCCCCATGGAAATGGTCGCATTCGCCGCACCCGACAGGTTCACATCGAAAGTTTCGTTTCCCAACGAACTTGCGCCGTTCACCGTTACCGAAATCGTCTTGCTCGTCTCGCCGGGCGCGAACGTCAACGTCCCGTTCGCCGCTGTATAGTCCAGCCTCCGCCTCCCCGAGTCGCCATTCCCCGTCGCCCCCACCATATTCCCTGTGGCGTAATCGACCGTCACCGGGAACGGCGCCGCGCTCGACAACGTCACCGGAAAGCTCATCGTCTGCGCGTCGGGATACCCATCGATCGCCGCGATCGTCGCCGAGCCGATCGATAAGCCCGGAAGATTGTTGTTCACAATCGTGCCGACGCCCGTCGCCGCCGCAATCGTCGCATTCGTCGGGCTCGTCAACGTCAGGCTCAGCGTCTTATTCAACGAAATGGCGTAGCTGCCGAGCACCGTCACGTCCACGGTCTTGCTCGTCTCGCCCGGCGCAAAAGTCAGCGTTCCGTTCGCCGCCGTGTAATCCGTCCCCGCCACCGCCGTCCCGTCGGCCGTCGCATAGTTCACCATCACGGACGAAGTCGCCGCGCTCGACAGCGTCACCGTGAAAGTCATCGTCGAGTTCGTGTAGTCCATGTTCGTCGCGCTCGCATCCGAAACGCCCAGCGTCGGCACCACAGGCACCACGTTGGTGATGGTCGCATTCGCGGTCGTCTTCGCCAGGTTGGCGTTGGCCGCAGCCGACAGCGCCAGCGTGAAGTGCGTGTTCACCGTGCTGTTGCTCGCATGGGTGGCGACCGTGATCGTCCCCGTCGTGGAGCCCGCCGGAATTGTCAGAATGCCGTCCACCGGCGTGTAATCCGAAGTCGTCGCCGTGCCCGGCACTGTGCGATAACGGAAGCTCGCCGTCCCCGTTGTCGCATGGGACAGCGTCACTTGGAACGTCTCATTTCCGCCCGCCGTGGCCGTCGCATCCGAAACTGTCACCGTCGGAAGCACCAGGCCCGTCCCCAGCGCGTTCCGCAGCGTCACTCGCGCATACTCCGCTCCACCCGGAACCACAGGCGCCAATGACCCGTTCGTCACGCTCAACAACTGCACGCCGAACACCTTTGCCGCCTCGCCCGCAGTGTACGGCAGCGCCGTCACCGTAATATTCCCGACCGTCTTCCCGGGCGCAATCGTCAGCGTGCCCTTCGTCGCGCGAAAGTCGCTCCCCGCCACCGCCGTCCCGTTCACGGTCGTATAACTGATCACCACCGGCAGCAACGACGTGTTCGACAACGTCACCGGAATGTTCACCTGCTGCGAACCCGACTTCGTTGCCTGCTTCGTTCCCGCCCCCATGTCCACCGTCACATCCTGCACCGCCACCGTCGGCGGCACATGATTGTCCAGAATCGTCACCGGCACCCGCTGCGTCGTCAGCCCGTTGTTCAGCGAAAGATCCACATAAAACCTCGTGCTCGGCTGATACACCGGATTCGCCAGAATCGGTACCGTCAGCGTGAAACTCGAGTGCGGAAGAACCCTCTGCGTCGACGACACAGCCTTATAGTTCTTCCCCTGCTTCGCCGTGCCATCGACGGTCGACCAGTGCACCGTTGCGGCCGCGGAAGTGTTCAACTTCGCCGTCAGCGTGAGAGTCTTCGTGGCATCCCCTTCCGTGACCGTTGTCGGCGAAACCGTGAAGATCGCCGCGCTCATCATCACGCGCGATTCGAGGCTCTCCAGCATCCGCGAGACATTTCGCCCGCCGCGCACGCCCGATTTCCCGTTGCCATTCTTCCGCTGAATTCTTCCGAGCTTCATGCCTCAACACCTTAAAAGTGAACCTGTTAATGCGCAGCGCCGGCCCGCCGGGGCACCATCGCCCCGGACACTTCAAACCAACGTTTCTCCGGGATTCTTCTGAACGCCCGATTTCATCTGTCTACGCCTGCCTGAGGCGTCAGAAATCCGCGCTCTGCCTGAATCTTGCTCCCTGGATCTACGAGAACTTCCCCCTGGTGACGTTCATCATCGTCATCAAGGCGGCCCCACTTTGATCGTCTTATTCTCGGCCTCTATTTACATTTTGCCGCACCCTAAAGCGGGCAGCCCCTTACCGCAGGCGTCGGACCATTCGCACGTGCGGGCCAGCTGTCGGTATGTCGAACTCCTCCGACATCACTTTCCACCCCGCGCGGATATAGAACCCCACCGCCGGGACGCGCGCGTTGCACCACATCACCGGCACTGCCGTCGCGCTGACGAACGCCTCGGCGGCGCGCATCAGCATCATGCCGACACCGCAGCCGCGGACGTACTCCTCCGTCGCCATGCCGCGCAACTGATAGGCCGGAACGCCCTGCCACTCATTGAGGTGGAGCGTGAGGCAACCCACCACCTCCCCCCCCACCACCGCCGCGAAATGGCGCGTCGATCCGGCTTGATCCCCGTCGAAGAGGGCGCTTTGTCGCGGCAACCCTGCCCGCAGAACGCGGTGCCGCAGGTCCACAATCTCCTCCACCCGCGTCTCCCGAATCTCCACCTTCCTGTTCATGCCATCACCTCTTTCGCGACACGAGAAGTCACTTCCTAATCCGCTCTCTTTTCCCCATCCTCCCACACCCACGCCCAATAACCACCTCAACCTCCGATAACCCACCCGTCTCCTCTCCAAATCCAAACGTTTCCCATTGAATACCCCCGCTATCCTGTGTCATAGTACCTCCACACCTGACGAGGAGTCCCCCCCCATGACAATCACAAAGGCCGGCCACTGTGGCTCGGGAGAGAGAGCCGCAACCGGAATTTCCGCGCGCCCCTCCCGCCGCCCCCCCCACCTGCTCCTTCCCATCGCACTCGCCCTCGCACTCGCCGCCGCCGCTTCCGACTCAGCGCGCGCCGCCGCCGCCTCCCACGACATAACCGCCTCTCCCCAGATCATCTCCTCCGACGTCAACGCCGCCACCGGCTACTACACCATCCTCAACCTCACCCTCGGCGCCACCCGCTTCTGGGCCGCCGGGTACTTCGGCAACAACGCCATGATCGCCAACGTCGAAGCCGGATACGTCTGGAACGGCCACGAAACCCTCTCCGCCGTCAACTCCTACGTCTCCAACGCCCCCATCAACCAGACCACTCCCCAATACGACTACCACGCCACCATGGTCGGCTTCGAAATGGTCGGCCTCGGACCTCCCGTCAACGGAAGTTACTACTACTACCAGACCGGAATGGCCCCCTACGCCAACCTCACCTCCGTCGCCATCGCCACCGACTGGGTCGGCACCACCGGCCAATTCGACATCTCCTCCTCCACCCTCGTCTACGGCTACAAAACCGTCATGCAGGACGGCGTCTCCCGCCAAATCGCCCCCGGCATCACCGTCACCCGCCCCGTCGATGTCGTCAATTCCTCCTGGGGATACGACGACCCCAACTCCACCCAGCAGCCCACCCTCATTCTCGACGCACTCACCGCCGCCAATCACCAGACCGTCTGCATCGCCGCGGGCAACAGCGGCTCCGGCGGTCCAAACGTCGGCGGTCCCGCCTCCGGCTTCAACGTCATCGCCGTCGGCGCGCTCGGCGATGACACCACCCAGCCCCCCTACCAGAACCTCGCCTCCTTCTCCAGCACCGGCCCCAACAATTTCTACAACCCCGCCACCGGCCAAACCATCCCCGGCGTCCGCGCTGCCGTCTCCATCGTCGCCCCAGGCTCCAACCTCACCCTCCCCGCCTACACCGGCGCCACCGGCACCAATTCCGACGGCTCCCTCTTCGACACCACCGGCTTCCCCCCCAGCGACCTCAACAAGCTCTACTTCACCCAGGCCGCCGGCACCTCCTTCGCCTCCCCACTCGTCGCCGGGGGCGCATCCCTCGTCGTTGATGCCGGCTATTCCCGATTCGGCGGCGGCCACGCCGTCGATGGCCGCGTCATCAAGGCCGTCCTCCTCAACTCCGCCGACAAAACCCCCGGCTGGACCAACAACACCACCCTCGTCAACGGCGTCCTCACCACCACCCAGGGCCTCGACTTCAATACCGGCGCCGGCGCCCTCAACCTCAACAAGGCCTACGACCAATACCTCTCCGGCACTGCGGGCCTCAACCTCAACGGCGGATCCATCCACCCCCTCGGCTGGGCCTTCGGACACGTCGCCGCCAGCACCCCCAACGACTACCTCCTCGACACCCCCCTCCACGCCGGCGACACGTTCACCGCTACCCTCACCTGGTTCGTGAACACCTATTTCAACACCAGCGCCACCGCGGACCCCACCGCCGACAACTTCTCCGACGCCGACCTCCACCAGACCTATTTCGACCAGCTCGACCTCCAGGTCTGGCAGGTCGCCAACGGCCAGCTCTCCACCCTCATCGCCGACTCCACCAGCCCCTACAACAACACCGACCATCTCTATTTCACCATCCCCTCCGACGGCAACTACGCCCTCCGCATCTCCTACCTCGGCACCACCTACGATCTCTTCGGAACCTCCCCCCACGCCGACGACTACGGCCTCGCGTGGTCCGATGTCGCCGTCCCCGAACCCGCAAGCCTTCCGCTGCTGCTGGGCGGATTCGCGTTCCTGATTCGGCGGCGGCGAACGGCTCTGTAGACATCAGGCCAAGCGGTTGCGGACAAGACCCCACCGCCACAAGGCACAACCCCGCCATTTTGCTCTCTTCAACCGCACGTTAATGTCGTGGTAACCCCTCACTTTTACATTGACGCGATGTCCCAGCAACATATATAGTCTCAATTCAATTCATCAAAGTGGTTCCCGAGAGAGAGAAAGAAAAGCCAAACCTCCGCGCTCTCAATGCGCGAGCAGCGGATTGCGTCGTGGTCCATATCGCGCTGGCCCTTTATGGAAGGAGCTCTCCATGGAATTCCGCCCGTCGTTTGCGTCTTCCTCTCTCAACGGCAAACCCTCGTTCATCGCGGCGATCGCCCTGATGTTCGCTTGCTCCGCCGCCAATGCCGCCACCTTTACGTGGAACGGCGGCGGCACAGACGTCAATTGGAGCACCGGCAAGAACTGGGTCGGCGGCGTCGTGCCAAATTCCAATGACGGTAACCAGCCCGACGTCGTTTTCACCGGCAACGCCGGCCTCACTCCCAACCAGGACATCTCCACCCCCTTCGAGGTCACTACCCTCTCCTTCGACGCCGCCGCCAACGCCTTCACCCTCGGCGGCCGCCAACTCCAGATCGACAGCACCCTTACCCAAAGCTCCAACAAGGCCCAAATCATCAACAACAACATCGCCGCCGGCCAACTCACCCTCACCGGCGACGGCACCGGTCTTGTCACCATCCACGGCGTCATCAGCGGCAACAACTCCCTCACCAAGGACGGCGCCAGCACCTACGACGTCGCCGCCGTCAACACCTATATCGGCGACACCATCATCAGAAAGGGCACCCTCCAGATCAGTGTTAATGACGCACTCCCCGCAGCCAACGCCCTTCGCTTCGGCGCCACCCCCGCCACCAGCGGCACACTCGAACTCAACGACTTCGACCAGACCGTCACCGACCTCAGCGGCGCCGGCGATATCCAGAACACCGGCTTCTCCACCTCCACCTTCACCCTCAACAACACCAACAACGCCACCTTCGACGGCGTCATCTCCGGCGATGTCGACTTCGTCAAAGCCGGCGGCTTCGTTTCCCAGATCACCTTCACCAAGGTGCAGACCTACACCGGCAGCACCAAAATCTCCATGGGAACCATCCAGAGCGGCGTCTTCGAAGCACTCCCCACCGAAACCACCCTCGACGTCGAAGGCATCTTCGACATGAACGGCCACGATCAAACCGTCGCCGAAATCTCCGGCTCCGGAAGCATCGGCAGCACCTTCACCCCCGGCCCCACTGACACCCCCCCCACCTTCACCGTCGATTCCAACAACGACAGCACCTTCGACGGAACCATCGGCAACACCAACGGCCGCGACTCCATGACCCTCGCCAAGGACGGCACCGGCACCCTCGATCTCGGCACCAAGCAGCAGCAATACTTCGGCCCCACCAACGTCCTCGGCGGCACCCTCCAGGGCCTCCTTCCCGCCGACACCACCCTCAATGTCTCCAAGGGCGCCACCTTCGACCTCGACGACCTCAACGTCAAAGTCGCCGCCTTCAACGGCGACGGAACTATCACCAACGATGGCCTCGCCCCGGCCACCTTTACCGTCAAACTGCAGCTCAACGACACCGTCGGCACCATCCTCGCTGGCAACCTCAATTTCGTGAAGGATGGCCCCGCCTCCTTGCTGATGACCGAGCCCTGCACCTACACCGGAAGCACCTCCATCGTCGCCGGCACTCTCACCATCAATAACGACAACGTCCTCCCCGCCACCACCACCGTCAGCGTCGCCGCCAACACCACCTTCAACGTCCAGCCCGGCGTCAAGCAGACCATCGCCGGCCTCACCGGCGCGGGCACCGTCGACGGCAACGGCAGCACGACGATGCCCACTCTCACCATCAACACCACCGCCAATTGCACCTTCGATGGAAAAATCATCGGCCTCATCAACATCGTCAAATCCGGCGCCGCCAAATTCACCCTCACCGGAAACAGCACCTACAGCACCACCACCATCAATGGCGGCACCCTCCTCGTCAATGGCGCCATCAGCAGCCCCGTCACCATCAACGCCGGCGGAACCCTCGGCGGTTCCGGCAAGACCGGCGCCGTCACCAACAACGGAGGTAAAATCGCCCCCGGAAACTCCCCCGGCATCCTCTCCACCGGCGACCTCCTCCTCAACAAAGGCTCCACCCTCGAAATCGAAATCGCCGGAACCACCGTCGGCACCCAGTATGACCAGGTCAATGTCACCGGCGCCGTCACCATCGACGGCGCCAATCCCGGCGTCGCCCTCTCCGTCCTCCTGAGCTACGACCCCACCCCCAACGACAGCTTCATCATCGTCAACAACGACGCAAACGACGCCGTCACGGGCACCTTCGCCGGCCTCGCCGAAGCCGCCATGTTCAACGTCACCAATTCCTCCGACGGCAAAACCTTCGCCTTTTCCATCACTTACAAAGGCGGCGACGGAAACGACATCGTCCTCACCGCCGGCAAAGCCGTCCCCGAACCCGCCACCCTCCTCCTGCTGGCCGCCGGAGCACCCGTGCTGGCTTCCCGGCGCCAAAAACGCACCGCATGCTGAACTCGGATGCATTTCGCTCCGGAATTTGCTATCCTACCCGGCTCGTTAAAGGTAAATGCAGGCCCTGTTCACCGGAGTTCTCAAATGTCCAAGTCCTCTTACGCCAAACGCAAAGCTCACCGCGCCCTCGGCCGCGACGTCGCCGCCGGCAAAGCCGATGAAGCCACCGCCGCCACCTGGAAGGCGGCCGAAGAGAAGCGCAAGGCGAAGCTGGCGCCGAAGAAGTAATTCGGCGGTGGCGTGAGCCCGGCATGCGAAGCCTCCCGCCGGCGGGGGGCTTTTTGCTGCGCACGGGTGCGTAGGGGAGGGTGCAGGTGAAAAATAACCCGAGCGCGCCTAGAATCTCATCCTTTGCCATTTGTTCTTTGCCACGCGTTTCACGGAAGAGATTGTCCCATGTTCGACCAGCTCAAGGCACTTTCCCAGCTCGGCCCCATGATGGCCAAGGCCCGCGAAATGCAGGCCAAAATGCAGGAGGTGCAGGCCCGGCTGCCGCAGTTGCGGGCGACCGGAACCGCCGGCGGATCCCTCGTCACCGCCACCGCAAACGGCCTCATGGAAATCACCAACATCACCTATGCGACTTCGGCGCCGTTGACGGATACGGAGTTGCTCGCGGACCTCACCCGCGCCGCGGTGAACCAGGCGATCAAGAACGTGCAGGAGCTGGTGCAGAAGGAAATGCAGGGCGCGACCGGCGATATGGACCTGTCCGCGCTCAAGGGGCTGATGGGCGGGGCGTGAGACGAGTTTAAGGCAACGAGTAAACCCATATCCAGGGCCTTTCATGCCGCCGCCGAATCCACATTACACAGACTCGCTCCGCTCACTGATGGAGCTGTTCGCCAGGCTTCCCGGCGTGGGGTCGCGGTCGGCCGAGCGGATGGCGTTTCATCTGCTGAAGGCGTCGCGCGAGGATGCTCTGAAGCTGGCGGATGCGATACGGGCGGTGAAGGACCAGGTGAAGCATTGCTCGATCTGCTTCAACCTGACGGAGTCGGATCCCTGTTCGATTTGCGCGGATGAGTCGCGGGATCATTCGATGATTTGCGTGGTGGAGCAGCCGAAGGACCTGCTGCAGCTGGAATCGACGGGGATTTACAAGGGGGTATATCACGTGCTGCTGGGACGGATTGCCCCGCTGGAGAACGTGACGCCGAGCGATTTGACGGTTCCGCAATTGCTGGAACGGCTGAAGCCGAGTGCGGACGCCCCCCCCGGTTCGGCATCGGGGGTGCGGGAGATCATCCTGGCCACCAACCCGACAATGGAAGGCGATGGCACCGCGCTCTACCTGCAGCAGGAGTTGTCCTTTGCCGCTCCGCATATCGCCGTCACGCGCCTCGCCCGCGGCCTTCCCGCCGGGGCGCAGATCGAATACTCCAACAAAGCCATCCTTGCTGACGCAATCAACGGGCGGACAAAAGTTTAGGACGCTTATTGTTCGGGCGTTTCGCCTATCGCGGCAAGCGTCTTTCTTTCAAAATCCGGGTGGATATGGAACCGAAGTTCCTTCCTCAATCTTGCAGTCAACGGAGCGACGCAGGCGATCGAGCCGCGCCGTTTCGCTTCGATGAGCACGCCAAACACCCCGACAAACTTAATTCCTAGAGTCGCCGCGGCCCTTCGCCCCGCCATTTCATCAATCAGTAGGTAGTCCGCATGGATCTCGATCGCCAGCGCGATCGCCTCAGTTTCCCCAGGGTCAAGATGATGTTGTTGAATAATGGAGATTGACGCGGGCTATGCAGATCTTACTTCACCCGCGCCGAGAGAAGTGAGATTGATGGATGGAAAGTTTTTGAGCGGTAGCCGTAGCTCAACGTCCACCGAGGCCGGAACAATCAATTCTCCATAGAGTTGACGAACCAGCGGGAGCAGGCCCAAGTGGTGCAAAGCTCTTATGGGCGAGGTGTCGCTGACGATGATGGCCACTGCTTCTCCATGGCATCCAGGCCGCTCTTTTCCTGTTCCCAATATTCCTCGTCAAGGTAGTAAATAGGAATATCGCGCGTTGCCAGTTCACCTTCCATTTCGCGGCGGGAAAGGCCAGCGAGTTGCGCAGCGGGCCACAGTTCGATCTTACGTTGAGCAAATAACGCGCACGCAAGTTCAATGCGCAATTTCCGTTCGTCCAGTCCCGTCTGGATCATCAACTCGTCCGGAATTTGCAGACTCACCACCATTGCAACACCTCGGTGACATTATAACCCGGAGAGGAGGTCCGCCGGAACACGTGCAATTCGGACGCAGCGACCATTATGGAGAGCCTGCATAGGCAGGGTCGCACTTTAAGCAGGCAGTCCTTCCACCTTCCAAAAAGCGGAGAACTCCGTCTTTAGGCGGCCGCCGTGGTGGTTCTCGGATGAAACTCCAGGCCCCAAGGAGAGAGGGGCGATCGGCGGCGATGACACATTCCGGCGACCCCATCACCGGCTTTTTGCTACGCATGAATGAGCAGCGAGATGTCCTCCGGCAGATTGTCGGCGACGGCAGTGATGACATCCCCGCGGAGGGCCCGCAGGATGGCGCCCTCGCGAGAAACGCCCATGAGCACCGCTTCCGCATTGTAGGTGGCCGCGAAATCGAGAATGGTGTACGGGACGTCAGAGGAGACCGCGTACATGGGAAGCATCTGCACGTTTTGCTTCTGGCAGATTTCGGCAGCGAGGGCGAAGGCTTTGAGGGCTTCGGCGTCTTCCTCGACGCGCGGGGCGGAGGCGGGTCCGCCCATCACGATGTTCACCTGCCGGACGAAGAGGACGAACATGATCCCGTTGGTCTTGTTGCAGTACTTGGCGGCGAATTCGAGCAGCTTTTTGCCGCCGCGGGTGGCGACCAGGACGTGCGCTCGTTCGAGGTGGAGTTCGCCGGGGGCCGTGCCGGTGGCGGTGGCGAGTGCGGCGGCGGGGGTTGGCGGGAGGCCGGGGGTGAGGGCTGCGGGGACGGGCATGGGCATCTTGCCACTGAGATAGCGGGCGGCGTAGGTGAGGCTGGTTCCGCCGAAGGTGAGCAGGATGTAGCCGACGAGGTAGGTGGCATACTTGGCGGTCTCGCCATATTTGAGGAGGGCGACGGTGTCGTGCAGGACCGCCGCGATGCTTGGTTCGAAGTAGAGGCAGACCGTGGCGGCGCCGAAGAGGCCGACGCCCCAGGCGACAAGCGCGTAGCCGCGCTCGGCCGCGGAGTATTTCGGATAGGACTTCGTGAAGAAGCGGGCGGCGAGGCCGGCGCACAGAACGAAGAGGGCGAAGTAGCGCGCGTCGGGCTTCTCGTAGACGAGTGTCCCTTCAATGGCGACCATGATGACGGCGAGGCAGGCGAGGCAGGCGCGTTCCCACTTTTTGATGGGCATCTCGTGATTGATCGAGCAGGAGCCGAGGTTGATCGCGATCGCGCCGACCACGCCCACGGCGTATAGATTGGCGAGCGTGTTGAGGTCCTGGAAGATGTTCAGGATCACGACCGGGAGGCCGATGGCGGCAACCAGCGCAAGATACGGTACGCCGAACTTGTTCAGCCGCGTCAGCACGTGAGGCAACTCGGTGTCGCGCGACATGACGTACTGGATCGAGATCATGTCCGCCACCGCCGTGTTCACCGCGGAGAGGAGCAGAAATCCGAACACGAATCCGCAGGCCAGTGAGAATAAGCCGATGCGATAGCTCCCGATGTGGAGCGTCATTCCGTGCGGATCCACGTAGACCTCGGCCATGACGCGGAGCACGGCGTCCGTGTAGTGATCCTGGCGGTCCTTGAGGTCCGCGGAGCGATTCAACAGGACTTCGGGAGCGACGTGGGCGAGGGTGGCTTGCTGCTGAATCTCCTCCTGGGCCTTGGGATTCGTCCGCCAGTCGGTGTATTTTTGCTGGATGTTTTCGACCTCTTCGTAGGCATTGGCGGGGGCAGGGCCGAGGTCATAACCCGCTTTGGGCAGGCCGTTCATGGCGATGCCAAGGATCAGGTTGAGGACGACGACTTCGACCAGAACCGGCCAGATGGCCTTGTTCGCAGTCTTCGTCACTGGCGGGACCATGATGCCCGTCATGTTGGCGATCGCTTCGACGCCGGAGAGAGCGAGGACGACGGCGACGAAGTTGGTCCATTGATTCCGCAGCGGGACTTCGGGGGCGTGGATGGCATGCCAGCCGGCGGCGAGGTGCGGAACGGAGAAAATGGTGAGAATGAAGGTGAGGAAGAGGGTGGCGACCGCGATAACAAGAGCGACCGTGCCGGCTTTTTTGGGCCCGATGTAGTTGATCACACCCACGACGCAGATGGCGAGCATGGCGACGTACGGAACGTACGATTTGGGAAGGCCCATGTAGCGGATGCCGTCATACGCCGAGAGAGCCGCGGTCACAATGTAATCGGCGAAGAGCAGCAGCGCGCCGACGACCGCGAGTTGCTGGGAGGTGTGTCGGGCGGCCGAGTAGACGCCTCCGCCATCGGGATAGCAGCGGCAGATGATCGTGTAGGCCCACCCGACGGCGGCGACAAGGATGCCGACCGCCAGGACGTAATAAAAGGAGGCGTGGAGCGCGTAGAAGAGCGCGAGGCCCAGGACATAGAAGCGGCTGGTGCCCCAGTCGCCGTAGAGCATCGGGCCGGCGTGATACCACTTGAGTTCGCGGGGGCGTTCACTGTGGGTTACGAGCATGCGTCAGCTTTGAAAACTCAAAACGCAAAACTCAAAACACAAAACCTTTGGCCGACAATACACAAGTCGGCGCGCGGGCTTGCGTCTTGTTCTTGCGGTATTGGTCTTCCCTTTCCAGCGTTCGCCTGCGAGGTTAGCTGACGGGCTCGGAAGCGCTGTTCTCCGTCCGCGGCTCTCACCGCGGATTCGCCCCTGCTTGGCGGACTTTCGTCGGCCGCGCGAAAGTGAAGGCTACTGGCCCGCACTTGGGTTCCCCGCTGCCGGACGTTGCGTCCAGCATTAGGCACTTCAGCGAATACAGCCCGTCACGTTAACATCCTATGCGGTGAAATCAACAAAATTCTGCTGCGCACATGCATATGCGATAATGCAACCAACGATTCCAAATTATCTTACAAATATGACTCTGCCTTCTTCCCCCGCAGGCTCAGCGCTCCAGGAACATTCCTTCCAGCATGAGACCCGGGCCGAAACCCAGCGCCAGGCAGGGGGAGGGGGCATTGTCGCGGGCCATTTCCTGGAGGATGAAGAGGACCGTGGCCGAGGACATGTTGCCGTGATGAGCGAGGACGCTGCGGGAGAAACGGAGGGCA
Source organism: Phycisphaerae bacterium (assembly GCA_035524355.1). Taxonomy (GTDB): domain Bacteria; phylum Planctomycetota; class Phycisphaerae; order WQYP01; family WQYP01; genus DATKPA01. The sequence continues at coordinate 19,142 of DATKPA010000041.1, read as the reverse complement.
TCGGGAGCGAGCGCCAGGGCTTCCGCGACGGCGTCGAGGATCTTGGGACCGCCGGGGTGCACGGCCCAGCTTTTGATGTCGCCGAGCGAAGTCCCGGCGCGCGAGAGCCAGGCGTCGCACCAGGTGCGGACGTTCGCGCGGATGATGGTAGGGAGCTCCGGAAGGAGAGTCATTTCAAAACCGTGGTTGCCGATGCGCCAGGTCATGGCGTCGAGGGTGTCGGGGAGGAACTGGCTGGCAGTAATGCGGAGGCGCCATTCGGGGGCGTCTTCGCGGGCCTCGCCAACAATCGTGGCGGCGGCGCCGTCGGCGAAGAGCGCGTTGGCGACGAGCTTCTGCGGGTCAAAACCGTAAGCGAAGTGGAGGCTGCTGAGTTCGACGCAGACGACGAGGACGACGGCGGCGGGATCGGCGGCGACGATCGCGCGGGCGGCGCCGAGCGCGTTGAACGCGGCGTGACAACCCATGAAACCGATATGCGTGCGGCGGACGTCGGGACGCAGGTGAATTCGCTGAATCATCTCAACATCGAGCCCGGGGGCGACAAAGCCGGTGCAGGAAACGGTGATGATGTGGGTGATGTCATGGGGGAGGATGCCGGCGTTCTCCACGGCGCTGCGGGCTGCCTGCTCGGCGAGAACGGGAGCTTCGCGGGCGTAGACGATCATGCGCTCAGCCGTCGTGGGGCCCCGGTCGGAATCGTCGGCGCGCGGGCGGTAGAAGGCGCGAAGCTGTTCGGCGATGCCGCCCCCTTCCTTCACCAGCACGCTGCCGCGACTTTCGACGCCGCTCCGCGCGAAAACGCGCTGCAGAAAGGAACGTTCCTTGTCACTCCGGCACGCCAGCGCCTCCGCGAGGGGAATGGCGTCGAGCTGCGCAATCGAACCCGGCACGGCCGTCCCGATACCCCACAAACCAACCGTCGCAGCACGCGACGACCACCGCTCCGGCAACACTTCGACGCTCGTCATGTCCCGACTCCTTGAACGTGTGGCAATCCACTGATTCGGTTTCCTATCCACCGGGCGACCGTCGGCCACGCGCTCGCAAGCGCGACGCCCATGCCCGCGACCCCCGGCCGATGTGCGATTAGCCGCAAGGTACGGCACCACCGCGTTTGCACCACCTGTGCGTGGCGGCGATGCCACGATTCTACGGCGGCGTCATTCCATTCCTCGGATTGCTGCGGAAGTATTTCCACCAGCGCCCTGGCTCCCCGCACGGCCCACGCGATCCCTTCGCCGGTGAAGGGCTCGACATAGCCGCACGCATCTCCCACCGCCAGAACGCGGTGCCCACCGAGTTGCAGCCGCTGACGTGTCAGCAGACCCGTCCCCTGAAACCGCACGTTTCCCAGCGACACGCCCGTGATTCGCGCCACGAGTTCCGCGGGCCCTCCAACCGCCCGGCACGCCTTCGGATCAAGCGCCGCCGCCACATGAACGCCGCTCGGAGTTCCGCCTTCAGCCGGCATCACCACCGCCCCCGCATACCCGCCACGCCCGACGAACATGCTGATCGCCCCGCGCTCCGCCAATTCACACGCATCTACCATCGCCGACACGCCGAACCACGCATGGCGGGCAACGCGCCAGGACGCCCAGGATTCCGACTCCAGCAGCGTCCCGGCAATCCCATCGCATGCGACAACAACGCGGGCCTTCACGGAAATGGCGATTTGCCCGACCATCAGCCTTAAATGCCGGAACGGAGCCCCGGAATTCGCGCGATCCAATTTTGCCGCCCCTTCCGGAACGAAATGCACCCCGGATTCCTCCGCGGCGCGCACGAGCCGGGCGTCGAAGATCGATCGGGAAATGGCGACGCCTTCGGGCAGGTGCACGTCCAGCGATCTGCGACCGACGTGCAGGCGGAATCGATCGAGCCGTGTGGCCTCCGCGAGAACGCCGCTCAAACCAATTTCTCGCAACGTGGCGACCGTCGCCGCGTTCACGCACCCGCCGCAGACTTTGTCGCGCGGCCACCTGGATTTTTCCAGCAGCAGCACGCGCCAGCCGCGCCGCGCAAGCAGACAGGCGGACACTGCCCCCGCAGGTCCGGCCCCGACGACTGCAGCGTCCCACTCCGATCCGTCCTCGATTTGCATCAAGCCCCCACTTCAGAGTCTTGCAACTGCGGCACCGAATTCTTCGGGGCTTCCGTTCGTTCCCAAACCAGCATCATTCGCCATGGCCAGGCCCGCTCAACGTGCATGCCGGTGAGCCCCGCATCGAGCGCCGTGGATCGCATTTCGTCGATGGTCCAGGCGGCGCGAACGCTCGCCGGGCCATCGAAACGCACCACCGCGCTCTTGGTCAGCAATCGACAGGCGGTCCAGGCCAGAAGCCACCCGGCGCGCGAGCGGCGAAGATCATTCACGACGACCAGGCCGCCATCGGGCCGCGCGGCATTGCGCAAGTTCGTAAGCACCTGCACGACTTCCGGTCGCTCCAGGTGGTGGAGAAAAAGGCTGTTCGTGACGACGTCGAAGGTTCCCTCGGGAAGACGAACGACGGCATCGGATTGGACGGTTTGAACCCTGATCCCTTGCGCGCCGGCAAATTCCTTCGCATGGGCCAGCGCGACTTCACTTCGGTCCGTAAGCGTCAGGTGAATCGTGATTCCCGCGCGACCCGCCGCAACGACCACGCCGATCGGCACATCCCCCCCACCGCAGGCAACATCCAGCATCCGAATTTCCCTGAGCCCCTCGCGGCGAGCCATCCCCACGATAGGCCGCAGCATGCATTCAACAGCGTTCGACACCTCATTCACGCGCCGCAGCCCGGCGAGCGCACGCACATGCTCCACCCGATCCAGCGTCGGAGAATCCATGATCTCCCCGACGACAATTCGTTTCATGTCCAACCATGACATGCGCGTATCATAACTGGCTCGACGCGAAAACGAGAAAACATTCGCTGCGTCAGGCAAGCGTCCGCGCCGGCTCCCCGGACGCGATCCCGATGATTTCCCGCGACTCCGAAGGCGTCGCCACATCTCGGCCCATCGAGCGTGCGAACTCGACGATGCGCTCGATCAGCCGAACGTTCGTCGCCGGCTCACGACGCTCCCGGTCCAACCACAGGTTGTCTTCCAGCCCGACACGCACGTGCCCGCCCATTTCGACCGCCATGCGATTGACATCCTGTTGAAAACGTCCGATGCCCGCGGCGGCCCAGGTTGTGCTCTGGGGCAACGCCGCGACCGCCGCCCCCAAATTCAACGCGCTCGCGCCGAGCGTGCCGAGATTGCCCAGAAGAATGTTGCAGTAAAGCGGCGTTGCGAGAACATCCTTCTTCAAGAGGTAATGGACGTACTCGGCCATTCCGATTTCAAAGACCTCCAGTTCCGGCAGAATACCGCGCTCCCGCATCCGCAGGGCCAGGCGCCGGATCATTTCGGGCGAATTGACCGATTCCTGCTTCGGAAAGTTCAAGGAGCCGAGAGTCAGCGAGGCCATTTCGACCGCGGGATCATCGAGCACCGCGCTGCGCTCTTCGAAGGTTTTGTGAACCCGGCCGCTGGTGGAGACGCAGAGAATCACGTCGGGGCAGGCATCGCGCACACGCTGCAGAATTTCCCCGTAAATCTCCGCCTGGCAGGAAGGACGTCCCTCCCCATCGCGCGCGTGCAGGTGCAGAATGCTCGCACCGGCGTCGGTACAGCGACGCGCATCGGCTGCGATCTCTTCGGGAGTGATCGGCACGTGCGGATTATCCTGCTTCTCCGGAACCATCCCCGTCAATGCCGCGTTGATGATCAACTTGCCGGAATGCCCCATGTCACTTCTCCTCGATGCCCGTCTTGACCACGCGTGCCGGAACCCCCATCGCCAGAACGCGCTCCGGCAGATCGGCGACAACCACGGCCCCGGCGGCTACGACGCACCCGCTTCCCACGGTCATTTTGTCGATCACGACGGCGCCCATGCCGACATAAGTCTGTGCCCCCATCCGGATCGCTCCCGCCAGGTTCGCGCCGGGCTGGATGGTGCAGTAATCGCCGATGGTCGTGTGATGGCCAATGAGCGCGCCGCGGTTCACGAAAACGCATTTGCCCAGGGTTGCATGCGTCGCCACGGTCGCCATGGCCGAGACGAAGACTCCTTCGCCAAGAGCCGCTCTCCTGGAGACCCGCGCCGTCGGATGCACGAACGTGCCAAACTTCAGACCCAGACTTTCCGCCTGCTCCACAAACATGCGGCGCTTCGTCGTCGACAGCGCGCACACGCCGACGTGGTCTTTCGCCAGCCGCTTGAGTTCATCGACCCAATAGACCGGGTAGCCCTCCAGCGGCTTCTCGCATGCCGTGCGATCCATGTTTTCCACGAATCCCGCCACTTCGCAGCCCGGGATTTCGCCGATCAGGTCCATCACGTCCACCGCCAGCGTCCGGGCGCCCAGGATCAATACGCGCGTGCTCATCACCACCCCTCCTGAATCTGCCGGGCGACGTATTGGATTTCCTCTTCCCGCAGTTCCACATGCAACGGAAGCGACAAGACGCGCGAGCAGAATGCATCCGTCGCCGGCAGCGCCGTTCTCACATCTCGGAACACGGCGTAGCCATCGTTTCGGGCATAATGAACCCCCGTGATGACGCCCGCCTTTCCAAGCTTTTCCGCAAGCACATCACGATTTTCCGCCAGGATCCACAACAGGTGAAAGCTGCTTTCGCGATCGCCTTCGTATTCCGGCACGCGCACGCCAGGCACGCTCCGCAGCAGGTCGCAGTAACAGCGTGCGATTGCCGCACGCTGTTGGTTCTCCTCGTCCAGCGACCGCAAATGCACGATGCCCATCGCCGCCGCTATATCGTTCATGTGGTAGCGGTATCCGATCTCGGAGACCTCATACTCCCACGGCCGAACCTGGCGGCCCACGGCGTTCACGCGCGCAAATGCATCGCGGCTCAACCCCATGTAGCGAATCGTCCGGGCCCGCTCATGCTCCTGCGGGCTCAAGCCGGTGATCATTCCGCCGTCGCCGGTGGTCAGGTTTTTGATTGGATCAAACGAAAAAGCGCAGAGATTTCCGCTCGCGCCGATGCGCCTCCCGCGGTATTTCGCGCCGCATGCGTGCGCACAATCCTCGACAATCTTCAGCCCGCGTTGCCGCGCCAGTTCGCCGATGCCATCCAGGTCGCACGCATACCCTGCGAAATGAACCAGCATGATGGCCCGCGTACGTGGCGTGATCTTCGCCGCGATCGTCTCGGCCGTCATGTTGCCAGTGCGGATATCAATGTCAGCGAAGACCGGCGTGAGATGCTCGTAGAGCAGCGTCTGGTTGGCGCCGACAAACGTCGCCGCCGAAGTGATCACCTCATCGCCGGCAGAAAGGCCAAGAAGCTTGACTGCCAGGTGCACCGCCGAGGTGCCCGTGTTTAATGCGACCGCCCGATCCACCCCGACAAACTTCGCGAAATCCCGCTCGAACTCCGCCACCTTCGGGCCCATTCCCACCCAGCCGGAACGCATCACATCGGTAGCCGCGCTGATCGCGTCCTCCCGAATGCGCGGTTTGAACAATCTGATCTGCAAACCCCTTCCTTCCACTCAAACACTCATGCTTTGGCGGTCGGACGCACCCACAGCGCCCGCGCCATGAAGCGGTAGACCTTCCAATCCAGCGGCGACATGCGCCACGCGCTCCCAAGCACCCCCCATACCTGCTCGAGTTCCTCTCCGCTCTCCATGCGAACGCGCGCCAGTTCCCGCAGCCACTTTCCATGGCGGCGCCTCACCAGTCCGCGCAAATCCGGCCGGCGATCGGTCACCCAACCCCGCGCTTTGGCGATCACAGCCACGCTCGCCTTGACCATCATCAGGTCGGACCGGGACCACTGCCCGCCGTGATGTCGGTACTTCGCCAGCGGACGCGGATCGCCGATGACGGCGCCCGGGCCCAGCGCCGCCGTACGCAGCCACATGTCCCAGTCCGATGCGCCGCGAATGCTCTCGTCGAACATGCCGATTTCCTCGATTGCGCTACGCCGCATCATCACTTGCGACGGGTGAACCCAATTCGCCCATAGAAACGCGGCAAGAGCATCCTTCGGCATCCGCGCGCGTGGCTGCCGCCGCATCGTTTCCGCCGACTCCGTCACTGCGAGGCAATGGACGTAATGCAACGCCGCTTCGGGGTGCGCCTCAAGCGCCTGCACCTGCACTTCGATTTTATCGACCGACCACAGATCATCCTGATCGAGAAACGCGACGTATTTACCTCGCGACTCGCGCACTCCGATATTGCGAGTGATCGCCGCCGCCCCCTGACGGTCCTTGAGACAGATCAGGCGTGCATTCCGCGGAAGACGATAGTCGGCAGTGAACTCATCGCCGGACGCATCGTCGATGACCATGATTTCAATCGGGGAATAGGTTTGCTTCACAACGCTTTCGAGCGCTGCATTAAGGTGTGCCGGCGCACGGTAAGCGGGCACGATCACCGTTACCAGTGCCGACGAGTTCTGCCGGTCAGGCTGTTTATTCATTAAACGGAATTGTAACAAAGGCCAGCGACTGTTGTACAGAAAATGCACAAATGCCGTGGATTATTGATCTTTACCTTTGAATTTCTCGAAATGAAAGCGTCGGTCGCCCCATTGGTGCCATGTGCGGGCGCCTCGCTGCGCATCGACGGGTCCGTCCCGACCCAAAACCGGTTGAGCGACATTGGCAAGGTGAAGATCGATAAGGCGACGCTAACTCGCCGCCGCGATTCCCTTCGCCTGCAGATACTTCAACTCAGCCTGTTCATCCGCGTGGTAACTGGAGCGGACCAGCGGGCCGGATTCGACGACCGCGAATTTCAGTTCTTCGAGGCAGAAACGCTTGTACTCCGCGAATTGCTCGGGCGTGACCCAGCGCGCGATCGGAAGGTGCTCCCGCGTCGGCTGCAGATACTGGCCGACAGTGAGAATGTCGACTTCGGCCGCACGGATGTCGCGGAACGTCTGAAGGAGCTCCTCGTCGGTTTCACCGATGCCCACCATCAGGCCGGTCTTGGTGACAAAGTTCTGAGCCTTGGCGCGCTTCAGCAATTCCAGCGTGCGCTCGTAGCGAGCCTGTGGGCGTACGGTCCGGTACTGCGAAGGCACCGTTTCGGTATTGTGGTTGAGGATGTCGGGCTTGGCGTCGAGCACTTTTTGGAGGGCATCCCAGTCACCGCAGAAGTCGGGAATGAGCACTTCAATCGTGGTGCCGGCGGAACTCTTCCGGACCTGCGTGATGGTCTGGGCCCAGATCGCAGCGCCGCCGTCGGGCAGTTCGTCGCGGTTCACCGAGGTGATGACGCAGTGCTTCAACTTCATCAGCGCAACCGCCTCCGCAACGCGCCGTGGTTCATCCAGATCGAGCACCGGCGGCCGGCCCGTGGCGATGTTGCAGAATCCGCACGAACGCGTGCAGACGTTGCCCAGAATCATGACCGTCGCCGTTCCCCGGGCCCAGCACTCGCCCATGTTCGGGCACTTGGCCGATTCGCAGACCGTATGGAGCTTATGTTCATCGATCGTGCCGCGCAGCCGGCCATAAGTGGGACCGGCGGGCAGTTTGACGCGGAGCCACGAGGGCTTCTTGCCGGGCTGAACGTAGTCCGGACGCGTATCGACTCCACCACTCATCACGTTCAAGGAAACAGACCGGTCCATCGCAACCCTTCAGATGCACGAATTTTCAAACGCATCATTATAGTAGAGAAGGCGGGCGGGCTGTTAGTGATGGGAACGTTGCAGTCGAGGGTGGGGGGACACCGCCAAATACCAGACCGCCAAGGTGTGTGTGTCATTGGCGGTCTCCTCCCATCTCCGATAGGAATTGTAGGAATTTGCGACGAGATGCGGCTTTTCAAGGCATGAAAAGCGTTATTCTGCGGAGGGGGCGTTGACAGTGCTTACATATGCCCATACAACGCGAAGCGCATTTCCACGCACGCGGAGAAACCAGATGAAGAAACGATCCCTTCGGCTGTCGGTTGCGCTTTGCGCGCTGGTACTTGGCGCGGTGGCGGTTTTGATGGCGCTGTTGTCCTGCTCCAAGCCAGCAGACCCCAACGCGCCCAAACAGCTCCGCATGGCGGGCATCGTCTTCCAGGAAGACCAGTTCTTCCGGCTCATCCTGTTCGGCATGCGCGACGCCGCGGCGAAGCACAACATCGAGCTCCTCGAAGCCAACTCCAACAACCAGCCGGAGAAGGAATTCGAGCTGGTCAACACCTACACGACCCAGCGCGTGGATGCGATTTTGATTTCGCCGCTGAGCGCCAAAGGCTCGGTGGCGTCCCTGCAGCAGGCGCACGACAAGGGGATCAAGGTAGTGACGAACAACACGACGATCGATGCGGATTTTCCGGATGCGTCGGTGATCTGTTCGCCGGAGGATCTGGGCGCGCAGACCGGCCAGGCGTGCCGCAAGTACATTGAGGATCATCTTGGGGGGAAGGCGAAGATTGCGGTGCTGGCGTTCAAGGCACAGGAGCCCGAGCAGAGCGGCGCACGGGTGAGCGGGTTCAAGAAGGCGCTCGAGGGAATGCCCGGCGTGTCCTGGGTGCCCGACCAGGACGCCTGGCTCTCGGAAATGGCCCTCAACAAGGTGGGCGACATCCTCACGGCCAATCCCGACGTGAACATCATCTACGCAGCGAACGAAGGTGGCACCGCCGGTTCGGTGCTGGCGGTGAAAAACGCCGGCAAGGCCGGGAAGATTGCCGTCTTCGGCACCGACGTCTCCGATCAGCTCCTCACCTTCCTGCAGTCAGACGACAGCATTCTGCTGGCGATCACCGCGCAGCGGCCCTTTGAGGTGGGACAGCAGTCCGTGGAACTGGCGCTCAAGGCGATTCAGGGGCAGCCATTCGAAAAGAAGATGATCCTCAACGGCATCTGCCTGACGCGGACCGACCCGGAGGGAATCAAGGACTACGCAAAGCAGTTCAAGGAGTGGACCAGCAAGTGAACTGCGGGGTTAGACGGATAAATGGCCACGAAAGGCACAAAAGACACGAAGTTTTTTTGGGGTTCCTTCCTTTTTTATTTGGTGATGGGTGGCGTCGTCTCTCGAAGCGAGGAATATCCGCAAGGAATATCCCGGCACCGTCGCGCTGGACGATATCTCGCTGCGCTTTGACGGCGGGCGGGTCTACGCCCTGCTGGGGAAGAACGGGGCGGGAAAGTCGACGCTGGTCAAGATCCTGGCGGGGACGGTGCAGCCGACGAGCGGCGAAATTCTCATCAACGGCAAGCCCATCACCTTACGCTCCGCAACCGACGCATTCGCGCAGGGAATTGCGACCGTCTATCAGGAATTAAGCCTGATTCCCGAGCTTTCGATTGCGGAAAACATTCTGCTCGGCCGGCTCCCGCACAAGACGGGCGCACTGCGAATGATCATCGATTGGCCGGCGGCCCGGGCGCAGGCGAAAGCAGTGCTGGACGAGATGGGCGTGCACCTCGACGTGCGGCGCAAGGTGGCGGAACTCGGCGTGGCCCAACAGCAGGTGGTGGAAATCGCCAAGGCCATGTCGTTCAAGCCCGCGGTGCTCATGCTCGACGAGCCCACGTCCGCACTCGCGCGCCACGAAACAGAGATGCTCTTCCGCATCATACGCCGGCTCGCCAAAAGCGGCGTGGCGGTGATCCACATCACGCATCGGCTCCAGGAACTCGCGCAGATCGCGGACGTCGTCACCGTCCTGCGCGATGGAAAGTTCATCGGTTCGGCGGAGTTCAACCCGGCCACCCCGGAGAGCATCGTGCACATGATGTTCGGCGCGGTCGTGCAGAAACAGCGGCCGGCGGATCTGAAGGCGGGAACGGAGCCGCTGCTGGAGGTGCAGGGGCTTTCACGCGGGGACAAATTCCGCGACATTGATTTCACGCTGCATCGCGGGGAGATTCTCGGAATCGCGGGGATGCTGGGGTCGGGGCGCACGGAATTGCTTCGCGCGATTTTCGGCGCCGATCCCATTGATGCGGGCCGGATTCTCCTCGACGGAAAAGCCGTGCGGCCGGCGCAGGCGGGATCGCCAAAGAGGATGATGGAGCTGGGACTCGGTTTCATCCCGGAAAACCGCAAGGAGCAGGCGCTCGTGCTCGGACAATCGATTCGGACAAATCTGTGCCTGGCCAGCATGAACCGCGTGGGGTGGTGCGGCCTGATCACCAGCGCCCGGGAACAGCGGACGACGTTGCCGCTGATTGAAAGGCTGGCGATCAAGGTCGCGGATGCGGGGTTGCCGATCGATTCGCTCAGCGGCGGGAATCAGCAGAAGATCGTGGTGGCAAAATGGCTGAACACGAAGCCGCGGGTGATTCTGTTTGATGAGCCGACACGCGGAATCGATGTGCAGGCGAAGCAGCACATTTTTCAGATCATGTGGGACCTCTCGCGCGAGGGGATTGGGTCGATTTTTGTGTCGAGCGAGCTGGAGGAGCTGGTGGAAGTGTGCCATCGCATTTTGATCATGAAGTCCGGTGCCATCGCCGGCGAAGTGAGCCCCGACCAGATCACCGTTGATGAACTTGTCGTTCGCTGCATGGAGACTTCCACGGTCGATCCACGGAGTGCCGCATGAAGTGGCTGCGCAACACCATTCTTGAGATTGTGCTGGTGATCCTCTGCGTGTTTCTGTCGTTCCGGGCGCGCGGATTCTTAAGCGCCGAGAATCTGCTGAAGATTCTCGGCGATGTGTCGATGCAGGGGATCATCGCGTTCGGCATGACGATGGTCATCATCGCCGGGGAAATCGATCTCAGCGTCGGATCGGCGGTGGCGTTCTCCGGCTGCATTGCCGCCTGGATCGTCGAGCGGCTGACCCGGGACAACGTGCCCGCAGCGGCGAGCATCGTGCTCGCGATCGGTGCGGCGATCGCGGCGAACATGCTGGCCGGGGTTTTGTCGGGGTTCTTTCGGATTCGGTTCCGGGTGCCCACGTTCATCAGCACCCTCGCGTGGATGGCCATCCTGCGCGGCGGCGCGAAACTGATCACGCATGGCTTTCCGATCAACTCCTTTCCGCAGGGATTCAGTTTCCTCGGGGCCGGGTACATCGGCGACATTCCGTTTCCGGCCATTGTGTTCGTCGCGGTCTTCCTGGTGATCCAGGGGATCATGACGTTCACGACCTTTGGCCGGTCGGTGTATGCCGTCGGTGGAAATGCCGAGGCGGCTCGGCTGAGCGGGATCGGCGTGGGACGCGTGAAGATTGCGGTGATGGCGATCGTGGCCGGTCTGGCGGCGATTGCGGGGATCATGCTCTCGTCGCGGCTGCTCTCGGGCAATCCCGAGAGTGCCGTCGGGTGGGAGCTGGATGTCATCACGGCCGTGATCATCGGAGGAACGAGCCTCATGGGGGGTGCCGGACGCGTGTGGGGGACGCTGATCGGCGTCGTGTTCCTGGGGGTGCTGAGCAATGGCATGACATTGATGAACGTGGACGAGTATTGGCAAGTCGTGGCGCGGGGGATTCTCATCTTCGTGGCGGTGCTGGTGAACCAGGCGCAGCCGGGGAGAAGATGACTCAGCCCGGCTAGGGAAAAAACCTATGGAAAAAGTGCACAAAGTATTGCAACAACAGAACCTAAGAATAAACTAAGTTTCCAGATAAATGTATTGACCCTCTCCCCGCCGTGTAAGATAATCCACTTATCAAGTCAACGGTCGTAATAACAAGTAAATGAGTGTGGGGAAGCAACCTTCCCCATTCGACCCTCGCCGCCACCGTATGGGTTCCCACTTTGCCTATACGAAAGCTGTCGCGCCCCACTCGGCAGCCCCGTGGCGGCATTTTTATTTTTGCATCCGGGCAAGGGGGATGCAGAGGGGTAGAGCTGCGGGGGGGGGGGGAGGTCGCCAAAAGAAACATCGCAAAGAAGATTGCCAAGGCGCGCGCGTCCCTGGCAATCTCCCACTAATTTGATAGGGATTTCGTTTTGCTTGAGGCGGTGGGAGCGGCCCGGGGGCAGCGCTGCCGGTGGGGGCGCGGTAGAATCGCTCGAGGAGCGCAGCGTGTACTCGAGTGTCGCATATGGGTGATGGAGAACGATTGAGTTCGGTGGAGGGGGTGAGGGGGTGGGTGCTCTATGATGGGGGATGCGGGATATGCGCGCGATGGGTGCCGTTCTGGGCGGGGACGTTGCGGCGTGCGCGACTGCGGACCGCGGCGTTGCAGGAGGGGTGGGTGCGAAAGCGGTTGCAGGGTTCGGCGGAGGAGATGCTGCGGGATATTCGGATTCTCTTCGAGGACGGGCGCCAGTTGTCTGGGGCCGACGTGTATCGGTACGTGATGCGGCATACGTGGTGGGCGTTTCCGGTGTATGTGTTGTCAATCGTGCCCGGGGCGCGGCATATTTTTGATGCGGCGTACCGGGGATTTGCGAACCGGCGGCTGCGGATTTCGGCGGCGTGCGGAATTGTTCCGCCGAAGGGGAGCGAGGGGAAACGGTGAACGATTCTGCGGCTCGGTCCGATGCGGAGATGCACGTAGGGGCACGATTCCTTTCGGCGGAGTGGCGGTATTTGTTGATTTTGAATTACGAGGTGGCGCGGGAGGCGTTATTGCCGCTGGTGCCGGCGGGCACGGAATTGGATTTGTTTGAAGGGCGGGCGTTGTTCAGCGTGGTGGGGTTTCGCTTCTTGCGGGCGCGGGTCATGGGGGTGGCGGTGCCGGGACATGTGGATTTTGATGAGGTCAATTTGCGGTTTTATGTGCGACGACGGGTGGGATCGGGAGAGTTCAGGCGGGGCGTGGTGTTCGCGCGGGAAATGGTGCCCCGGGTGGCGATCGCGGCAATGGCGCGGCTTGCTTACAACGAGCCATACGGGGCGTGCCGGATGCGGAGCAGCGTGCCGCGCGGTGTGACGGACAATCCAGGGCTGGTGGAGTACTCGTGGCAGACGGAGGGCGGATGGGAGGGGATCTCGGCGACCGCTACGGGTGTAGCAACGGTTCCAGCGGAGGGGACGGAGGCGGCGTTTATTACAGAACATTATTGGGGATATACCCGGCAGCGGGATGGGGGGACCGTGGAGTATCGGGTGGCCCATCCGGTGTGGCGGGTGTGGTCGGTGCAGGGTGCGGCGTGTTCGCGCGGAGCAGCGGGGTTTTACGGTGGACGATTTGCGGGGCCAATTGCGGGCGGGGCCTGTTCGGCATTTGTGGCGGAGGGGTCGGAAGTCGAGGTATTTTGGCCGCGGCGGGTTGTGCGTGAAGCGAACGTGCAACCGTGACGTTGTATTGATTGGGGCGGTGGGGGTTCGGCCGCTGGTGCAGGGGGTGGTGGTGTGGGTGGTGATCAGTGTGGGGAGTTTGGGCATGATTCTTTGGATGGGGAGGTGAAGAGGGTGCGTGCGGAGGTCGCGCCCTGCGAGCGCGACCCTCCGCGCGGAGATCTTCATTGGAGGGTCAATGACTGCGGCGACGGCTGGTTAGGAGGGCGGCCGCCGCCACGCTGAGCAGTGACAGGCTGGCGGGTTCGGGAGTGGGAGTGGAGATGAGCTGCACGGCCGAGACGCTGACGTCCGTCCCGGAGACTTCGGCATAGTGGAGATCGATCAGACCGGTGGCATCGGGGGTCAGGCCGGAGAGGACGAGATAATTGCTGGGGGAAGTGGAGGCGGTGCCGCCGGGGTTGGAGAGGTAGACGTCCCCGGAGGTGGAGAAGTTGGTTCCGTACTGTTCGTAGATGGAGGTGGCGGGGCCGCCGTTGACGGAGAAGGAGGAGACACCGGGATAGGCGTTCGGGGTGTAGATGACGAGGGAGTAGGCGCCGGCGGGGAGGTTGGTGAAGCCGATATCGCCGCCAGCGCCGAAGGCGATAATTCCGGCGGAGAGAAATTCTTCGGTAGGCGTGAGGCCGGGTTGGGGATAGGTGTAGTAGGTTTGAGTGACGTGGGAACCATCGGAGGAGAAGGCGGCGATTACGTTGGGAACGGTGGCGCCGGTGGCGTCGACGAGGGTGGGGAGTGTTTGGGACCAGTCGTTGCTGGAGCTGGCGTTGCGGTCGTGGACGGCGACGGTGTTCCAGTTGGCCTGCGCGTAGCCGGGGGCGCCGACGACGCTGCTGCCGATGGCCGCGTTGCCGAAGCCGGTATCCTCGTCCGTGAACCGGATGCCGATGGTGAAAGCGCCGGCGGAGGAGACGCCGGTGGCGAGAGCGAGCAGGGCGGAGATGCAGCCGTAAGAACGGAACGTCATGGAGAGCTCCTTTCGAGCAAGGGGTTTTGAAATCATGAGATGCCTTGTGAGTTGACGGAACCGATCGAAGGGAAGGCACAAAGACTTCAGAGCGGATACTTCAGGTCGAAGAACTCACGAAAACGGCCGAGCGGCGGCGGCAGAAGACGGGCAGCGTCAGGGCGGCGGCGAACAGGAAGAGAGTGGCCGGCTCCGGAACGGCGACGATCGCGAGTGCGAGCTGGCCATCGGCGTCCCAACTGCCGGGGACTGCCCACCCTGGGTCGGAGTACGCGACCGGGTTGCCCGTGACGGTATCGTTGTTGGTTTCGTTCTGCGAGTTCCGTATGCCCCAGTAGGCGGGCCAGGAGAAGTTCGGGTCGGCTGGATTGGCGGAACCGGAGTAGCCGGCGCCGAACCAGGGGTAATCGGATTCAACGGAGAAAAGGTTCTGGGGCGTGAAGGCGGCGGCTTGTGCGGCGGTGAGCTGGTGGGACCACGAGAGGCGGTTGGAGGTGTCGACGGCGGTGCCGGTGAGATCGGTGCTGTTGTACTCGGCGTAGCGGGTGTCTTCAGCGGGGTTGCCGCCGTTCTTGCCGTTGAGAGAGAAGGTCTCGGTGGAGTCCCAGGCGAGCCAGCCGGCGGCTTTGATCGCAGGGGCCATCTTCGTATTGATAAAGACGGTTCCGGCGTCGCCACCGGGCTGCGTCCAGCCCCAGGGCCGACCGAGGTTCATGGACCCGGATGCGGCGCCGCTGGCGTTGGCAGCGCCATAGGGATCGATGACGGGATCGCCTTTAACAGAATTGGCCGTGATGGTGGAATTCAGGAAGACGATGCCATTGCTGGTGCGCTTGTCGGTGGAGGCGGCGGTCACAGTGCCGCCCGAGTGGTCCCCGTCGAGGTTGATCTGGGAATGGTTAAAGACGAGTGTGCCATTGCCAAAGATGAAGTCCACATCGCCGCTGACGTAGCAGTTGTTGAAGTAAGCGCGGCCGCCGGAGGAGTAGAGGGTGTCCTGGTAGCCGAGAAACCTGCAGTTCTGGAAGGCCTGCTGGTCGCCGGTGATTTTGATGGCGACGCACTGGGCATTGGTGGTCTGGGCAGGGCCGGTATAGGTACCATCAGCGTTCAGGGCTTGGTGGACGACGTTGACGATGTAGGGGGTATCCGTGCTGTTGGCGAAGGTGATGTTGGCGGCGGAGGTGTGGCTGCCTTTGAGCTGGAGTGAAGAACTGCCGGTGGTGCCGGTGATGGCGCCGTCGAGGTAGGAGGTGATGACGACGTCGCCGGGATTGCCCGTCACGCCGATGAAGGCGACGTTGCTGGCGGAATAGGAGAGGGAAGAGGAGCCGACGTTGTAGGTCCCGGGAGCGAAGTAGATGCGGTTGGGGTTGGTGGCGGAGGCGCCGGAGGGGACGCCACCGGAGGCCGCGAGGGCGGCGGCGACGCTGTTGTAGGCAGCGGTGTAGCCGTTGTACGGAGCGCCGCTGGGGCCGACGTAATTGGGATCGACGAGGTAGTTGTCGGCGAAGGCGGTCGTGCCGGTGATCGCGAGAGGGGCGATGGCGGCGAAGAGCGCGCGCAATATCCGCAGGGGGGTCTTCATACGTCCTCCATTTTGAAAAGGGCTCAAGATGTGCAATCAATACTTGTGAAATATCACCGGCGATTGAAGCGACACACGCAGAGGCCGAGAAATGCTTTGGTGGCGGCTCTGCGTTGAACGTACCGCTGTTCTTTCATGGGAGCAACCGCGAGGTCTTGGAGAAATTGCCCAACCTTTTGCACGAATGCATCACACAAGACAGGGAGCGAAAGGGGCGTCGGGAGTGCGAGTCGCTTGGCAGGGCTAGGGTGGGGGCGTATTCTGTTTGATCTGGTTTGAATCTTCTGTTTTCCGGTGGAAATGCATGGCGCTTCGTCCGAATTTGAATCCTGACCCGATGATGTTGAACATTCCGGATGAGGCGGGGAAGGTGGTGTGGCGGGAGATTTTTGGGAATGAACATCCCGTGGAGTTGGAGATCGGGTCGGGCAAGGGAACATTTCTGCTCGGGATCGCGGAGGCGA
The DNA here is from genome assembly GCA_035524355.1 of Phycisphaerae bacterium. Lineage (GTDB taxonomy): Bacteria > Planctomycetota > Phycisphaerae > WQYP01 > WQYP01 > DATKPA01. Next base: position 2,892 of record DATKPA010000041.1, on the reverse strand, counting down.
AACCGGAGCATAATTATGTGGGCATTGAGTATGCCAAGGCGTATGCGGAGTTTGCCGGGGATCGGTTGCGGCGGCACAACACGAGCAATGCGCGGATGGTGCATGGCGAGGCGTCGTGGTGGATTCGGTGTCATGTGCCGGATGAATCGCTGGCGGGCGTGCATGTCTATTTCCCGGATCCGTGGCCCAAAACCCGGCATCACAAGCGGCGGCTCGTGCAGTTGCCGTTTTTGAAGGAGGTGCATCGGATGCTCGTGCCGGGGGGAAAGCTGCGTCTCGTGACGGATCATGCGGATTATTTTGCCCACATGAAGGAAGTGCTCGCGGGGCAGGATTTGTTGAAGGTGGTGGATTTTGAGGCGCCGGTGGCGCTCAAGGAGGGATCGCCCGAGGGGTCCATTGTCGGAACGAATTTTGAGCGGAAGTATATTGCGGAGGGGCGGACTTTCAATGCGACGATGGCGGTAAAGCCCCCTCACCCGTGATGGCGAACTTAAACACGAAGCACCACGAAGAGGGCGAAGAATAATGGGGGGCACGGGGTCAACGCACGTCAGTAGTAACCTTCCACGGATTCCGCTGCGACCGGGACCAGGTTGGCATAGAAGTCACGGGCCTTGGCGAGGAGTTGGTCGTCGGTGGTGTGGTGGGCGTCGATGGTGAGGGCGCCGACGACGCGTTCGGAGAGGTCGTGGTGGTTGTGCTGGAGGTCGAAGAGGAGTTGCTGCATGGCCGAGCTGGCGCCGGTGCCGCTGCCGAAGATGAGGATCTGGGCGGCGCCTTTGAGGGTTTTGGCGACCGCTTCGTAGAAACTTTTGAGTTCGGGCTTTCGCTGGCCGTCGGCATCTTTCTGGTTGTAGTGGAGCGCGCGGCCGAAGCCGTGGGGATCGTAGGGGGTGATGGACTCCGGCTCGGTGCCGTGCGATTCGGTTCGGAAGATGCGAGCTTCGCGGTGGTCGATGACGACGAGGAGGTTGGGGCCGACCCGCGGGGTGACGTGCATGCCCGGTTGATTCGGCTTGATCGGTTGTCGTTTCATAATGCGTTGCTTTCTGCAAGAGGCTGGAAGAGGCTGCGCGAATGAACGGAGGGGGAGAGCCTACGCATCCGCCGGCCTTCGGGGCGGAACGCTCCGGAGGTCCGACGAAATTGCACCGTTTAGCGCGACTGCGGGGAATCGGGGGCGAAGGCGTTCTTCTGGCGATGTTCGGCCTGGCAGGCGACCGATCCGCGGTCGTTGAGGTCTTTTTCCGCGCGGACCCAATTCTGCGTGGATTGCCCCTGCTGGTAGCCGCTTTCGACATAGATGTCGTAGGCGCGTTGGGAGATGTCCTCCTGGGTGGGCGCGGTCGCGACGAGCGGAACACCGGAGCGTTGAACCGCAGGAGCGACAGATGCCGTCTTTGAGGGAGCCTGGGGCTGGTTTTGTGATTGCTGTTTAAACTGGGTCATGGGATTTCCTTTATAAAGCGACCTGATAATGAATAGGTCGGGGAATGAGGCTCGTGTGCATGCGATTTGGGGGACACTTCACTGTACGCAGCTCAGCGACGGATCCCAATGAATTATTTAAATGTATTGCAATTTCCCCGTATGGCAGGGCGGTCATGCGGTGGGAGCGGGGCGCACGCACCGCCCCACGAGGCATGCTTCCGGCCACCGAAGTTGTGGCCGGAAGCATGACAGCCGTGACGTCGATCTATTGCACCGGTTGTTATTGCCGGGTGAGTTCGACCTTAATCATTTCAAATTCCTTTCCCGACTTGGGATCGGCGCCGAACATTTCGATTGTTTTGGAATCGGGTCCGGTGAAGGTGTCCACTTCGCGGATGGTCTGGGGTTTTTTGGTGATGGGGCAGTTGAAGGTGATGTTCCAGGTGAGGGTTTTCCCGTCGGAGGAGAGGTCGCCCGTGCCGTTGGCGATGCCGGTGGAGGAGTTGTCGATCCACATGTAGACGAATTTTTGTGAGACGTTGTCGAAGCCGTAGATGCCGAGGCCGGTGTAGGGACCCATGCCGGGCATTTCGCCCGCGACCTCGCACTTGACGAAGCGGCCGCCCATCATGGGGGTGAGGGTGGCGGTGGAGTCCGAGGAGACCGGGTCGGCGCCGGGGCTCATCCACATCGTGTTCTTGCCTTTCCAGATGCCCACGTCTTTTTGCAGGAATTCGTGCATTTTGCCGGGGGTGGCGGCGGCGATGGTGGCCTGCATGTCTTCCTGGGTCCAGCCCGGGGGAAGTTTCATCTGGGGTTGCACGGCGGCGTCTTTGGCCTCATCGGCGAGGGTGAAGGGAACGGCAGCGGCGGCGGCGATACCAACGATCACGGCAGGGACAAACAGCTTGCGGTAAATCATGAGAGACCTCCGTAAGAGTGCACAATGCCAGAACGTGGAAAAAACCTCCAAACGGCTCATGGCCGCCTGAAGGTTGACGTTTGAGTTGCGTGTAGGGCGAGTATACCGCGCTGCGGGTGCGGAAGATTATTGTTTGTAAAGGAATTCTTCGTGCACGATTTTGTCGCCTTCGACGGTGTAGACCGCGACTTCGGACATTTGCATGCGCTTGCCGGTGGCTTTGTCGGTGACGTCGAGATCGAAGGTGACGGCGAACTTGTCGAGGGCCATGAAGGGGCCGGCGACTTTGCAGGAGTGCACGGTGTGGTTCTGTTCCCACCACTGGGCCTTCTTGCGGACGTTGTCGAGGCCGCGGGTTTCGCGGGGCATGCTGCCCATGTCGAAGCCTTCGACGCTGACGATGCTGCTGGCGTAGGTGGCTTCCATCGCTTCGTTGAATTTACCCTGCTGGCAGAGGGAGACGAGTTTTTGGGCGACTGCGGGGGTATTCATGGGGAGGCTCCTTTCGTTCCGAGAGACGGGTGACCGGGGGGGGG